>NZ_DAMCHJ010000001.1:0-24071 GCF_032104385.1 Tissierella sp.
TTACACCATTTCTATATCGCTTTGTCCCATATTATTTTTAGTCACATAGCCATCAATATGTGACATGTCACATATTGATGGTACTGGTCTTATAATATTGATGGTTTTACTAAAAAGCAAATTTATTTTTTCTTTATACCCCATAAATATCCCCAATGGTAATGCTACTATTGTACCTACTAAATAGCCTAACATTACCCTTATAATACTGACCGAAATATTTTTAGGAAGAGAACCAAGACCTATAAAATCATCTGTAGCATGTATAAAATTACTTAATACTTGACTTAATTTAGGTAAAATTATGGGATTGTCTATTTTATTTGCAAAAATAGTCCATATACAGATGAGTATAACTGGAACTACAAGACTTATCAAAGTTCTCTTTAGAGAATTACTCATAGATATTCACTCCTGAAAATCTTCTTTTGTGAGACAACATTTTACTCTCCTCTAACTTTTTTAATATATGAAAAATCAAATGCCTTTTCTACAACTTCATCAAAAGATTTATCCTTAAAACGTCCAGAAAATTTTCCCATTTCATTTAATCCATCTACATATACATTTATTCCTTTTAACCAATTTTCATCTGGATCAGTAGTATAAGTAATTGTTGATTTTTCAGCTGTTTCTTTTTCTACACCTACAACATCAGAAAATATCTTTGCAGCGTCCTCTTTATTTTCCATAGCATAATTACAAGTTTCATTTAATAGTCTTGCAAATGCACTAAAAACCTCTGGATATTTATTTAAAACTTCTTCTCTAACGGAATATACACAACATGGAAAATTAGTCCAAGTATCTGTAGGGGGAAAATCTTTTAAATTCATGGCTATATTTCCCATCCCTTTAGATTCAGCAATTTCTGGATATGCTGTAGGGCCTACCCATGCATCAACTTGTTTACTTGATAAAGATGGAATCAGATTATTTTGTCCCTTAAGATCTACCATAAGAACATCTGCATCAATTTGATTTGGATCCTCAGTGATTTTAAAACCTTCCTTTTTAAGTATAGTTTCAATCAATATTCTAGGCCCACTAACAGGTGAATGGTAACCAATCATTACTGGTGCCTCAGAATTTGATATATATTCTTTTACTTCGTCCCACCCCTTGGCATGAATATCTGGTGAAGAAACAAAGGATATTCCACCTGTTTGAATAGGACATAGTATTTTTATATCAGTTCCACTATCAATAGCCGTAAGTATGGCAGTATTTGATGAAAGTGCCGCATCTAAATGACCTTGTCCCATCATCGTTGCTACTTCAGAACCACCTTTTGTAGATACAAAGCTTAGTACAGCTAATGGCTTCCCGTCTTCAATTAATTCGTATTTATCATCAGATAGAGCATTTAGATAAATTCCTCTTTCTTTAAATTCTTCAACCCTATTTAATGGTATAAATGGTAAAGCAGTATGTAAATCTAATCCCCAAGAAAATTGAATTTCAGGAATTTCATTAGTTACATCATTACCATTAGCTTCAGTCTGAGTATCTACAGTTTCATCCTTCTTTCCACAGCCAACTAATAAAGTTAACAATAATAACACTAGAAGTATTAAACTAATACTTTTCTTTAATTTTATCATATTATAACCTCCTTTTCCTTTTCGAATTGATTATACTCCATAAGCCTTCCTAAGTAAAATTATAGTTATAAATGATAAAATTTTAACTATTGCTTTTCTTTATATGAATCAAAATTAAGTTACAACTTTCCTATTAATAATTATAAACCAGCTTAGCTAGCGGCAGATCATTGCTTAGAAAAATGATAAACCCCCACTATTCAGAAATATGAAGGGGGGTTATCATCAATATTAAGCCCAATAGAAATAGGATCCTTGGATTTTATTTTAATAGAATCTTATCTTACTACTGATGAAACTGCTTTAAAAGCATCAACCATGCCATAACCATAACCAAAGTTTGGTGATTTTGGATATGTTGTATCTGTTAGTGGCATTGCTGTACTAGTTATAGCTCTTTCTAATTCTTCCACTGATAGGGAATTATTAGCTGATAAAATTAGTGCTGCTACTCCTGAGATTGCTGGTGCTGCCATTGAAGTACCTGATGAATTTCCATACCCACTAGGTATTGATGACCTTATGTTTACTCCTGGTGCAGATATATTTGGTTTAATTAAGGTTTCATCATATGGTGATGGTCCTAGTTTTGAAAAGTATGCTCGTACATTATTTCTATCCATTGCTGCTACTGCAAATGATTCTGGATAATTAGATGGGCATGAAATTGAGCCTGGCCATGGTGCAGGTTCTCCCTTTCTTTGATTACCTGCTGCAAATACTGGCAATATTCCTGCTGCTCTCCAGTTTATAACAGCTCTTCTATACCAATCATCTATTCCTGCTCCTCCGCCCCATGAGTTATTAATTATATCTGGAGCTTTCTTTGGATCTCCACCTGGAGCTAGCATCCATTGTGCAGCATCTAAAAGTATCTTATCTGTTGTTGAACCATTTTTATTAAATACTCTTGCTGCTATCCATTTTGCACCTGGTGCAACTCCTATTTTGTTTGCTCCGTTTGATTCCTGTCCTACCATTGTTCCCATTACATGAGTTCCATGAGAATCAGAGTCTGCTGGTAATGAAGAATTATACACTGGATCAAACCAATTACCATTTGAATTAGTTTTCCCTGTAACTGGGTTATATCCTCTCCACTTATCTTTAAGAGCTGGATGATCCCATTTAACTCCAGAGTCTATAGTAGCCACTACTATTCCAGTACCATTATATCCTAAGTCCCATACTTTATCTGCTTTTACTGTTTCTATATTCCACTCTACTCCAGTAGCAGATAGTTCTGCTTCACTATTTGTTTCTGGTATATCTAGAGTATAAGTCCTATTTTTATATATCTTTTCTACTTCTGGCATATAAGAAAGTTTTCCTATTACTTCCTTTTTAGCCTTTACATATATAATGTTAACTATATGATATGGTGTAAACTCTATTACATTTTCCTTTTCCATTTCTTGCTTCAAGTACGTTTGGATATCAGCTTGAGTCATTTCAGCATTATCCTGAAGCGCATCTATAACAGCACTTCTAACTTTGAGCTTAGTTTGATGTGGATTCACAGCAGATGTTAATCTAGACTTTGCTTTATAAGACACCTTTTCTACATCAATCTGATCTTTCATATACACTAATACTTCCAATAAATCTTCACTGTCAATATCTTCCTTTACCTCATCTGTAATTTTTTCTATGGAGAATACATTTAAGTTTTCTTCTGGTAAGCTAAGTTGGTCGTCTTCTGCATAAGCAAATGATGCAAAACACCCCAATACCATAACAAGAGTTAGTAGTAGGGACAATACTCTTTTTTCCTGTTTGTTCTTTGACATAAATATTCCTCCTTTAATTTATTTTATAAAAAACCTAATTACACCTCCTTCTTTTAAATATGTATTAAGAAAGTTTAACAATGAATACAATGTTATATATACTTTCACTAAAACTTCTAAGATATTGTTTAAGTTTTTTATTTTTCAAACATCTATAATCTATTTTACATATATCATAATTAAGTCTTTAAACAAAGTCTAGAAGTAAATTCCGACATACTTTTTCAGTATAAATAATTGTTAATATTTAATATTTTTGTCCCTATATATATCGAAATAAAAAGTTTATTGTAATTTGACTCAATTATTCTATAATTTATTGGATAAAAAAATTATAGAATAATTACAATAATTGTTATTGTATAAACATATCTGTCATATATGAAATTTTTTTTTATTTATTACAAAAACTTTCTTTTTTACACCGTTGTTAGAATAATCAAATAATTTTGTCTTTATTGTATTTATAAATAAAATTATATCGAGTGATGACATATTATTTTTCATATCTGACAAAATAAAAATAAGCTAGATTACTAAAATCTAGCTTATTTTTATTTCTAAATTAATTAAGAAATTTGACATAAAATATATTATAATTATTATTTAATTACTAACTCTCTTCATTTTACCTGTAATTTATTTTAAAACCTAACCTGAGAAACAATTTCCTCCAGTCTATTGGATATATCTTTATTTTTTTCAATTATTTTACTTATATCATTTATAGCTTCTACTATATTCATATTCTTTTCAGCAATATTGGTAGTAGCTACAGTTGATTCTTCTACAGTAGTTGATACTTCATTAATAGATATTGATATTTGATTTACAGTTGCTGCAAGTTCTTCTGCTGTTGCACTAAGGTCTGAAATTATATTATTTAAATGAGACCCATCTTCCTTATATTGGATTACTGCATCTACCATCATCTCATAATCATTAACTACATCATTCTCCAAGAAGCTCATCACAATAGATATTCTTTCTGTTAACTGCTCCACTGCTTTTATAATGTCCTCCGTTACAATTTGTATTTCACCTACTGTTGAATTAGAGTTGTCTGCTAATTTCCTTATTTCTTCTGCAACTACAGCAAAACCTCTTCCAGATTCTCCAGCCCTTGCTGCTTCTATAGCTGCATTTAAGGATAAGAGTGATGTTTGTTCTGATATTGCTAGTATTGCATTGGATAACACATTTATTTTTCCTACTTCTTTTGAAGCAGTTATAGCTTTTTCTATTTCTTCTCTTGCATTAGAGTACATCTCCATAGATTTATCTTTAGCTTGAATAAATTGATTGCTAAGTTTATCTGCTTTTACACTTATTTCATTAGATGTATTTGCCCCATCTTCTACTTTCTCTGCGAAATCAGATAATGCATTCTCTATTTCACTAGCTGACTCATTTATAGATATAGTAGCAGCAGATGTTTCTTCCATACCTGCTGATAATTCTTCTGTTGTAGCTGAAGTGTCTTCTGCTTGTCCTAATAAATAATGAATTTTGTCCACTGTGTCTTTATTTACCTGATGATTTATTCTAATGGCTTTATCCATGTCCTCCATAAATACTCTCAACTTCTTAATGGTATCATCAAAGGATCCATACATTTCTCCTAACTCATCTTTCCTATTAATATTTTTTTCTTCAATTGATATAGATAAATTTAAATTAGATATGTCTTCAGCAATCTTAACAGATTCTTTTATAGGATTAGTTATGATATTTGCCATATATAAAGCTAATACAGCAGATATAGAAATCACAATTATTGCTGCTAGTATTGTAAGATAAACAACTCTATTAATAGCACCCATTACACTTTCTTCTGTTACAGCAACTCCTACTAACCAATTAGATTCCTTCGCATTTCCATAAAAGAAAAGTCTATCTACTCCATCAAAATCCTTTATAACTCTATCTTTAATATTTATTTCTGTTTTATCTATAAAACTAGCTATTTTACCTTCCAATAGTCCATCTATTTTCTTAAAACTGCCATCCTTATTAGGCTTAAATTCATCATTTAAATGAGTAAGTACATTTTCTTTGTCATCTACTAAAAATGCATACGAACCATCTCCATAATCAGCTGCATCAATTAAGTCTACTAAATATTCAATAGATATATCTGTTGCCATTACTCCTTCAATATTAGAGTTGGTTTTAAACTTTTTAGAAATAGTAATTACCATATCACCAGTTATGGCATCTATATAAGGTTCTGTTATAAAAAAATCTTCAGTACTCATTGCACCTATATACCACAGCCTTGTAGTTCCATCAAAATCCGGTGATACACTTACACCTTCTGGAAAATAAGTTTCTTTATTGCTATAACTAAGATAATAAGTATTACCTGGATTGTCTTTTGTTATTTTTGTCATAATGCCTTCAATATAGTTTTTATCATGATTATCATTATATGAAATTATATCCAGCACAGATCCTAGGGTATTCTTTTGTAATGCTAGCCATTTATCCACCTCCTGAGCTGTCTTGTTTGCTTCTAAGATTGTCTTATTACTCATTTCTTTCTCAAGTTTTTTGGTTGATATAGAGTAATTAATAATTGAAATAAGTAAAATTGAAATAATGCAAATTATTGTAGTAAATATCAGAAGCCTTCCTTTTAGTTTCATCTTTCTTTCCCCCTTCATGCTTTTTATATATATACCCTATATATTAACCCTTACACTTTAACGCTTTAGTTTAATTTTATGGTAATTATCTATATATCAAAATAACTTCAGTTTTTGGTGCCAGGCACCAAAAACTGAAGTTATTTAAATTTCTATATTAACTAAATCGCCAATCTCAAAATCACTGCCTTCTTTTCCTGATAAATTCACGTCTAATATATGCTTATTATTCTCAATTCTATATTCTGTATATTGCCCCATAAATATTTTATTCTTAATTATATATTCTCCCTTCTTATCTTTAATGATTTTAATATCCTCTGGCCGAATCATATGGGTTTTATCATTATCATCTAAAAAATTAGATTTACCAATAAACGATGCAATATATTGATTGGCAGGATAAAAATAAACTTCTCTTGGAGTACCTATCTGTACTATATCTCCTTTGTCCATTACAACAATTTTATCTGATAGACAAAGTGCTTCAGATTGGTCATGAGTCACAAAAATCATGGTAATATTTAATCTTTTTTGAAGTTCCTTTAATTCCTCACGCATTCTAACCCTAAGACTTGCATCTAAATTGCTAAGTGGCTCATCTAGTAACAATATCTTAGGATTAGTTGCCATTGACCTAGCAAGTGCTACCCTTTGCTGTTGCCCTCCGCTTAAATTTCCTACTCTGCTATTTTCGTATCCTGTAAGCCCTACTATATCAATATATTCCTTAGCTATTTTCATAGCCTTCTTCCTTTTTTCTTTTCTATAGAATCTAATTCCATATGCAACATTTTCTATTACATTCATATGAGGAAAAAGAGCATAACTTTGAAATACAGTAGAGATTGGTCTCTTTTCCGGAGGAAGATTTGTAATATCTACACCATCTAACAAAATCTGTCCACTATCAGGTCTTAAAAAACCTCCTAATAAATTTAAAGTAGTAGTCTTACCACACCCAGAAGGTCCTAATATAGTTACAAATTCTCCTTCTTCCACATTCAAATTAAAATTCCTCACTCCATTATTTTTGTCAAAAAGCTTAGTTAAATTTTTTAATTGTAAAAACATACTTACTCCCTCTCCTTAGCTAATAGCCTTATGGCAATTAAATTAACAGAAACCGTTATAATAATTAGAAAACTTGCCATTACTGCTCCTAAACCATATTGACCATTTGAAATATCCTTGAACATCTCAATACTAGCTACAACATTTCTTGGAGAAACCAAGAAAATAATTGCTCCTACTGTAGTCATGGAAGCCGTAAATGTATTGATAAAACTAATAAGAAATGTAGATTTTAATAGGGGAAATATAATATCTACAAATATTCTAAATCTAGATGCACCTAAATCCCTAGCCGCATCTTCAATTTTTTTATCCATTGTTGTAAAAGTAGCATTTGCTGCTTTATTTGATACAGAAATATGCCTAAAGGTACAGTTTAATATTACTATTGCTGAAGTCCCTGTCAATAATAAAGGTTTATCATTAAAGGCTACAACATAACCAAGTCCAAAAAATATACCTGGAATTATATATGGTAAAGATGAAATAAACTCCATATTCTTCATTAAAGGAATATTTCTTCTATGAGTATAATAGGACAGTAAAATACCTATTATAGAAGATATTATCCCAGAGGTTACAGAAAGTACAATACTTCTATATAAAGCTGGCAAATGTGCTGATTTAACTTTATTAAAATGACTCAAGGTAAATATTAGTTTCCCCGATGAATTAGTAGATATAGCAGATAAAAATATATTGCCATATTTTAAAATCATCAAAAAGAAAAATATCCCTGTTACCAAAGCAAGTACAAATTTAAAAGCTACAGGTAAATTGAATTCATAATTATCTGCTCCAATAGATTTAGCTCCATCTGTTAAATTATCTATCTTAGACATATTTTTACGATAAAAATGAAATGCAATTATAGCCGGTGGTATAAGAAGAACCGATATAGCCGCACCTTTACCTAAATTTGCCGTAGAAAATATAGTCATATATGCTTCTGTTGCCAATACCTTATACCTTCCTCCTATAATTATAGGAGTACCGAAATCAGCTAAATTCATAGTAAATTGCAAAAATAACACAGACATAATTCCAGGAAAAACAGCAGGTAATATTACATTAAAAAGAGTTTCCATAGGTGTAGCCCCTAAATCTCTAGATGCTAGTATTTGTCTAGAATCTATAGAATTTAATGTTGTAATAAGCATCATTGAGGCAAGGGATATATGCCCGATAGTTTGAAGCAAAACAATTCCTTGCCAACCATAAGGATTAACACTAAGCCCCAATAAATTATAGGTAATAAGCCCCCTACGTCCGAAAAGCATAATAAGTGCTAAAGCCGAAACAAAAGGTGGAGATATCATAGTAATCATTAAAGAACGATGAATGAGTTTTTTTAACCGTCCTTTTTGTAAAAATGTAAATAATGCTATACATAATGCAAAAAAAGTCCCAAATATTGAAGATAAGGTTGAGACAAACAGGCTATTCTTTATTAATTTAATATTTTGAGGACTTAACAAAGTCTTATAATTATCAAGAGAAAAGACTCCTTTTTCATATATAGATGTAGATATAACCATTATAATAGGATATAAAATGAAAACAAGTAAACTTATAATTATCATAAATAAAATTAATTTATCTATTATATAGTCAAAGGAAAGAGCCTTAAAATCAGCTCTTCCCCTTTTATCTTTACTATTTATCACCAACTAAAGCTCCCCATCTCTCAAGGATAGCATCTCTGTCTTTACCCATTAATTCTAAATCAAAATCTATAAGTTTACTCTTATCTAAACCACTCATTAACTCTGGAGCATCTACATCATCTCTAGCCATAATTCTAGCATCTGCTTCTCTAAGTATAGTTTGTCCCTCTTGTGATAAATACCAATCTATAAATACCTTTGCAGCTTCTAATTTTTCCGTTGCCTTAAATATAGCTATTGGTGCAGGAGTCCATGGAATTAAATCTTCTGGATAAACTACACTAGTTGGATTAGTATCTCCAGCAGCAAAAGTACCTCCAGTAATAGCAACTACTCCTATGGCAAATTCACCAGCTGCTACCTTATCAAGTGGTTCTCCGCCACCCTTGGCATAGAATTCAATATTTTTATCTAATCTCTTGAAATAGTCCCAAGCCTTTTCTTCTCCCCAAGCTTGAATAAGTCCACTAACTATAGCATAGTTAGTTCCTGATATTGCAGGGTTAGCCATCATTACTTCACCCTTATATTTTGGGTCTGCTAGATCTTCCCAAGTTTTTGGAGCTTCTAGTCCTTTTTCTTTAAGAAGATCATTATTTACTATAAATCCTGCTGGAACTAAAGCAAGTCCAGAAAAATGTCCATCTTTATCACAATATTGAGGATTTATAGCAGATAGATTTGGTGATTTATATGGCTCTAAATAACCTAAATCTCTAGCATTTAAATAACTATCCACTCCACCGCCAAACCAGATATCAGCAGTAGTCTTTCCATTTTCAGCCTGTAACTTAGCAAGAGCCGATCCTGTTGACATACTTAAGGCTTCAATCTTTATGCCAGTTTTTTCAGTAAATGCAGGAAATGAATTATCTGCACCACCATAAGCAAATAAAACCTCTAAAGTAGTTCCTTCAAAAGGCTTTTCATTAACCTCTTCCTTATCTTTTTCAGTATCCTGAGCAACTTCTGGAGTTGTAGGTTCTTCTACTGTTGGTTTTTTTCCACAACCTGTAAATGTAAACATCATTGTAAATATCAAAATCAATGCTATTAGTCTTTTCACTATGTATTCCTCCCTGTATGAATTTTATCAAATTTAGTCTACCACTCACACATATTGAAGTCCAATTAAGATTATCTATAGATTCTTAACAATCTATAGATAATCTTAATAATAAAACAACTTCCATTTTCGGTGCCAGGCACCAAAAATGGAAGTTATTGAAATTTTACTGGATAGCTTTTTTTATTCTATCTAAACCTTCTTTTAAAACTTCTCGTGGGCAACCAATGTTAAGTCTGAAAAATCCTTCTCCTGCAGTTCCAAAAGCTGCTCCATTATTTAGTTGAACTTTACCTTTATTTATTAATAGCTCATTTATTTCTTCTGAAGTCTTTCCTAGAGAATTAAAATTCAACCACATTAAAAATGTTCCATCAGGTTTATATGTCTTTACTTCTGGAATGTTTTTATTAATATAATCAACTGCGAAATCAGCATTATCTTCTATATATCTAATTGCTTGATTTAGCCAATTTCTCCCATATTTATATGCTGCTTCAAATCCTATTATGGAAAATCCATTAGTATGAGTTATTTCCATATTTTCAATAGTATCATTATAAAGCTTTCTAAGTTTTTCATTAGGTATAATAGCTACAGAAGCAAATAATCCTGCTATATTAAAAGTTTTACTTGGCGCCATAAAGGTTATTGTATTATTAGCAAATTCATCAGATATTGATGCTAAGGGAATATGTTTATAGTCGCTAAAAGTCAAATCACAATGTATTTCATCAGATATCATTATAATATTATTTTTCAAACATAAATTTCCAAAGACCTCTAATTCTTCTTTTTTCCATACCCTGCCTACTGGATTATGAGGACTGCAAATCATAGCCATTTTTACATCTTTGTCTATTTTTTTCTCTAAATCATCAATATCCATTATATATTTATTCTCTTTATATATTAGAGAATTTTCTACTACTCTTCTATTGTTATTCTCTATAACCCTATAAAAAGGTGGATATACTGGAGGTTGTATTATTACCTTATCTCCTTCCTTAGAAAAACTCTTTATAGAAATACCTAATCCTGGCACCACCCCAGGTGTAAATACTAACCATTCCTTTTTAATTTCCCAATTATATCTATCCTTCACCCAATTAATTATAGATTCATAAAAAGAATCTGGCTTATCATCATAGCCTATAATACCATGGTCAATAGTCTTTTTCATGGCATCTAGTATTTCATCTGCCACTTTAAAATCCATATCTGCTATCCACATAGGGAGTATATCCTTGCTTTCCCACCACTTTATAGAATTACTAAGTTTTCTATCAATTATTTCATCAAAATTGTATTTTTGTTTATTCACTATATGCACCTCACTTCTTTAGTATAATTATTTAATACCCATAAACCTTTAAAATACCCATACTAAATTATCTTTTCTATTTAATAAATGTAAAAGGTGCAGCAATAAATAAGCTAAGTATTATATTTGATTCTAGATATCAAATATAATACTTAGCTAAATTTACTCTACTATTCTATACAAATATCATACCTTCTAGTCTTTATCTCTTTCAAATTTTAGTATAGATCCAGTTATAGCATGAACCTCTATTTCATAACTATAATCCTTATTATACATTTCAATTTCATATTTTGGTGGATTATCATCTTTATCAAATTCAATTTCTTTAACTTTCACATCTCTGCCAATCTTATCAAGAGCAATCTTTATTGCTTCTTTTTCCGTAATATATTTTACATCAACTACTGTTTTTTTATTTTTGTTATCTTTTTTGATTTTATCTGAGTTTCCTTTTACTTTATATTCATGGTCATAATAAGTATCTTTATCATCTTTATCTCTTACATCCTTTGTTAATTCAAAGACTTCTTTATTTTCAGCATTAACCTTAATTAAATATTTGTACTCAAAAGTCTTAACCTCTATTAAATAATGTGGTATCTTTTTCTCTAATTCAATTTCAAAACCTGTTATAAATGCTTGTTTATCTTTTACCTCTTTTAGTGCAGTCATTTTAGCTTCGTATTTTGAAATAAATCTTCCATTATTTGTTTTAGACTTATGCTCTCCTTTAATCTTTTCTACCTTGACATCTTCAATCTCTCCAGTAATCCCATCTACTTTAATATTATAAACTTCATAAACTTTAGAGTTATTCGTAGTAGTTATTTCAACAAGATAATGTGGATCATCATAAGTTAATACGATTTCATAATCTGTAACTTTTAATTTCTTCTTATCAACTCTTTTCATTGCAATTTCTATGGCTTTTTCCAAACTAATATAATTTTCACTTTTTACCTTATCTATTGTCTTCTTATCTACATTCTTCTTTTTGGAAGCTTTCTTTTCTGCTGCCTTCTTATCTTGAGATTTAGAATTTGAAACCTTAGCCCCCTTACTTGCTTCTACATATAAATTAGCTGGAATAATAGGCGTTGTTAAAGCTATAACTAATGTTCCTATTACAACAGGTAATGCTTTTTTAATTGTTTTCTTTGTCATGAAAATCATCTCCTTTTCTATTTCTTACTTTCATCTTACGATTTTCCGTCACCATCAACAAGTTCAATTCCTATCAAAATTTATCTTTCCTAAATTTCCAACATGTAGAATATCTTTGTGTTTGTTTTTTATAAGTCTAGAGTTTTCAATACTTATAATCTTTTAATCATCTATCTCATCTTTTTCAAAATCTATTACTGCACCAGTTATTCCATGGATCTCCATCTCGTATTCATAGTTTCCTAATACTATTTCTAATTTATATTTAGGTGGATTACCATCAAAATCAGATTCTATTTTAATTAATTCTGCCCCAACGCCTACCTTATTTAATCCAATTTTGATTGCCTCCTCTTTAGATATATATTTAGATTTCATCATTGATTTTTCTTCTTTAGATCTATCCTTTTTACCATCCATATCTTTTTTGTTATTATTCTTATTGTTATTATCTTCTTTATTTGACTTATCTTGATTCAATTTATCTTTATTTTGTTTATTCTTTTCTAGTTTATCTTTATTCGATTTATCCTTATTTGGTTTATCTTTCTTCTGCTTATCTTTTTCCGACTTGTCTTTTTCTGACTTATTATTAATGCTGGATTTCTCATTCCTAGATTCGTCTTCTTTTAATAAGTCATTGTCTATAACTTCTCCAATAGGAGGTTCTTTAATAGATTCATCTATCTTTTCTTCCAATTCTTCCTTAATAGGTTTTTCTTCTAGTTTTACTACTATATCTTCCGAGTCTTTATCAACTACTATAGGAGTATCTTGCTTTACTGCATTCTTACTCATAGTTTTCAGTTTAATTGTAGTAACTACAAGACCTATAGATAAAATTACTATAACTATTATAAGTGTTACAACTATCTTTATCATACCATTTATTTTCATTTAGATAACTCCTCCTTTCGTAGTTTCCTAAATTCCTCAGTAGTCATTCCTACCTTCTTCTTAAATAAAGTATAGAAATATCTATTATCATAATATCCTACTGATTCAGAAATGTCTTTTGCAGTACTATCTGTATTAATCAGCAATTCCTTAGCCTTATCTATTCTACAACTAATAATATAATCATTTAAAGTAACTCCCTTTTCATTTCTAAATATTTGCCTAATATATCCTAAGAATAAATACTAGATATAACTAAATTTGCCTTCTTATTTATTATATATACTGAGTCAACTAAATCATCTCTAAAGGCAGAATTATCTATGATTTTAGATATTGTTTTAATGTCTTCTTCAGATATATTAGTTTCTCGTAAAATCCTTCCTATATCTTCATCTCTAGACCATAAAACATAAAAATCTCCATAAATATTTGTCAATGCATAATAAGCAGTATTATAGGACTGACGCATTAATTCCATTTGTGTTTCAGTAGTCTTTATCTTAGTTCTAGAGGATATAAAATGTGATACCACCAACATTAAAATACTCGTAAGTAAGACAGAGGTTATTAAATATGAAATTATTAATCTAACCAATAATTTATTATTTGTAAGTAATTTTCTAAAATTCATATGACCATCCTTAAATTTTTCTTTGATTTTAGTATATCATTTACTATTATCTTTTTAAATATGAGATTAAAACCCTAAAATTCCCATAGTAAATTATCTTTTCTATTTCTATTTAATAAATGTAGGAAGGAGGTGATAATATGGCAATGGAAACTGTAAAGGAAAAGTTAGCACTAAAACTTGAGCTTGATGGCGGTATGGTAAATGGAAAACAAAAAACCCTATCAAAAACCTTTTCACAAATAAAGACTACAGCTGATGATGCAAATTTACACGCTGCTGCTACAACTATAGCTGGTCTACAGGAAAAATCCTTATTAAAAGTGCAAAAGGTTGAAACTACCAGCTTAATTAGTGAATAACTCTTCACTATTCACTAAATTTAATAGAAAGGCGGTGAACTAATGGAAAAGACTAAATTAGAAATGGAATTCCTTGATGAAGCTAATAAAAAGTTTATAATAAGCATAGAGGAACCAAAGTCAAATATAACACCTGAGGAAGTATCTCAGGCTATGACTACTATAATAAACTGTAATGTATTTAATTCTAAAATGTTGGATTTGGTAAAAGCTAATGATGCTAGAATAGTAAGTACAACAGTAAATAAACTAAGCATCTAATCAAAGGGGACAGATTGTCCCCTTTTCTAGTTTTTAAACAATTTTAATTCTTTTAATTATCAGCTGCAATTGAAATAAAAGGGGTGATTAGATGGAGGAAATATACTCTGGTATAGCTAATCTTGGCTTCCCAATAGTCTTATCTATATACCTATTGGTTAGAATAGAAGGAAAGCTAAATCAGTTATCAGAAAGTATTATGGAATTATCCAAAACCATAGCAGCTCTTAAATAATATCTATAAAAAATACAGGGTGCTGTTCTTAGTGAACAACACCCTGTATTTTACTTTATTTTATTTTCACCTTACCCTTTGAGTCAAAGGTGAAGTAATAATCGTCATCGTTAATATATCCGTATACTTCTGCTTTACTAAATTCATAAGTAATATCTTCATATACTCTTTCTAGGAACTTTTCTTGATAGTCATAATTTCTCCAGTCTGAGCTTTTAACATCAATATATACCCTAACACTTTTTTCTGTTCCTTTTAGTGTGAAATCAAAACGAATACCATCATATTTACCATAGTAATCCTTTAGATAATCTTCCATATCAACTAAATCTTTTATCTTATTCTTACCACTAGACTTATAATCATAGTCTATTGTTAATTTTCCTTTTGAATTAACCTCAAAATCTACTTCTTGTCTATCTGTATATTCATTTTCAATATATCCAGATATATCAGCATTTTTAAATTCGTCTTGAATATCATCAACTATATCTTGAACATAGGATTTAATCTTTGATTGTGATAATGAACTCCATTTAGAATCATCCTTCTTATTTACATAAATCTTTACCTTGATATCCTTTGTACTTCCTGATAATTTAATATCGAATCCAATTTTTTCATACTTATCATATTCTTTATTTAAGTACTTTTCCATATCAGACAAATTGGAAATCTTACCCTTCTTACTGCTTGACTTATCATCCTCTAATTCTTTTATTCTTTCTTCCAATTTAAGAATTTGATTTTGCTTCTCATTTAATTGTACTAAAGCATAATTATAACCCTCATCGAATCTATCGTTGATATCTATTCTACGATCTTGCTGATTCCAGCCAATTTCCTTATTAAGTACATTACCCAACGCTCTTACAGGAACATATGTTGTACTGTTAATAATTAGAGGTTTAGTATCTAAGTACACTTGCTGTCCATTGCTAAAAATCTTGATATCTGCGAAAACTCCCTTTAATGTAGCGTAAGTATCAGCTGCAAATACCGTAGGTACTAAAAGTGAACTCATTATCACCATGGTTACAATAAATAGTACCTGCTTTCTTCCAATTTTCTTCTTCATCTTATCCCCTCCTATTTTTTCTTTAATTCCATTGTAATATAGTAATACTTTTTTGTCAAAATCTGCTAGGCAGATAGGCCCATCGTACTATATCTCCAAATCATCAAAATAAGCTCTTTACACCAGGATATAATTTTTTAAATTTATTATATTTTTCATCATATACTAAAGCCTGAGCCTTCTTTGGCTCAATTGTATTAGTTATTTTTATAAAGTTATTACAAGCCTTATCTACAGAATCAAATAATCCATACCCTACAGCTGCTAAAATTGCAGCTCCATATGCAGGACCATCATCCGAATTTACTTTATTCACTTTTACATTTAAAACATCTGCCATAATTTGACACCATAAATCAGACCTTGCACCTCCGCCATTAATGGTTATTTCAGAAATATCCATTCCCATATCCTTCATAATTTCAAAAGTATCACGAAGAGAAAATGCTACGCCCTCTAATATGGCTCTTGTCATATCTTTTCTTTCCGTTGTTATATTCATACCGATAAACACTCCCCTAGCATTAGGGTCATTATGGGGAGTTCTCTCTCCTATTAAATAGGGTAAGAAAAAAATATTATTATCAATCTCTGCTTCCTTAGCTTCATCTAATAAATCATTAAAATTTGACTTGTTTATATTTTCAACCCACCATTTTAAAGAAGCTGCTGCTGCTAATGTAACACCCATAACATGGTACTTTCCATTTGCATTGCAAAAGGAATGAAGCCTATTATTATCATCTACTACAAAATTCTCCGAATTAGCGAAAACCACAGCAGAGGTTCCCAAGGATACTGAGCATGTATTTTCCCCAACTATACCTCCACCAACTGCTGCAACTGCCTGATCTCCACCACCAATTACAACCCTTACATCATTTGCTAAACCTAATCTTTGGGCAATCTCTTCTTTTATATTTCCAATAACCTGAAAGGATTCATAAAGTTTAGGCAACTGCTCTGTAGATATACCAAGGACATCCAGCATATCCTCTGACCATTTTCTATTCTTTACATCTAAATATAAAGTTCCCGAAGCATCAGACATATCAGTTGCAAATTCGCCGCTTAGGTTATATGCCAGATAATCTTTTGGCAGCATAATCTTTTTAATCCTGTTAAAATTATCTGTTTCATTCTCTCTTAACCATAATATCTTAGGTGCAGTAAAACCTGTTAATGCAATATTACCAGTCCAATTAGAAACCTTCTCTTTACCAATCCCATTATTCAAGTAATAACATTGTTTTTCAGTCCTTTGGTCATTCCAAAGTATGGCTGGTCTAATAACTTTATCCTCATCATCAAGAATAACTAATCCGTGCATTTGTCCACTTAATGCTATAGCCTTCACTTCTTCCTTGTCAAGTACATTAAATAATTCATCTAATCCATTTAATGTCTGATTCCACCAATCTTCTGGATTTTGTTCAGACCACATTGGTTGAGGGAAGTAAATAGGATATTCTTTAGTAACGGTTTTTATAATTTCACCTAATTCATCTATGGCAAGTATCTTTACTGATGTAGTTCCAATATCAATTCCAATAAAGTACATATATATCCCTTCTCTCAATATGTCTATTTAAAATAATTATTCAAAATTCCTATGGTTCTGAGCCATCTTTTCAAATGTATTTTCACTGCTATCTACAAGCGCCATAATAACCATGTCAAAAAGTATAAACAGTGATTGCTCAAATAAATTCCCCATAGGCTGAATAGACGGTACTACATTATCCTTCCCCTTGTAAACACTTGCAGGTACCCATAAAACAAAATCTGCTAACTCTGCTGTCTTTCTATCAGGCACTCCTGTCACAAGAGCTATTTTTGCCCCAACTTTCTTAATCTCATTTACTACATAGTGAATATGACCTATTTCTCCAGAACCAGATGTAAAGATAAAAAGGTCATCTGCTGTAACAGCTGGAGTTGTATCATCCCAACACCAATGTACTTGTTTCCCATAATGCATCAATCTCATAGCAAAACCACGAGTTGCAAGTCCTTCCCTACCTACTCCCATTAAAAATATTCTATTGGAACTATTTATCATATCCATTAGAACTTCCACATCTTTATAATTGATTCTTTCAAATACCTTATCAAGTTCTCCTAATATAGTTTTATATACTGGCTTAAAATCCATATCTATATCACTCCCATTCAATTATTTTTTACTCTCTTTGATATTTTAAATAATTTTCCATTATCAATTAAAAAGTTCAAAATCATTACAAATAATAATAACGCTCCCCAAATAAGTTTTTTAGCATATGGAGTAAATTGAAATATTGTAAATGCACTTTGAAGAAATTGTAAAACTGTCATTCCCAATGCAACACCAAATAATTTCCCCTTACCTCCATCTGGATCAATCCCACCTAATACAGCTACTAAAATTGTTTGCAGCTGATAGGTGTCTCCAAATCCCATTCTAGCAGAATTGACTCTAGAAATAATAATCAAAGAAGATATTCCTACTAAAAACCCAATCATAGAATAAGTTTTTATCAGCACCTTTTCAGAATCAATGCCTGAAAATCTTAATGCCACTGAATTTTGTCCAACCATATATATTTGAGTTCCAAATTTTGTTTTGGATAATATGAAGGAAACTAAAATAAAAGTAAGAAGGAGTAAAATAAAAATATATGGGATATTAAAGAATGTCCTTGAACTAAATTTAGAAAAACCTTTTACTCCCACTCTGACACTCTCACCATTAGTCAAAGCCATACCTATTCCAGTATAAAATATCATAGTTCCTAAGGTAGCTAATATTGGAGGAATAGATAATTTTGATATCAATAATCCATTAAATAACCCACATAATGTAGAACATAATAATGCTGCAAATACTGCAATCAATATTGTAACTCCACTACCAACAGTTTCTATATTAAAAAATTTCCCCGATAATACAAAGGCTGCTATAATTCCAGAAAGTCCTGCATTGGCTACTATAGATAAATCAATTCCTCCAGTTAACATTGCTAATGACATAGCTATAGCTAAAAATCCAAATTCACTGATTTGAAAAGCCATAGATTGAAAATTATTTATAGTAAAAAACTTTCCACCTAGGGCAGCTCCAAGAAATAGTGTGACTATAGCAAAAACTCCTAACAAAACAAATATATTCGTATCCTTCCTGAAAATATCATTGACTGATTTCAAATTAATCACCTCTTATAATCATTTAGTAAATATCAATTGTTGTCTATTATTCTTACGTTCTTGATATGATATTATGGAAACACTAGCTATGAGGATTATTCCAATAAACAAATCATTCAATGAGGTCGATAGTCCTAAAAATACAAGGGTGGATTTGAAAATTTGAATAATTGCTACTCCTAAAACTGCACCTAGAATAGTACCTTCACCACCTGTTAATCGTATTCCGCCAATAACTACAGCAGCTATAACCATTAATTCTGTTCCAACTAGAGATACAGGGTTAATCAAATCTATTTCAGAAAAATAGACTATCCCCATAATGCCTGAGAGTAATCCCATATAGGCATAGACAAAAATCTTAGTTTTAAGTATATTTATTCCTGCCCTAAGGGCAGATTCCTCTGAATTTCCAATGGCGAAAATACTTCGTCCCAGCATAGTCTTATATAAAACAAACCAAGTTATAATAAGGATTGCCAAAGCCATTACAAAAAATAAAGGAATTCCATAGGATGCAGAACCATTAGTAATTGTAAATAACTTTGCCGTCCCAAACTTAAATAAAGATTGCGGCTTATCTGCCACTGAAATACTGCTTGTTCCTATAAATGTAGTCATGAATCCATAGAAAACGCTAGATGTTCCTAATGTAACAATAAATGTAGATAATCTGAAAAAATGAATTATCAAAGCATTTATAATACCTAGAAAACATCCTATAAGCGCTGATAATAATAAAGCAAAATAAATATTATCTATCCCTAAGCTAATCATCAATCGTATAGATGAATAACCACTTACTACAGCAATAGCAGTAAAAGAAACATCTATTCCTCCTGATATAAGCACAACTAAAACCCCAGATGCCAATATTAATGTGCCAGATGATGTTCTAAGCAAGTCAAATAAAGTATTCATAGATAAAAAGTTTTTACTTACAGTGCTAACGATTATTATATATACTGTTAATATGCTTATTAAGTATTTTTCCATCTGCTTTAACTTTCTAAACCTTCTATTCATCTTCTACCCTCCTCAATGGATTGTTGATAATTTGAAAAATTTCCTCTTGGATATTCTCATTATCAAGGTCAGCCTCATCTAAATACTTAATAATCCTACCCTCATGCATTATTATTACCTTATTGCAATTTCCTAAGACTTCCTCTATTTCATCTGAAATAAGTATAATTCCCATTCCATCTTTAGCCTGTTCCTGAATCTTATTATATATTTCAGATTTTGAACCTATATCAACTCCTACAGTAGGTGTATCTAATATGAAAATCTTAGGAGCGGTAACCATCCATTTTCCAATGGCTATTTTCTGCTGATTTCCACCAGATAGTTTCTTTACATGGAGGTCTATATCCTTATTATTTACATTCATATTATTTACTACTTCAGTGGAGATTGTTTTCTGCTTAGTTCTATCTATTATTCCAAAATCATTCTTAATTTCATCTAAAATTGTAGCAGTTATATTAAATTTAGCACTACTATCAAGAAATAATCCTTGAGTCAATCTATCCTCAGGCAAAAGAGCAATACCATGCTTAATAGCTGTAGTTGGAGAGTCTATTTTTAAGGGTTTATTATCTATTAAAATCTGACCACCATCAGGAGGATTTAATCCAAATAATGACAATGCAATTTCTGTTCTGCCAGAACCTAATAATCCTGTTATTCCTAAAATATCACCTTTTCTAAGGGAAAAATTTACATCCTCAAACATACCCTTCTTAGTAAGATTTCTAACTTCTAAAATTTTATTATCATTGGATTCCCTTCTTCTATATCTTGAGTAGCCAACTTCTCTTCCAGTCATATAATAAGACAAACTTTTGGGATTAAGTTCATTGGCAGTAAAATCTCCTACCTTTTCACCATCCCTAATAACAGTTATACTGTCTGATATTTGGAAAATTTCATTTAATTTATGACTTATAAAAACAACAGAAATACCCTTTTCTTTTAGTCCTAAAACAATAGATAGTAGCCTATCTACTTCTTTTTTGGTCAATGCAGTAGTAGGTTCATCCATAAATAAAACTTTTGCATCTAAGCTTAAAGCTCTGCAAATTGCTACTAACTGTCTATTAGCAATAGATAAATTTCTAATAGGAGTATCTAAATCTAAGGAAGCTCCTATTTTATCTAATTGTTCTTGAGCAATTAGATAAATGTCATTCCAGTCCATAAATGTATTTTTGCTATAAAGCATTTTATTCATAGCTATATTCTCAGCAATACTCATATGCAAAAACAAAGACAAGTCTTGATAAATAACTTGAATTCCCTCTTCTATTGCAGTTATTGGTGTTAAGCGACTATAGCTTCTGCCTTCAATATTTATTTCTCCTTTATCTGGTGTATATACGCCAGATAGTATTTTAACAAGAGTTGATTTCCCACAACCATTTTCACCTGCAAGACATTTAATTTTACCTTTTTCAATTTCTACATTAACATTCTTAAGAGCATGAACTCCATCAAAACTCTTGGAAATATTATTTGCTGATAACAATATGTTTTCCATTAACTTCTCTCCTATCTTGTTTATAATAAAGACAAAGGAAAATCATTTCCTTTGTCTTTATGTTGTAAAAATTAGAATGGATACTTTCCAGGTTCAAATGTTCCCTTCTTCAATTCCAAAGGAGCATTACCATATACAACTTTATCTATAATTTTAATACTCTCATATCCATGTCTTCCTAAGTCTATTCCATCTTTAATTTCTTTTTCACTCAAAATCTTATAAGCAAGATCCATACTTGCATATCCAACGTCTGCAGGTCTCCAAGTTTGAGCATGTACCATAAAACCTTCTTCAAGATAAGGACCTGATACAGAAGGAATTCCTAAACTAACAACCTTGATGTCAGTATTATTTCTTTCCTTTAGAACAGAAGCCATATTACTTCCAGCAGAAACTGAAGTCCCTACAAATCCTTTTAAATCAGGATGTGCATTTAATATTTCAAGAGCCTTATCTCTCGCAATCTTATCATCATTTTTATCTTCATATGGCTGTTCAGATATAGGTGTCATATCTGGATAGTTAGCTTTAATATGTTCCATTCCAGCATTATACCAAGCCATATGAGTTTCCATAGTTAGTCCACCAACCATGGCAGCAAATTTACCTTTACCATCCATAGCCTTTGCTAACTCATCAAACATAAGTACCCCAAAGGACTCATTGTCAAAAGCTTCTATATCATAATCTACAACATCAGCTAAACCTGCAGCTTCATGGCTAATTATTATTATTCCTTTTTCTTTTGCTCTTTCCAAAACTGGTCTCATAGAGTCTGGATCATTGGGAACAACAGCTATGGCATCTACTCCCTGGGCTATTAAATCTTCAACCATTTGTACTTGTTTAGCAGGATCTCCCCCTTCAGGAGCAATTTGCCAAGCTTTTACTTTCCCCTTATATTCTTCATTAAACTCGTCTACTCCCTTTCTCATATCATCAAACCATGGAATGCCTTCGTGTTTTGCTACCATTACTATTTCAAATACCTTTTCTTCAGCGTTAGTTGCTTGATTATCATCTTTTTTGCCACATGCTGCTACTAAGGTTAAAACCATTAATAGCGAAATAAATACTAATATCCTTTTTGAACCTCTTTTCATTAAAATCTCCCCCTAATAATATAATTTGTAAAATTCAGCATCATACTGAATATTTTACCATATTAATTATAATGCTAATAACCAAAATTTCACTTTTATCTATAAAAGTGTTGAATCCCTTTGAATTAGCTTTGTTTCTACTAAGTAGTCTTTAATAATTGATTCTTCATTGTTAATTAAATCAATTATTGATTCCACAACTAAAACCCCTATTTCTTCAATAGGCTGTTGAACAGTAGTTAAAGAAGGATGTAATAATTCACATATAAAGCTATTATCAAAACCAATTATCTGTATATCTTGTGGAATTCTAATATCTCTTTCTTTTAAATATTTCATAACTATGGCTGCTGCAATATCGTTAAAAACAAATATTCCATCATAGTTTTCAATGTCTTTAATATTATTTAGATTTCCTTCAAGCATTTTTACTTGAAAATCACTTTCAAATTCTACAACATCAATATTAAGTTTTTTCTCTCCTGCTGCATCAATAAATCCCTTACATCTCATTTCAGTAGCTTCAAATGTTCTTGGTCCTTTTATATGCAAGATATTTCTACATCCTCTAATATATAAATGCTCAAATGCCATTTTACCTCCATTATAGTTATTAGACGATATAGTAGGTATATCTGAGGATATATGATTTTCAAAGGAAACAACTGGAATATTAATATTCACATATTCCTCCTTACACATTGTCCTTGAAGCAATAATGCCTGCCACTCGATGACTTTTTAATATTTCTAAATATTCCATCTCTTTTTTTCTACTATCTTCAGTATTGCATAAGAATAATGTATATCCATATCTATTAGCATGATCCTCTATTACAGTAGCCATTTGATTGAAAAATGGGTTTGTAATATTAGGAATCATAAGTCCCAACGTCATAGAATTTTTAGTAAAAATTGCTCTTGCTAAAGCATTGGGAGTATATCCCAATTCATCAATTTCTTTTTGAATTTTTACCTTTACCTCTTCGCTGACATACCCTGTATTATTTATATATCTTGATACAGTGGCTATTCCCACCCCCGCTCTTTTAGCAATTTCTCTAATGTTTGACATAGTTCTGACCCCATCTTTTGTATAATAAGCACATGAAACATGTTCCATATAATTTATTATGATTATAACATCATAAAATACTCCATGTCAATACCGGGACAATCGTGGATATAGCTAAGCTTATTTTGTCCCAGTCTGCATAAAAATCCAGGTTTTCCTTTTCAAAAACGAAATGGAAAACCTAGACTCCAACTCATGTTTCATATAAATAACAAGAAAACAGAAACTATACCTAATAATATAAATATTATATTTTCTACTTTGCTGTTAGTTCTAATTTTAATAGGAAGTGATATATTGTTTTTTAATGGATAAAATAGTTTTACTCCTTTTATTGTAAATAAATCTGCTATGAT
>NZ_DAMCHJ010000001.1:24081-118213 GCF_032104385.1 Tissierella sp.
ATAGCCTATAGTAAAACCAGTATATATATATTCTACTCCAAAATTGCCCATACACAATTTAATTATAGTCAGGGATATAAGAAAGCCTATTATACTATGGGTAAATCCCCTATGGCTAGATATACCTATTAAAAAAGATATAATTCCTAAATACAAAAAAACTTTTATTTCCATTGAATAATAAAGATATGTAGACACAAAACCCAAAGATAAATAAAATAAAATCCTGTAGAAATTATTATTAATTAATAATATCTTTTGATTTAATTTACCCTTAGGATGATCTAAATCAGGAATCAAAGAAGATATTGCTGAAACCAATACTAATACTAAACGATTTTCCACTGGCTGATTAGAAGATACTGCTAATGCAGCTGTTATTCCTATTGCTATATGTGTTTTTCCTGTCATAACTGCTCCTTATAGATGTCTTTTTAATATATTATATCACAATTTAGAGCAACCTTTAAGGCTGCCCTAATTATATTTTATGCACTTATCTCCACCCATTCTTTTTACATTATACATTGCCTCATCTGCATTTAATATTAACTCGTCAACAGTATCTCCATCTTTAGGATAAAAACTAATTCCTATACTTAAAGAGATATCAATTTCTGCATCCTCAGTAACTTTCACCTTTTTATCTGCACCTAATATTCTATTTGCTATTAATTTATAATTATAATATTCTTTTAAATCAGGTAATAATATTAAAAATTCATCCCCACCATGTCTAACTACCGTATCCGTTTCTCTTACGCATTTTGTCAATGTATTAGCTATCTTGACTAAAACTTTATCTCCTGCCATATGTCCATATTTGTCATTTATACTTTTAAATCTATCAATATCAATAAACATCAATCCTAGTATAGTGTTATTTCTTTTGGCACTAGCTAAAAGTTTTTCTGCTAAAGTATAAAAAAGAGTTCTATTTCCAACATTTGTAAGTTTATCATAATAAGCTAATCTTTCAATTTCCTTTTCCCTATTTTTTAATTCTGTATTTAAAAAATAAAGCTCATTAGCATATTCTTTTAACTGCTCAATTCTTATACATTGACTAGTAATATCAATAAATTCTATCATCAAATAACTAGAACCTTGGCTTTCAATTTTATTTAACTTTAAATTAATCTCAAAATCATCAGAAATTATAGATTCATGCATCTTAGATGAAAAGAAATACTTATACCCTTTTCCTAAAACACCATCTATAGCTTCTTTGAAATAATTTTTATTTAATTGGGGAAGAATCTCAAATAACTTAGAATTACAAGCCATACTTTTTTTAATACCAACTAATTCTTCCATACTCTTATTCCAAAACAAAATATCTAATCCATCATTAAGTATTACAATTCCTTCATTTATATAATCTAAAATATTAAATAAATTTTCATTCATTAAGTTCAACTTCCATTCTCTTAATAATATTTATTACCTCATTTAAAGAATTAATTGTAAGACTTATTATTATAGCACCTTCTATTTCAGTATCATCTAAAATAAATGATATACTTAGCATTAATAAACTTAAATCTCTCCTATCCTTAATATCATTTTCAAAATCCATCCTATTAAAAAGTCTAACATTAGGTAAAGTATATTCTAAGTTAATATCTAAAAAGTTTCCCATCTCCCCAATAATTGAATTTAAAATTATATTTCCTAACTCTCTAACAATATCATAATCTATATCTGTAAAGTCTAAATAATTTCCAACATCTTCATCTTCCTGCTTTGTACAAAAATTTATAATACTTCTAGTTTTATCTGCAGGAAATATTAGATTCGCCTCTCCATTTATCTTTTCTTCAAAACAAATGGAAGATACCATCCATGTTCCTTTTATCCCTTTGTAAAAAAATTCATCAAATTCTATATCCTTATTGTCCGGCTCAATAATCTTAATACTAGGGACATCTAATAATATCTTTTTATCTATTATTTCAGAAAGCATATCTGCCGCCTTTCCAACCCCAATATTGAAAATTTCTCTTAATATATCATATATTAAGTCATCATATTTCATCTCTATCACCTTTAATAGTATCATATATAATTTGAGCCTTTTCCTCATTAAATGGTTTGTTTAAAAATTCCATTACTCCATATGATAATACTTCTTCCTTTACATTCTTCTGTACATCAGCTGAAACTACAAATAATTTAGCATCTTTGTCATATTCCTTGATTAGTCTTATTAATTCCTTTCCATTTACATTGGGCATCAATAAATCAAGAATAGAATATTCTGGTCTATATTCTTTATATTTCTCTAGTCCTTCTTTACCGTCATTAGCTAAAATAATTTCTGCATCTGAGAAAAATTTTTTTAATAAATTTGATGTAACTATTTGAGAAAATTTAGAATCATCAACAACTAAAAACTTCACAAAACTACCTCCTAATGTTACAAAATTCGACCATCATTACTATAGTTACAACTATTGTACTTGTATCGTCAACCTTTGTCAAGAATAATAGGATTAGAACGAAAAATCTGTTATTTCATCTGGTAATAATTACCTTTGCAGTGTAAACAGTTTCTTCTTCATTTAGTCTTTTTGCTCTATCTTCATAGCATCTGCTTACTATATTGCCATTTTTCATATGTTTATCTATGGTTGACAAACTACATAGACAAGGAATTTTTGTCCCATTGGATAAATATACAACTGTAGATCCTTTTTCTTCTTTAATCTTTTCAATATATTTCATATTTATATATCCAAAGGCTCCATCGTTTTTATACATAGGTACTCTAGTTTTAAAAGGTATAAAGATATCTCTTTTGCTCAGTGGAATAGGCACTAAATTTGGTGATGATATTAAGTTCCTATATCTTTTCTTTAATTCTCCTAAGTCAATCATATAATGTTTCCCTATAAGACGTATAATAGTTTTTATACTTTTATCTAGTATTACCGGCTCCATATCCATAGCATATATTTTAGTACAGTTCCCCCTGCCTTCTACATATTCTGGCACAATTGCCATAATATCTTTATTAAGTATATTCTCCACAATACCCCTCCTCCATATAACTCTTAGACTTATAATAACAGAACATATGTTTAATTGCAAGTCCTTTTAATTAAATAAGGACTTGTAATTAGTCCTTATAACTTTCATTAATTACATATATGACTTCATTTAAGTCCCTTTTTAATATTTTAATGATAAAAATGTATATTGAACTTAAATAATTGGTATAAAGGAGGAAAATATATGTTAGATGAACTAATTAATTTGGCTATAGTAGGAAATAAAGATGCTGTAGAAGAAATTATAAATAAATTGCAGCCACTAATTATAAGTTCAATTAGAAAATACTATAATATTGGAAAAGAATATGAAGATCTAATACAAGAAGGTAATTTAATGATTTTGGAAAGTTTAAAAACCTATGATCCCAGCAAAGGTGTTCATTTCTTAGGATATATAAAATTAAATCTTAAATATTTATATTTAAATAAACATAAGAGAAAAATTCATCTGTCATTAAACGAACCCATAGGAGATGAGGGGCAAGAAATAATGGAGTTTCTAATATCAGATAATAAGGAAGCCATAGATATAATATTGGAAGATGAAATAAATGCTGAACTTAAAAAAGCATTGGAAAGATTAACAGAAAGGCAAAGGGAAATAGTTATTCTTTATTATGTAAGAAATATAAGTATAAAAGAAATCAGCCAAAGACTTAGCATAAGCTATAGAACTGTTGTAAATACTAAAACTAAGGCATTGGAAAATCTAAAGAAATATATCACAGGGTAAATAGCACTTACCTGTGCAACTTTTAAGAACCTAGGATAAAATCATCCTAGGTTCTTCCTTTTTCCGTATAGTAAACGATTCCTATTGCTCCAGGGCCCACATGAAGTCCAATTACAGGGCCAATATCCACTATATCTATATCCTTATTTAAAACCTTTTTTAGATTATCTGCTAATTCCTTTGCTTGTTCATAGCAGTTAATATGGTGAATAATAATTTCTTGTATCTTATAATCTAAATGATCTTTCAACATTATGTCAATCATGGATTTAATTGCTTTATTCTTTGTCCTAATAGTTTTTAATATAGTAGTCTTTCCATCTTGCACTGTTAAAATAGGTATGATTTTAAGTACATTTCCAATTAATGCACTTGCCCCACCTATTCTACCACCTTTTTTAAGATAGACTAAATTATCTGGAATAAACAGAAACCTACTTCGCTTTATATTTTTCTCTGCTATTTCCTTGACTTCATCTAAAGTCTTTCCCTCTTTAGCTGCTCTAGCAGCTACAATTGCTGCAAATCCCAATTGCATAGAATTTGAACGAGAATCTACAATTTGAATTTTTGCATCTTGGTATTCCTCTAAAATCTTTTCTTTAATCCCACAAGCACTAGCATAAGTACCACTCATTTCTGATGATAAGAAAATACATAAAAGCTCATGTCCATTAGCAACAATATCCTTCATCTCTTTATATAATTCACCTACTGAAGGCTGTGATGAAACAGGAATTCCTTTTTCCTCCATCTTTTCATAAAATAATTCGTTTCTTATTTCTGTTTCTTTTATACTTTCATCTGGAAAAGAAACATATAAAGGTAAAACTCTAATATCTAACTCTGCCCTAAGGTGTTCAGTAATATAGCTAGTACTATCTGTAATTATTTTTACAGCCAATAAATTCTCCCCCATTCATAAATCCGTAAATCATCAGAAAGCTTTAAAGTTTTAGCTATACTTTCATATTAATTAATTTTGAAATTGCTCTCCAATATATTACTTATTATGATAATTTATGACAAATTAATATAACTAGATATTACCATTTTATCACAATGATTACAATATAGAAACACCTATAAGTATTTATACTTATAGGTGTTTCTATATTATTTGTCATTTTTAAAACCCTGCTGTTTAAGCGTTGGATACACCTTTGGAAAATATACTTTATCATATACTGAGCTAATCCCTTGACTCCATGTTCTTGTCTCTTCCCCTTCTGTTCTTGCATTCATATACTCTTTGATAATGTCATCATATTGATTTATTAACCCTTCTAAATTCTTATTATATTTTTCTCTATGAATTACTGCTTCTTCTGGAAATCTCGGTTTTTTCATTGGACTTTCATCTGGAACACCTATACACATTCCTAATATAGGATATACATATTTGGGTAGTTCTAATAATTCAATGATTTCCATTGGTTCTCTCCTAACTGCACCAATAGGTACAATTCCATATCCCATTGATTCCGCAACATTCATTGCATTTGAAAAAGCAATGCCTACATCGACACTTGCTACCATTGTAGCCTCTATGGATTCAATATTTTTAAACTCTTTGTTCTGTTTTTTTAATGCCATGGCTGTTCTATAGTAATCTGCTGCAAAAACAAGAAATACAGGTGCTTCTGCAATCCATCTTTGCCCTCCAGCTAAATCAGCAATTTTTTTCTTAGTTTCCTGATTTTTTATAACTATAACACTCCATTGCTGCCCATTTATAGAAGATGGTGCAAATTGTGTGCTTTTAAGAATCTTATTTAAGTCATCTTCTTTTATATCTTCATTTTTATATTTTCTAATAGATACATGATTTGAAATAATCTCATAAACTTGACTCATAGAATTCTTCCTTTCTATTTATAATATATCTATTTCTATTTATATACATATTCCTAGAATTTTAAACTTTTATCTTTTATAAACAACTAATTATACGGAAACCACTTCATAACTGTGAAGTGGTTTCTCTTATTATTGAGGAATATATATTATTTGTCCTGGATAAATTAGATGTGGATTTTTTAAATTATTAAATTCTGCTAATTCTTTCCATGTCTTGCCAAATGCTCTGCCTATTTTCCACAAGACATCTCCTGGTTTAACTACATATTTATTTTGCTTTTCAGTAGAAACAAGTTTTACTTCTGGTTTTGTTTCTTTTACTGATTCTTGAATCGTCTTTGGTTTTTCCTCTATCTTTTGTTCTGGTTTTACTTCTGCCGCTGGTTTATTAGCGATAAATTCCTTCGGAATTAAACCTTCTTTTATTAAATCTTGAGTGTTTATGGATTTTACATTATAAGTTCTTCCGTCTTCAGATGATGGAATAACTATATTTCCTTTATTTATCTCATTTATTATATACTCTCTTAATTTAGGTTCTCCAATAGTATATTCATTATATGGATCATTAAAGTCTGCACCTATTATCTCCCAATTATTATCGGTTTCAGGAGCAATTTCTCCCTTTTCTCTAATATAATCTGCTATATATGATCTTAGAGATTTTGGGTCAGATTCAAAATATGGCTCTCCACTGATAATTCCCATATTCTTCAATCCACCATATCTATAATTATTTATAGCCAATTTAAATTTATCCGTATCTTTAACTGGCTTATCCTTGAATTTTAAATCTACAATTCTTTGTCCTTCTGGTTTAGATATATCTACCTTATATTCTACACCTTGGAACATATCATAGTTATATCCTCTAATATCTGGATTAAAGCTAATATTTATATCTCCTGGTTTAAAAGTATTATAATATTTAGCTGACCATTCCATATAATCCTTTAATTCCTTACCATTTATCTCTATACCTATTAAGGTATTAGGATATTTGTAAATATCAAATATACTTGCATAAGTTATATCCCCAGCCTTTATATTAGAATTAGGCTGGAACAAAGCTGCTGCTGCAATATCCGCACCAGTGGCTTTAAGTTGTACTTCATTGATTAAATCTATAACTGCGGTATCTCTAATTTGCGCCTCTGGAATGCCTTTGATTTCAGACGTTGGAATAAAATCTGCAGCAGCAACTCCTATTATATCTACTAAAAAATCTAAGGTTTTCTTATGATATTCCTTAGCATATTCTTTAAGCTCTTCTGAAGCCTTATAATCCTTTACATCTATAATCCCAACCTTATTATCAGCTAATACCCAATTATCCTTATCTTTTTTCAAAGACAAGTCAAATCTCACTACTTGCCTGCCTGCATCTCTAGCACCACCTACTACAGTATCTTTAAATTTTTCTTTTACTGTAGCATGACTATGACCTACTAATAATGCTGCTATCTCAGGACATCTTTCAATAATTTCCTTTGCACCATCCTTGCCATATTCCTCTTCAAAGCCAGCATGAGCTGTAGCTATAATTATATCTGATTTTTCTTTTAGCTCTTTTATGTGTTTTTCAGCTGCATCTGCCATATTTTCAAATTTTAATTCTGTAACCTTTGGACCATCCCATCTAGGAATATTAGGATTTGTTAGTCCCAATATACCTACTTTAATACCTGCAACTTCTGCAATTGCATAAGGCTTTACAAAATAAGAATCGTCCTTATTATATTTTACATTTGCAGCAAGTATTGGAAACTCTGCTTCTTTTTCGATTTTCTTTACCATGTCTATTCCAAAATTAAACTCATGATTTCCCAAAGTCATAGCATCATATTTCATAAAATTCATCACGTCTATTACTGGATGTGGAAGTTCTTTTTTAGTATTATACAAATCATCAGAAAGTATAGTCCCTTGAATGGTATCTCCATTATCTATAAGTAATGTATTAGGATTTTCTTTCCTGATTTCTTCTACTACAGAATAAACCTTTGCAATACCTAAATCATCTTTTTCCGTACCATCTTCATAGGACCAGTTGAAAATATTGGCATGCATATCTGTAGTTCCTAAAATAGTGATATTTAGTTCTTCCCTCTCTCCAAAGGATATACTTGGAAAAACAATACCAACTAAGATAAATAATAACAATGCCAAGCTGATAATTTTTCTTTCTCTTTTAAACATAAAACCCCTCCTCAAATTATAATTAAAAGATATATAGTTATTATACCATAGATTTCCAAGTATTTTGCCAATAAAAAAGACTCTTTGGATTATCCTTAGAGTCTAAAAATATTATCTCACCATTGATCTAAAGTATACAAACATTAACCCCTCTTCTTCTTATTGCAAATTCTCTACACTTTAGCCTTTCTGATTTTGTTTCCTCTCCATTAACAATTTTCATTGTGAAGTCAAATAACTCCTCTCCCACTTCTTGAATGCTCTTTGTGCCTTCTATAACTTCTCCAGTGTTTATATCTAGATTATCATTTAACCTGTTAAATGTATCAGTATTGCTTATTACCTTAATTACTGGCACTATTGGAAACCCTGTTGGAGAACCTCTTCCAGTTGTAAAATAAATCAACGAAGCTCCTCCAGCAGCCATAGCCGTCATAGACTCAACATCATGACCTGGTGCATCCATCACTACTAATCCTTTTTTCATGGGTTTTTCACCATGTTCTAAAACCTGTTGGATTATAGTTCCTCCACCCTTTTTAATACAACCTAATGATTTTTCTTCAATTGTTGTTAATCCTCCAGCAAGATTACCAGGAGAAATATCTACTATATTGCTAGTTCCTACTCTGGCTAAATTACCTTCTGTTTCCTTTATCATTTCAAGTAATTTATGGGCAACTTCTTCATCGGCACATTGATTGGCAAGCAAATCTTCTGCACCAACACATTCAGTTAATTCAGTCAAAATTACTGTACTACCTAACCCAACTAATTTATCACTTACATATCCAACTACAGGATTAGCTGATAAACCAGAGTAACTATCAGATGCACCACATTCAGTTCCAAATATTAAATCTGATAAATCAGCCTCTACCCTTTTTACATTATCTGCTAATATCTTAAATTTTTCTATTATTTCCCGTGATTTTTCAATTGCTTTTACTGTGCCACCAATATCTTGTATGATAACTTTTTCTACAACTTTTCCAGTCTTTTTTATACCCTCATAAACCTCATCCAGATTGATAGTTTCACATCCCAAACTTACCAATAGTACTGAAGCTACATTGGGATTATTTCCCAGTCCAATAAAAGTCTTTGTTATCTCTTCATTACTGACAGGATCAAAAGTACAACCGTAAACATGAGGTATCGTTACAACCTCTGGATACTCACGTCCAATTGTTTCTACAACTGAATTTGCACAAATTACCATAGGTAACACTAGTATATGATTGCGAATTCCAATGGAACCATCGTCTCTCAAATAACCATTAAATTTATACACCGATTACTCCTCCTTTAGTTCCTTACCTCTATTGCTTTTAATATTATGAATATGAACATGTTCTCCAGCTAATATATCACAAACAGATGAACCAATATTTTTACCATATTTAATTATGGTTTCACCTTTAGCAATATTGTTAATAGCCACCTTATGTCCTTTTATAATGTTTTGTCTTACCACTATCTTTGTATCTAATCCTATAGCACTTAGTACCTGTCCTTCTTCAATATTATGTAAAGTGGTAACTACATTATCACTCAAATCTATAAGAATACTATTATATTTACTCATACTATCTAAATCCCTCCTTCACCCTTAATTTACTAATATCATAAACAAACTTACCTAATAGCATAACTCCTATAGATAATATGTCTTCATCTAGATTGAACTTAGGATGATGTAATGGATAAATACAATCTTCTTCACTATTCATTGTTCCTAGAAAGAAATATAACCCCGGTATAGATTTCTCATATTCTGAAAAATCTTCACTTGCCATACTAGGATTAGTTATTCTTACCACATTATCTTCTCCAATTACAGTTTTTGCTGTTGATTGAACTATATTGACTAATTCATCATCACTTACCGTTACATCAAAGCAATCTTCATATATAAATTCATACATTCCGCCATTTGCAGTGATTATTGATTCTAAAATGTCTTCCATTCTATTTTTTATCTCGTCTCTTAATTCTATATTTGTAAATCTTGTAGTTCCTGTTATTTCTACATTGTTTGGTATGGTGTTAAAGGAGTTCCCTCCAACAATACTTCCTATAGAAATAACAACAGGTTCTATTGGATTAATATATCTGCTTGGTATTTTTTGAAAGCCTTGAATCACTTCTGAAACCATTACTGTTGGATCAATAGTAAGATGCGGACTTGAACCATGTCCACCTTTCCCAATAAGTTTTATATGAAATTTATCTCCTGCTGCCATAACCGCTCCAGATTTAATTCCTATCTTACCACTTTGTAAGTATGGCCAAATATGTAAACCAATAATTAAATTGGGCATGGGTTGGGCAAGAGCACCTTCTTCAATCATCTTCTTTGCCCCACCCAATCCTTCTTCAGCAGGTTGAAAAATAATTCTGATCCTTGCAGGTATAAATTCTTTTAATTCTAAAAGCAGTTTAGCTATTCCTAAACCAATTGATATATGTCCATCATGTCCACAGGCATGCATCATTCCATTGTGCATTGATTGGAAGCTTAGTCCTGTATCTTCAGTAATGGGTAACGCATCAATATCAAATCTTAATGCAACACAGTAATCTGTTATCTCTGCATTAATATCAGCAACAATCCCTGTATTAGCTATTCTCCTAGTCTCTAAGCCTAAGGATTCTAAGTAATTTAATATTATTTCTGAGGTTTTAAACTCTTCAAAGCCTCGTTCAGGAATCTTATGAAAATTTCTTCTCAAATTAATTACTTCATCATTATTTGCTTTTATAAACTCTCTAATTAAAAAATCTAACTCTTTCAAATAATCACCTCAGTTTACTTAGTATAAATGCAGGGAATTCCCCGCATTTATATTAAAAATTTATTTAACTGTAGAATTATATATATCTAAAAACTCTTCTTCAGTAAGAACTCTTCTATGTTTTCTTCCTTCTAACTTTACCTTTTCAACTAATTTATCAATATCTTCATCTTTATATGGTAAATTCAAGCCTTCTAAATAAATTTGAATATTTTCTTTACCGCTTGAACCTCCAAGAACAATTTTCGTATTTTCTCTACCAACAATTTCTGCCAAGTAAGGCGTCATCGCAGCAGATATACCGCCTTCTTCAAGTCTAGTTTTTGCTTGTACTGGTACTCCTGATTCTAACCAAAATAATCTTTTACCTGTAACCGGTTTATTATTATGAATAGGAATATTGGTTATCTCCTCTACCATTTTAGTGATTTTATCTATTTCCTCTAGATTAATACCAGTATCCACATTTAATAATATTTCCAATGCAGCGGCAACTTCCTCAGTGGCAACATTACCTGTTCTCTCACCTAATCCATTTATTGAAGTATGGATACCATCAACACCTGCATATACAGCAGCCATAACAGCTCCCATAGCCATTCCAAATTCATTATGAACATGGAATTCAACTGGAGTATCTCCTAAAGCTTCTTTTAATTCTCGAATTACATGAAATACAGCATGTGGAGTAGCCACACCAAAACTGTCCGTAAATACTACTGACTCTGGATTTGTTCTTTTAACAACTTCTGTGTATACCTTCTTAGCATAGTCCAAAGTACCCCTAGATACATCCCATCCCATAAAGGTTACCTTTAATCCTTTAGATTGCGCATATTCAATAGAATCAATAACTCTTTCTAACAGCTCATCAGTTTCTACTTTATATGCAAAGTAATTAGTGTATGGATTAACAGCGTGTTCTACTATTACCTTTGAAACGCCAGCTTTTATTGCATAATCAATATCATCTTTTCTAGCTCTGCAGAATGCAATTATTTCAGCATCTAAGTTCATATCCACTAATTTTCTAATAGCGCTTACTATATCCTCTGAAATAATTGGCATACCTACCTCAATGCTTTTTACTCCTAATTTATCCAGTGCTACAGCAATGTCAACTCTCTCTTGTTCTGTCCAGTTTAATCCACATGTTTGTTCACCATCTCTCAGTGTAACATCATGAATATATACCTTTTTTGATGTAGTATTAGTCATAACTTCACTTAAAAAGTTCATTGGAGATACCCATTTCTTTTCATTAAAATAAGGCGTCCCTTCCATCGGCATATTTTCTATTATCTTCACAAAATCACTCCTATAATTTTTTATATTTTTTGTTTACCATTAAGCAAGAAATTATAATTGAGTTAAACTTTTCTTTAGGGCTAGCTGAACGAGATGTCAGTACAATTGGTTTTTTAGCTCCCAGAACTATTCCCGCAGATGCTATATTCCCTATATAGGTCAATCCCTTGCAAAATATATTTCCGGCATCTAAGTTTGGCATAATCAGCAGATCTGCATTTCCTGCAACCAAATTTTCAATCTTCTTTAACTTTGATGCCTCTCTTGATATAGCATTATCTATAGCTAATGGTCCATAAATAGCAGCCTTATTATTTTCAGTATACATCTTCGTAAGTTCTACTGCATCAACTGAGGACTTAACTTTCTCATTCAGCACCTCAGTACTAGATATTATGGCTACCTTTGGACTTTCCATATTTAAGGAATCCATTAATTCTAGGGCATTATCAATAATAACCTTCTTTTGATGAATTGTTGGCTCAACAACTATACTTGGATCAGATACAAATAATAATCTATTTAAAGATGGTACTTCATAGATTGCAACATGGGTTAATAATTTGCTCTCCATGAAATCCTTATTTGATAACAATATTCTCATGAAATCCTTTGTTTGAACCAAACCTTTCATAATAATATCAGCCTTATGATTTATTAATAGCGAGTGTGCCTCTTCTATTGCTAGTAAATCTTCATCAATCTCAATAAAAGTTTCATGTCTAAAATCTAAATCATACTCATCTATTATTGAATCTACCCTATTTTTGTTTCCAATTAGGACTATATTAGCAAAGCCATTTTCTTGAACCATAATCAATGCTTGAAGTATATTCTTATCATAGGGGCATGGAACTACAACGGTGGGTTTGATAGTAAAATTCAATGCTTTAAGTCTTGCTTCTTCAAAATTCCTCATGATAAAACCTCTCCATCTGGATATTGTCTAAGTCTTTCCTCCCCTTGAAGCACTCTCAATACTCCATGAGCTAGAGCTTCAATTTCAAAACTGCCAGGGTACACCATAACAGGTGATATGTCTGAAAAAACTGTTTTTATACTATTAACTACATTTTTAGATTTGGAAATACTGCCTGTTAAACTAATTGCATCTACTTTATATTGTAATACTGCTGCCATGCTGCCTATAACCTTGATAATTTGATATATATAAGCATCCATTATCAATTTAGCTTGCTTATCTCCATTGCTAACTTTATTTTCTATTTCAAGAAAGTCTTTAGTACCTAAATAAGCATAAAACCCACCAAGGCCTTCCATTTTTCTAATAATTTCTTTCTCATTATATTTACCAGAAAAGCATAATTTAACAAGTTGAAGATTAGGCAATCCCCCAGACCTTTCAGGAGTAAATCCTCCCTCAAAATCATTAACTAAGTCGATCATTTGACCTTTTCTATGGCTGCTTATGGTTGTACCTCCACCTAGATGTGCTACTACTAAATTAAGATTTTCATAACTTTCATTTAAATCTTCAGCAGTTTTTCTACCAACCGCCTTCATATTTAGAGCATGACTTAAACTTTTTCTTTCTATTTCAGGCATGCCAGAAATCTTTGATACTTCAATCATTTCATCTACAGAAACTGGATCTACAGAATATACATTACAACCTACATCTTGTGCTAGTTCATTACCAATTATGACAGCCAGTCTAGAAGCATGATTCCCATTTTCTTTATCAAATGAATCCTTTAACATTAAATCATTAACTAGGTAAGTCCCAGATGGGATGGGCTTCAATCTCCCACCCCTTGCTGCAATGGCACTAAGATTACTGAAGTCAATACCAGTTTTCTTAATAAAATTTAACACAGATGCTTTCCTAAAACTTATCTGTTCTTCAACATCTAAACTAAGTTCATACATTGTATGAGAAATGGATTCTTCAAATAGACAATCTTTGTTACTAAACAAAGCCACTTGAGTAGATGTAGATCCGGGATTTATAACAAGAATATAATGTTTTTCCATTAACTTCTCCTTTTTATTCCTTAAATTTATTTATTAAACACTCTCTTAAGTTCTGATATGCTACTCTCAATATTAGCTATATAATCCTCCGTATCAAATGCTTCAATGGAAACATAGCCATCATATCCTACTTCCATTAACAAATCAGCAAAATTATCAATTTTATAGTTCCCCATACCTAAGGGCTTTCTGTCAGAATCACAAACATGGATATGGTCAAAGTATTCTTTTGATATATGCACGCTATATTCAAGGTTTTCATTTTCAATCATCATATGAATGTAATCTAACATAAGTCTTACATTTGATTTTCCTAAGTCCTTTATAAAGTTTAAACCTTCCTCAGTAGTCAGAATAAAGTTTGAAACCTTATGATTTATAGGCTCTAATAATAGATTTACATTTTTATTAAATTCTGCACATTCTATAAATCCTTCTTTAGACCAATTAATTGTATCCTCTCTCTTTACTCCATCAATGAATCTACCTCTAAGTCTACCTACATTAACATGAGCATTAAACTCTTCAGCTATTTTCATTGCTTCCTTAGTTCTTCTTATAGCTTCTCTTCTAATATCATAATCAGGATCTCCAAAGGATAAATTATCCTCACCATACATTTCTCCAGTACATATTACTGGTATTTCTAAGTTATATTTTTTAAGGCATCTGTTGATTTCTTTAAAATCCATTAGGAATGGATTTTTTATTAACAACTCGACTCCATCATATCCATAATCACTAATCTTTTTAAATAGATCATCGTAATTACCAATTAATCCTGTTACATTTTTTCCTTTAATATCATTAGCAACAACCATATAGCTAAACTTCATATTCCTAACCTCCTTTTAAATTATTTTCCACTTAAAACCAAAGAAGGTAAAATAGTTGAAAATTGAGGAACAAATATAGTAATAACAAGAACCGCTATCATTGAAACTATAAAAGGCAAAACAGCTTTAGAAGCTTTAGTAAATGACACATCAGCTATTCTTGCACCAGTCATGAGGGTTACACCTAAAGGTGGTGTATTAGCACCAATACACAAGTTCAATAAAAATACTGTACAAAAGTGAATTGGATCAATACCATATTGGTATACAACTGGTAGTAAAACAGGTATTAAAATAATTGCTAATGCAGTACTTTCCATAAATGTACCTAAAATTAACAACAACAGATTGATAAGTATCATAAATACCCATTTATTTGATGAAATGCTTAAGAAAAACTCTGTTAACATTTGAGGTATACGTTCAGCTGTTACAATCCATCCAAATAAAGCCGCCACACCTACAATTAACAAAACCGATACTGATGTCTTTATTGTTTGTAATGTAATTTCCGGCAGTTGCTTAAAAGAAACTTCTTTATAAACAAATACTGCAATAATAAATGAATATACAACTACAACTGCTGCAGACTCAGTAACCGTAAATATACCTCCCCATAACCCACCTAAAATAATTATAGGTGCAATAAGAGCTAATAATGAGTCTTTAAAGGCCTCAAAAATCTCTCTTGACGATGCCTTTTTCTCACTTCCATATCCTCCCTTTATGGATATTGCAATTGAAATTGATATTAGTCCTAATCCTACTAAAATTCCCGGCATTACACCTGCAAGAAATAATGCACCTATGGATAATCCGCCGGTTGCCCCTATTACCACTACGGTTAAACTAGGCGGAATTAGAGAAGCTAATGTTCCGCAACATCCTTGTAAAGCTGCTGCAAATTCAGCAGCATACCCTTTCTCTTTCATAGCTGGTATCATTATAGACCCAACAGCCGCTGTAGCACCAACTCCAGAACCGCAAAGAGCACCAAACAATGTGCTGGCAATTACAGTTACAACAGCTAGTCCACCTTTTAAATGTCCAACAAATGCTGTGGCTAGTCTCATCAATCTTTTTGTGATTCCTCCATATTCCATAAGCATTCCTCCAAATACGAAGAAAGGAAGTGCCAGAAATGGATATGTATATGAACCTAATATAGATCTCTGAGCCACAAGTACTATGGGCAAATCAGCTAAAAGCAAATACACTAAAGATGAAATTCCGATAGAAAATGCTATTGGTAAACTTAAACCTATACATACAAATAAAATAATTAGAAGTAAGATAACCATTAATTAATTCTCCCTTCTATACAGTTTTCACTTCTCAAACCTTTTATCTTTGTAATTATTTTTTCAATATTAAACATTAGCATTATTAAGCCACCAACTAAAGCCGGCAAGTATTGAAATGCTACGGATATGTTAAGTGCAGGTGTAATTGAGGCTTTAGTGATATTTACCATAATAGCCCCACCAACAATTAACGCTACAAAGAATGGTAAAACAATAATGTCAGTTATTAATTCTACTACTTTAGAACTCTTTTTAGGTAAAACTACTAATAATAAATCTACAGCCAAATGACTATTATATTCATAGACTATACCTGCACCTATAAAGGTAAGCCATACCATAGAAATTAATGCATATTCCTCAGCCCAAACTAATGGCTTTTTAATAAATCTAAATATTACACCCATAAAAACAACAATACACATCCCCCAGAATAGAACTATTAGGAACTTACTAAGTATATTTAGAAGATGTTTTTTAAACTTTGAGTACATAAATCCACCCCCGTTAATTTGGTTCTAGAAACTATTTTGAATATTTCCTTACAACATCAACAAGATCTTTTCCAAATTGACTTTCGTACTTAGTCCAAACTCCTTGTACTGCATCCTTAAAAGGTTGTACCTCTGGCTCTGTAACTTCCATACCAGATGCTTTCAAACTTTCTAAAAGTTCTTTCTCTGAATTTTGTATCATTTCTCTTTCTTTTATCTTCCAAACATCTGCCTTTTCTGCTATGACTTTCTTATAGTCGTCAGATAAACTGTTCCATGACTTATCACTAATTCCTAGTAATGCCGAACCCCAAATATGCCCAGAAATCATTAAATGCTTTTGTACCTCATTAAATTTTGATGATGAAATAGTTGGTAATGGATTTTCTTGCCCATCTACTGTACCTTGCTGCAATGCAGTAAATACTTCTGAAAATGCAAGTGGTGTAGGTAACACTCCTAAATCCTTAAAAGTATCTATTCTCATTTCAGCTTCAGGTACCCTTAATTTTAAACCTTTTAAATCTTCTAAACTATTTATTGGTCTAACGCTATTTGTTATATGACGGTATCCACTTTCCCAATAGGATAACCCAACTATGCTATGACCTTTAAGTATCTTGTTTAACTCTTCTCCTAATTCTCCATCAAGGGCTGCATATGCATTGTTTCTATCAGACCATGCATATGGTAACTCTTCAATAATTAATCTCTTATCTAATGATTGTAAAGCACCTGTACCAAATAAACCCATATCTAATGTTCCTAATTTAAGACCTTCAGCCATATCTCTTTCTCCACCTAATTGAGAGGATGGAAATACTTGAATTTCTAAATTTCCATTTGTAGCCTCAGATACATCTTTTGCAAAACCTTCTAGGGCAATATTCCAAGGATGATCTGGAGCGTTAATATGTCCAACTTTTAAAACCACTTTTCCATTTGAACTTGCAGGTTTTTTACCACTATTACATCCACTTAATATTAGAACCAAACAAACAAACATCGTGATAATGCTTCTTGACTTTTTGTTTAACATAACATTTTCCCCCTTATAATTAGTTATTCATCTAAAAGCTTCACATTAAATAGGTTTATATCCTCCTTCCATTTAATTTTTAGATTGCTTTATATTATTTACAACTTCCTCAAGCATTTTAATAGATGTATCCTGTAGAACGTTTGAATACTCAACTATCTTATTTGGTATAGTTGCAAAAAATTCACTGTTTTCTTCTAATGCATATTTTGAAACTATTAATATATCTACATTACTAGCAATTTCCTTCACTTTATCTAAATTCTTTGTGCTTTCTTCTATAATTACACCTTGTACTATACCTAAATCTATTAAAACTTGTTTTAAACCTATAGCCCCTGTATCACTAATACATATTATCCCGACACTTGATTCCTTTGGTAAATCCTTAAGTTTATTTAGCACCTTTAAATAAGGTCCAAAGTTTATAGCATAAATATTTTCATTGTTTTTTATTAACCTTTTCAAATAGGCATAGTGACCTACAGTTGTCATAACTAAATCATATTCACTAATCTTGCTACTAGATATCTTTCCATCCTCTATATCAGATAATAGACAACCTTCAATATCAATTTCCAATTCATTTTTGATATCATTTATATATTGTTTTAAAGCAGCATGGTTACATTCAACGAAAAGTCCTCTAATTGCCCTGCCATTTTTCTCTTTTAAATATATGGATTGAGCAGTTTCTAAAAATTCCTTTGTTGTAAATCCTAAAGAATTTGATATATTCATTGCTTCTTTAATTGTACTTATAAATTTAGCTACATCCTTTTTTTGAGGTAATTCTAAATCTTCTGTTACAAATGTACCTAAGGATTGCTTAGTAACGATAAGACCTTCATCTTCCAAATCTTTATAAGCTCTAGAGATGGTATGCCTATTTATATTTAGCATTGAAGCCATTTCTCTCACACTTGGCAGCTTGCTACCTTTTTCTAACTCTCCATTAATAATCTGGTATCTTAATTGTAATGCAATCTGTTCATTTATTTGTAAATTACTATTTTTATCAATTTGGAAATTCATCTGACCGCCCTCCTATTGTATTGCTCCACTATACCACGCACTTATTTTTCATATTTAATCCCTGCCCAACAACATACCTATCTCTATTTTACTTGATTTTTGTTTACTTATTATATTTTGGTTAATATGTTAATTTCTTGTTGTCTATTGTAGTATACCACCATACCACTAAATAGTCAATAAATTTTATTAACATTACCAAAACAAATTGCCAACTAAAAAACATCTCACAAGGATTTCTACCTGTGAGATGTTTTTTAATGTTCAACATAATTCTATGGAATACAGTATCATTAAATATCCCTATTTAAGATATTATATATTAGCAAAACTGCCTCTTCTCTTGTTAAATTATCCTTTGGTCTAAAGTTTCCTTTTCCACTTATAAGTCCCAGTCCTTCAGCAATTGCTATATGTCCCTTTAAATTAGTTGAGATTTTATCTGCGTCATCATACTCTAGTTTATATATGCCTTTTAAATCTTCTAATGGTTCTTGTCCAAAAGCTCTAACTATATACTTTATAGCTTCTTCCCTAGTTACTTTTGCTCCCATATTTTTTTCTTCTTCCTTTAGAATACCCTCATCAACAAATCTTTCATATATATAATCTGAATCTTCATAGAAATAATATCTATATTTGGTTTGGGCAAGTAATTGTAAAAATTCCTTCTGGGTTATTTCTTGTTTTGGTTTAAACTCTTCTCCCTCAAATAAAACAATATACTCTTGTAATTTATTTATCTGATTTTTAGCAAAACTATTTTCTGTATCCTTATATCCTTTTATAGCTGCTTTCTCCATTAACCCTCTTATATTATCTACTATCTCTGAATTTTTAGCATCTACTGCTAAATACTTATCTTTAAAATCATATACTAATTTAACATTCTTTTTTTCTTTTTCACTGTTTTCTAGTTGATATTCTAGAACTAATTCTTTATCTCCTAATAGTATTTCTTTTGCCTCATCTTTTTCTATTATATTATTTGGAGATTCAAATTCTAAATCACTCCAATTAAAATTATATGATTGTACATTACCTGTAACATTACTCAAAACTATTCTATAACCATCATTTTCAACTTTAAGATCATTTTCTTTTCTTACAAACAGAAAACCGGATATATTCTTTTCATTATAAAATGAAATTTTATCTTCATTCTCTATATACTCCACTTTTTTATACTTCTCAGGACTATTGTTTTTTATTAATTCCTTTGCTTTTTCAAGCAATTCTTCTTTACTATATTTTGGTTCTTTATCATCTGCATCATCCCAGGACCCAGGATCAGAAAAATCTATAATCTCTCCTGTTTTAGCATTGACACTCATACTTGTGCCACTTCCATGATTTCCAACACGCTTCATAATCATTACTTCCCATATATAAATATCTTTTTCCTTATTGCCCAATAATTTATGACCTTCTATTTCATACTCTTTTCCTAATTTAAAAGTATTTATTATCTTTTCACTTGATTCTTTCCTACCTATTATCTTCTTGGAATTTATCAATTTATTTTCTTCTTCAATTGATATCTTTTCCATATTCCTACGGGATATGCCTCCATATATGGAATATCTAGGTATATATGAAGTGCTTATGATATCTTTGGTCTTAGCATCCACTGTTTTATCTGTTTCTTTTACACTATATGCTAAATATGATTCCATATTTTTATCTGTTTCTTTTACTTTATATAATAGTTCTAAATCCATATTATCCTTATATATATTTTTTGCCTCATCTTTTGATATAATATTTTTTGCATCTTCAAATTTTAAATCTTTTTCCCAATTTATATTGAAACTATTTACTTCTCCCGTTTGAGTATCTACGCTGATATATACATTATTTCCATAGAATGGTATATCATCTTCTCTCCTTGCAAAACTGTAATTATATTCTCTTAAATCATTTCTAAGATATGCAGCATTATCTTCATCTTGGTATATAATTTTATCTAATATATCGGGATATAATTTTTTTATAAAATCTCTAGCAACTTTTTCTCCTTGCTTTTTAGTTGTTTTAGGGAATTTGTAAGGCTTTGTATTTCTATTAATACTACGTTCATTTTTCCAATAACCTATTATATTCCCATCTTCATCAATATCTACACCAATATGTTTATCTTTATTCCTCCAAGATAGACTTGTAATTTTCTTATCACTTGACCTATCATACTGATGCTTATCAAAATAATCGTACTCATCTCCTATTTTAAATAGGGCTTTTACCTTTTGAATATTCTTGTCTAAACTATCTTCTTCTGCAAATCCATTTAATGGTATGCCTGTAATTAATAGTGTTAATATCATCACAAACATTAAAGCTTTTAATTTTACTTTTTTCATAAGATCTCCCTCCATTTTTTATTAATTCTGATAATTTCATATAATTACATATTAACATTTTATGGAATACTTTACAAGGTAATAAACATCCCACAAGTATTTCTACCTGTAAGAGGAGAACTTTCAAGTCGGATGACACCAAATCATTTTGTGAAAGTAAGGTTTTGATTCTTCTTGGTTTGCTTGAATCAATTATATATGGAATTATGCATATTGATTCAATTAAGATTAAAATCATGCAAATTATTGAATTACTAAAACTGTCCATGAAAAAGTCTAGACTCCCAGAGAAAGTAGTAATTCACAAATAAAAATATAATAAGAATTAGATGATTGATAAATCAATATGATAATACTATTAAAAAGCATATGATTATATGAGTGTAAAGGCACAATAAAAAAATGTTATAATATGAAGTAAAGAATTTTTTAGCATGTGGTAAAGTATATTCTAACCCTTAAATAACAAAGACTTACAAACAATAAATAGGTATAAAAGAACCCCTTTGGATTTCTCCATTGGGGTTCTTCTTTAATTAAGAAATAGCTTCTCAATTAAGTTACTTTATTATTTTACTTCTATTGGAGCAACAGTGTGTGGAACTGTTACTGTAAATACTTTAGTATCTTTAATTGTTGACTCTGTTCCATCGGTTATAGTTACAGTAATTTCAAATGTGAATGTTTCTGCTTGTTTTGTTATTTCTACTGGAGCAGTTCCAGTTACTCCTGTTACTGCCTTGTAACTTAACTCATATTTTGCACCATTAGTATGAGCACTTGGTTCAGCTATAGAACCTTTAGTTTCATCAGTATTAGTAACTGCAAGTGTTGTTAAATCTGCTTTTGCTTTTGCCACATTTGCTACTGCTGTTTCTAATGCTGTTATTTTACTTTCAGCATCAGTTAACTTAGTAACGTTACCAGGTGTTAATAGAGCTACTTCAGCTGAAGTTAAAGTATTATATGCGTCTCTTGCTTCTTTAACTTGTGCCTTGTGTTCTAATGTAACATCAGTTTTTGCTGGTAATTTTGCTAATTTAGCATCTACTGCTGCTACTTTATTCGCTGCATCAAAAGCTTTTCTAGCATTTGTTACAGTAGTTTTAGCAGCATTTATTCTGCCTTGTAAATCAGCTTTTGTTGTAGCTGGCGCAACGTCAGCTGGTAATTTATCAACTGCTTTTTGAGCTGTTTCTAATGCTGCTTCTGCTGCTTTTAGATTCGCTTCGTCTGTTAACACTTTTCCTGCTGCTGTTTCTAATGCTGTTACTGCTTCTTGAGCTGCTTTTAAGTTAGCTGCATCTTTTGATGCTGCAGAAACTTTTATAGTAACTACATCTTTATCTATGGTTACTTCATCACCAATTGTTACTCCGTCAAAGCTACCTAATGCAAGAACTTTACCATCAGCTTTAACAACAGTATCTTTGTTCGCTCTGTAGATTACTCCGCCTACGATCATTTGATCTTTAGCTGGGTTAACATAAGTTACTAGATTCTTTTCTTCTGGCTTACCTGGTGTTGTTCCTGTTCCAGAACCTTTACCAACAGTAATACCAGTTTCTTTGTAGATATTCACACCATCTTTAATATCTGTTGCTTCATCATCAATTAATCTTTCGATTACTCTGATGTTTACTTTGTTTTCTACTACAAAGTATACTGAATCACCTTTTCTGATATTAGAAGTTGTCTTCTTAGCATCTTCTTCGTAAACAACTGCATTGCTTGATAGTTTATATTCTGTCTTATCAGTACCTATCTTAATGATGTTACCATCTTTCTCTGTAACAACACCTGCTACATAAGATAAGTCACCTTGAGCTGTGTTAAATAATTCTATCTTACCGCTACTCTTAGTCTTAGCAATGAATGCTCTTTCCTTATAGAAGCTACTTAATTTAACATTACTGTTCTTATCTAACTTATCTACTTGTCTTTCTTCTACTTTACCAGTTTCGTATGAAGCGTATTTTACCAATACATCTCCACCCTTAGTCCATTTATCGATGATGTAAACTGCTTCTTCATCTGATGATGTAGATGCACCTTTACCAATAAATATTACTGCATCAACGTCTACGTTGTTGTTTCTCTTAGTGAATACATAGTATTCTAATTCTGAGTCATATTTGTTTTCTGACATATCTTTCCATTTTGAAATTGAGAAGTCATCAACATCAAAGTCTTTTAAGAATCCTGTTCTACCGCTGTTAAGTTTTAATCCCTCAGCATCGATAATAACTGCTTTATCATCTATTGCAAATGATTTAGTTTCATCCTTCTTGTCATGTAATGCGGAAGGAACACTGTCTTTACCAAAGTCTTTGTTTTCTTTCATTACCCAAGTGTTTGTAGGATCCATTACATAAAGTTCATCTTCAGCAATTTCTCCTGCTTTGTTAAGTTTGAACTTAACAACGTCACCGTCTTTAATTTCTGTATCTCTAGTGATAAGTTTCTTATCGCTATCTTTCATTTCAACACCATATTTGTCAAGTAATACTGGTCTACTTAAACTCTTTTCTTTTTCTACTCTATATGTGATTTCTTCTCCATCTTTCCCATCAACATAAGTGTAAATTTTAACTCTGTCATTGTCGCTATATGCTTTTACAACAACACCATATTTATATCCTGATGTAGCTTTTGTTTTAGTAGTTAGGAAAGCGATTCTGCCTGCTGCATCAAGATATGCTGTCATAGTTTCTTCGTCTGCGTCTTCCATATCTGTTGCCCATTCGTCATTATCTTTTCCAGTCCACTCTTTTACTTCTTCAAATCCTTCAACACTGTAGTAAGCTTGATATTGTTTTGTTCCTTCTGAAACATATTGAACTACTTTAGTTTGTTTATCTCCTAATGTTACTCTGTCATTCTTAACTTTTGATAGTTTTCCTTCTACAGCATTGTCTTGAACTACTACAACTACTGCATAGTCATCTCCATCATATTCTTGTTTTTGTGCATAAACTATGTTTCCTTCTTTAATATCTTCTACATCAAGATTATTTCCTAATGTATCAAATACTAATACTCCATCATAGTTTCCATCTTTACTTAAATCTAAGTCAAAGTCTTCAGTAGTTTGGCTAATACCTTCTAATAGACCTTTTTTGTTTTCTCTAACTAACATCCATGGAAGCGCTTCTGAACTGTCCATGATTTCAGCGTATACGATTCTGTTGTTTTTAACAACGAATTTACCTACATGACCTACAACATCATTTATTTTTGCATCGATTCCATCTTTTTCAACGCTTAATTCAACGTATTTATCATCTTTTGAATCAAATACATATACTGTTGCTTCTTTATCGAATTTATAATCTTTGTCAAATTTTACAAGAGAAATTTCTTCAATTGCTCCATCTTTACCTGTTGGTATTTCACTTACATAGTCAAAGTATGCTTTGTCATCATTTTCTACTTCGATATAAACTACTTTGTCTTTGTTATCCATATATACGGATACTTCTTCACCTACGAATTTTCTTGGGTTTACAGCTTTTGCGATTCTGAAATCTTTTTCATCGCCTTCTTTATAGTCTTTTCTAACGGAATTAGTTTCTTTCTTATCGATGTCTTTTAAGAATTTAACAGTTATTTCATCTGCATCTAATCCATCATTAACTATTTTATCAGCTATAACTCTTGTATCTTCATATTTACTAATATCTAATTTGTCTTTTAATAAAGTCTTTTCTGTTTCTTTATATTCTACTGTACCATCTTTATATGTTTCTACTTTTACAACGTCTCCGTCTAATGTGTTGTTAACTAATACAGCTACATCTCCTCTATTAGCTGAACTAACAGCGCTGTCAAATTTAACTCCAGCAGTGATTCCTGCTTCTGCTGCTTTTGCAACATAGTTTCCTGGCCAAGTTCCTTTTAAGAAGTTATCTTGGTATCCTAATGCTCTAACTAACATAGTTAATGCTTCTGCATAGGAAACTTGTTTTTCTGGTTGGAATGTTCCATTGTTATATCCTTTTATAAGTCCTTGTCCTGATGCAACATTGATATATCCTGATGCCCAGTGACTTGCTGGAACGTCTGAGAACTTAGTATTTCCTGTTGCTGCTTTAGTAGCATTACCTATTCCTAATGCTTCTATTAATATTTTAGCAAATTCTGCTCTTGTAACTTCTTTTTCTGGTTTGAATGAACCATCTGGGTATCCACCTACGATACCAAATGCAACTAATCTTGATACTGCTTTTTCATAATCTGTTCCAATTACATCCTTTGGAACTTTTGTTAATTCTTTGTCTGCTTTTTCAACTTCTGCTGCGTGAGCAACTGTGAATGAAGCTGCAAAACTTCCTAGTATCATGGATAATACTAGAAGAAATGAAAATATTCTTTTCATCTTATTCATGCTGTATTTCCTCCTTTTTTTTATTTACTTTTTTTTGAAGTAGTTTTGATCTTAGTTTGATGGCAAACCCTTCAATAAATCCATCAAACTTGTAAGAGTTTGGTTTAACTGCAAAGTTTTCCCTAAACCCCACATCATATTAATTATTATAGCATCAACCTTTATGAAGGTCAATGATTATAAGAAGTTGTAACATAACTGTAATATTGTAATAATTTAATGCCGTAACTTCTTTATATTTACATTATATATGGTCTTTCTCCAAAATACCATTACAGTTATGTTACATTTATATTTCTTTATTGTGCTTCTATTGTCTTCCTCTTTGCCTTCTTATTTTCAAACACAATAAAGGATGCTGGTATTACAAGTACTGTCAGCACAGAGGATACCATTAGTCCAAATATTATAGTATATGCTAATGGTGCCCAAAGGCTTCCTCCTCTTATTCCCATAGGAACTAATCCTATAACTGTTGTAACCATACCTATGGTAATAGGTCTTAGTCTAGCCATGGAAGCAGTCTTTACTGCATCTAAGGTTTCCATGCCTGTTCTCTTTAGAATATTGATATAGTCTAGGAGAACTATTCCGTTGTTAACTACAACTCCCATTAAACTGACTACTCCGTTTAATGCCATAAATCCTAATGGGAATCCGGTTATCTTTAACCCTAGTATAACCCCTATAAAGGATAGTGGTATAGTTCCCATGATTATAAGCGGCTGTCTTAAATCAAAGAATTGGAACATTAGTATTAAATAAACCAATACTATTGCCAATATAGAAGGTGCTACAAGGGATTCAAAGGCTTCTACCCTATCTTCGTTCTCTCCACCAAATTCATAGCTATAGCCTTCTGGTACTTCAAAGTCTTTCATTCTTTCTTCTACTATCTTTAAAACTTCTGCTGCACTATGACCTGACTTTGGATGAAATCCTACAGTTATAGTACGATCTCTGTTTCTTCTTATTATTCTGTTTAAATTGAATTCTGATTTTATTTCTGCTATCTGATTAATAGGTACGTTTTTACCTGTTATTTGTGATGTTATAAATATATTGTTTAACATATCTACATTTTTTCTTTGCTCAGAAGGTATTCTCAAAACAACCGGCACGTCATCATCAGAATTATCTGGTCTTAGCTTTGTCATCTCTAATCCGTTTACTGCCATTCTTACTGTAGAGGATATATCATAGTTAGTCAATCCTACCATACTGGCTTTATCCTGATTTACATCTATGGTCATCTTAAGTGTCTTTGAACCATAGTCATCTTGAACGTGTTGCCCTTCTTCTATTGTATATAAAATTTCTTTTATTTGATTGGATATTTCCTTTAATACATCTACATCTTTACCTGTTACCCTCACCTGTACAGGTAATTCTACTGGGATAGCATTTTCCAGTTGTTTTACCTCAATTCTTGCTCCTGGTATATTCTCATTTAATTTACGTTGAATATTTTCTATCTGTGCTATTTCTCCATTTACTACAAATTGTCCTTTGTTACTAGCTATTTGATTTCCAAAGAATGAAGGATAGAATTTAGGGATACCATCTCCTACTTTGGATAGAAAGTTAGTAACAGAAGTGTCTTCTAAAAGCAATGCTTCTATGTCTTCTATTATTTCATGAGTTTTCTCCACAGTAGTTCCTTCTGCAAGGGTAACATCAATTATATACTGATCCCTTTCTACAAATGGGAATAGTTGAAGTCCAAGAGTTGGTATAAGTAAACTCGTTAAAGCTAATACACCAACTGCTATTAATATGGCAGTTCTTGGCTTTTCCAATGCTTGATCTAAGAAAAGCTCATAGAATTTCAGAAAAGCTTCACCAAGCTTATTAGCCAATATTTTTCTTTTCTTAGTTGGCACCTCTTCCTTTTTCTTTTCCTTTAGGAAAGTATATCCCATGGCCGGAACCACTGTTAAGGATATTAAATAGGAACTCATCAAGGCTATTGTAACCATTACAGGTAAATCCTTAACAAATTTTCCTGCAACTCCTTTCATCATAGCAAGTGGCAAGAATGAAGCAACTGTTGTTAATGTAGATGTCAGTATTGCTATTCTTACTTCCTTTATCCCATCTGTAATAGCAAGTTTTCTTTCCTTGCCTTGAGATAGATGTAAATCCATATTATCATTGGCAACTATTGCATTGGATACTAATAATCCAAGACAAACTATTAATGAAGCAATGGATACTTGATGAAGTATGATACCAAAGAACTTCATAAATACAAAGGTTGCCATAACTGTTATTGGAATAGCAGAAGATACTACTATAGCTGATCTTGGTCCCATAGTTAAAAACACTACAACAACTACCAATAATATAGCTGCTATTAAGTTTCCTTCAAAATCCTTTATAGCATCGTTTACATATTCTGATTGGTCAGTTATTATATTTAGATTCATTCCACTTGGAAGAGTCTTTTCATATTCCTTTAGGGATTTTCTTATTTTCTCCCCTATTTTAACTATATTTTCTCCTTCAGAATATTTTAATGTTAAAAGAAGGGCTTTTTCACCGTTTCCACTAACATAGATATCCCTTTCTCCTTCTTGTTCCGTTATATTTGCAATATCCTTTAAGTATATGATATTACCTGCTTCCGACATTCCAACTATTGTATTTTTAATATCATTTATATCATTATATTCACCTGTAGTTGTAATAGGTATATTAGATTGCTGAAGTTTTAAACTTCCTCCTGGAATATTAATATTCCTAGCCTTTAAAGCCATACCTATGGTATTCATAGGTATTTTAAAGTTTCTCATTCTAAGTAAATCCAAGTCAATGTGTATCTCATCTTTTATATGTCCGTCTATTTCTACCCTGGCTACTCCATCTATTTTCTCTATTCTCTCTTGTAATTCATCTGCTACCAATTTTAAATCCTTATATTTATAATCGTCACCGCTTATGGTAAATAGCATACCATAGGTATCTACTAACTCCGTATCTACTTCTGGATCATAGGCACCATCTGGTAACTCTACTTCATCTACCTTATCCTTTAACTTATTCCATGTTTCTGTTATCTGCTCATCTGTTAAATCCTTTAGCCTAACTATTATAACCCCTACATTGTCTAAGGAATAACTGGTCATAAGCTTTATATTTGGAATTTCATTTATTTTATCTTCCAATGGTTTTACGATTAATCTCTCTACGTCTTCTGGAGTAGCCCCTGGATAAATGGTTTTTACTGTTGCACCTGGAGATACAACGTCTGGATTTTCCTGTCTTTCCATTTCTACATATACATATATTCCTGATAAAATTATAAATAGGGATAATACTGCAACTATACTTCTATGTTCTATACACCATTTAGTCATTTTCTTCAACTCTCCTAGCGTTTACTTCTTCTCCTTCTAAAAGACCGAATTGCCCATGTATAACTACCAATTCACCATCCTTCAGTCCTTCGACAATTTGTATATGATCCCCAAATACTGCTCCTACTTTTACTTCTCTTTTACTTACTGTTTTTGCATTTTCGTCATATACAAAGATTGTAGATTTATTAGCATCATCTACTACTGAATCTATAGGTACAATTATTGTAGTTACTTTATCCATATTTATAACTACATTGGCTATCATTCCAGGTTTTATATCTCCATCTTTATTATCTATATCTATTTTTACTCCAAAGGTTCTAGTTTCTAAATCAGCTGTAGCATCTATATTGGATATAGCCCCTTCTAATTCCTTATCTATACCGTAGATAAATAATTTTACTTTTTCTCCTACCTTTATATTATCTATTAAATTATCTGGAACTCCTACTTCTACTTCCAGTGTGTCTAGTCTTCCTAATACAAAGGCTGGATAGCCCGGTGCTATGGTTTCCCCTACTTCAAAGATTTGTTTTACTACTGTACCATCTATTGGACTATGAATTACAGTATCACTTAATTGTGACTGTGCTAATTCTAGTGCTGCGCCTGCTTGCCTAAGTTGTGCTTCTGATGTTTCTTTTGCATCTAATGCTTCTTTATATTTATTTTCTGCAACTACCAATGATACTTCTAATTCTTCTACTGTTTTAGTAGCTACAGCACCTTTTTCATGTAATCTCCTTACTCTATCTAATTGGGTTTTGATAAAGTCCAAATTAGCCTTAGCTTGATTTATAGAGGAATCTATTTTAGAGCTAAGCTGCATATTTAAGGAATCATATTGTGCTTGAGCTGCTATTACCCCTAGTTCATAATCATGGGGATTTAAACTCATAAGTGCTTGACCTTCTGATATACGGTCACCTTCTTTTACATAAATATTTCCTACAACCCCTGCAACCTTAAAACCCTGTTTTACTAATTGAGCAGGCTTCACATTACCACTGATTTCAATATCATCAGAATAATCTTGTGTCTTTACTTCCATTATTTTAACAGGTTTCAATGGCTCCGCCACTACCTCTACATCTTTCTCTTTACAACCATAAAGCATAGTTGTTAAAATCACTAATAGTATTAATACTTTTGTTTTACGTGATTTCATGTTTTCCCCCTCCAGTTATATGAATTATATTAGATATTTTAGTAAATAAAGTTCCCCGTATTGTTTAGATACTGCATACGCGCTAAATTATATGCATATGTTATCTTTACAACATTTTCTTCGATTTCTGCTAGCTTTTCTTCTGCTGCTAAAACTTCTATTATAGTACCAGCTGAGTCCTCTAGGTTTAAGTTCTTTAGCAAACTAGTCTGTACTCCAAACCCTTCTTTATATTTTAATGTTGCAATCTCTAGGTTCCCCTCTGCTTCTTTAATCATTTCCTTTGTAGATTCTAGCATGGAGGCTACTGTATTAACAGTGTTATAGGATTGACGTATTGAGCTTTCAACTTCTAGTTTAGCCTGATCAAAGTTTATTAAAGATTTTTCCTTTAATGCCTCTGCCTCTTTATATTGAAAAGTATTAGATGTATACTTTTTCTTAGTTTCGTTGAAGTTTGTATTATATACTACTACTTCTCCTAAAGTCTTTTTTATCTCTAATCTCTCTTTCATACCATTGATTAGTCCATTATCTAGATTGAAGTTTTCTGGTTTCTCCACAAGTACATCTGTTAGAACTAATTCCTTATCAAACCCTACATTTAAATTTTTCTTTAATTCAACTAGGGCATTTTCTAAATCCCCTTTTGCCTTTTCATATTGTATTTTAGTGGATTTATAATATGTGCTTGCTACAAGCATATCATCCTTAGCCTTTAGTCCTTCATTATAGCTGGCAGTTGCAAATTCATATTGTTTTTTACCTCTTTCCATTGCCTTTCCCTTTGCCTCTACCATTTGTTTAGCCTGAAGTACATCATAATAATTTTTTTGTATCAATAATGCAATACTGTTTTTATAAATATCAAAGGATGCTTGAGTAACTTCAAAACTAATATCTGCCATGGTATTTAATACATCAGAAGTAGAATCTACATTTAATGCATCTAAACTTGCAAAATCAAGGGCAGTCGAAATATTTCCTCCTGCTTCTTGAAGAGAATTTATTATTTTTAAATTTCCACTACTTAACTGTCCCTTAGAATCCTCAATGGATTTTTTGATTCCTGATTTTATACTGTCTTGCATTTCAGTAGGTAAGCTATCTATTTTGGTTCCAGCTTTAATTACTTTTCCATCACCTAAGGATATATCACTTGGAACTACCCCTTGATTTAAAAGTCCCTCTGCTTGGTTTATTTGTTTCTGTGCATCTCTTAAATCATCATCACCACGTCTTAATTTCTTAGTAGAATAGTGGGATCTATCCTTTGTTATATCTGCTAATTTAATCTCTGCTTCTACTTGATCTAAGGCTAAACTATTTTCTATTCCCATAAGAACTGCTTCTTCCATTGTTAGTTTTAATACCTTATCCTCTGCTGCAAAGGTTTCCATAGTGGAGCCTAAAATCATAGTACATATAATGGCAGAAATTATTTTTTTCTTTATTCCTTTCATTTTCTATCTCCCCTCTATTATATTTAAAACATTATCCTTTTCTATTTCAATAATTCCTTGTTGCAATGTTTTTAATAGTTTTATTAGTTGATTATTTTCTTCAACAGTTAATACTTCCATCAATTTCTTGGACCATTTAATATAATCTTCCATGACCTTTTCAACGGAGTTTATACCCTTTTCTGTTATCTTTATAACTATTTTCCTTCTATCTTCTTTGCTTCTAACTCTTTTTACTAAAGACTGCTCCTCCAATCTGTCTATTAGACCTGTAATATTAGCATTGGACAGAAGCATCCTCTCTCCTATTTTTGACATATACATTTCTTCAGTGCATCCCTTATATAGAATGACTAGAACGTTAAATTTTGTATTGGACAAATCATATGCTTGAAAAAATCTATCATGTACTTCCTCTAACATATCCTTAGTCTTTAAAAGTTCTATATTAGTTCTGCTGGCTATTCTTTCTATCCATTTATAGTTTTCAGACAACTTTTCTAACCTTTCCACTTCTTCACCACCCATATATTTTTTATAACGATTTTAGTATAACTCATTTATATCAATATGTAAATAGTTAAACAAGAAATGTTTCACATATTAAACATATTATGCAAAAACATTATAAAAATGCACCTCCAAAAGTTAAATTTATTATCTAACTTTTGTGGTGCACTTCATAACTAAAAGGTGGTTATCTTTATCTAACTGATCCTATATTTATTGCCTTATTGTATTGGATTATATTTAGATTATAATTTGCTATAGCATCTGATACTGCTAATTTAGCATTATATAACTGAGTCATAGCTTCCTTTACTTCTAATATAGTTCCTTTTCCTACATTATAGGAAATTTCCTTTAATCTTAGTCCTTCTTCTGCCTTTTCTACATTTGCCTTAGCCAGTTTTATTTGCTTTTCTGCAGATTTTATTGCATCATATTTCCCTCTAATATCAAACTCTGCATTTTGCTTAGCATTGTTCAGCAAATTTTCCATCCTTAGTACACTGCCTTCTTTATATTTATATTTAAAGGTATTTGAAGGATATACTATGGCATTGGTTTCAAAATCCAACTTTACAATTTCATAATTATTTCTCATTTGAATCATTTCAAATCTTTTTTTGTATGAATTTTCAATATCTTTGTCTAAATCTGCAGAAAAATTCTCTTCTTTAAAGCTAGAGGTTAGATTTAATTTTGTATTTAGCGGGTAGTTTAAAACCATATTCAATGCCCTTAATGCCATTTCTCCATCTTCCTTAGCCTTTTCTAAGTTTATATTGGCTTCATTTAAGGCAATCTCTGTTATTAAAAGTTCAGATTTAGATACAAGACCTAAGTCAAATTTTTTCTTTATTATATCCCTATGTCTGTTGATATTATCTAGATTACTATTTACTGCATTTATATGTTCTTTTGACTTTAGGACTCCATAGTAAGCATTTACAACATTATATTTTATATCTTCTACTATATAATTCTTCTTTAGTTTTTCCTCTTCTAAGGCATAATCTGCTTTTTTAGACAGCATATTTTCATCTAATAGGAACTCTTCAACAGTTCCCATAGATATATCACTTTTCTTATGTTTTCTCTCTTCATAATTAGCTTCACTTGCTTCTACTTTTTTTATTTCAATTTCTACTTCATTGAGTTTAATTTCCGGAGAATTCTTTATTCCTATTTCTATAGCCTCTTCCATGGAAATTGTGGTTTTTATACTATTCTTTGTTGTTTCTTCTCCAAAGGAAATCATAGGTGTGATACATATTATAGATGCCAATATTAGACTTATTATTCTTTTTTTCAATTATATCCCTTCTTCCTTTTTGTTTTTCGTAAATATAGATATGAGCTTTTCAAAACTAGCATATATAACTGGAATTATAATCATGGTTAATAATGTGGATGCTAACATCCCGCCTATTACTGCTATTGCTAAAGGTGAAAATCTTTCAGCACCTAATGCTAATTCCAATGCTAAGGGGAGCATACCTGTTATATCCGATAATGCAGTCATCATAATAGGTCTATATCTTGCCTTCACAGCTTCTACCAGGCTTTCTTCTAATGCCATTCCTTCTTTTCTAAGATTGTTGGTATGTTCAACTAGTAAAATAGCATTATTTACTACGGTTCCTGCTAATAGAATGAACCCCAATAATACGGGCATGGATATATATTTTCCACTTAATCCTAAGGCAGGTGCGACTCCTATTATAACCAGAGGAATAGCTGACATAATCGTAATTGGATGGATAAAGGATTTAAATTGCGGCACCAATACCAGATATACAAATATTACAGATAATATTAATGAAAAAATCATATCCTTCATAGATTTACTAAGTTCTTCCTGATCTCCTGTCATGCTAATACTATAGTCCTTTGGTAATGGTAATTCATTTATTTGCCTTTGAACGTCTGATACTATATGGCTAAATGCTCTACCATCAGTGTAACTCAAGATTTCAATAGTATATTTGTAATTTTGTCTAGTAACCATATTGCCTTTTTTATTAATTTCAATTTGCCCAATTTCTCTGAGAGGTACTGTAACACCTTGGGGTGTACGAATTTTTATATTCATCAAATCCTCTATGGAGCTTACTGATTCAGTTTTATATTTAAGATGAATCCCTAGATTTTGAAATTCATCTATGTCCATGGTGGAATTTTTTATACCTTCCATGGCTATGAAATTTTTTATAGACATTGGTAGTTCCTTCTATTTGATTTAATTTTTCTTGGAATTGAGTTGCTAATTCATATAAAAGTTCTTGGTCATCACCCCTTATACTTATATCTAAAGGGGCAGCAGATCCTGTTGCTGCAGTCCCACCTTGCTCTTTGACAAAAAATTCCATTATACCAGGTATAGAAGATATATATTTTCTCAATCTATCTTGAAATTGCCATATTGTTTCTTCCATTTTTTTTCTTGTATTTAGATTAATAGTCATAAAGCCTTGGTTTGTTCCCATTAATCCAAAATCCCCTAACATGGTGTTATCCTTTTCAAATCCTATTTGTGCATCATAATTGATTATATTTTCCTCTTTATCTAGATATTTTTCTATCTTATTTACTGCTTCCTTTGTATCTTGTATCTTGGCATTAGGCTCCATCTCAATACTTATATATGTGACTCCACTGTCGAATTTAGGTAACATCTCTACTCCATTTGAAGCTAGAAATTTTCCACTTAAAATCATCAGTATAGCTAATATTATATAAATTATAGATTTATTATTCAAGGCAAACTTTAAAATACCAATATATATATTTAATACTATATTCATGAATTTATTAAAAGGTCTGCTTAAAAATTTTATTATTCCCTCTATTTTCTTTAGCTTTATTTTATACATAAGTACAGTTAACAATGGTATTATAGTTAATGCTATAAATATTGAAGATAGTATTGCATATATAAGAGTTAAGGATAATGGTTTAAACATAGAGCCTACAAATCCCTTAATGAATATAAGGGGGAATAATACTACTAATGTTGTCAGCGCTCCTGCTATACTTGGTAATGCAATTTCTTCTGCAGCATCTATTGTGGCAGTGATTATATCTTTATTATATTTGGTATTGTGAGTGACTATATTTTCATAAGCCCTAAGGTCATTAAAAATACAAGGGGCATGGATATGGATACTACTATTGATTGATTAATAGCAGCTATAAACAGGATTATTAAAAATACTGTTAACAAAATAGATTGAAATACACTGCTTGTCATATTATCAACCATTTGTAATGTGAATATAGAGTCATCTCCTGCTATTTCAAATTCAATAAAAGGATATTCTTCCTTTAAAGTTCCTAATCTTTCCTTAAGATTGTTGACTACTTCTATTGTATTGGCATCTGCTCTTTTATTTATTAAAATAGCTATGGAATCTTTTCCATTTAATTTATAGGCACTTTCTAATTCTTCAAAGGATAGCTTTACCTTTCCTATATCTTTTAAATAAATAAATTTTCCATCTATTGTTGGAATCTGTAATTTCTCTATATCCTCTAGAGCAGTGAAACCTTCTTCAATTCTTATGAGGAATTCTTTATTGTCCTCTTTTAATTTTCCTCCCGGTGATTTTATATTATTTTGAGCAAGAAGCTTAGATATATCCTCTAAAGATATATTATAGGCATCCATTTTAGAGCTATCTAATTCTACTTGTATTTCCGATTTATATCCACCATAAATATTAGTTCCTGCAACTCCTTCAACTAATTGTATGTCGAAGCTTATTTTATCCTCTGCAATTTGTCTGAGTTTCTCCATACTAAGGGAGGTACTGCTTAGACTAATTGTCATAATAGGTTTATCAGAGGTGCTAAACTTTAAAACCCTTGGCTCATCTATTCTACTTGGCAGCTTGTCTTTTATTCTGCTTATGGAATTTTGTATATCTATTGCTGCTTCATCAATATTTATGCCGTAGTTAAATTTTAGCTGGAGAATGGCAATATTATCTTGAGCTATGGAACTTATATCTACTATGCCTTCTAATTTTCCTAATTCTTCTTCCATTGGTTCTATAATATCCTTTGAAACATCTTGTGAGGATGCACCAAAATATCTTGTCATCACTGTAGCCATTGGGGGAGTTGTATCTGGGGATAATTGTATTTGCAAAGTTTTTTTTGAATAGACTCCTACTATTACAATAGCTAATAATATAGTAAGTATTAAATATTTGTTTTTAATGGAAAATTTACCTATATTCATTACTTTATTTCTCCTTTAAATATAGTTACTTTGGCATCATCATATAATTTATTTAGATTTTTTATGGCTATTATATCCCCTTCTTCTAATCCTTCTATTATCTGTAGTCGATTATTCACTTTTATTCCCGTCTTTATTGGTATCTCTTCCACATGATTATCTACTATTTTATATACTACTGAAGTATCTTTTAATTCTTTTATTGCATTTAGTGGCATTGTAAGCCCCTCATCTACTTTACTTATGATAAATTCTACTTCTACACTTGTACCAGATATAAATTGACCATTTATATTAGCTATCTCCACTTCACCAATCCTAGTTGCAGGGTTTATACTTGGCATTATTTTAGTAACCTTGGCATTTATCTTATTTTCTATTCCAATTAGAGCTAGGTTTACTTCCATATCTTTTTTTACTTTATCTAAATCCATTTCTCCAATATTGACTTTTACAATGGATTCCTCAGTATCTATTAGGGCTACTGGCTTTCCAGTCAACGCTATCTCCCCTATGGAAGCGTTGAGATTTTTTACTATTCCATCTATAGGGGAAATTAGGACAAAATCCCTTAAACTTAATTCTAGTTCTATTTTTGTGGATTCTAACTCCTTTAATTGCATTTCAGCTATATCCTTTTCATGTTTAATTTTATCGTAGGCATTTTGAGGTATAGCTCCATTATCCAATAACTCTCTATACTTACTCTCCTCTTGACTTAGGTAGTTTATATTAAGTTCAATGGTTTTTAGTTTTGCTTGTATTGTATCTAATTTTGCATGGATATTTGAGTCATCTAATCTTCCTATTATATCCCCAGCTTTTATATGTTCTCCTTCCTTTATGTTTAATTGAATTATTTCTGCTGGCATTTTAAAGGAAAGCTCAACCGTATCTTTAGGGTAAATAGTTCCTATATAGTTTAACTTTTCTACTATAACTTCTTTTATGATTTTATCTGTTTCTATTGGTATGCCTAAGTCTTCCTCAATTATTATATTTGTTTTTTTTATATTTTCCTTAGGTTCTATGAAAGACTTTAGAATTTGTTTTTTATATATAATAGTGCCTAAGAATAGAATTGCTAGAAACACTATTATATTTTTATATTTCCTAATGCTAAGATTTTTTTCCATAATAATACCCCCTCTAATTTATTATGTTCATTATAATAAATTAGAGGGGGTATTATGTGTAACATAAGTTACTTATTTTAATATTTCTATTGCTTTTTTAAGTTGTAAATCTTCTTTTTCTGTATTTTCTACTTTAATATCTGGTTCAACACCTTTTCCATTGATTGAAGTTTTATTTGGCAATAAGTATTCTGCCGTTGTCATTTTGAGCACACTGCCATCATCCATACTTATAACTGTTTGAACTGTACCTTTTCCATAGGTAGTTGTGCCTATTACTTTTCCAGTCTTTCTTTCTTTAACTGCTCCTGCCAATATTTCTGAAGCGGAAGCGGAGTTTCCATTTATTAGAACTACTATTTCATATTTTGGTTTTTCTAATGTGGAAACATGAGTTATCAATGGTTTTTTGTTTTGTTTTATATGAACTATTGGTCCTTTTTCTATAAATAAATCTGATATAGATACTACCTCAGTTAATAATCCTCCTGGATTATCTCTTACATCTAATATTATTTTCTTTAGATTCTTTTTGTCCAATTCTCTTAGAATCTTTTCTATTTCCTTAGAAACATTTTTTGTAAATTCTGCGATTTCTATATATCCTATTTTATCATCTATTATTTTGTAATCTACTGGGGATATACTTACAACTGCTCTTTTAACATTTATATCTAGCAATTTTTCTCCTCTTTTGATACTTAGTTTAACTGTTGTATCTTTTGGTCCTTGTATTAGTTTAGATACTTGTTGTAATGGCATATTGGCTATATCCTTGTTGTCTACTTTGATGATTAAATCACCTTTTTTTACACCTGCTGTTTCTGCTGGTTGACCTTTTATGGTATCTCTAACATTTATATATCCTTCTTTTGGTTCTATATAAATACCGATTCCACTAAAGCTACCTGTTAATTGCTTGTATAAATCCTCTGCTTCTTCTACATTATAATATGAGCTATATGGATCTAGGGATTCTAACATTCCTTTTAATGCTCCTTCTAGAATTTTGCTATCTTCATATTCTAGAGGATATTCCTTTTTTATATAGCTATATACTTCTAAAAACAATTGTATATCCACATAATCTTCTTTGTCTAACTGTTGTGCTTCTGCCATGGCTATAGTTGGAAAGAGTAATGTGAATATAAGTAATAATGATAATATTTTTTTCATTATAGTAAAACCTCCTTTTAGTATTAGAAATTAATTATATTCTCTCTATAATCTCTTTGTAAATCTTTTTCTAAGAATTGTAAAAATTTTACTATTAAAGTAGATGCTTCTGCTTTTGTCAGCACTTGATTTGGGTTTACCCTATTCATAGCATCACCTTCTACTATATTCATCTCTCTTGCCATATATATACTATCTCTAGCCCAAGACGGGATGTTTCTATCGTCAGAAAATGAAGTTATATAACCTGGATTAGGTGCTCTGTTTTCAAATCCTAATGCACGAACTAAAATAGTTATTCCCTCAGCTCTTGTAAGAGATTTATTCGGTTCAAATAAATTTGGGGATGTTCCCGTAATTATTTTTTTATCTACTGCTGATTTTATATATTGATAATTTGTATCCTTAATATCAAAATCAGCAAAATAGGATCTTTCTTCGGGTACATTTTTCTTTCTTCGACTCTTTCTTGTTTCTTCCATGGTAACTCTAATATCAGATGCCCTCATTATGGCCTTAGTAAATTGTAATCTGCTCATTGGCAGATTTGGACCAAATATATCACTATTGTCATCAAATACATCTAGGGAATATAATTTTTTTATATTTTCTTCAGCCCAATGCCCATTTACATCTCTAAATTTAGGTACAATTAGTCTTTCAAGTCTTGGTACCATATCTTGATTTAAAGATACGCTTCCTCTTGCATCAGGTAGTTTATAGTCATATTTTGATACTACAGATTGATTGGTTATTCTAATATGTCCTCCATGAAAACTTGAAAAATTTGCATCATTTTCAGAGTATCTAAGGGATTTAGTCATACTGTCAGATACTTGGTGAGTATAGGAGCCTTGCCATGATTTCCCTTTTTTATCTCCATCACCCAATATATTGGCTGTTACAATATGGCTTATTATCTGGGTTTCTGTACTACCCCAAAAATTTTCATATCCTACGTTTCCACCTGTAATATCTATTGTAACATTTCCTTTATTTTTATTATATTCATAGTATTTTCTTCCCTTTATATTACCTGAGTAAAAATCGGCAGCTGGTCTTTCATCAATTATATCAGATTTTGAAAATTGATAGTCCTCAAGGCTATAGGTATCCTTGCCGAATTTTATATTTTCTTTATATTTATCTACTGTGGTTTCTCCTATTGTTTGATTTACATTTGTATGTTTAGACAAATTAGTTGTATAAGTTATGGTTCTATCTAGTTTCCCATCTAAACTTGTATCTTCACTTTTCAATGTAAATTTATAGGTTATAGATTCCTCTTTGTCTTTTATCTTTTCTGATACACTATATGTCCCTATAAATTTTATGGGTTTCCCAGTTATAAAAACTATTTCTTCATATTGATGTTCATTTTGTACACCACCTGCATATTCCAGAGGTGTAGCAAAAGATTGGTTTGGTATTAATATTGCTATTATTAATAGTAAAATAATTTTATTTTTCATCATACACCTCATTTTATGATAATTACTTTCGCCATATTGCTATCTCTTACAAGATATAATTTATCTCCGACTTTAATATCCTCAATATTAACCTTTACTCCATCTTTAATGAGCATTGCTTCCTTTAGATATAGATTTAATGAGGCGTTAGCTGCCATCCATTCTTCATTCCTTGAACTCCAGTTTTTAACATCCCTTAATCTAATTGTCCATCCCATGGATTTATCTAGTACTGGGCTGCTCTCCACTGTACCTATGGTTGTCCTTTGTCCATATAGGGAATCTAGAGTTTCTTTTACAAAGGCTACGGAAACCCTGTCTCCATCTGTATATAGATAACCATACCAATCCCTTGGTTTTCTCTTTCTTGTATTATCCTCATCTACTGAATAATTAGATGAGAAGAATTCCTTAGGAGATACTGCCTTTTTGTTTTCCATATCATATATAAAGGTATCGTTATCATAGAATAGTTCCTTTTCTTCCCTAAAGGATTCCCATTCATTTTTGTCTAGTAAAAAGAAATTTCTTAGATATAGTTTGTTTTGCAATATGGTATTTAGTCTTCCAGCATATATATAATCTTGTCCAATATTGGAGTTGTTTATATCTTCATTATATATATATATAATATCAGCTGAAAGTTCACTGCCTCTTCCATCTGCTATAATCAACCCATCGGATCCCGAATTTAGACTATAGGTGTCTACTAATCTGCCAGATTTTATAACCATTGTCCCATCATGAAATTTAATATTTTTATTATTACCAAGCTCTAATTGTGAAGCATATTGGCTGACTTCTTTTATTTTATCGGAGAAAACAGTTTCATATTGGGATTTTACTACCATTTTTTCTATCTTTTCTTTACCAAAAAAGTCCTTCATTGCCATATAAACTGTTTTGCCTTTATAATGCTTTAGATTTTTATAATTGATCTTTTGTCCTCCTACATATAGTGGAAGATCTGAATTATATGGAAGCCTTAAGTTTGTATCTAAACTTCTCCAATCCCCATTTCTAAATACTTCTGGATTTTCCAATGCTATTATATCTTCTAATTCATCAACTACTGTGAGCTTTCCTCTATATAACTCTTTAATTAGTATGGAATTTCCTTCTATTTCTAATCTGCTAATATAGGATGAGTCCATTTCATCAAAATAAAGCTTAACTCTATCTCCTATATATAAGGAGTTAGCATTTGTATTTTGCTTATTTTTAGTAATTACTGTGGCAGGGGAAGTAAAATATACTTCCTCCTCGCCAGTTGGCAGCTTTATTTGAATTTGATCTCTGTCAATTTCTTTAACGACTCCTACTCGAGTTTTCTCTCCTGGCTGTATATATCCAGGCATATCACCTGAATAGGCATCCATATATTTTACACTTCTACCCCGCAATTCTATATATACTTCCATTCCTTTTTTAAAATCCGTTATATTTACAGCACGTCCATCTATCTCTAGCATTACATCTTTAACCAGAGGTAGTTTATAGATATCTCCTCCATATTCTTCTACGACTATGTTATTTTTATTATATTCTATAAAATATCCTTCTACAATCCCTTGCTGAAAAATATTTATTACACTAACTCCATTGGCAGCAGCAAAACTCCCAATTATTAATATTAATAATATAATGGATATTGTTTTTCTCATATTATCGCCTACTTCCTATTACAGTATATAATCCAAGTCTATTAGGGTAATTAACAGGAACCCATGTCTTTGTATTTTCATCATATCTAACCATTTGTACCCTATTTAATCTTCTATTTTGTACTTTTTGTGTATCAGTATCAAGGGTAAACTTTATATTCCCTCTTAGATAATCTATTTTTCCGGTATCTTTACCTACATAGGTAATTCCTTCTAATATATATGTTTCTCCTACTATTGCTTCTCCTGGTTTCATATTTACATTTCCTTTATAGGTAGATATTTTAAATACTACTCCGGCATTGGAATTCTTCCTATTATCTTCCATAGTGGAATTTTTGAATATATTTGGACTAAATTCCATTGTATAATCTTTTCCAAGGATTTTTATATCTCCAAAGGAATTTACTACAATCTCTGCAGGAATCCTAATGGTTATATCCTTTACTCCTGCTAATTCTCCCCTTGTTAAGTCTATTGTCATCCCTTTACTGTCAAAATCCTCTGTACCTATGGAAATATCTGCTGCTATTCCATTTCTATTTATCACTGTATTTTCTCCAAGACTTCCGTCTTCATCTTCAGCTCCTACTCCCCTACCTGTAGTAACATAGTTACTCTTGGATTCATCTATTGGCTTTGATGTTCCATATTTGCCTATTGCTCGCACTAAAAACTGATATTCTGTTCGTGATTTTATATTTTGTACTACATAGGATGTTAACTCTGTTGTACCTATGAATTCAAACTTATCTCCATCTTCACTCATGTATATTTCATATTCAAAGGCATCTTTAACGCCTGACCAATGGACTTTGATGAACTGGTCAAATACTACTTCTGCTTCTACATTAAATGGTGCATCCATATCTGGTACTCCATATCCTATATTATATACATTTGTTGCTCCTTTATCTGGATTGATGACTATTATACCTTTGTCTTCTAATTTACCTTCTGGGGTAATTACAGTAATAGATTGTCCATTGATTACTTCTACTTCTGTACCCTCTGTTCCAGATTCCAGTATATATTTTTTTGTTCCTATGGTAATTACTTCTCCTGTAGCCGGTGTCTTATCATCTACTAATTTTAATACTGGGCTAAATACTACCTTTGCTCCTTCCATAAAATCACTGCCGATTATTTTTATTTTTTCTCCACCTTCTATGGATAGGGTTTCTATTAAGATTTTGTTATTATCAGGGTTTACAACTGATGTTATCTTAGGGTCACTTACATAGGTAAATCCATTTATCAGTTCTGCTATATTACCATCTGGATTTTCAACCTTTATAGTTGCAGATCCTGCTGTATATGGTGGTGTTTTTAGTATGATTTTATCATATGCAATGGATATTATATTTTCCTGAGGCACTTGTTTTTGTTTTGAGCCTTCTCCAAAATATACTTTTAGTTTGCCATTAGGTATTCCATCCATTTTCTCTCTAAAATCTTTACCTTCTATGGTTATAACAGTTCCTCCTGATGTAGGTCCAAAGTTTGGCGTTACTTTTGTTATAGTAAGCCCTGTACTTTCTGGAGTTGTAAATTTGATAAAAATAGGCTCTGAATTAGCAACTCCACCATCCTCATTTTCTACTACTACCCTATTGTATGTGCCTATATATCTATTCTCTACTGCTGGCATTTTAAATATTAGCCTATTTGATATTGAGTCTTCTTCTGGCTGATATTCTATTTTAGCATTTATAGTTATATCTCCTATTTGAATTTTAACTGGTTTTCTAAAATCCTGACCTATTATTTCTATAGTATTTCCACCTAGATAATTTACTTCTACTATTGTTCTTCCATCTTCTACTTTATATCCTTCTTGTCCATCTCTTAATATATTTGTTATTTTGGGTTTGCTATCTGGGTTCTTGTAGTTAAACTTTCCTGTAGCAACTCCATTATCTGGGTTTATTAAATTCACTTGAACTTCTCCTACAGTATAATAGGATGGAGTAATTACATTTATATGTCCTGGATTTAACACAGTAGCTTCTGGTGAGAAACCCCTGTCTAATCTTACCCTAAAGGTATTACTTGCTCCCTCAATTTTTTCTAATCTAATGCGAACTAATTCATTTCCTTTATAGTTCTCTCCTTTGTCATTTTTTAGTAAGTTCAAAGGGAAGAATACTTCTTCATTATTATATGGGATGTTTTCTGCTGTGTATTTTATATTGTTATCTGTTAGAGTGATACTGAATTTTACATCTTTTTCTGCAGCATTATATTTTAACTCTAATTGTCCTGCTTTAGCTTGGGCAATTTTATCTCTTACCCTACCTGAGTTTGGATTGTCTAAAGGCAAATTTATATTAGTCATGTTTTCGTCATTTGGCTTTGTAAATTGAATTTGTACTATTTCTTTTGATTTTGGCAATGACTTCAAATCATCGTATACTAATATATCTCCTTTTATAAACCCTTCTCCTAATATTTCCAGCTTATCTCCACCTTGTTTTCTACCTGTATTAGGTGTAATAGAGTTAATCTTGGGATTAGAGGACTCGTAGGTAAAAATCAATTTATTAGATACTCCATAATCATTATTTACTAGATAAACTTCTGCTGGTCCTTTTGCTCCCTTTGGTACTTCTATATCTATGGTTGAAGCTGTAAAGCTTTTTATTTTTGCTACTTTCCCGCCAAAATATACTGTTGGTAAGATTGGGAGTATGTTTTTGTCCCAATCAGATTTCAGTTCATCGAATACTTTCTTATCCCTTAAATCATCCCATTTGCCATTGTCATTTTTGTCAGTATAGGTTTCACCTTCATCCCAAGTACCATTATTGTTGGCATCTCTAAATGGCTCAAAGTATCTAAAGTCAGAACCTTCTATGGTAACTATATCTCCTCCTGCTGCTGACCCTTTGTTGAGGATTAACTTAGTTATCTTTGGATGTGATATTGGAATTATATAGGCAAAGCCATTTATTCTTCTATCGGAACCTCCGTCAGGATTTATTACTATGACATTTACATGTTTTCTATCCATATCAGTTTCTTTGGATAAATCTCCAGGATATTTTGGAACTTTTACTGTCATGGCATTTCCATTAGGGGAAACTACTACATCCTGTGGTGGAACAGTTACTCCACCTATAATTACAGAAGTTTTCTCATTAGGCCCTCTATCTACAAAGCTTTCACCAGATATAATGATATTATATTGTCCCTCTGTAGAGCCTTCTGATGGAGTTATCTCTTTTATTTTTGGCGGCTTTTCATTGGGCTGGAAGAAATAGTAAAATCCAGCATTTCCTTTCCTTTCATCCTTTTTTGTATCTGGGTTTACTATAGCTATATCATAGTATCCTTCTCTAGGTTGAGGTGGTACTTCAAAATACAGTTCGTTGCTGTTTGTTACTTTTACTCTATTTCCTACTATCTTTCCACCTTCAACTGAATAAGGGGTTTTTATGGCTAAGGTTTTTCCGTCAATTTCTATCTCTTTATCTGTTACCTTTATTTCCTTCTCTGGATCTCCACCTTTTTTACCAAATAATTTATCTCCTTTTGCTATTATTTCGTATATATCCTTATCTCCATTTGTCAAATAGTATTTTCCTGAGATGATATCAAAATATATCTTGTAATATTCATTATTTTCATCTTCTAGAATGATACTATGGTAATAGTCTGATGGTATTATGGAATTATTTTCTGCCGATATTATTGGTTCGTCAGATGGTGTTGTATATTCTTTTAGCTTATGATCTGTTGTATAGGTATTGATATCTTTTCCGCCTATAAAAATTCTAGTGCCTATAAGCTTCATAAATCCTACACCACTTAAGTCCTTTACTAATGGATTTGGCGGGACTAAGTTTTGCCCTTTTAAATCGACTAATGTATTTGCTGTGCCTTTCTTAGGGTTGAAGTCTGTTATCTTAGGATCTGTATAGGTTTTTACATATAAAAATTTGTCATAGGTTGCTAATGCTCCATCATCATTCTGTACTACTAACTGTACATATCCTTCAGGTTTAGGTGGTGCATCAAAGGTTATTTGAGTACCTGTACCATTTCTTTTGGCTGATGTTATTTTTTCTCCATCCATATATAAATTGAATTTCTCAGCAAAGTTTTGACCTGAGATGATTATACCTTTTTCACCTGAAGTGGTTATAGTATCTGGAGTTACGCTGGTAATGAATGGAGTTTTGTCAGAAGTAACTTTAACAAATTTAATTTCTCCATCTCCACTAAGCCCTAAATGCTTCTCTGGCTCATCATTTGTTATATCCTCATTATTTTTTATAGGATTGGTAACTGTCAATCTACTAATTATATCAATAATATTAGGATCTATATTTGCACCTTTAGGCACTGTTACAAGTATTTTATTTCCTAAATCATTTCCTATTGTGCCATCTATTTCAACTCCATTTTTATTAAAGATCTTCATATCCGTTACTGGAATTCTTTTAGGATTACCAACTTTATCCTCAGTGATATTAGGATCTAGTATTATCTGATTTCCTAAATTAATAACTGGCTGTTTTACCTTTACATCTCCATCTTTGTTTTTATATCTATATTTCAAAAAATTCTCACCAACTATGGATATCTTGAAACTATCTGCTATTTTATTGTTTGCATCTACTGGTATTTTATCTGGAGTAATGCTAGTTATTTTAGGTTTATAATTTATTGGTTGAAATATGAATTTATTATTCCATGTTCCCTCTTCTCTTATTACTAAAGTCTTTTTTTCATTTTTATCCTTATAATGAATTGTTGTTTTTACCTCAACTTTTACAGGTTTAGCAGGGTCTTCTCCATCTTGTAAATTTATTGAGGATACTTTAATGTTTAATTTGTCCATATCCTTAGTAAAAACTGAGCCTTCCCTAAATGTTGCCTTGTTTCCTATAAAAACAGTTATTTCTCTTTCTATATTAGTAACATCTACCCCTTCTTCTCCTCCTATGAGCTTATATTTACCTATGGATCCGCTTCCATCTTCTGGATTATAATAAACTTTTAAGGTATTTGATGCGGGGTCTATTTTTTCCGTTTCAAATTTACTATTATCATTTGGGGTAAAAACATTCGAGCTTAAAGTCCCTATATATCTTCCCTGTATTGTAGCATCTATTCCTGTTTCTGGCCCCACTGGCGGAGTTACGTCCGTTATGGAAATAGTATCCTTATTATCAATAACAGTAAATATATTGTCACTAAAAAGCTTGGTACTCGTGATTTTTCCTTCTAAATTATTCTCACCATTTACATTATTGGTTAGAACCACATAATATCTACCTTGCTCTAGTTTTGGTGGTATTCTTAGGGTATAGACATCTATAGTTTTATTTCCACTATCATCATTTTCTACATCCTTACCATAGGATATAAAAACCCCCCTATTATCAACTGTATACAAATCACTTCCGTCAATTTCCTTTAAGAAAAATGCACTCATTTCCCTAGTTAATTCTGTCCCTTTTATTTTAACTTCAGTCCCAACTGGTCCTTGATTTGGAACCATAGCAATATCATCACTAATACCTAGTTCACCATATACTGTAAATAAATTAGGATAGTTATCCTCTATGGTTAACTTTTTAATACTATCAGTATATTTGAATTCTAGTCTATAAGCACCACCTACTGTATTTGGTAAAAAACCCTTTGTGATTTTATCATTTTTCACATCCATATTAACTGGATCTAATGTTCCTGATTTATTAAAGAATCTAACTTGTATGCCTGTTTTTGTAAATCCAGTGCCATTGATAACAAGGGTATCTTTGTTGCTAACCATTCTATTTAATGGTAAAATATCACTAATAATTGGCATCTCTACTTCTCCAATATTATAATCATTCTCGCTTACAGATAGCTTGGCTATTCCTTGAGGATTTTCTATTTTATAATATAGTCTATTATCACTTTCTACTATAACAGAGAGAGCCTTTGGATCACCTTTCTCATCCCTTACTATTACGGGATTTTTACCTAGTTTCCCTAAGTTAGTACCTTTTACTTCGATATACATAACTTCAACTTGATTTATGTCTTTATATGTTTTGGTTACAGTTACATCATTTACTACTGCTGGATCTCCCTCTGCTGCCCAAGCTACTAATTCCCCCATAGGAAGGCTTGATAATATAATCATTATGGCTAAAATTAAGCTTAACTTTTTCTTCAATTAATTCACCCCTTATTGAACTATTACAAAAATACCTGGTTTGCTACTCATTCCTTTTACTCTTCCATTTATTAAATCTATTATATATGGAATTTCTTCAAATCTTCTATTTGATTCATCATATCTTAAAATCCTTAATCTACTTCCGTCAGAATCAAAATATGGTATTTCTATTGTTAGATTAGTAAAATCAAAATTAGCTCCTGATACTTCTATGAAGTTTGATTTTATATTTTTTCCAACTAATTTTTTCTTTAATATATCTGCTATACTAGGTTCTACCTTACCTACACGAAGTTCTATATATCTTTCATCATAATTATTACTAAGTCTTAGAGAGTTTATACTGGCATTTGCCCATTTTGATTTAAGCCTAAGCTCTCCTAAACTATCTCTATATGATATGGGATATTCTATACTTCTTACCCAAGTATTGCTTCCCATTAATTCATCTAAATCTATTTCTAAATATCTATTATCTGTATATCTAGAGCTTAGTTCCAATACATCATTGCTCTTACCTATATTTCCCTTTACCATGCCAATTGAGCTATCATCTTTTACTCTATATTCTTCATTTGGTATATAATCACCTTCCTCTACTACAGAAAATACTCCATAGACCATTTGAGTTTCATAGGAATTTCCATTACTTACTATTATATCATAGACTCCTACTGGTAATCTTCTATTTCTAGGTAAATATATATACATTGTACTATTATTATTTCTAATATCTATACTTGAAGGACTATAGTATTTACCGTTCATATTTCTAAACTCTACAAATGTATCTTCATGAAACATTGACCCATCTATTACTATTGGATAATTCCAATCATAGTATTCTGGTATAGAACCTTCATATAGCTTTTCTGCCTTTGGAAAATAGTTAGTGCTAAACGTCCATTTATAGCATCTATTTTTCTCTGTTTCTATGTCTGAATATTCTACTATGGAATCTTCGGGTATATATACTTCATACTTTTGATTGTCATCTAGTTTATCTATTAAAGGTATATAAACGTTAAACCTATTTGCTGAGTATTTATTTGCTGATAACTCTCTCTTATATATTATTTGTTTATTTTTATCTATTAAATTAGTTTTATCTCCTATTACATTTACTTGAATACCATGGCCTATACTATCTTTCATCTTTAATGTACTTCCTATATCTTCAAAAACTACCTTTATATAATAACCTTCTTCATCTGGATTGGTGAATTTCTCATATAATATTTCCGGATCAAAATAATCATGTTCATCTCTAGGGGTTGTATCTATTATCTTTGGTCTATCTTTTACTATAATTCTTTGCTCTACCTTATGCATTGAGGCTGAGTTCCCTATTTCAAAGTCTATATATATGTCATAGGCTCCTGCACTGGTATAAGTTTTTTTACATTCTTTATCATTGATTATTTTTGCAAATTCTTTTTTGGCTTCATCATCCATAGTTCCAGTTATCTTAGTTATATCATGAAATTTTAGATTTTCTATATTGCCGGTTTTTCTTGGTATTGTAATGGTTTTATTATCCTTTTCTCTTACAAATCTTAATTGTTTAATGTCACCTGAAAAGTTATAGCCTGTTATAGTAAATTCCATATTTTTATTTGTAGGTGTAAAATCTGTAATTAAAAATGGTCTGTCATATGCCCCTACTATTTCTTTTTTATTTGTTATTTCAAATTTATATATACCTCTATCTGTAATATTTGTCCCTTCACCATTTGTAGTAAAAGTATAGTTTATTGAATCGCTGCTTATACTTTGATTGAAAAAAAATCCATTTGGTATATAAATATTATAGTAGGTATTTTTTGTAAGAATAAATGGCTTTAAATCAATAGGATTTAATGGATTCTCTTTTATCTTAATCTCTATCCTATTAAGGTCATTATTATATTCTATTGTATATTTAAAATTACCATTTGAATCCACAGGATTTTGTTCTTTTCCATTGGCAATAATCTTAATTACATTATGCAAATTTTTTAAATCAAATTTATCCCCGTCTACTTTATAGCTAGGCTCATGTTCTATATATATATAAGAAATATTATAATCTATATTTTTATCTCCCTCCAATATAGTTTGTTTATCTGTATATACTTTTTTTATTATTTTCTCATCTTCTCCATCTGCATATAAAGACCATTTAGGGAATATGATAAGTATTAAATTTATTGCTAAAATCATATAAAACATCTTTTTTTTCATGAAATAAAATCCCTCCCAAAATATAATTCTAAGTATATTTATCGGCAAATTAATCCAAAATCTTTAGGATAATACAATAAGTACCAAAACAGTACAACGTTTTGGTACTTATTGCTTTTTAAATATATTTTTACCTGTATCTGCATAAACGGATAATCCTTTTTTCTTTAGTTTCTTGGATAAATCTGTTTTTGCTCTTTCTTTGTCTAGTATTACTCCTACATGGGGGTGCATTGTGACGAAGTCTAAGATCTCTTCATCTGTATAATTTTCTTGTATTGGATTTAGAATTACCTTGTTAAATCCCCTATAAGTTACCGTTAAATATTGACGAAAGTTTTTTATTTCCACTATACATCTGTCTATTAAGACTGGATAATTTTTAAATGTATTTACAAAAACTTTATTATCTACTTCTCCATGACGAAGAATTATATATGCATCTTTATGTTTATCCATCCATTCTATAAGGTCTTCTATTGTCATTTGAGTTTTGTTTTCTTTCATTTTCAACTCTTTGAATTCTTCTAAGGTTAAACGTCTATCTTTTGGGTTTTCAAATAGATTGTCATAATACCAATACCAATCCTTTAAAAGAATTATTCCATCATCTACTGTTAATTCTATATCTACTGCCAATACTCTATATCCTTTATCATAAGCACTGTTTAGCTCTTCTAGGGAATTATAATAAAAAGAGACTATTTTTTTATTTTTTAATATATTTTGTTCTGTAAGAATGCTTAAATCTATTTCTCCATTATTATCTATATAATATTTTAGTAAATCCTTTTTTAAAATAAAATCGGATTTATTGATTTCTTTAATTATTTCATCATACATTTTACGAAATTCATTCCTGTCTAATTCTTCTCTTGTGTTTAAATCATAGGCTTTACTATTGTCAAAGAGTCCATCCCTTGCCATTACAAACATGGTATCTTTACCTATGAATGAACCTTTTAGTAAATATGTCTGTGGAAATACATAGTTTTCTTCTTTATAATTTGTTAAATCTCTGCCTAGCATTAATCCCTTTTCATTTTTATATCCCATTATATTTAATATAGTAGGATAAAAGTCTATTGGACTCCCTACGGTAGACATAGTTTCATTAATTTCTTCTCCTGGCACATGGATTATAAGGGGTATATTCATCATGGAGTCATAATCATATTTACACCCTAGAAGTTCTGTCATTATATTGTCTATTTCTTCGTCCCCATTCTGTATTGCAAAATGATCCCCATATAATGCTATGACAGTATTATCATATAGTCCCTCCCTTTTTAAGTCTTCTATAAACTTGCCTATTTCCTTATCTGCATAATGTATTGCTTGTAAATAATTGCCTAATATGGTGTCTTCGTGTTCTGGTCTGATCTTCAGCATACGATATTCTTCTGGAATGTTAAAGGGCGAATGGGATGTAAGAGTTACAATAAATGCATAAAATGGATTAGAATTTATACTATCTAATTCCTTTAAATATCCTATGCTTTGTTTTAGGAAGTCCTCATCTCTTATTCCAAATCCAATTATTTCATCAAAATTATAGTCTTCCTCAGAAATAAATCTTTGAAAACCCTGGTTTACATATGCCTTTTCTCTATTCCAAAATTCCTTTTTATATCCATGCATCGCCCAAGCAGTATATCCTTTATCCCTAAGTATCCAAGGAAGACCATAAAATCTATTACCTTCATATTGACTATAGGTAGGTTCTTCTAAGGATGGATGCAGAGAATTATGACTTACAAATTCTGCATCAGATGTATTTCCTCTTCCTATTAACTGATAGTATCTATTGTAGTATAAAGAGGAACTATCCTTTATGAGTTTATTTAGGTTTGGTGTGATTTCTTGATTATTATAGTTTAAATTAATGACAAAACTTTGTAATGCTTCTACTTGCAATACTATAAGGTTTTTATCCTTCCCTATTCCTGTTAATTTCCCATCTTTTAAATTTGTTCTATTCTTTATATCTTCTAAGTCTTCCATTGTAAAATCAATGTTTTTTTGTTTTTTAGATTTATTTATATTTTTAGCTATATCTGATATATGATAAAAATATAGCTCCTGTGCTGTTAGTGACTGTATCTGTCCAATTGTATTTACATGAATTATTGCAAATGCCATTATTGTAAGTATAATATGGCTGCGACAGGGGGTGGGAGTAAAAAACCTATCGAAAAGATCTAATGATAAAAAAATTAATATCGGTATATCTAATATTAACAATATATTTTTCATATTTATTAAGGATTTTATATTATCTCCAAGGGCTGTAAGCTGCTTGGCTTGTCCCAGCATTGCAACAGAAGGCAATGCTTGAAATTGAGAATAGTAGACCGTATCTATAAACATAGTAAATGATATTATAGAATAGAATATCATCAATATTGTCTTTTTATGTTTTAATTTTGTCTGTTTAATCAAAGATATAAAGCCTATTGTAATCATTGATGTAATAATTAGTATTAAAATCCTATTAAATTGGACATCAGTCATATTTAAAAATAGTATAGTTTTTAGTATAAATAGTATTGAAATCATTTCTGCCTCCTAAATATAGTAATAGGCTCTCCACTCCATTAGTTAGAAGGGAAAACCTATTGCTTTAATTCTTTGATTAGAATTTTTATCTTACTGCTTTTAATAAAGCTATATCATGTGCATTTTTAGTTGTAATTATTTCCATAGCATTCAAATCCTGACGAAGTTCCTTAACTTCATCATATACTGACTGTATTTCTACTTTTAATTCTTCAGACAATAACTCAAGATCTTCTTTTGTTGCCATAGTGGCTTTAACTTCTTGCAAGTCATTTTTAACTTCTTGTAAATCATTTTTAACTTCTTGTAAGTCATTTTTAACTTCTTGTAAATCTGACTTTGTTGCCATCGTATCCCTTACTTCTTGGATCTCTTCCTTAAGTTCTGTTCTTACTCCTTGGATCTCTTCCTTAAGTTCTATTCTTACTCCTTGGATTTCTTCCTTAAGTTCCGTTCTTACTCCTCGGATTTCTTCTTTTAGTTCTGTCTTTAAGTTAAACACTTCCACATAGAGCTTTTCTAATAAGTCAAAAACTTTTTCATCCATATGGATTCTCCTCTTCATTTATCCTTAAACAAATTATATCATTTATAAAAAATACTATCAAGAAAGAATAAAGTTTTCCATAGGAGAATGTCCCTTGTCACTCTAAATTAAATTTAAGAAATTTTTGTAGCCTATCTTTTCTATATCTTCTTTTGAAAAACCTTTCTCTTGAAGCTTTAGTATTAGATTATTTCCTTTAGATATATCTTCTATTCCTAAAGTACCTACATAAGGATCTTCAGTGAAAGTATCTGCCGTATCATTTCCAATATATTCAAAGAAATCAAAACCTAAGGCAACGTGGTCTATTCCTATAAGATTTACAATATGCTCTATATGATTTATTAAATAATCAATAGTCCTTTTGTCATGTTCTAAATTTATAAACTCATTAAATGCATTAATACCTACAAGCCCACCTTTTTCACCAATGGCTTTTATTTGTTCATCAGTAAGGTTTCTAGGAACATTACATAATGCCCTTGAATTTGAATGTGATGCAATAAAAGGTTTTGTAGCTATATTATAAATATCCCAAAAGGTTTTATCATTGGCATGTGATACATCTAAAATCATTCCTAATGATTCCATAATCTTAACTGCATCTCTGCCTAAGTTTGTTAATCCCCTATTTACATCTCCTTTAACTCCTGTTGCTAAGGCATTTTGTTCATTCCATGTTAGAGTTGCATGCCTAAATCCCAGTTGATATAGGGTGTAAATCGTTTCTACATCTTCTCCAATACCACTTAAACCTTCTAAGCCTAATAATACAGCAAGTTTATTCTCCTCAATAGCTTGATAAAAATCATTTCTATTATATATTATCTTCAATATATCCTGGTTTTCCCATATTTCAGTATTCATTGCCTTAATACTTTCAATAAGTCTTTCTTTTGGTCTTTCATCATGGGGAGGATCAATCCATATGACAAATACACCTCCAACCATATTCCCCTTTTTAAATCTTTCTAAATGATAATCTCTAATAATATTTTTCAAACCCATTTGCCTTTTTACTGTAACATCTGTCCATATATCTCCATGTATGTCAAATAGCATAAGTCGACCTCCTAATTTAGTATAACTCTATCTATTATACTTCTTTACAAATATTGTAATAAATTGCCCATAAATATTCCTAAATAGTTTCCAATAATATATCCAAACACTCCTACTAGCATAATTGGTCCTATTAATTTATTCCAACCCTTAGCTATTGCCATAGCAACTGCTGTAGTAGGTCCACCAATATTTGCATTAGATGCTAATAGTATTTCTTCTAGATTGAATTTAAATAATTTCCCTAACAATAAAGTAACTGTCATATTTACAAGAACTATAACTCCTGTAAATACAAGCAGTAAGGGTGATCTCGTTAATATTAACTGTAATGATGCTGGCACTCCTATAACAACTAAGAATATATATATTAAAAATGTTCCTATTTCTTGTGCTCCATGAATATTAGACATGAAATTAGGGAAATAACTAGCTAAGAACATAGTTATAGTAGTTATAAGCAGATATTTATTTCCTAATAAACCATTAAGCAAATTATAGAAGAAGTTACCAGTAGGTATCTTACTTCCTAAAAAATTTGCAATTTCAGTAGAAACCCATACGATTGCAAAGGAAATAGCTACAGCAAAAGCTATGTCCTTTAAGGATATTTCTTTTCTTCCCCAATATTTAGCCGCCAATGTTTCCCCTTCACCAGTATTTACATTACCTTCAACCTCATCTATATGAGGATGTTTGAATTTCTTCTGGAAAAATTTAATTGATGGTATTGCTAATAAAACAAAGAAATATAATGCCATTAATAAATTATCAGCTACTACCAAAGCAGAAATCCAATCTCCAGACGTTCCAAAGGACTCAGCCATTGCAGCAAAATTTACTCCACCCCCAATATAAGAGCCTGTCATCATGGCAGCCATCTTATACAAATCTGGTATATAATTTCTTAATAGTATAAAAGAAACAAAAGCTCCTAGAAGAGTACCAACCGAACTAAGTAAATATATAATCATAATTCTTCCGCTTTCACGCCAAATCTTTTTAATATTAGCATTAAATAACAATAGAGGTATTCCTAGGGGAACTACATAACCCCATACTGCATCATAGGTTGGTGCATCTGTAGGAATTACTTTGAAGTTTGCTAATATCATTGCAATTAATAATCCAATAATTGCTCCTGTTACTTTTGATGCCCACTTATAGGTTTGTTCAAGATAAATACTAATTGCTGCTATACTTACTAATATTGTCCACAAAGCCCAAGTGTTGTCTGCATTAATTAATGTACCCATATTACTCCTCCTTTAATTTTATATTAGAACTATTTCCTTAAAAATATAATACAATATATTCTGAATAAATTCAATATATTAAATATTTATTTAATATATTGAATTTATTTTAATGGTCTTTTATTCAGTATTTATGTTAAAATATAGATAATGTTGACAATGGAGGTTCGTGATTTTGAATATAGATATAGGTACAAAAATAAAGGAATTAAGAAAAAAAAGAAAAATGAATATATCCGATTTAGCTAATGATGCAGAATTAAGCCCTGGACTAATTAGTCAAATAGAGAGAAATATGGTTACTCCCTCTATAGTTTCCATATGGAAAATTGCCCAATCTCTAGGTGTTTCTGTAGGATATTTTTTTGAAGAAGAGGCTAAAAAGAATGCAAATCCTGTTGTAAAAAGAAATAATAGGAAACGTATAATAGCTTCCAACAATAATGCCATTTATGAATTGTTATCCGCTGACCTTAATAGAAGAATTGAATTTTTATATATTACTATTAAAGTTGGAGATTATTCCTCTGAAAATTTTGTTACTCATGAAGGAGAGGAATGCGGCCTTGTGATTAAGGGTAAATTAATGGTTAAAATGGAAAATGAAGAGTATATATTAGAAGAGGGTGATAGTATTTACTTCGACAGCACTATCCCTCATAGATATATCAATGTTGGTAACGAAATATGTGAATCTGTTTGGGCAATGACTCCCCCAAGTTTTTAGAGTTTAAACGGACGAGTTTTCCGTTCCAAATTTGGAACAGAAAACTCGCCTTTCATTTATTCCATATTTCATCTGCTACTAATGCCCAATTTTTAGCTGCATCTTCACATTTTGCACTTAAATCATGAACATTTTCTGGATTTTGTAAGTCTGTTGACATCGCTCCCGATCTGTCTACCATTTCAGACAATTTATTTGGATTATCCAATAATGGACATGGTCTTAGGTGATTTTTATTAAATGGCTGATTATCATGATATTGCATAAATAAAGGAGATTTATATGCTTCTAACAATGTTTTTTCATATATGCTAGAATCTGAATAATGTATAAATGCACATGGCTCAATATCTCCGTTTGCATTTATATGCAGATAATTCCTTCCACCAGCAATACATCCTCCTACATATTCTCCATCATTCCAAAAATCCATAGTAAATATTGGTTTTGTATTTCTAAAGTTTCTAATTTGGTGGTACATATATTTCCTTTGTTCAGCTGTTGCCATTAATTCAGGTACTGCATCTTTTCCAACTGGCATATAAGTAAAGAACCAAGCAAATTTTGCCCCCTTATCTATCATAGCATCAAAATATTCTTCACTGCCTATGATATCTACATTCTTCCTTGTATAGCAACATGATATTCCAAATGGAAGTTTTTTATCTTTTAATATCTTCATTGCCTGAACAACTTTTTGATAAGTTCCATTTCCTCTACGATAATCTGTTTCTTCTTCAAATCCTTCTATACTTATGGCTGGAACAAAATTCTTAACTCTTAACATTTCATCTGCAAATTCTTCATCTATTAGTGTCCCATTGGTAAATGAAAGAAATACACAATCGTCATGTTTTTCACAAAGCTTTATAATATCCTTTTTACGGACTAATGGTTCTCCACCAGAATATATGAACATATATGTTCCCATATCCTTAGCTTGATTGATAATATTATCCAAAGTTTCATAACTCATATTCAGCTTATTTCCATATTCTGCTGCCCAGCATCCAGTACAATGTAAGTTACAAGCAGAGGTAGGATCCATTAGTATAGCCCATGGTACATTACAATTATGTTCTTTTCTAATGGTTTCTTTTTTATTTGCTCCTAATATATTGGTATTGATTATAAAATTTTCAAATAATTTTTTTCTCACTTCTCCGTCTATATCTGTCCAAAGACTCTCTGCTAGCTTATACCAGTTTCCTTCTTTATTGTCCAGTTCTTTTCTTACAATATTGAATTGACTACTGATATTACCTTCTTTATCAAATCTTTCAACCCAATTTATTATCTTTGGAATATTACTATCAGGATCACTATCGAGATAGTTCAATACTATTTTTATACCATAAGATTTCATGTTTTCCTTAATAGTTTTATCTCTCATTTTGTCTCCCCCTTCCAAATTAAAAAACCTTCTATTAAATACTATTATAAAACTTTGCTTTTAGAATTTCTTTGGACAAATTTTTTATTTGTGCAATTTTGGGACATTTTCATAAATTGGGGTGTTTTAGGACATATATTAAATTTGACCATATACATAAATTATACAAAAGTTTATATTTGTACTAGAACTAATTGTGAAGGAGAGGGTTCTAATGGAAAATAAATTAACTAAGGTTATGTTGGAAATTGCAATTGAAAGAGCATTTAAAGAAATAGAGTTAAAGTCTAAACGAGGAACTAGAAATTTAGTGGATCTTGGAGCACATTTTGCTAAGGGAAGATTCCAAAAGGATTTCTATAATATTGCTCAAATAATGCTTGAAAATGAAAATAGTCCCTATTATAAGCTTGTTTTTAATATAGTTCAAAATGTAGATCATAATATTCTTAAAACCTTTGGAATAAATCTTGGATTAAACTCTTGGACATATGGTGCAAAGAAAATTCGTCAACATGAAAAGAAAAAAGGTTATAATGTTCCTTGGACTATAATATTTGACTTTACAAATCCTGAAAATGATATATTAGATTATGATAAAATTGAAAATATAATTAATAAAGGAAAAAGTATTGGTCTATATAGTTATATCTTTTTTTTAGATAATAATGAGAATAGATTTAAAGGACTAATAAAAATTTTTAAATCCAATAAAGATTGTGCTTTTATTCTATTTGTAAACCCTATTATATTGGCAGAAGAATATCTTTTGGAATTAAAAAGTATTGGAAATATATTATTATCTATTAATATAAGAGATAAAAGTCCCTTCTTTAACTCTCAGATATTATTGTTAAAGAAAAACAAACTTCTATTTGGAGTTCATATGATTTATGATAATAATGATATCAAAACTATTTTAAATGATAGTTGGGCTATGAGTGTAGTCAGTTTAAATTGTGCCTTTGCATTTTTAATTCCATCTTCAGAATGTGGTGAAGAGGTTGTAGTTTCTATAAATAAATATATAAAAGATGCAAAAACAAATCAGAAATATCCTGTATTCTTAATTGATTTCTACGAAGATATAACTCATGTAGATAGAACCATTTCTATAGAATCTTGTTTAATGGACCCTTTTCCTGATGAAACTTTTCTTTATACATCTTTACTGCAACTCCTGTAGCTGCATTCTCCATTAGTTTTACAAACTCATTGGGTGGAATTTTACTGTCTTCAAGTAACCATCTTGTTATGGAAGTTCTTATTGCATCAGTAAAAAATGTTATGTAAAATTCCTTATCCTCATCTTGAAATATATTTTCAAATTCTATAGCAATAATTGGAGATAAAACCTCACCAAAATAGTCATAGAATGAATTTTGCCCTTTTACTTCTAATGCATTGCAATAAAATCCTTTATTATTATAGAAAAATTCACAAATACTCTCTAAAATACTCCATTGAGAATTGAGTTCATTTTCTTCAAAGCTAGTTACAAAATCTGTATAATATATCCAATTAACCAAGTCATATTTATCTTTAAAATGATAATAAAAGCTCTTGCGATTCATATTGCAACGTTCTACAATATCCTTAATACTGATTTTAGATAAGGATTTTTCACTCATTAATTCCTTCATAGAATCTGCTAAGGCTCTTTTGGTTATAGATGACTGGGTCATGTCTATCACCGTCCTATATGGAAGTATAGGTTTTCCATTACATTATTTTGAACAGAAAACCTATACTTCCACTTTATATTAATTTTCTATTTACCATTTCTGTAACTACAAAGGTAGCTACGTCTTCTGCAAAAGAGCCTGTGCCAAAACCTGCATCGTAACCTAATTCTTTAGCTAATTCGTGGCCAATCCTTGGTCCACCGCAAGTAAGTACTACTTTATCTCTTATGCCTTCTGCTTCTAGTAATTACACTAATTGAGTAAGGTTTGGTATGTGTACATCTTTTTGTGTAACTACTTGTGACACTAAGATGGCATCTGCATTTAATTCTATTGCCTTTGCTACCAGCTCTTCATTTGGTACTTGGGAGCCTAGATTATATGCATCTATTCCTTCGTATCTTTCTAATCCATAATGTCCTGCATAGCCTTTCATATTCATTATAGCATCTATTCCTACTGTATGAGCATCTGTACCTGTACAGGCTCCTACTATAACTACTTTTCTCTTTATATTATCTTTAATATATTCTTCTACTTCTTCTTTGCTTAATACATCTACATCTACTTTTGGCACTTCTATTTTAGTAAAATCTACTGTATGTGTACATTTGCCATATACTACAAAATAGGTATAGCCTACTCCTAAATCCTTTGAATATACTACTGCCGGTTCATCAAAACCCATCTTTCTAGCCAATTGACGAGCTGCCTCTACTGCTTCATCTCCTGCTGGCACTGGAAGAGAAAAGCCTAACTGTACCATTCCGTCATTCATTGTATCTCCATAGGGTTTAACTTGCGTTAAATCTACTTTTGCAACTTCTACCATTGTCTTTCACCTCCAAGCATCAATTCAATAAACGGATTGAAATAGCCTGAATCTTTCTTTGCTACTCCATCCAAGCCTTTTCCACCTGTACGTGATCTCTTTACTCCACCGAACTTACCTTGCTCTATGGTTTGAAATAGTCCTTCTTTTTCTATTTGAGTTAGGAGTGCTTCTGCATTTTTAAGTACTTCTTGTGCTCTTTGCTGGATTATACCATCTTCTTTAAATTCTATTTCATCTCCAAGATCTCTTGCATTATTGAATATATACTGAGCGTTTTCAATAGATAGATATCTGTCATGTAAATGTGGTGTATGGATTGCTTCTGTTAACATTCCCAATAATTGTATTCCTTGGTTTGTCATAATGGATACCATATTAAATAGGGCATTTTGTATATGTCCTTTAAATATATTTCCTGTCATAAATTTTGTTGGAGGCATATATTTTAATGGTGCCCTCGGAAATATTTCTCTTGCCATTTGTGCTTGAGCTAATTCAAGTAAAAATCCATTTTCTACTGATGGATCCATCTCAAATGCATGTCCAAGTCCCATTTGTTCCTCTGGTATACCTGCCTTAATTGCAAATTGCTCATTGATAAACTGTGATGCTAATACTGTATGTGCTGCTTCTACTGCATCATCTGTAGTTAAGTAATTATCTTCTCCAGTGTTTATGATAATTCCTGCAAAACCGTTGATTATTCTAGAGAAGTATTGGTCTACTAAGGTTCTTTGCATATTGATATCTCTAAATAAAATTCCATATAATGCATCATTTAACATCATATCCAGTCTTTCGCTAGCTCCCATTGCTGCTATCTCTGGCATACAAAGTCCTGAGCAATAGTTACATAATCGTATATATCTGCCTACTTCTTCACCTACTTCATCTAATGCTCTTCTCATTAGTCTAAAGTTTTCTTGAGTTGCATAGGTTCCTCCAAAACCCTCTGTTGTTGCTCCATATGGCACATAGTCAAGTAAGGATTGTCCTGTTGTTCTAATAACTGCTACAACATCTGCACCTTGACGTGCTGCTGCTTGTGCTTGAACTATATCTTCGTAGATATTTCCTGTAGCTACTATTACATATAGATACGGTTTTTTTCCTTCTCCTATTGTATTTAGATATTCATTTCTTTTATCTCTATTTGCTTCAATTTGTGCTACTTTCTTCTCAGCCATTTCATATATTACTTCTTTAATTTTTTCTTCATCTTGAGCTGGAATTCTTGTAATATCTATTTCTCCTACTGCTATTTTTTCTGCTATTTCTTGAGGTGTAAGTCCTGTATTTACTACTGCATTTCCAAGCCAGTATGCCGCTCCCCTCTCCAGACCTCCGCCTTCTTTAATATTGTCTACAACTACGTTTGGTAGAGGCTTTTCGATTTCATCTACTCCATCTACTCCAAGAAGTCTGACTATTGTTCTTTCCGTTGCTGTTGTAGTATGAGCATCTATAAATTTCTGTATTTCTTCTGCTATGTTTTTAGCTGCATTTCTTGAGCTTTCGATTAAACTTTGATCAAGATTTAATTTACTCAAAATTATCACTCCTTCGTCATTCAATTAACAGATAACAGATAATAATTAAAACATAATATTTTATATATTTAGACTGGTTTCTTTAAATATCCTTCTGCTAAATTAAGTATTTCTTCATTTAACCCCATTATTCTAGCTATATTTAATGCGTCCTTGGGAACTAGAGTATCCTTTTCTACTACTCTTAGACGATAATCCATATATTTATTGATTATTTCCATTTTTTCATCTATGCTTATTTCTTTAGCTAAGTCTATAACATTGACTTTAGACAATCCTATTACTTGTAGGTGAACTACATCGTCCAGATTTGCCACATTGTCATAATGTGTAGTTAGTAAGGATATGGAATTTTTGTCTTTTAGATAGGTAACTATTGCCTTGGATATGGCATATCCTTCTTCTGGATTAGTACCTCTTGCTAACTCATCTATAAGTATTAATCCTTTTTCATCGGATTTTAATACGGCCTCACTTACTATTTTTATTTCTCCACCAAAGGTAGATAATCCTGAATCCGTTGATTGCATGTCCCCAATTGAAGACTTTATAAATTGATTTAATCCAATTTTCATGTTTTTAGCTGGTACAAATAAGCCGTATTGTGCCATTGCTGATAATAACCCTGCTAACTTTAAGCTAATGGTCTTACCTCCCATATTTGCTCCTGTAATACAAGCCACCCCTTCTTTTAAGGATAAAGATATGGGGGTAAAGTTTAGATTTTTTTCCTTTAAGAAATCTGCTACCTTTGGGTGTATTCCTCCTTCAATTTCTAATCTATGTTCCTTCAGGATTTCTGGCTTTATTCCCTTTATATCTAAAGCATATTTTGTTTTTCCTATAAGCAAGTCTAGTCTTCCTATATTTGCCATATTTCTAAAGATCTGTTTTCTTCTCTTACCAATTTCCTTAGATAATGCTTCTCTTATTCTAAGCTCTTCTCGTTCCTCTTTATCCTTTAGAATAAGGAGTTCTCGTTCTAATTTAGTCATATTTTCTGTTTGTCTTATGGAAAATTTTATATTCATATATGTTTCTGAAACATAGGCTAAATAGGGATAGTCTTGAAGTTTTTCTATTAATTCCTTTTGAGTCTTTGATATAACTACAGATGAATCTGGTCTAAGGTCTAAATTTAACTCTTCTTTTATTTTATCTTTTATATGTTTTTTCTCTAATTTTATTTCCTTATCTATACTTCTCTTTTTTTCTCTAATATCTTTTAATTCTTCTGAGTAAGCATCATATATATAGAAAGTAGATATTCCTGTATTTTCAGGATCCAATGCTTTCTCTAAAGATACTATTGGTTCAATCTTTGTATCACTAAAAGTTGGGATATTGTTTTTCTTTATTAATCTATCTAAATCTCTTATTAAAAAAAGGAAGTTTTTTATTTCAAATAACTCTACTTCTGTGAGGATAAAACCCTCCATAGTACGTCTTACTGAGGTTCTTAAATCCTTTATGTGAGCAAAGATATTGTTAAACTCCCTTCTTATCTCTTTATTTTCCACTGATGATAAGAATGATTCTATTTTATCCAATTCTTCCATCAATTTTTCTTCCTCTCCTAATTGAAATGCCTTTAATCTACCTTTATACATCATTCCATAGGGTGTAAGTGTGGAAATCTTATTTAATATATATTGAAAATCTAAGGATTCCTTTGTGCTTTCATCCATGAATACCATATTATTCACCACCTAATATTAAGTCCATTACTGGTATATGGCTTATGTAGGATTTCATTTTCGATAGGAATTCCATTGGTTCAAAATAGTATCCTGCTGGTGCATATGGATTTAATGTTATTCCTACTAAATTTATCTTGTCTAAGACTTTTACTACTACGCCTTGCCTCATGAATTTTAGCCAAGCCTTTGGCTCTATAAATATTTTTGTACCATCTGTGACTATTATTTCTACATTCTTATATCTTCTTGTGGATCGAGTTAAATCTTCTATTGTATTCTTTACCAAAGAACCTGGTATCACTAAGTATTTTGAATTGTCTTTTAGATGGTCACCTATTATTGTGCCTCCATTTAGTGCCGTTTTTAAAGGAATAATATCCACCTGGTTATTATTATCTATTACAGCTATTTGATTGTTCTTAATAAGTTCTTTTATAATCTCTTTTATTTCTTTATCTTCAACAGCTGGAAGTCCTAGAGTATTAACTACATGAATTGTTTCCTCTATTACTTTATTTATATCTCTAGATAATACGGCACCTGTAGATAAAATAGTAGCCTCTGATATAGCTGGAGCTGCTTGGGATAGCCTGTCTAAAGCTCCATCTATGATGACAAATTTAGCACCTAGATTTAACATAATATCAGAGACTGCTTTTATTTCAGAAAGGAGCTGAGGGCCTGCTATTTGAACATAGCCCCCATCCCTTACTCTGCCTATAATTATTTCACCTAGAGGTGTTCTATATTCCGTTACCTGTAATATTTCTATATTGGCATCTCCTAGTTCTAACATCCCCGTAGCTGTGGCAATAAGAGCACCTTCCTCTAAAAATATACGAGGTTTTTCTGTTTCAGTCACAATATCTAATGACTCTCCATCTCGACCTATAGAAGTTATACCAACGGGAATTCCCTCATCAATGGCTTCAGCTATTAAATGGTTTAAAGCTACAGTCTTACCACTATTTTTAGACATTCCTACTATGGATATTGTTTTAAATTTACCATTTATTAGTTCAAGCATAAAGTGCCCCTTTCAGTCGCAAATTTTGAATTATGAATTATGAATTATAAATTGTGAATTATCTCTAGGTTTTAATTAAAATTTCAATATTTAAAATTCACAATTAGAAAAACTTTAGTCTTTTCTATGTCTTCTTTCTAAATAGCTAGGTTCTAGAGCTTTTACTTCTGGTCCTTGAAGTAATTCTGCTACTCCTGTAATCCTTGCTTCTCTTTCTCCTTTACAGGTTGGGCAGTTACATGGCTCTTCTACCATTTGTGGTTCTGTATATGTTGTAATTATACCTTCATAGTTTCTTAGAACTACTTTAGTTGGTGATTGTGATATGACATATTGAGGCATTACTGGAGTTTTTCCTCCGCCACCAGGAGCATCAACTACAAATGTTGGCACTGCATAGCCTGATGTATGTCCTCTTAAAGCTTCTATTATTTCGATACCCTTTGATACTTTTGTTCTGAAATGCTCAATTCCCATGGAAAGGTCACATTGATAGATATAATAAGGTCTTACTCTTATCTTTACCAATCCATGTACTAAGTCTTTCATTATATGAGGACAATCGTTGATTCCTCTTAAAAGCACTGATTGATTTCCCAATGGAATACCAGCATCTGCTAATTTTGCACAAGCTGCTGCTGATTCAGGAGTTATTTCTTTTGGATGATTAAAGTGAGTATTTAACCAAATCGGATGATATTTCTTTAGCATATTTACTAGATCATCTGTAATTCTTTGTGGACATACTACTGGTGTACGGCTTCCAATTCTAACTATTTCCACATGTGGAATTTCTCTAAGTTTCTTGATAATATATTCTAATACATCATCAGATACTAATAAAGCATCTCCACCTGAAAGCAATACATCTCTTACTTGTGGGGTATTTCTAATGTATTCTATACATGCGTCTATTCTGTCCCTTGGTACTCCCATGTCATTTTGTCCTGCAAATCTTCTTCTAGTACAATGTCTGCAATACATGGAGCATTGATCTGTAATAAGGAATAATACTCTATCTGGATATCTATGAGTTAATCCTGGTACTGGTGAATCTTCGTCTTCATCTAATGGGTCTTCCAAATCAGATGAACTAATGTGAGTTTCCATTAAGGTTGGTACTGCTTGCATTCTAACTGGACAATGGGGATCATCTGGATCCATTAGAGAAGCATAATAAGGAGTAATACCTACTCTAAACTTCTCCATTACCTTACAGATATCCTCTTCTTCTTCTTCTGTTAGATTTATTATTTGTCTTAATGTTTCAACATCTGTAACTCTGTTTCTAACTTGCCAATGCCAATCATTCCATTCTTCTTCAGTAACATTTTTCCAAAGTTCGATTTCACTATAATGACGCATTATTTTTCCTCCTTTTTATTGGATTAAAACATTCAATCAGTCTATATAACTTATGCTATTAATTTATTTAACTGACAATTGTGCATTGTCAATTAGTAAACTTTGACAAAGAAAAGTTTAAGCATATAGTTCTGTGAAAATCTTTCTTAATGCTTCTGATTCTCTCATTAACTCCAGTGATATTGCCGCATGGTCTTTAGTGTATCCGTTTCCTACTATCATAGTTACATCCTTCCCTACTCCTTCTGCTCCTAATGCTGCCTTTGTAAAGCTTGTAGCCATACTAAAGAAATATACTATTCCTCTGTCTTTACAGATTAGTATAGATGACATTTCTGTATTTGGAATATTTACTGTGTTAATTACTATATCAGCCATTTCTCCATTTGTAGCTTCTTTTACTTTTTCAAGAATTTCTACTGCATCTGTTGCATTTGCCTTAATATATACATCTGCTAAATTAGCATCTTTACATCTTTGTAAAGTAGTATCTCTTGAACCTATGCATATAACCTTACCTGTAACTCCTGCTCTTTTCTTTGCTTCATATAGACATAGCATACCTGATTTACCTGTTCCGCCTATAACTACTACTGTATCTCCAGGTTTAACTAGTTTTGCTGTTTGTGCTGGTGCTCCTGCTACGTCTAATACTGATAATGCTAAGTTTTCAGGCATATCTGATGGAATAACTGCATATATTCCCGATTCAAACAATATTGCTTTACCTACTATATCTACTTGGTCTACATCTGGTCTAACTTCTTTAAATTCGTCTATTCTAAGTGGTGTTAGTGATAAAGATACTAATGTAGCTATTTTGTCTCCAACTTTAAGATCAGTTTTCCCTTCTAATGCTGGTCCTATTTTTTCTACTGTACCGATTAACATTCCACCTGAACCTGTAACTGGGTTTTGGTGTTTACCTCTTTCTGCTACAATACCCTTCATTATCTTTTTGATTTCTTCTATGTCGCCCTTAGCTTGCTCTTTAATTTGCGTAAAGCTTGCTGAGTCTACATTCAATGTTTGAACGTCTATAAGTATTTCGTTGTCATAAATTTCCATGTCATTATCAATTTTAAGTGCTGGTTGCGGTAAAACTCCTTTTGGTTCAATAACCCTATGCGTGCCATATGGACATCCTTTTTTCATTTGACATTCCTCCCCAGTATTTTAATTAATTTTTCATTTATAATTTAATGCAAAATATATGCCAAGGAAAGATTTATGTCAATTTTAAATTTTAAATTGTTAATTGTGAATTAAAAGACGATGTTTTGAATGTTTTAAAGATGTTTTTATTTAAAGATATGATTTTAAATTTGAAAAAATAATCTTTTAGTTGATTTTTTAGTGGAAGCAATGCCGAATATTAGGCAAAAAGATAGTGAATAGTTTTAGATAAGCTTTAAAATCTTTTAACTATTCACTATTAGTTCTTTACTGTGCACTGATTATCAAAGTCCTAGCTTTGATAATCTATACTGTAGTGTTTGTCTTGGTATTTTTAGTAGTTCTGCTGTTTTAGTTATGTTATTATCAGTCTTTTCTAAGACTTCCTTTATTATATTTCTTTCAGTTTCTTCTAATATTTCTGTGAGAGATGCTTCATATTCATTATGGTTTTTCTCATGTTGTCTAAACTTATATGGAAGGTCTTCTATGTCTATTATTTCTCCATCTGATATACTCATTATCCCTTCTATTAGATGCTCTAATTCTCTTACATTTCCATCCCATTTATAATCATTAAATATACTTAATACAGCTTTTGACACGCCTTTTACATTTTTATCTAGCTTGTTATTAAATTTATTAATAAAATAATTTGTAAGTATAGGGATATCATCTTTTCTATCTCTAAGCAAAGGTATTTCAAAGGATACAACATTTAATCTATAATATAAATCTCGTCTAATCTGCTTATTTTCTACAGCTTCTTCTGGAGATATATTTGTTGCAGCTATTATTCTAACATCTACCTTTGTAGTATTAGTAGCCCCTACCCTTCTTATATTGCCATCTTGTAATACCCTAAGAAGTTTAGATTGAAGTTCTAGAGGCATAGAATTGATTTCATCTAGGAATAATGTACCTCCATTGGCTAATTCAAATAATCCTGGTCTATCTTCTGCCCCAGTGAATCCACCCTTTATTGTACCAAAAAGTATCCCTTCTAATAGGTTTCCTGGAAGTGCAGCACAGTTTTGTGTAATGAAAGGTTTATATCTCCTTGAACTTGCATTATGAATGGAATGAACAAATAATTCCTTTCCTGTTCCTGTATCTCCTGATATTAATACAGAAACATCTGAATCTGCAGCCTTTAAAGCTAAAGATTTTAGTCTTACTATCTCTTTATTTTCACCTATTATATCTAATAAAGTAAATTGAGCAGATTCTTTATTCTTTTTTGTAGAATTCTTTTCTTTTTTATTATTATATAATTTATTTTGTAAGTCTACTATCTTTTCAGACATTTCCCTAACTGTTGTTATATCCTTTGAGATTTCCAATGCTCCTAAAATCTTTCCCTTTGACGTTATAGGAATGGAGGAATTTATAGTTGTGATTTTTTCTCCCTTATAGTTAAGAAAAGTCTGTTCTTTCTTACGCATTGATTCTCCTGTACGAATTACTGTAAGTAGTGTACTTGTTTCCTCTGTGAGGGAAGGATATACCTCAAGTAAATGTCTTCCTACGACTTTTTCCCGTTCTATTCCATCTATACCTTGTGCAAATTTATTGTAATATACAATTATTCCATTTTTATCAATAATATGTATGCCTTCCTCTAAGTAATCAAGAATTTCCAACACATTTTCCCTAAAGAATAAATCCTTCACAGTATCTCTCCTTTGACTGCTTAATTTTGGGCAGCATTAGCCAAAAATTAGGCACTTTCGTGCCTAATTTTTATTTACATTTAATTTGTTTTTTCCATTTGCTTTTTTATCATTTCCATATAATCTACTGAATTTTTTTCGTCTACTTTAGGCATCTCTACTTTTATATCCTTACTATTGATATTACTATTCTTTACATTATAGTTTATACCTAGTTTAATTATGCCTTTCATTTCTGGAATTGGTTTTTCTTTATCTTTGTTATTTGCTTGTGCAACCTTAGTAATATTTTCTAAATCAATTCTTAAATCAATATTACCTGTTTCATGAACTATATATCCATCTTTATTGATACCATATTCTATTACTATACCCTTATCTCCTAAAATCTTAACATCTTTGTATTTTTCCATGAATTCATTGAATTTTGTCTTGAACTCTGGTAGTTTATTTTCAAAGTCTGCTAATTGATCTTTAACTTCAGTTTTTTCTGTTTCTGATACCTTAGCTATATTCATTACTGCCTTCATATATTCCTTGATAAAATTCATAGTTGCTTCCTTATCTAAGGAATAGTTTACTGAATATTTTACAAGTTCTTTTAGAGTAGCATCGTCTAATTTTAACTCGTAAATGTCTAATTTTTCATTGCCTACTAATTTAGCATCTTTTTGCTTAACTATTTCAAGTCCTGGTTTAAAGTCTTTTTGGATTTCCTTCATAAACTCTGTTACTTTTGGTTGGAAATCCTTGCTAAATTTCATTAATTCACTGAAATCTAATTCTTCATTTGATTCTTTCATAAGTTTTTCAAAGTCATATACTATATATTTCTTTGCAGCATCCTCTGGAAACATGGAACTCATAATTGTTTGAGGCATTTCTATTATTTCCTTTACCTTAGGCTCTGCTGTTGACATATCCGCATCAACCCAAACTTTCATATCCATGCCTATGCCGCCAAGATTCATATTAGTAACTACTTCTGCTTTAGATGCTGTTTTTTCTTTGTTTTGTAATTGTTTTATATGCATTTTAAGCTTTGTACTATTTACCGAACTAGCTGCTTGCTGCAAAATTAATTGCTCATCCTCTGAAAATCCTTCTCCCTCAAGATTAAATCCTATTTCCATATCTGATTCCATTGAAGTTATATTTTGCATTTTGTTTAAAGAGCTATATAATTTCGACTCCCCACCAAAACAACCTGTGACGGATATTGCTAATGCTAATACTAATGATAATACCGATATCTTTTTCATGTAATCCCTCCTAAGTTTTGTATATTGTATATTATCTATGTTATCATTATAGCAGTCTATACTATTAATATGCAAGTCATTTGAAAAAATTTCAAATATAATTACAAAACAAAAACTCATCTTAGTGATGAGTCCTTGTTTCTTCTAATTTAAAACGTTAATGTTCCATTTTCATCTTTTATTATTTGTAATATTTGCTCTTCTCTTCCGTTTAAAGCATTGATATAAATGATGAAATCTGAATCATTGTATTTTCCCTTGAATTCATAGCATAAAACTTCATTTTTTCCCTTTGGTATTAGAGCTAAACGAATAGAGTCTATATTGAAATTCACTTTAACTTTAGCTCTTGCCTCATTCTCATCTATATGTGGAGTATCTATATTTCTAGCTTGATGGTTCATATAATAGGCAGAAGCATCAAATCCCACTATTTCTCCCGTATCCAATGCTACTTTTACTTTAATTAAATCTGGATATATTGTTACATTATTTTCTTTATATGCAAAATTAAATAATATTGTTCCATCATATTTTAATGAATAATTGGGCTCCATGTTTTCAAAGCCTTTATCCTTTAAGTATTTCAATGCTTTTTCTTCTGCATTTTTTATTGATAATTTTACATTAGAAACTGGTCTTGGGTTTGCCATCCAAACCACCTTGCCACCCTGCCTAGAAACCCCCATATATACAGATAAGTCTTTTTGCTGATTTTCAGGATATAAAAGGAATGTATAAGCTGGTAGCTTTACTTCATTTATATGCTCACCTTCTTCAAATGCCTTTACTCCTTTTACCCTATCTCTTCCAAAAAAATCCTGAGCTATATTTTTGGCTTGCTCCTGTGATACTTGTTCACGAGAAAGTCCTACAGGTTTTTTATTAATAATTTGGTCTGAAAATGGGCCATCATATATCAATTCAGGGGTTTTAGCCATTTGCTTATCTAGAGTTACTAAAGATGTTTGAAACACGCTTTCATTACCTTTCTGCACTCGCTTAACCTGTTTATTACTTAATGCTCCCACTGCAAAGTTTGATTCCATCAAACTTTCATGTAATTTTGATAACTCAGCATTAAATTTAGCAGAATTAGCTTGAAGTCCGTTTAAGGCTTCCCTCTGTTCTTTTGTTACTTCCTCTCCTTGAAGATGCCTTTGTATTAAATAAGCGGAATAGTCTGCCGCCTGTGTTAAAAACTTTTCTGTCTTTGCAGATTCTGCGTGAGTTACTGGCATTTGTGCTAGTTTATCCTTTGCAAAAAATGCCTCATTCATAATCTGAGAAAACAATACTATATTCTGCTCTTTTGAACTTGCCAGCATTGCTTTAGATAAATTTACCTGAACATTTTCTACATGTTTTTTTACATCGAAAAATAATCTTTGATAATGATTTTCCAAAGCTATCTCGTGATGCTTTTTTATTTGATATTGATTATATCCCCAAACAAGGGCTAAGATGAGTAAAACACTAAGTATAGTTGGGGCAATAAAATTACGTCTATTTTTCATATTTACCTCCTATAATCCAAACCAGTGTTTACCGATTTTTAGTATTACTTTCCTTGACCATATCCATTTGGATGTTGCTGTAGCTGGATTCCAATAGTATAAACATCCATAACTAGGATCCCAGCCATTTAAGGCATCTCTTGCGGCTTTTATAGAATCCTTATTAGGTGTTAGGTTTATTTGTCCATCGGCAACTGCTGTAAATGCCAAGGGCTGGTATATTACCCCTGCTACAGTATTTGGAAAGGATGGACTTTTAGTTCTATTAAGTATAACAGCTGCTACAGCTACTTTACCTACATAGGGTTCCCCCCTAGCTTCTCCATGTATAGCTCTTGCTAATAAATATTCATCAGCCTTTCTGTTTACTCCTTGTGTGGAGGCAGCTACACTAGTCGTTGCCATACCTAGTGCATTAGCCGTTGATGGTCCTACTATACCATCAACATTCAAACCATTTTTAGCTTGAAACTTTCTCACTGCCCTATAGGTTCTTGCTCCATAAACCCCATCTACTTCCCCATCATAATATCTCCATCTAAGCAGCTTATCTTGTACCGTCCTTACATCTTGCCCTTGTACCCCCCAATAAAGGGTTCTTGGACTAAAAGATGAACTATACCTTTCTGCTGTTGGCTCATAAAATAAAAATATTGATAGAAACACAATACTTAAAGCAGTTGTAATTATAATGAATTTTTTCAAGATTATTTACTCCTTTCATCTTAATGATAGCTTTTTCTTATTTTTAGTAATTTCCCAAATTTTATACATAAAAAATAACTTCCATTTTTGGTGCCTGGCACCAAAAATGGAAGTTATTTTACTTTTTTACTTTTTTACTTTTTATTTTTATGTTTTTTATAAGTTCGGCAGTTTTCCATTTTAGTTTTAATTGCGGCTCTTCTATTTTTGTATCTAATTCTTTTTCTACATTATAAGCGACTGAGTGAGTAATATCTACGAAACAAAGTGGCGGAAACATTATACACCACCAATTTTGTCCCTTTCCTTCTCCTAATGTAATGAGTAATGTTTCATATTCTCCTGATGGCAATACTAAGTTTCCATATTTTCTTGTAGGAAAATTATCTTGATCTAAAGTTATGGCTACATTATAGTCTTTTCCTTCTTTTTGGATTACTCTTTCTGTTATATCTTTCATTTCTTTCATATTTGCCCTTATTACTTCTCGACTTTCTTCTAATGTTCTAGTGTATTTGAATTTTTCTTTCATTTCCTTTAATATTTCATCTCTTATTTTAAGCTTTAGTGCTTGGTCTTCTTCTTTGTCACTATTAGCTCTTATATGGAATCTAATGATTTCATCTTCAAAACTATTCTTTACTTTTCTTTCTATAGATGGACAGATAATATAGACAAAACTAAAAATAAATATGGATAATATCAGTACTAATTTTTTATATTTCATTTTCTCTCCTCCTCTTTATACTTGTCCTACTAATAATAGTTTTGCCTATATTATTATTTTTATACATAAAAATGCTACAGTAAAAACTGTAGCATTTTTTAATTATTTACCTAATCCTCTAAGTATCATATCTACAATATCTTCATTTCCTATATTATCTAAGGAGCCATCATTGGCAATTACTGTTTTTAGATGACTGCTATTCATAAGTCCTAGAAATATAATAGTAGCGGTTTTATTGTCTATATTACCTAGTTCACCAGTTTCAATTCCTTCTGTAATGATTTGTAAAGTAAAATCAAATATTTGTTTATTCATTTCTTGAATATATTGTTTAACTTCTTTTAAAATATTTTCAAAATGAAAAAAAGTTCTCTCTATTAAATGAGCATGTATATCAATGAATCTTGAATGGTAGTCAAGTATTGCTATTAGCCTATTTCTTATACCTTCTTCTCTTAAAACCGTTTCTTTTGCTCCTTCAATATATGCTTCCATCATATACATTAACATTTCTTGAAATATCTCTTTTTTACTGCCAAAGTATTCATAAACTGTACCTTTTCCAATTCCTGCTTCTTTGGCAATATCTTCAACTTTTCCACGATAAAACCCACATTCACTAAATACTTTCATTGATGCTTCAATAATTTCAGCTCTTCTCTTCTCTTTTAATTCACTCAAGTTCTCACCTCTTTTTATACATTAGAGTTACTTTTCCTTAGTCTTTTTATTCTTGATTTCATTTTAATAGAGATATCATCAAATACTGTATATAAGACTGGAACAAATACTAATGTTAAAACCGTAGATAAAGTCAATCCACTTATAACTACTACTGCCATTGGTGCTTGCATTTCTGCTCCCTCGCCTATTCCTAGAGCTAAAGGTACAAGACCTAAAATTGTTGTCAAGGTTGTCATCAATATAGGTCTTAACCTAATAGGCCCCGCAGTGATAATGGCTTCAAACCTTTCTTTTCCTTCTTGACGCAAGATATTTATATAATCGATTAATACAATACCATTATTAACTACAATGCCTGCTAACATGATAATACCTATAAAGGCTGTTACACCAAAGGATTTTCTTGTAATGAAAAGACCTAAGAGTCCTCCACCAAATGCCAATGGTATAGTAAACATAATGATAAATGGATTAATTAAGGATTCAAATTGTGCTGCCATTACCATATAGATTAGAATTATAGCGAGAACTAACGCTAATAAAAGCTGCTTAAAGGCATCAATCATCTGCTCATTTTCTCCACCTATTTTATAGCTATATCCTGATGGAAATTCATAATTCTTTAACTCCTTTTCTATATCTAAACTAATACTTCTCAAATCTCTGCCAGTTATTTGACTGGTAACTGTAACTACTCTTTCTTGGTCTTCACGATTTATTTGGATAGGGCCTTTTACTATGGATATATCTGCCACTTGAGATATAGGTATATTAATTCCACTTGGAGTGGTAATATCCAATTGTCCAAGATTAGATAAACTCTCTGTAATATCCTCTGTTGCCCTTACTACTATATCCAGTTCGTCTCCCTCATCTTTATATTTAGCAACTATAGTTCCAGATGCCCCTCCCCTAATAGCAGAAGCTATTTGAGAAGTAGTCAATCCGTATATTGCTGCATTTTCCTTGTTTACCTGAATTTCTACTTCTGGTACTGCATCACTTAAACTTGTTTTTACATCTCGAGTTCCTTCTACGGATTCAATTATATCTTTGAAATCATTAGATATTTTTTCAAGAATCTCTAATTCATCACCTTTTATACTTATACTAACTGGAGCAGAAGAACCAGCCATTCCCATATTTGAAGATTCTGTTACTGTGATTTCAGCTCCTGGTATATCTTTTATGATTTTTCTTACTTCCTCTGCAACTTCCTTTGTGCTTCTCTTTCTTTCACTTAATTTAACTAAATTTATAGAAATAGAGCCGCTATTTCCATTATTAATGCTATGACTTCCAAAGCCCCCTGAAGTTACATTGGCAAAAATTACATCTATCTCAGGTATTTCTGCAATTTTTTCTTCTGCAATTTTCGTTATTTCATCTACTTGATGAATATTTGAGCCTAAAGGTAAACTTATATTTATTGTCATACTTCCCTCATCTGTCACAGGAAAAAATTCCATTCCTACACCTGCTAAACTTACTACACTTAGAACAAAAACTATTACTGAAATAGCGATGGTAGTCTTTCTGCGTTTAAGTCCTAATTCTAATAAGGACTTATATTTATTTTCTATTTTTTTAAATAAATTATCAAATGCCTTATAAATAAAATCTAATCTTTTCTTCTTCCCTTCAGTATCCTCATCAATTGTTAAAATCTTAGAGGATAACATAGGAATAAAGGTTAAAGCTACTACTAAAGAAGCTGTAAGTGACAGGGTAACTGTCATGGCAAAATCTTTAAATAAAATACCAACCATTCCATCTACAAATACTATTGGGAGGAATACTGCTATGGTTGTAAGAGTGGAGGCTGTAATTGATAAGCCAACCTCTTTAGCTCCTTTTATGGCAGCTTCTTTTTTAGAATATCCTTCTGCTCTATATCTATAAATATTTTCCAGCACTACAATGGCACTATCTACTAACATACCTACTGCTAATGCTAATCCGCCTAAGGTCATCATATTTAATGTAATCTTATTAAAATATAATAAGATAAATGAAGCGATTAATGAAATAGGTATAGATACTCCTACTATCAAAGTGGATCTTATATTCTTTAGGAAAATATATAAAACCGCAATGGCAAATATAGAACCTACAATAACATTATCTATAACATTATTAATGGAATCCTTTATAATAGTAGAGTTATCTATTACTATATTAATTTTAATATCTGGATAATCTTTCTTTAGTTTTTCCACTTCTCTACTTACTAAATCTGCCACTTGTACTGTATTTTTACCTGATTGTTTTTTTATGGAAATATTTATACTGTCTTCTCCATTAGTTCTAGATATTCCAGTAATATCTTTGTTTTTTAATTCTACTTTAGCTATATCCTTAAGAGTAATTATAGAACCAGTATTAAGGGTAATAGGCATATCTCTGATTTCATCAATAGAATTAAACTCTCCTATTACTCTTATGGTAAGATCCTGTTCACCATTTTCTACAACTCCTCCGGGAAGATTAGTGTTGGCTGCACTAAGCAGTTGATTTAATTGATTTATGCTTAATCCATATCTTGATAATCTAGCTATATCAACAGATACCTCAATTTCATCTGTAAATCCTCCCCCAATATCAACGGAAGCTACTCCTTCTAATCTTTCAAATCTTTGTTTAAAGCTATCTTCTGCCAATGACTGTAAACTTGATAGGCTTCCATTGGTAGATAAAGCTATTTGTACAATAGGCATGGAATTTGGGTCTATTTTAATTACCATAGGTTGTGTAGCATCATCTGGTAAAGCTCCCTTAACTAAGTCTACTTTCTCTCTCATTTCTAATGTGGCAAAATCCATATTTGTACCAGTATTAAACTGAGCAATTACAATAGAGCTTCCCTGGGAAGAAATTGAATTAATTGTATCTATATTGCCCACTGTAGCAATTGCCCCTTCAATTCGCTTGGTAATTAAATTCTCTATTTCCTGAGGACCAGCTCCTGAATAGGATGTAGAAACAATTGCCACAGGTATTTCTATTTCTGGATAAAGGTCAATTGGTAGTCCTGCCAATGAGATTGCTCCAAAGATAACAACTACCAAAACCATCATTGTTATAGTAACGGGTCTTTTAACAGCAAAACTTGATAAATTCAATATTATTCACCCCTTACTACTTTCACTTTTCGTCCATTTTCTACATAATGCTGCCCTTTTATAATAACCTCTTCATCTGTTTTAAGTCCTTCCTTAATTTCAACATAATCTCCTGTATCTAATCCTAATATAACAGATCTTTCAACTGCTTGATCATTTTCTACTACAAATACTATCTTCTCATCTTTCTTATCCAAAACAGCATTGCTTTTAATTGCTATAACCGAATCTATCTTATCTAAGTTTAACTTTATCTTTCCATTCATCCCTGGTCTTATTTTCTTATCGGAATTGTCTATATATACTTTTACAGAATAAAGATTGCTCCCAATATCAGCTGTTGGGCTAATATAGCTAATGGTACTAGATATATCTTCATCAAAGGCTGCTGGAATACTTAAATCTACTTTTTGATCTATGCTTAATCTATTTACTACATCTTCTACTACGTTTATTTCCATATAAACCTTGTCCATATCAACAATGGTAGCTGCCATTTGTCCATTACTAATAATTTGACCTTCCTTTACATTTAATGCGGATACAACTCCATCCATTGGTGCTTTCACAACTGTATTATTGAAATTATCTTCCATTTGTTCATAGGATATCTGTGCTTGTTTTAATTGGCTTAGAGCTTGCTGATACAATGTTTCTGCTTGTTCTAGCTGACCTTTTGCTGCCTCTAAATTCATATCACTAGCAGATAGCTCTGCCTGCTCTAATTGACTTTTAGGTATAATACCCTCTTCATAAAGTTCTTTATTTCTTTCTAAATTTAACTTAGCATTTTCTATTCTTTCTTTATTTAATTCATAGTTAGCTTTTGCAATTTTCAAACTGCTTTCTGATTGTAAAACTCCATTATTTGCTATTTCAATGGCATTACTAGCCTGTTGGAGATTCTTTAAAAAAGTATCTTGCTCTACTACAAATAGTACACTTCCTTCTTTTACTACATCACCTAGTTTAACATTTACACTGGAAACTATCCCAGAAACTTTTGGTAAAACTGCTATTTCTTCATTTGCTAGTATCTTACCATTAAATTTAAGATTATTTGCTATGGTTTGGATATTGGTCTTTTCTACTTCAACTGGTATATAATTCTCATCTTCAACTGTCTCACTAGATTTTAAAGATTTATTACATCCAGATGCCAAACTTAACATCCCTACTAGAATGAAAACTAATATAATTTTTGTATTGAACCTTTTATGCACTATAGTGTCCCCCCCAAATCAATTAAAATTTTATCGACCGAACGGTCAGTCAGTATTTTCCATTATATTATAGTCCTATTATCATGTCAATATCTTTTTCAATAACTTCACTTTTTGGTGCCTGGCACCAAAAAGTGAAGTTATTAATCTTATTGAACCAATCCTCTTCTTCTTATTTTAGTATCTATTATTACATCTATATCAATTTGGGAAAATATTTCATCCCAATCCTTTTCTACCTCTTTCCATACTTTTGGATGGTATTTATATAAATATTCCCCAATTTCTATGGCATCAGCTTTATATTCTTTTTGTAATACCTTCAATGTACTGTTTATTTCATTTTCTAATACTTCACTTATTGCTTTTTCCATTTTATTTATTATTTCCATATCATTCACCATGGGTTTCTCTCGCATTATATACTCTTGTAAATTTCCTTCAGTTTCAATACTTATTCTAATTTTTATATTTCCATCTTCTCTTAGTAAATGCCTTTTTATCTTTGAACCATCAATTGAATATGAAACTGTAACTCCATTATATATTGCATCTATTAAATCTCTTTTTAATTTTCCTCGCATCAATGATATAGCTCTATTCTGCACTTCATCTATATCTCCTATATGCATATAATTTTTAAATATTGCCCCACCAAATATCTTTATATCTTCTTCATGAATTGAAGCTCTAGGCATAAGTCCCACTCCACCTATATCAGTATCTTTTATAAACTGGGTTAAACTTTGAGGTATAAATCTAGATGTTCCTTTATTTTCTTTAAGCATACTAACCAATGTACCTTCTATTAACTCTTGTCTTTTAGCTTTTGGTATAAATAGAAGCAAATCCATAGCTTTTCCTTCTGCTATTAGTAATCTAACTTTTTTGTTTATAATAAAATCTCTGCTCACTCCATCTAAGATTTCTCGAATTGCACATTCATCCTTTGCTAATTCCTGTCCGAATACCACTACTTTTAGATGTTTAAAATAAATTTCATAGGGCAGCCTTGTAGATAGTTGCTCTATCCCCTCAAAAACAGATGATGCTACAGTTGATACTATATGTATTCTATCTTTTTGAGTTGCATTTTTACCTATTGCATTTATATTGGGATAAGATATAGTTATTATATATTTATCTCCTTCACCATCGTTTAAGTCTACTCCTATTGAATATGGAAATATTCGTTGATTTATTTCTATCATTCCCCAACATCCTGTAGCCAGTATAAGTGATATGATAATAATCATCAATAGAAACCTTTTTTTCATCTATTTGACCCCCTAGATTTAAATAATCCTATAGAGTAGATTATAATAGGCAGGAAAACTATGGACACAAATCCAAAGTAATTTATAAACTTTCTTATTTGTTTACTTAATTCAACTATATTTTCTGGTATCAAGGATATTATATATATTAATGGTGTAAGTGGTAGTATAAATAATCCATGTTCTTTTGTATTAAATAAATTTGAAAGAATTTTTCCAGCTGAATAATAAAATGGAGCCATAGTTCCAAAAATAACTATTACCCATATAGCTACCATAAGTCCATCAATATTCTCAATAAAATACCCTGGTAAGTCTATTTCTTTTATAAGGGATAGTATAGGAAAGCTTTGCCTTTGTAAGCTCTGTAATCCATATTGAGATAGAGAGAGTACAAATACTATTACATATATGACTATTACGATCCCAACTCCTATAAGACTAGATTTCATGATTTCTTTCTTTCTTTCTGCAAAGGGTATTGAGAATAATAATATTTCAAATCCAGTATAACTGAAAAAGCTTAGACTTATACCCTTTGGCATATCCTTAATATTTGATTGAAACAGTGGAAGCATATTTGTAAAGTCTACACTTGTTAGAGATATAAGTATTAATATTATTACAAACCCTAGCACTACTGGATATATATGATATGCCGCTCTTCCAATTACTTGAATTTCAGATCTAGAGATATAGGTAGTTACAAGTATAAAGGAAATTATTATTATTTCCGTTGGTGTGTTTTCTAGAAGAAACGCCTTTAGAATCTCAGCAATATTTCTAGAAATAGCTGCCATACTCATTATTAAATAAATTAGAAAAAAAATAAGAAAAATATTAAATATCCATTTGCCTAAAACCATTCTACCTATTTCAAAGAAATCTTTATCTGGATAAAGATAGAATAATTTATTCATAATTATTGTAATTCCTATTACTAATATACCTGAAAGAATTATAGCTATCCATCCATCATTTCCTAGTATCAATGAAATTCTATTTGGAAGAGATAGAATTCCCGTTCCTACAATTGCTGAAACTACCAATGCTCTTATCTGTTTATTTGATATTTTATTATTTTTTTGCATCTTTCCAGCTTCTCCCCATTCTTCTCTTATTCCTCGGATGTGTAAATGTAGGTCTTTCTTTTAGGTACTGAATTGGTGCCTTGAATAAAGTATCTTTTAACTCACCGGAACCTACTCCTAAACCTGAATAAGGTGATGTGAAAGGTACTCCAAAACTATCTAATTTAATTAAATGAGTTCCTAATAGTATAACTCCTAGCATTACTCCATATAGACCTAGTATAGAAGCTAAGATAATAAAGATAAATCTCCAAACTCTTAATCCTGCTGCAAACTCATAACTAGGTATAGCAAAGGAAGCTATAGTAGTGCTAGCTACTATGATTATTAAAATAGCACTTACTATTCCAGCCTCCACTGCTGCCTGCCCAATTATAAGTCCCCCAACTATTCCTACTGTTGTACCTATTGGTCCAGAAATCCTCGTACCTGACTCTCTTATTAGCTCTATTGTAACTTCCATTAAAAGTGTTTCTACAACTGCTGGAAAAGGTACATTAATTCTACTTGCTGCTAGATAATAGGTTAATTTTGTAGGTAATAATCCTGGATGATAGGAAATAATAGATATATAAAGGGCAGGAGATAGGACTGCTAAAAATACTGCTAATAATCTTAAAAACCTTACTCCTTGTGTTTCTTGCCATCGTGTATAATAATCTTCTGTTGATTGCAATAATGTTCCAATAGTAGCAGGTACTATTAATACGAAGGGTGAATTGTCCACTATAATGGCTGCACGCCCTTCATATAATGCTGCTGCTACTGAATCAGGTCTTTCTGTATTTTCTATTTGTGGAAATGCTGAAAGATAATTATCTTCTATTAAATTTTCCAACATGGAACTATCCAGTATAGCATCTATATCTACTGATTTTAGTCTTTCATTAACATCTTCAATTAAAGATTTATCAGCGATATCTTCTATATACATTACTGCAACACTTGTTTGAGACCTTCTACCAACTGTATGCATCTTAATTTTCAAATTAGTATCCTTTATTCTTCTTCTTACTAATGTCATGTTTGCCTTTACAGATTCCACAAATCCATCCCTTGGTCCTCTAACTAAGGTTTCTGTCTGTGGTTCTTCAACTCCTCTAGCTGGCCAGCCTTTTGAATCAAATATTAAGCATTTATCAATTTTATCAATTAATATTATGGTATCACCAGAAAGTATGGACTTCACTATATTATCTACATGAAATTCTTCTTTTATATCTATAGTAGATAATATCTCCTTTGAGATTATATCTATTAATGGAGTCTTGAACCCTTGTAGAGAAAAAGATTTTATTTCTTCTTCTATAAATAATGAAAAAATTCCGTGTTCTGCAATATATTCCTTGCTTACTAATCCATCTATATATATTAAAGTGAGCTTTACTTTGTAAACATCTCCTACCTCTATTCTTCTAAAAACAACATCATCACAGTCAGCAAATAAACTTCTAAATATTTCTTCATTTTTTTCTAAGTCTTTAAGCAGTATAGTTTTCATCATTACACCCCTATATTAATAATAGCAATACATATAATAGTCCACCTATGGTTATGTATGAATAAGATATAATTTTTACCATTCTCAATTCTCTCATATATCCTTTTTGTCTATACCTTTTACCATCAATTAATAAAGTAAATATTCCTATAGCAATTATCATTAAAATAGTATAATAATCAGTCAGTTCTCTCAATATTCTATGTATTTTAGAAAACAAAAATCCCACCTCCTGTAACTAATATAGTTTGCAAAAGATGGGTAATATATACACTTTATTAAATTGTCTTTACAATAAGAATTATGCCTTTATTATATTTTGCTTCTAAGTTTTTCTTACAAAATTCAAGTTTATCTAAATCCTCAAATAATCCAAAAACTGTTGGTCCGCTACCACTCATTAAAGAGCCTAATGCTCCATATTTTAGCATATCCCTCTTAATTTCAGATATAATAGGTGTTCTTTCTATAACTACTTCTTCCATTATATTAGTTATACTATTGGCCACAGATTTTATGTCATCCTCTTCTATAAAAGACATTATTCTTTTTATATCAATATGTGATTGTTTATTTAGTCTAAGATTTTTATACACTTCAGCAGTTGAAATACCTATACCTGGATTAATGAGTAATACGTCTTTATCTTTAAAAGGCTTAACTTTTGTCAACTTTTCTCCTATTCCTTCTGCAAATGCTGTTCCCCCCATAATACAATAGGGTACATCTGCACCAATTTCGACACCTATTTCCATTAATTCTTCTTCACTTAATCTTAGCCCCCAAAACTCATTCAATCCCTTTAAAACTGCTGCTGCATTTGCACTGCCTCCTGCAAGCCCTGCTGCCACAGGAATTCTTTTATATATATTTACTTTAATTCCTCTATTTATTCCCGTCTTTTCCTGCAGTTTTTTCCATGCATGATACACCAAATTTGTAGAGTCTATGGGAACATATTTGTTATTACATTCTATTTCTATATCTTCGTTTGTTTCTCTTATAATCAATATATCATTAAGACTAATTTGCTGCATTATAGTATTTATCTCGTGATAACCGTCTTCCCTCTTATATAAAACATCTAGTCCTAAATTAATTTTACCATAGGAATTTATTATAATCTCTTTCATTTAAATTTCTCCCTTGTGAAAATTTACCTTTTCTATTATATCATAGTTCCTAAGGTATGATAAAGCTTCGTTTAAAAAGATATATCTACTGTTTTTTCAATTATTATTTTTTCTCCCGGCATTATATTATTTGGGTTTAAACTTTCATTTCCCTGCAATATCTCCTCTACTGTTGTATTATATCTTTTTGCTATATTCCATAATATGTCATCTCTCTGGACTATATAAATAGTTATACTAGGGCGATTTCTCTTATCTATTATATCTCCTGTTTCCTCTATTAAATTTATTACTGATAATATTCTATTTCTATTGATTTTAACCTTATGTTTAATAGTTGCCTCTACAATAAAGGCATCCTTAGAGGCATCTACTTTTATTGTCTCCAAATTTAGACTTATATCTATTAATGGCGCTATAACCTTTTCTTCTAAAGGTAAATAATATTTATATGGAATTTCTTCTCTAATTGTACTGATTTCTTCAGTTATATCATCTAAATAAATTCCTTTTAAAGAAAGAATTCCTTCCACTATTAGTTCATTGTCTTGAATTCTAGTATCTATAATGCTTGGAGAGCCTGTTATATTATAAATCTCTTTTATTTTATATTGAGCTAAATCTTTAACTATATTCTCCTTATAAATTGTACTTTTTATATTTTCAATTAAATTAATTTCTTCTCTTTCTATATTAACTCTTTCCTTAGTTGAGTATGCATCTACTATTAGAGCTTTTTGATTTTCTGCGAAAGCTATACCTGATATTCTAAGTTTTACCTCTAAGGATAAAGTCTTAAGCTCACCCATCTCATTTTCTAATAATTCATAGTTTCCCTCTACTACTTCAATAATAAGTTCTTCTTGTGATTCAGATATTGCACCTGGAATTTCTAGAAAATGGTTGAAAGGTATTTCTTCTTCAACTGTATCTATTCTGTTTTCTCCATAATATATAATTCTGGCGTTTACCATTCCAGATACTATTATCCTATCGTCTGCTACTGTAGCTTCATTTTCATAAGCTTGGATTGACATTTTTAGTATTTCTTCTACAGCTGGATTTTCTTCTCCTATTTCAAAAGTTTCTTTTACTATGGCATAGGATGTTTCTCTACCATAGATTTCCTTATATTTAATAGTTTCTTTTAATATCTGAAGGTTGTTTTTTTCATTAATATCCTTGATTATTTCTATATTATTTACTTCTTCCACTTTTCCTTCTAAGCTAACTAATGCCTTTAGGGATAGTTTTCTTTCATCTAATATTTCTTCTTCTATATATTCAATATTAGAGCTTATAGTTGCCGACATGTTTTCTGTTATTCCTGGTATTTCTATTTCTTCTCTAAAATCTGCATTAGAATCCATTGTATAAATATTATTTTCTTCTTCCTTTGATTTATAGACAACTTTAAATTTTACTACTCCTGATACTACTATTCTATCCATTATTACCTTGGTGCTAAGTATTTCCACCATGCCATCTGTCCAAAGTACCTTATTCAAATCTGCTTTAGATGGATTTAAATAAATTTCTGCTTCTACCAAGGCTTGGATATTTTCTTTTCCTCTTAGTTCTTCAATCCGCAAAACATCTTTTATTAACTCAACAGACATAATATCCCCCCTAATTATTTCCTATAACATCCTATGAAGATATATATGCATAAATATCATAAATAATGAATAAAGACATAAAAATAACTGTACAATGATTGTACAGTTATTTTTTAAGATATTTTTACCCTAGGTTGAGTTTGTGAGCAAACAGTTACTTCAACGGTTCCCGTCAATACATCTGTATAGGTATATGATACCTTTCTACTGCTATCATATTCGTTACTAATTCTTACAATAAATAAATTAGGGTACGCCGCTTCCAATATTCCTTCTCGAACTACAGTCTTTTTTCTACCTTTATTTGCTCGAAGTATTACATTTTTGCCAATACACCTTTCGATGTCTTTACGAATTCTGATCAATATATCCTTTTCCAATATAGCAAACCACCTTCCATTAGTTGCTCCCCACAGTCGAGGGCAGAAGAAGTGTCACTTATGTATGAAGTATATCACAAAAGTTCCATATTGTCAAACAAATTAATTATTATACTATTAATGGATTTATTTGTCAATTGTATTTTAAATTTATTTTTGTTAATTTTTGTTCATAGTTAGTTTATATCAAAATGAACTAGTAAATTTTTGGGATTTTTGACAGCCCTTGTGGTATAATATATATAATTGTAAAACGAGGAGGAAGTAATCGTGAAAGGTACTATTGTTTCCGCATGGGTTCAAACTTGTAGAGAATTATATGGCGAAACTATAACAAATGAAGCTTTAGAGAATTTTAATATTAGTCCTAATAAAATATTTACGCCAACAGAAGATATTGATGATAAAGCAGCGAGAGGGATTTTAGATTATATTGCCCAGAAATTGGGAAAGGATTCTGATGAAGTATGGAGGACTATGGGTAATCATAACGTAATTACCTACACTAAAGTTTATCCTGCATTTTTCAGATATAAGAATTTATACTCTTTTCTTCAAGCTATGTATGATATCCATGTAGTAGTTACAAAGAGAATTCCAGGCGCAAAGCCGCCTATTCTAGGAATAAAACCAATAGATAAACATACAGCTCATATGACCTACTCTTCTTCTAGAGGAATGTTTCCTTATTTTCATGGTATGCTAGAGGGTGCTGCAAAATATTTTAAAGAGGATATTATAGTTGAAACTTTAGAGAAGACAGAAAATTTTACAAAAATTGCTATTACTTTCACTGAAGAAATTTATTATCAAAGGAAATTTAGATTTAACAAATTATTATCCTTTGGATTTATAAAGAATATTGAGGGAAAAATCGCTGTAGCTTCCCTTTTATTAGTAGGTCTTCCTGGAGCTTTGTTATCTAAATTTGCATCTTCATCTACTGCCTTTTTTGGAACTTTAATTCTTTCAGCAATTGTCCCATTTCTAATTGGCAAAGGATTATTTAAACCTCTTAAATTTATTTATAATTCTTTAGATGAGATTGCAGATAAAGATTTATCCATGGTAGTAGATATAGATACCAATGATTTCTTTGAGGATATTAACAGCAAGATAAAGAATTTAAAAGAATCTATAAAAACGGATTTTGTAGGATATAAGGGAACTACTGATGAATTAAATGTTTTTGCTGATAAGTTTGCTGAAATTTCCAGTAATATGAGCTTTACTTCAAATGAAATATCCAATGTAGTAGAGCAGGTGGCTGGTGGTGCTATAAATCAAGCAGATGAAACTGAGCAAGTAGCATATAAGTTAAATGACTCCATTGTTTCTTTAAATGAAGTAGTTGAAAAGGAAAATGCAGGTAAGGAAGAATTAGAATCAGCCGTTGCCCAAATAAACCAAGGATTTGAAGATTTAAAGTCTACATCTGACAGCTTGAATCATGTACTATTACAGTTTTCTCAAGTACAATCTAAAGGTCAAGATTTACAAAATAGAGCAACTGAAGTTCGTAATATAGTTGAAACCGTAGAAAAAATTGCTGAACAAACTAATTTATTAGCTTTAAATGCAAGTATAGAAGCTTCACGAGCTGGAGAATATGGCAGAGGTTTTACAGTTGTTGCAATGGAAATTAGAAAACTTGCTGAAGGTTCTAAGGAAGCTGTTAAAACTATTAATGATAATCTAGAATCTTTTATTAAAGATATTGATGGCTTTGTTTTTGATATATCTGACCAATTTAATATTCTTGAAAAAGAAAATGTTAAATTAAATTCTGTAGCAGAAGAAAATAGTAATTCTGTAAATTCTATAGCCCAAGTATCAGAATTAATTATTGAATTAACAACTGAACTTACAAATGAAACTAATAATATAAATTCTATATCTCAAGGAATAGAATCCTTAGCGGCTATTGCAGAAGAAAATTCTGCTTCTTCCCAAGAAGTTTCTGCTAATGTCCACTCCTATACAGAAGAAATAAGAAAAATGACTGAAAGTATATATGAGTTTAAAAAGGTCAGTATGGAGTTTAGTAAAGAGTTGGAAAAATATGTGGTATAACTTGACACAAGGAGCAACTCTCCTATTGCAACAATTGATAGTTGGCAATTGACAATATTAAAAGGTTTATAATATTTTTATATTTAAAACACAAGACCAAGGATTTTCCCGAAGAAAATTCTTGGTCTTTTTAATTATCAATTGTAAGTTGTCAATTAAAAAATAATCTCGTTATATAAACTGCTGAAATCAACCCTGCTAAATCTGCTATTAGTCCAGCTGCTAATGCATGCCTTTGTTTCTTTATGGATATGGAGCCAAAATATACTGCTAATACATAGAATGTGGTTTCACTGGAGCCCATCATTACTGCCGATGTTCGAGCTAATAATGATTCTGCCCCATAATTTGTGGCTAGCTCACTTAATATTCCTTGAGCACCTGATCCTGACAAAGGTCGCATAAATATCATAGGGACTAATTCTCCTGGTATATTAAAAATTTTTATAATAGGTGTAAATACCTTGATCAGAAGATCCATGGCTCCTGATTCCCTGAAAACTCCAATTGCTACAAGCATAGCTACAAATGAAGGTATTATTCTTATGGCAGTAGAGAACCCATCTGCTGCTCCTTCTATAAAGGATTCATATACATTAATATTTTTACTCATTCCATAGGATATAATGCCAACTAACATAAAAGGAATTGCTAGCTTAGACAATATTTGCATTATTGTAAGGAGCATTTAATAATTCCTCCCTATCTTTTTATTAATTTTTTTACTTCATATTTAGGAAGCCTTTGTAACATCCTTGCTGCAATTATGGCTACAGTTGTAGATATAGTAGTTGCTATTATAGTTGGTCCTATTATTTCTGTAGGATTAGTTCCACCTGCTGCTGATAATATGGCAATAGTTGAAGCTGGTATTAAAGTTACTGATGAAGTGTTTATAGCAAGAAAAGTAACCATGGCATTAGTTGCAGTATCCTTATGTTTATTTAATCTTTGCAATTCTTCCATAGCTCTTAATCCGAATGGAGTAGCTGCATTGCCTAAACCTAGTATATTAGCTGAGATATTCATTATCATTGCTCCCATAGCAGGATGTTCTCCAGGTACATCTGGAAATAAAATTACCATGATTGGCTTTAATATTTTAGATATACATCTTATAAGCCCAGAGTCCTCTGCTATTTTCATTATCCCTAACCATAATGCCATAACACCTATAAGCCCCATAGCAAGTTCTACTGCCGATTTAGCATTGTTTATAGCTGCATTTGTAACACTATCTAAATTGCCAGTAAAAACTCCAACTCCAAACCCAATAATAATTAAACCTGCCCATATAATATTGAGCACTCTATCACCCCTTGATAAAAATCGTCAATTGTTACTATCCTATTCTTCACCCCTTGTACAATATTCAAAAAATAATAAGAGTCAGGTTTCCCTGACTCAATTTGTTTTAATCTTTTTATTGTCAATTTCCAATTATTATAGTCCCAACAACGCTGTGGCTATACCAAAATATACTATCAAACTTAGAGCATCTACTATGGTTGTAATCAATGGACCTGCCATAATAGCCGGGTCTAATTTTAGCTTTTTAGCAACCAAAGGTAAAATACCACCGACAACCTTTGATGTCATGACAGTTACTATTAAGGTTAGAGAAACTGTAATAGCTATTGATAGCGGAGTCTTCTCAATCACTATAAGTCTTATAAAATTTACAGCTGAAAGAACTATTCCCACTATAAGACTTATTCTTAATTCCTTCCATAATACCTTCCACCAATCATGAGTAGTTATTTCACCAGTAGCTAATCCTCTTATTATTAAAGTTGAGGATTGGCTTCCTGAATTTCCTCCTGTATCCATAAGCATAGGTATAAATGTGCTAAGTAGAACTACAGAAGCCAATACATTTTCAAACTTACCCATTATCCTACCAGTAAATGTGGCTGAAACCATAAGTATCAATAGCCAAGGTAGTCTATGTCTTGCTAGAGTAAATACCCCTGTACCTAAATATGCTTCCTCAGTTGGGGACATAGCAGCCATTATTTGAAAGTCTTCCGTTGCTTCCTGTTCCATAATATCCATAATATCATCCACAGTGATAATTCCTGTAAGTCTATTTTCATTATCTACAACTGGCAATGCTAAAAAACCATATTTTCTAAATACATTTGCAACGCTTTCTTGGTCATCATGAGTATTTACACGAATTACTTCATCTTCCATTATATCATCTATAAGTAATTCTTCATCAGATGTGACCAATGTTCTTAGGGAAACAAATCCTTCCAAGGTTCTTTTCCCATCTGTCACATAACAGGTATAAACTGTTTCTTTATTTAATCCAGTTTCTTTTATATGTGCCAATGCTTCCTTTACTGTAATTCCTTTTCTTAAATCTACATATTCTATGGTCATTATGCTGCCAGCAGAATCTGCAGGATATTTTAAAAATTGATTTATTAATTTTCTTTCATCTTCTTTAGTAGCCTTGAGCACCTTCTTAACAATATTTGCTGGCATCTCTTCTATTAAATCTATCATGTCATCGAAAAACAATTCATCCATGATATATTCTAATTCTTTATCTGTTACAGAATTTATAATGCCTAGCTGCTGTTCAGTAGAAAAATGTGCAAATACTTCTACTGCCAAATCCTTTGGCAACATCCTAAATATTAACAATGTCATATGTGCATCTAATGGATCTAAAAGTTCTGCTACGTCTACTTCATTCATTTCTGATAGTTCTTTTTTGATTTCTATATACCTTTTTTCTTGAATTAATTCTAAAAGTTTTCTTTCATCCATGTTCTCCCTCCAATTTAGAGAACCATGTTTTGTGATAAAAATGGTTCTCTCATTATTATTTTAAAAATTTGATTTTTAATACAACTGGGCACAGGACCCGAATCCATTTTCATCACCAACCCTTCCTTTGTTTAGCTAATAGTGAATAACTAATAATTAATCTTAAATACCAAAAAACCTTACTTAAACCATTCACTGCTCACTTTTAGTTTTTCACTGGTTCTATTATACCATAGTTTTCATATTCTCCAAAATAAAAAAGATAGGAAAATCCTATCTTTTTTATCTAAAACTATTCACTATTAACTAACTAACATCCTCCAGCAGCTCTATCAGGGATTACTGTGAATCCTCTTCTTAACCAGTTATCACTGTAATCCACTGTGAATTTCCCAAAGCTTTCTTCTAATCCTTCTTCCAATACGAATGTAAAATCATTTACTCTAGTTTCTACATCGCCTTCTTTACGCTCATCCAGAGCCAATCCAAATGATGGACCACCTCAACCATAGCCTGCAATAAAAATTCTTAAAGGCTTTTCAGTATTTTTACTCTCAACTACTTTTGTTAACTCTTCGGTAGCTTTTGTAGTTAAATCTATAATCATTTAATTACCTCCCTAATTATTCTCTCTGTATACATTATATACCCTCATAGGGTATTTGTAAACAACTATTTATTAACTTTTTCTATAAATATATATGTTAGTATAGATTACCCTAATTTTAAGCTTTATAATCAAAAAATAAAAACCGAAACTCCCCTCTACCTTCATAGTGATTATAAGTCTAACACAAAGATAGAAAAGAATTCCAGTTTTACTAATCTTAATTATTTAATCTTTTGTTTATTGTTTATTATTTTTTCTTAGTGTTTTAATTGTCAATTATCTTACATTGCTCTCCCTGGTATTATAGCGTCTACTATACCTATTATTAGAGCACCTATTATAGCTCCCCATATAGATATATTGAAGCCAGGAACTATAAATTTGGTAACATAAAGAATAATTGCAGCAACTAGAAATCCTGTTATTCCTCTTCCAAATGGAGAAGCGTTAATACCAGTAAATCTTTGTACTAAATGGTCTAATACTCCTATTACTACAGATGCTAACAATAGACTCCATATACCATCTATTGTAAATCCTGGAGTAAAGTATGCTGCTATAGCAACGACTATTGCTGTTACCAAAATTCTTATAAGCATTTCTCCTATGTTGAAATCATCATCTCTGCCTTTATTTTGTTCCCTATTTCTATTATCATTATCCATGATTTCACCTCCTGATATAGTAATCTCCAATAATATTTTTTTTATACAAAAAAATATTAAATAATTTTTATATTTTGTGAAATGATAAATTATGCTAGAAAGCAGATAAAAGATATGCTACTATAATAGTAAGAATTAAAAAGGAGGTTGAAAAACATGGAAATTACTAAAGATATGTTGATTGGTGAACTAATTAGAAAAAAACCAGAAGCAGTAGAAGTTCTTATGAGATTTGGCATGGGTTGTGTAGGTTGTCCATCAAGTCAAATGGAAAGTTTAGAAGAAGCTGCTATGGTACATGGCTTAGATTTAGATAAATTAATGGCTGCATTGAATGCATAATCAAAAGGAAGAGCCATATAGGCTCTTCCTTTTCCAAACTATTCTGCTAATAAATTGTCTATTTTTTCTTTATCGAACCCAACTATCTCTTCCCCATCAATAACTAATACTGGCACTCCCATATGCCCCATAGCCATTAATTCTTTTCTGGCTTCCTTATCTGTTTGAACATTTTTTTCAGTATAAGATATACCTTTTTCTTTTAAATAATCCTTAGCAGAAACACAGTATGGGCAAGTACTGCTTGTATAAACTATTACATTAGACATTTTAATTCCTCCTTTAATATATTACTAATTTAGATTATACCCCACAGGGGTATATAAGTCAATATCTTTTACGATAATATTTTACCCATAGTTTGTTTTAATAATCATAATATAGAACTTAGCTATGATAATTATAATGGGTTTGACAATAATATTTATAAATAATATAATAATTTTTGTGTAAACTAATTTTTAAGGATGATAATTGTGATAAAAAATTATATGGAAGTTTTAGTTGATGAAATCTTTCGTGAAATGAAAAACAGCTATAAAATCTGTGATGACAAAAAATGTGAACACGATATTAAGTCTATTGCTTTAAATAATCTTCCAACTGCTTATTTAAAATATGATACAACAGAAGCAACTAAAAAGGCTTTTTTGTTAGAGCGTCAAAGAAGAATATCTGTATTGGCAAAGGTTGCTGAAGCATCTGATATTGTATGCTCTGAATGTATTAGAAAGCAAAAATAACCCCACAGGTTTTCTGTGGGATTTATTTATGTTTAACATGATCTAATCCTTGTTCAAATAATCCCAATACGTGTTCATCATCTAATGAATATATAACCAGCTTACCTTCTTTTTTGAACTTCACCAATTTCAAGTCCCTTAATATTCTAAGCTGATGGGATATTGCTGATTGGCTCATTTCAAGTATATTAGCTATATCACATACACATAAAGACGATTTAGATAATACATAGATTATCTTAAGTCTAGTGGGGTCTGACAACGCCTTGAATATATTGGACAAAAGGTAGATTTCTTCTCCAAAATTTAAACTTATTTTTAAATCTTCAATGGTTTTCTCATCTGATAAATGTCCTATACATACTAATTTTTCTTCTGTTTCTCTCATTGTTTTACCTCCCCTTATCTCTCACTAGTTTACTGGAATCATTGGGATTACAGGTTCTACAGGTCTTCCAGTCATCGGGTCTATATATAGAATCCAGTATCCTTCTATATTTTTGCCTTGATACCAAGTATTAAAACCATTAGTTCCTCTATATGGATGTTCACTTATAGTAAAATTACCTGGTACTCCATATACAAAATATTTAACTGTTTCCCCTTCATTGTATAAACCAAATAAGTAATGTCCATATTTACTCATTAGCTGATTACAAGTAGCCATATTACTATTATAATGCTCTTTATTATTTCCTCCAACTATATATGAAAAATATGGAAGAAAAGCCCTATATTCATTTTCTTTATCTAATTCTACAAGCCACCAGTTATATCCTTGTAGATTATGTGTAAAAGGCTCAATATATGGAAAAAATCTTAAAATACTTAATACATAATTAGTAGTTTGATTTTTTTGATTTAATTTCCTTATATAATCTAAAGTTTTATAATCTGGCTCCATAGACTCTTCATCTAAGTCTTCAAGTTCAATCTCATTACTCATTTTTTCTTCAATAATTTCTTCAATATTTACTTCTATTATTTCCTCTGTCGCTTCTTCTTCATATTTCTTTACTTCAATTTCTTGTTCTTGTAACATAGGCTCCGTAGCTGGTATGTCATATATTGGGTTATATGCTGATACTCCAGACATTGATTCTTGTACTGGTATATCATATGTTGGTTCATTTATATGCTCTATGTTTATTTGCTGCTCCACTGCCTCCATTTCTTGAATTTCTCCTACTACTTCTGCTTCCATGGATTCTTGAGTTTCTTCTAATTTCTCTATTTCTTTAATTTCAGTTGTTTCTGGTTCTTCTTGTACTACCTCTTCTATTTCATCTAACTCTAGTATTTCTGGTATTGGCTCAGGCTCAGGTTTAGATTTAGATTCCATCTCTAAGTTAAACGGCATAGACTTTATGTATTTTTCAATACTTCCATCTTCCTTACTTAGATAACCTCCTAAACAAACTTGATTTTCTCTCACTATTAAAATACCAGTTATCCTGTCTATTGGGAAGCTTTTACTTTCTAATTCCCTCTGAATAAAAGAATATTCACCTTTTCCCCTTCCTAAATCATCTGTAAATATTTTACCTAATTCCCAACTTGAATTTGCCTTATCATCAGAGATAAATAGAACATTATAAAAGTTATCTACTTCTGCATTCTCAATGTTCACTGTAACTATCCCCTTAAGTCCTCTTATCTCTAGTTTGCAATGTCCCTTTGGACTTCTTCCTGCCATGGTAGAAAATTCTTTCTTTAGTATTATAAACTTTCTGGTATATGCCAATGACATAAAACTACCCCCTTTTTACACTTTATTTAATTATATGTCTAATGGGGGCAATGTTTTACTAATCTTTATAAAATCTTCCACTGATAAGTTTTCTGCTCTTGTATTCAAGTTAATATCCAAGCTTTCTAAGACTTCTTTTATAGTTCCTTTTTCAATATTGAATCCATAGGTAGATAGTGAATTTAATATGGTTTTTCTCCTCTTAGAAAAAGCAGCCTTTACAATTTTAAAAAACTTTTCCTTATCTACTTCTGGTAATTCTTTATTTATAGTGAGTTTTATTACAGCAGAATCTATCTTCGGCTGAGGCATAAAAACTGTCTTTGGTACTTTTAGGACTATTTCTGGTTTGCTATAAAAATTTACAAATACA
>NZ_DAMCHJ010000001.1:118223-147208 GCF_032104385.1 Tissierella sp.
ATAGAGAGCCATATTCTTTACCACCAGAACCTGCCGCCATTCTTTCTGCTACTTCTTTCTGAACCATAACTATAATAGATTCCAGATTCAAATTATCCTCTATTAATTTAGCTATTATTGGAGTAGTTACATAATAAGGCAAATTTGCTACTACTTTAACGGGACCACCATCTAATTTTTCTTCTATTAATTTTTGCAGATCAATTTTTAATATATCTCCATGAACTATTTCAACATTATTATATTTTCCAATTGTTTCTTCTAATATAGGTATCAAAGTATTATCAATCTCAATAGCCAATACCTTTTTTGCCTTTAATGCTAATTCTTCCGTTAGAGTACCCATTCCAGGCCCTATTTCTATTACATAATCCTCCGATGTAATATTGCCGTTTTCTACTATCTTTCGTACAATATTTCCATCTATTAAAAAATTTTGACCTAAGGATTTTGAGAACTTAAATCCATGTCTTTCTAAGATTTCTTTTATATATTTAGGTGAATAAAGCCTTTTATCTTCCATGGTCTGGTTCAATCCTTTCCAAAGCTTCTTTAAATTCTTTTCTAGTTATTCCAAAATTATTTAATCTATTTAGAAATTGTTTAGAGTTTGCATATCCTATTCCTAATATTTCTCCTAGTTTTTCCCTTTTCTCTCTTGACTTTGGACCACCAGCTAATCCCAAGACAATGAGTTCTTCTTTTGTAAATTCTTCTTTTCTTTCTATATTACTTGGTCTAGCCTTTAATATTGCCTCCACTATATCTTCTTTATCTGCATTTTCTACTCCGATATCTCCTTTTTTTAAAGCCTTACCTTGAGGTAAAAATGCGTGTTTACAATTTTTTATATGTTTAGCTAGATCTCTCCTAATTTGCTCTCCAGCATAATCTGGATCTGTTAAAATAATAATCCCTCTCTTTTCTGATATATTTTTAAGGGTCTTAACAAATTCCTTTTTATACCCGAATCCGCCAGTAGCAATAACCTCCGCATCTAATGCTGCTTTCACAACAGTTATATCATCTTTTCCTTCTACTACTATTATTTCCTTTATCAAAATAACAACCCCTTATTTTAATTGACAATTGAAAATTGACAATGGATAATAGAAAGCATAAAAAACCCTTAGAAACTATAATAATCATATTGTATATATTTTTATTTTTTCATCTTTCTGTCTTTCAATTGTCAATTCTCAATTTAAGCAGGGTACTAAAATTGTGGTTTTCAATTTTGTATACTCCCTTAGTTTGTTTATCTAGTACATTGTCAACTCCAACTATTTAAAATTAAATAATCTTAAATAGCTCTCTCGTATTTCTATTAGTAGCCTTTGCTAACTCTTCAAAGGATATTCCCTTAGCTTCTGCTATGGTACCTGCTACATATCTTACAAAAATGGGTTCGTTTCTTTTACCTCTATAGGGTTCAGGAGTTAAATAAGGGCTATCTGTTTCTATTAGAAGTTTACCTAGAGGAACTGCTTTAGCTACTTCTTTACTTACCTTAGAGTTTTTAAATGTAACAGGACCTGCTAAGGATATATAAAATCCCATCTTTATATATTCCATTGCCATCTCAACGCTGCCAGAATAACAATGCAGCACTCCTTTTAATCTTCCATCCTGTGCATCCTTTAATATATCAAATGTATCCTGTGCCGCATCTCTAGTATGAATAATCACTGGTAAATCTACTTCTTTTGCTAATTGAAGCTGTTCTTTAAACCATTTTTTTTGTATATCTCTAGGGGAATTATCATAATAGAAGTCTAATCCTATCTCCCCTATTGCCACTACTTTATCTCTTTTAGCAAAGGATTTCAATATTTCTATAGTGGAATTGTCCATTTCCTTTGCAGAGTGAGGATGTACTCCAACTGCTGCATATATATTATCATATTTTTCAGCTAAGGATACAGATGCAATACTGGAACCTAAATCGGCACCAATATTTATAACCATTTCTATCCCATTATTTTTTAAATCCTTAATTAATACATCTCTATCGTTATCAAATCTTGAATCATCAAGATGTGCATGACTATCTATAAGCATAATTAACTCTCCTAGTTTCATTATATTTCAAATTTACGAATAGCATATCTATACTTTCCTGAAGCTGTTACTGGTATATCATCTACAAATTTTACATCTATTGTTGCTTTTGGCAATAGTTCCTGAACTCCAGTAATAAATTTATCTATTTCTTTTACGTCATAGCCTTCCCTTTTAATTATCTTTAGTTCTGCTTGTAAAGGACTATATTGTACAATCTGAAACTTTTGAATTGCCTCTATGGATCGAGAGATATGATTAAATATATGACCATGAATTAATTCACCATCTACAGTTACAAACATATCATCTTCTCTACCATCAATTTTGTCTAATATGGGCAGTCCCATTTTACATTCACAATTTCTATCAGTTAAAACTGCCCTATCGCCTATTTGATATCTTAATCTAGGCATTGAAAAATTATTTAAATCTGTTACTAAGAGAATACCACTTTCTCCAAAAGCCAAAGGCTTAAATGTCTTAGGATCAACCACTTCAAGTATAGCATTTTCTGCAGTAATATGCATATTTCCACAGGGACATTGATATGCTAAAATCCCTCCATCCCTAGCACCATATTCATTTACAACTGGACAGTTAAAGGCTTCTTCTATTATTTCCCTTTGAAAATCATGTAAGGTTTCAGATGTAGAAATAATTGCCTTTAATTTTAATGGGAATTTTAGCTTTTCTTGCAGCATTAAAGATGCAAAGGCATGTAAAGCAGAAGCATAGCCATATAGATATTCAGGTTTAAATTTAATAATTTTATTTACATACTCTGCCATATTCTCTGGTTTTAAGGAGTATGCAGGTATTATTATTCTATTCTTGAGCCATTTTTCTTTCATGCGATATTTCTTCTGCTCAGCTTGGTTTAATTCCAAGGGATTTCCCCAAATCATTACACTTCTACTTCCTGGAGTAATCCCCCACCAAGAAAGTCCTCTCCATCTTGCTGCTTCATAATACTCTACAGTATATCTATCCATAAAAAACTTAACTGGCTCACTGGTTGAGCCACCAGTAATATTAGGTATCAGTTTAGATTTTGGAGTTGTATTGTTTAAAAACGACTCCGAATTATTTCTAAATTCAACCTTATTTAATACAGGAAACTTTAAAAAGGCACTCCTTACATCAGATTCAATCTCATCTAATAGATAATCATACTTCTTATAAGCAGGAACATTTTTTATACATTCTAGTAAAAGTCTTTTAAGTTTTTCTTCTTGTAGCATTTTTAATTCTATAGTATCTAGTTTTTGAGAGTTAAGAAGTTCCTTTATATTTTCTCTTATTTTATTACCATTTTTCTTTTCCATAATTGGATACAATATATTTTCAATAAAAGGTTTCACCATATCCATATTATCACCCCCATGGTAAGTTACGGAAAGAAGATGGTTCTCCTGCTAGTTTTCTTGCAAAATGAGAACCATACCCCTGTCCTATTATGATATTGTTGCTCCTGACTTTAAATCTTCTAGGGTAGACACTAGGCTAAGTTTACCGTCACTATCTTCTGCTGCTAATATCATTCCCTTTGATTCTATACCTCTTAGTTTTACAGGTTTTAAATTTGTAACTACTACTACTTTTTTACCCACTAAATCTTCTGGTGAATAATATTCTTTTATTCCTGATACTACTTGACGTTCTTCCTCACCTAATTTTAATTGTAACACATATAATTTATCTGCCTTTGGATGATTTTCACAGGACATAACTTCTGCTACCTTTAGCTTTATTTTATCAAATTCATCTATTGTAATTTCCTCTGCTTTTTCTTCTTCTACTTCCTTAACTTCTTCCACATTTACAACCTTCTTTCCTTTACTTCTTAAATCTATAAGTTTTTGATTTTCATCATTTAATTTAACTAATTCCTTTTCTATATCAAGTCTTGGGAATATAATACCTCCCCTTGCTACTTTTGTTCCTGTTTCTAGTATTCCCCAAGTTTTGGCATCATTCCATAATATATCATTTTCCAGGCCAAGTTGTTTCCTTATCTCTATTGATGTTTTTTCCATAAATGGTTTAATTAGTATAGATACAATTCTTAGGGATTCTGCCAAGTTATATAATACTGTATCTAGTCTTTCCTTATTCTCTTCCTTTGCCAAAATCCATGGAGCTGTTTCATCTACGTATTTATTAGTTCTTCTAATTAATTTCCATATTTCTTCTAAGGCATTGGAAAAGTTTAATTTGTCCATATACTCTTCTACTTTAGATGCTGCTTTTATTCCTATTTCCTTTAGAGAATCATCAAACTCTCCTTCCTTGACAGGTGCTGGGATTACTCCTTCATTATATTTTTCAATCATTGTAACTGTTCTACTGACTAGATTTCCTAAGTCATTAGCTAAATCTGAATTAAGTCTTTGTAGGAACTTATCCCTATGGAAAGAACCATCCTGTCCGAAGGAAAACTCTCTAAGAAGAAAGTACTTGAAAGCATCTATACCATATAATTGAATTATTGGCTCTGGATATATTACATTCCCCTTTGACTTAGACATTTTATCATCTTCAAATAATATCCAACCATGACCAAATACTTTCTTTGGTAATTCTAAATCCATTGCCATTAAAAGTGCTGGCCAAATTATAGTATGAAACCTTACTATTTCTTTACCTACTAGATGAACATTTGCAGGCCAAAACTCTTTAAAGTTTTTATCATCATCAGTACCATACCCTAAAGCTGTAAGATAGCAAGATAAAGCGTCTATCCATACATATACTACATGGGATGGATCAAAGGGAACCTTAATTCCCCAATCAAAGCTAGTTCTAGACACACATAAGTCCTCTAAACCATCCTTTAAGAAATTGTTTATCATTTCGTTTTTTCTTGATTCTGGTTGAATAAACTCTGGGTTTTCTTCATATAGTGCCAGCAGTTTATCTCTATATTTTGAAAGTCTAAAGAAATAGGCTTCTTCTTCTGCAAGATGAACTTCTCTACCGCAATCTGGACATTTCCCATCCTTTAGTTGTGATTCTGACCAAAATGCCTCACATGGAGTACAGTAATGTCCTTCATATTTTGATTTATATATTTCACCTTTTTCATATAGTTTGATAAATATTTCTTGTACTGCTTTTTCATGATGAGGATCTGTAGTTCTTATAAAAGTATCATAATCTATCTCTAAAGTTTTCCACAATGCTTTTATATCTGCAACTATTTTGTCCACATACGCCTTTGGTGTAACACCATTTTCTTTGGCTTTCTCTTGTATCTTTTGACCATGTTCGTCTGAACCTGTTACAAAATATACATCATATCCTTGCATTTTTTTAAACTTCTTTATGGCATCTGCTGCTACTGTAGTATAGGTGTGCCCTATATGCAGATTATCAGATGGATAATAAATTGGTGTTGTCAAATAATATTTTTTCATCTTTATACCTCCCGTTTATTTAATTAACAAATAACAATTAATTATTAACAATTAAAAACACTAAACAAGTTAATCCTTTAATATTTTCATTGTTAATTGTTCTCTATTAATTGTGCATCTGTCGTTCGTTGTGTTAGGTCATTTCCCGCAGTCTCGCAACTCAAATTTGTTCACTCCCTAACGGTCGTGCAAATTTGGTGCTCGTTGCGTTTGACCTACATCAGCTCACTACCGTTCGCTGTGTTAGGTCATAAAAAAGCCTTCGTCTCTTATAGAGACGAAGGCTGTCTTCGCGGTACCACTCTAATTTATCTAAATCTTACGATTTAAATCTCACTAGGTTATTAAACCTTGCAGTGTAACGGCTGCTTCCGTCATAGCTTAAAATCTTCGGCTATAAAGTTCAGGGTCCATCTTCGGAATAACATTAATCACTGGCTTTCACCTAAATCCAGTTCTCTATAGAATAATCTTAATCCTACTCTTCCCTTCCACACCTTATTTTTTCTTTCCTTATTTGATATATTATTATACTCTAACTTAGCTATTTAGTCAACTAAATAATTTATTTAAAAACATTAATTTAGCAGTTTCTTTATAACCATTGTTATCTAATTATATAAAGATATATTAAATTTAAATCTTGTTTTTAAACTATCTATGTTTATTTAAGCGGCCCATTAACATTTATAGTATAGGATCCTATTCCTGAGTATTTATAAATATAAAGATAATATATACCTGGTGATGAATCATAAGAACCTGTTAATCTCCCACCTGTCGTTGAAGTTGGATACATTACATAGTTTGTAAGATCTGGTGCTTTGTAAAGCATCCAGCTAATCCCTAAGCCACTGTCTGGTATCACATTTATATCAACTTCTCCATTGGAAATTACATCAAAATAGTATACATCTACATTGTCATCACTATCAAACCTTGCCGAAACTGTAAGATCATTCTTTATAGGTCCATTTGCATCATCAAATGTATCGTTTGGTTCAGTTTCAGATGTAATACCATCACTAGGGTCGGTTCCAGATTCATTAATTGTAACCTGTGCTTCATCTGTACTTTTTGCTCCTTTATCATCCGTTACTGTCAAGGTTGCTATAAATGTACCTGCCGTTGAATACATATGGCTTGGATTTGCTTCAGTACTTGTATTACCATCTCCAAAGTTCCATAAATATGATACAATTGTTCCATCATTATCTCTAGAACCTACACTGCTAAAGTTTATTGCCGTTCCCTTTGTTCCTTCATATGGACCATTTGCCTTTGCTACTGGTGGATCGTTTACAGGTGCTGTTCCATCACCTGTAAGTATTCCATGAAATACTACATCAAATTCTGCTTCATTTGATGAGTTTACTTTATAATTTGTAAAGTAACACACAACTGTTTTATACCCACTCCAAGGATATGATGTAAGTGTCTTTAGGGATTCATTCGCCATTAAATCCATGTATTTCCAATCTGCTACACGACCTTGTGATGATGTCTTTTTGTATGTTCCACGCAATGTAAATGTATTGAAGAATTGTGATTGTGATTGAGTCATTATAACATCCCTAAGATTTATAACTGAAGTTATATCTGAATATAATGCTTCTAAGTCTTTTCTTGGATGAGTTGCTAAATAATCATCAGCTACAAGAGGAATATAGTAACTATTACTATTGTCTACTAGATATTGCATTTGATTCTGATATTCTGTATTTAAACTGGCATTATTACTATACTGACTTATTAAATTATCATATGCCCTTACATTGTTTGTCTTTACAGCATCATTTAAACTGTTGAGCATATCCATATTTTTTTCATACATATAATTATAAACAACAAAACTGTAAGTATAAAAAGTAAATCCACTGTTATATGATGAATGTAAAGTCTTAGCTAAAGAGTATCTCTCTGACTCTCTGCCAATATTAGATACCATGGACTTTCTTGGTACTACACCATCAGTACGAGTAGAACCAGCAAACCATTCAGCTCCGCCTTCCTCAAACCAAGTCAATCTATCATTCTGATAAATTTCTGACTCTCCCCACATGCCAGGTACTAAATATCTACCTTGTAAATAATGAGTAAATTCATGGCGAAATAACTCTTCTAATGTATATATACTATCTTGAGGAGTTCTTTCATAAGTGTAGAAAGATCCCCAACTTTCTATATACATACCACCATTATTAGTATCTAGCCCGAACAGATATCTATTCATACCATACTCATCAGGATTATTATAAATATAGCATTTCAATATTTCATCAGTATTATTGGCTTCAAGGGGAGTATCTTTTCCTACTGCCCTATAAAATTGCGCTCTAACTTCGTGTGAAGCCCAATAAAGTCTTTTAACTTTATCAATTGTAACGTCATTTCCTGTATATATTATTAATTTTCCATCATCAAAAGTATACGTTCTAGGTAAGTATCTGTTTATTCCATCTTGTTTGATTTTATTAATATCTATTTCCCTGCCATAATAATCTAATCCATTATAATTATCTACTATAGATGAAGCGGCTTGGAAATACTGCTCTCCTAAATATGGATATAAACTCATTGCCTCTGTGAGAACTCTATTTCCTTCACTTGGATTACTGTGAACTTTTCCTAATGTCCCCATCCAATATAATCCATTATTTATAAGCCATCCATTATCTGAAGTAATATTTCCTAATAATGCTATATTTGATACTTGTGCTATATAGTTATCAATTCTACCATACCAAATAGTTCTTGATGGTGTAACACCTTTATAGAGTTCTTCACTAATATCATATTCTATACCACCACCTAAATTATAAATAGCTGTTCCTTTTCTATAATCCTTGATATAGGTATCTATGTTTGATTTGAATTGTTGAAATATAGGAATAGTACGATTAATTACATCTACATTAGTTGAAGCATTCCACATAAGAAGACCTATGGCAGATACTAACTCGTCTTGCTGTGCTGTTCCCAGTTTGAAGTTAGCATTCCTCATAACTGAAACTATTGCTGGCAAACATTTATCATGATAACTTCTATCATTAAGTTCACTTAATTGACTGTTGTAGAAACCTAAATAAAAACCTGCTCTAATTACTTCGCAAAGTGTAGGTATACCTTTGTTATCAGTGCTCGTATACTGTCTTCCACGAACGTTTACTGCATCAATAAGTGCTTGCATACGACTTTGATCGGAATAAAATTCATATGCATCTTGGCTATATTGGAATAAATCTGTAATATCACTGTAGTCAATAGTAACTAGCAAATTTACTAAATCAGTATAATTTAATGTCTTTAGGTAAGACATTGAATAGGTACTTTGCATTGCAGCAAGTGAACTTTGGTCAGTAGATTCCGGTTGCGGAGGTTCAGGTGGTTTTATTGTTAATGAATTATCAGTAATTTTTCTTGAAAATATGCTCGTCTCTGTCTTTTCTTTATTATCTATTTTTCCTATAGGTGGTTGATGCGATATTGATGAAACAGCGGCATTATCATCTATTGCTAAAACCAAACTACTGAAAACATTGCTTAACAGTAAAGTAACAATACATAACAAGCATATAACTTTAGATAATTTATGCCTGCTTAATAAAACCTTTTTTAGATTTTCACTAATTGTTTTTTTCATAATAGAACTCTCTCCTTTAAAATAATTTTATTTTACAAATAATTCTTTATGAAAATACAATCTTCACCTCCTTAGAAATAATTTGTATTATGAATAATCCTTGATGAAAATATAATTGTCACCTCCTGGGATAATATAGTTACAGTTCAATTGCTACACTTTGGTATATTAGGTTATAATCTTAATGTAATAATACGGGGAGATAATATTAAATGATAGAAGTTACAACATATATATTACAACGGGTGCTGGATACTGTTTTCAATAAACCGTGAACCAACCTTTTTCAAAAAGTTATGCACTAAGAATTTAGTGTAAAAGATATAATTTGAGATGGAAAAACCTTGAATTTTAAAAACCTATCTTACGAAGAATAAATTCTATTACTAATTTAAATATTTTGACACATGTAATATTATTATATTTAGCTATTGTTACAATTTCCCTAAGTCAAAAGCAATAATCATATTTAATTATTTATCTTGCAATCTTTATGCCATTTTTTCATTTTAATGAAATATAGTAATATCAATAATATTCCTTCATTGAAATTAAAAAAAGTATTAAATTTAATACTTTTTTTAATTATTTTAATATTAGTACCAAATTTCAGACTAATTTCAAAGTTAAATTTAATCTCTTCTATATATCCACCAAACTTTATTAGCCAGTACATATGCTGACATATTCTCTGCTACAATATTATCTGGTGGTACAGTAAAAAATAATAATTCTCATTTTCATGAATAGTTTTCCATTTATTGTATATGATATTCATATATAAATAAAGAAACATAGTAGGGTTATCTGAATATTATGTATATTGTATCAAAAATTTGACAAATAATAAGTTTTTGATTACAATACAAGAATAGTTAAATTATAGGAGGTATATTATGGAAAATTTTACAGTCAATAAGACTTGGAAATTTATAGTCTTGACTGCCCTCGCTATAGCTGTAACTGTATCTTTAGGGTTTTACTTGTACCAAGGTAGTAGAGTTAATATTACCTTACAGCTGGAAGATGAAGTTAGAGAAGTAGCTTCACATTCCAAAACAGTGGGAGAATTACTTGAAAAAGAATCCATCCCATTTTATAAAGGCGCCTATATTAATGTAGGCTTAGACAGAGAACTTGAAGACAATATGAATATAATTATAAAGAATCCAAAGTCATACACTATTTTATCAGCAGGATTAGAATTAGATGTAGAGTCAACTTCTAATACTGTAGGTGAAATTCTAGATGACAACGGAATTGTATTAGGAGAAAAGGATTTTACCAATCCAAAACAAGACGATACAATTGCAAATGGAACAACGATTGAAATATTTAAAGTTGAGGAGGTGGTTGAAACCGTTGAAGATATTATTCCTTTTGAAAAAATTGTAAATAAGAGTAATAAAATAGATATAGGAACATCAAAAATTGTTCAAGATGGTAAAAACGGACTTAAAAAATCTTATTTCAAAAAGGAATTTATCAATGGCAAACTTTACTCAACTGAGTTTGTAAAAGAAGAAGTAATTACCCAACCAATTTCTGAAATTATAGAAAAGGGCACTAAGGATTTAATCGTTACATCCAGAGGTAATACTAGCTACAGAAAAGCTATGACGATGACAGCCACTGCCTATGACTTATCATTTGAAAGTTGTGGAAAATCACCAGGTGATAGATATTATGGTCTTACTGCCTCAGGTACAAAGGTTAGACCTGGTGTAGTTGCTGTTGACCCTAGGGTAATACCATTAGGCACGAAACTTTATGTTCAAAGCCTTGATGGAACTAAAGATTATGGTTTTGCTATAGCAGAAGACACTGGAGGAGCAATTAAAGGAAATAAAATTGATTTATTTCTTGAAAGTTCTAGTGCAGTTAATAGATTTGGAAGAAGAAAAGTTAAAGTATATGTATTAAAATAAAAGCTTAGGCTCCTAATAGGAGCCTAAGCTTTTATTTTAAAATTCTTTCCATTGAGCCTTAAGGATTTTTTTTACAAATATTTTTACTAAGTTGGGGTCAAATTGAGTCCCTGAATTTTTTATAAATTCTTCTACTATTTCTTCATCTGATAAAGCCTTTCTATATGCTCTATCACTTGCCATTGCATCATAGGAATCCGCAATGGTTATAATTCTTGATATTAAGGGAATATATTCCCCCTTTAATCCTTTAGGATAGCCTTTTCCATCATATCTTTCGTGATGATAAAGTACATATTCAGCTATTTGAGACATTTCATTTACTGTACTAAGTATTCTATATCCAATTTCAGGATGTTTCTTCATCTCATGGTATTCTTCATCAGTAAGGTATCCAGGTTTATCTAAAATAGCTTCATTAATTGCAATTTTACCTATATCATGTAATAGTCCGGCATTTTCAATTTCCTTTAGTTTTTCTTCTTCCATACCTAAAGCATTGCCCAGTTCTTTAGAAATAATTGCTACTCTTTTAGAATGTTCCTCTTCTCTTTTGTTTTTTTCATATAATGTCATCATTATGGTTTCTATGGTCTTGCTTCTCATACTAGGACCTTCAAATAATTTATTAGCATACATATTATCTTCTGCCTTTTTAAATATATTTGAAATATCAGTATCAAAATTATATTTAGTTCCAACTCCAAATGATACTGATAACTCTATATTAGTTAACTTCTCATCTGAAATATTTTTTTCCTTATTTAGTTTTTTTATTCTCTTTATAATTTCTTCTGCTTCTATTTCATCTGTCTGAGGTAGAATAATTAAAAATTCATCTCCACTTATTCTTGCTATAATATCATTTTCTCTACAGCATTCTTTGATTATAAAACTTATTTCTTGAAGCAATCTATCTCCTATTTTATGACCAAAAGAGTCATTTATTAGTTTAAGTCCATTTACATCTGCCATTACAAGGGTTAAAGGAAGGTTTTCAGGTGTATCTAGTCTTCTTAGTTCTTCTTCGAAAAATCTTCTATTATATAAGCCTGTTAACTGATCTCTATAAGATAACCTTATTAATTTGTCTTCCATTTTCTTTTTATCCGTTATATTTCTAGTTATAGAAACTACTTCATTATCATTAAGTTTTACTATTCTAATCTCATAATTTTGAATGCCCTTTGAAATTTTAAGCTCATATTCGAAGATTCCCATTCTACTATTTTTTAATACTTCTTTTATTTTCTTCATTGCAATATCTGTTATTTTAGGTTCAAATATTTCTCCTATTGTTTTACCTAGAAATTCTTCTCTTGCAAGATATAATTCCTTATTGTCAGATGATTCTACTTCAATAAATCTTCCTTCACTGTTGATTATAAATAATATATCTGGTAAAACCTCTATTATAGCTTTATTCTTTTGTAATGCTTTCTTTAATTCCTTTTCAGATTTAATAAGCCTTTCATTTTGATCTCTTATTTCTTCTTCCATGGCTGCTAGTTGTCCATATGAAGCTTCTAATTCTTCATTTTGAGCCATTATTTCTTCTGTATTTTGTTCAGTTTGTTCAAAAAAATCTTGTGTTTTATTTAATACTAAATTAATGGTCTTTCTCAATCCTATGAAGGGATCATTTGTTTTCATTGGTATCCTATATCCAATATTTTCTTCAATATTGATTACACTAATATCCTTGTCCAAATTATTTACAGGGACTAGAAAATTTACTCTCTGTAAATAAATAAATGAAGTAAATATAATTATAGCTATGACTAAGTCAATTAAAAAAATTCTTAAAGCATTTCTATTTTTACCTTTAAATTCTTCTAAAGACATGAAATTTCCAATAATCCAATCAGTCCTTTCTACAGGCTGATATGATAAGTATCCTAAAACTCCATCTAACTCTACCTCTATTTTCCCACTCTTAGTTTCTTGTAGTTCTTCATGTATATTATCACTTATTGAATTTATATTAATTAATTCAGACTCTAGGTCATATTTATATCTAGGATGGGCAATTATATTTCCTGCATTATCTATTAAAAAAGAATATCCTAAATCTTTAATTTTAGTATCTTTCACTATTTCCATAATTCCTTCCATACTAATATCAGAAGCTACAACACCTAATAGTTCTCCATTTTTATTATATATAGGTTTTGATATGGAGACTACTAAATTTCCATCTACGGCATCTACATACGTATTTGAAAATGCTAATGCTTTTTCTTCCTTTGCCTTTATATACCACTCTCTTTTTCTTGAATCATAATCATCGGGAGGAATCCAATCATTAGAGATTATAAATTTATTATTTGTATCGCCAAAATACATATATTTAATTGCTGGATTATTTTCTACAAGGGCTTTAAAATATTCTACAATTTCATTGTCTGAATAATGCCCTGTAGATATAAAGGCTGAAGCTGCAATAGTATATTGACTGTAATATTCTAAATTACTATTTATTTGAGCCCCTAAATGTTCTATAGATTTAGTCATATCCAATTCCTTATGATTAGTTATAGCCTTATTTAGATATGTATATTGAATTACTAATCCTATAGCCACAATTAAAGTAAGTATTATACCAAATAAATAAAACTTTTTTTGTATGATTCTCATATTAGCCACCTCAATATATTAGTATTAAGTAGGAATTTATTTTAATATAATTACTTATACCCAGCATTTACCTATTATCCACTTAAATAGATAGCTTTTTCTGAATATTACATAAAAATTGCTATAAAAAAGATTGCTTGAATTATCAAGCAATCTTTTTATTTCTATATTTCTTTATATCTATAACCAAATATGGTTTCTTCTTTTTTTAAATATCCCTTGTCTACCATTTGCTTTAATCTATCTTCTAAGGATTCTATGGTCATGGTAATATTTGCATCCTTTTCTATCTCCATAATCAAATGGATTAAGTCTGTATCATTTATGGGAAATTTTTCAGCTATAATCTTCATGAATTTTTCATCATCTTCTCTTCCCTTGTTCTTCAACTCATCAAATGGGTTTTCAGCATGAGGAGTAGAGCTAATAGCCGCTCGAATTCTTGCAAATATTGTTCTTCCCATGGAAGCAGATGAAATAAATACATCTCCTGTTCTTAAATATGGAAGTCTTCTAGTTTCTTCCATTGTGAGGTCTGTTTCTTCCTTTATAGTCTGTATATCTGATGCCCTAACAGTTCTAAATATAAACTTAGTATTTAACTGAGCTGTAATAGTTTCATCTAATAATGTCGGTCTTTGGGTTGCCAAAATTAGAAATGCACCATATTTTCTTCCTTCTTGAGATATTTCCTTTAGTATAGATTTAGATGGAGAGTCATATCCCTTTGGTGCAAAGTTGTGAGCTTCGTCTGTAACTACTATAAATGGCGGAAAATATTCAGCATGAGTCTTTTTATATAGTGCATCCTTATAATCTCTCCTCTTGTGGTATAGATTATTCAGTAAATAGGTACTAAAGACTTGTAAGATTCTAGTATTTCCCTGAATTACCATTAGTTTTCCCCGTTGAAGTCCTTCTTCTATTTCACGTATATCCTTAGAAAATACACCTTCATTATCTAACCTCTTTAACCTCCACATTATTCCTTTTACTGAATTATATGGGCAAGTCTTATCATATTTTAGATAGACTTCTTTTCTTCTCTCCCATGCTTTTTTTTCTTCATCTGAGTCAGCATAGTTAATCCTATTATCTATTCTATCAATGGAACCTTCTTCTTGAGCATCTGTTAACATCTGCATTCTCGTATAAAAACTATGAAGAGAATCTTTTCTTTTAAATAATATATCTACTACATTGTTCATAGCATCAGTGAGATTTGAGGCAGCATCTAGTAAATTTTTTAAATCTTGAGCATTTAAATCTTCAAATTTAACTCCTACATGATATCCTACTTGTAAACATTTAAATTTATCTCCAAAACTTACTGTATTTTCTTCTAAATATGGTGCTACTTGACTAAAATCCATCTCAAAATGGGGGTCTAATACTATGGTAGGTATGTTTTGCTTCATCAATTCCTCTAGCAACACTCTAAGTCCAAAGGATTTACCTGAACCTGATCCGCCAAATACTCCTATATGAGGATAATGATGCATAGACTTTATATCTAATATATAGGGGATCTCTCTTTGAAGGCATAGTCCCTTTTCTTCAAATGTATATAAAAGATTTTTATACTCATCATCCATGCCTATTGCCATATCATCTGTATTTCTAATTACTCCTAATACTAATCCTTCTTCTTTTTTAGTTCTGAGCATTAACTCCTTTACTTCATGAAATTCTGGCAATCTAATGTCTGAGCCAGTCTGTACTGGATATAAAGCTTCATTTAAAAGCCTTACCTTTGCTATATAAATGGTTTCTTCATCTATGTTATATCCTAAAGTCTTTAAGGATTCTAATACAGACGAATCCACAAAATCTCCTGCTATATTTAAAGGAATATATCTATTGAAGGTCTTTGCCTCTACAACTTCCCCTATTAACTCACCTTGGTAAGAATCTTCTATTATTAAAAACTCATTTATTCTAAAGTTTCTAGTCTTTGAACCTATGAAAACCTCTTGTTGAGTTGTAATCCCTACTACTTTCATCTAATCACCCCGCTTAGTTTCTCTTTGCTCTTTCTGATATAAAAAACCTTTCATACAAATCTCTGTCCATATACCTTTCCATAAGACCATTTATCATAGCATCAGATATTTTGACCTCTTTATCTACTATATCCAGCCATAGAGGTACACCTCTGCTATTTTCCGGAGTTAAAGTGAAAACGAGCCTTCCCATTTCCTCTAAATAATCCTTCTGGCTATCTATAATGTCCATTCCTATAACCGTAGGGGCTAGGGAAGACCTCATAAACACAGAAGAATATCCCGCTTCCTTCTTCTTGTTGGCTTCATCATCTATGATTATCATCTCACCATACTCTAATTGACCAAAGAGTAACTCTCTGTCATAGGCATTTATGTTCATTTTAGGATAGATCTCTCCTAACTTATCTCCTATAATAGAAGTTTTTATGTCTTTGATAACTCCAACTAAAAGGATACCCTGTCTTTCACATTCTTCCCTTAATTCCAACCACAAATCATAGGCATCTATGTTATATCTAATAAGTGAACCATCCATAAGTATGGCGTAGGGTTTAAGTTTCTTAGCACTCTCTAGAGCAACTTCTACTTCTATACCAGCTAATAGTCTATTTCTCTTATCTGCTATTATTTTTTCATCTTCTTCCAATATATTTTTTTCCATATCTGAAAATAAAGGAGTATATATATCTGCTTTGAATATAGGCTCATCTTTCATTATGGTTGACTTTGCTAAACCTTGAAAAACATCTACAAAATGAGGATAAGCCCCACCCTTTCTATTTGTAGAGCCATCAACTCCCACAATACCACCTTTGCCTTCATATAGAGCTAAATGATTGTTTTCTAATTTTTTCATTGATTTAATAGAACCTACATGTTCCTTTATAAATTCTCTTAATATATTCTTATCTAAAGATAATACTTCCTTGTATTTGTCTTGTATTAAATTGTTCAAATTAGATATCTTTTCTTTTAATTCATTATGTATGGTATAAATAGTAATCACTCCTTAGTTTAGTGAATAGTTAATATCTAATAGGAAATAACTAATAGTTGAAAAGATTAAAGTACCCTAAGCCTTGCTACAAACTATTCACTGATTCTAATGCTTTCTTTATACACCAAATTTTTAGGTATATTATACTCTTCAGATACCTTTTTTACTGCTTCTTTTTTTGTAAGTCCTTTATTTATATATTGATTTAACAATTGGCTTATATCAATTTCTTCAACTTCCTTTTCTTCATGATTTCCATCAACTATTAAGACAAATTCACCTTTTACACCTGAGTTTTGAAATTTTTCCAAAGCTTCAGTTGCTGTACCACGAAAAGTTTCTTCATATTTTTTAGTTAATTCCCTGGAAATAGAAATCTGTCTATCTCCTAATATTTCTTTTATGTCTTCTAATAAATTTATTAGTCTATGGGGTGCTTCATATATAATTGTTGTTTTTTTATACTCTTTAATCTTTTGGAGTTCTTTTTTTCTTTCTCCTTTTTTAGAAGATAAAAATCCTTCAAAAATAAATTTATCTGTGGGTAAACCAGAAATTACTAAAGCAGTAATAGAAGCTGTAGCTCCTGGGAGCCCTAAGACTTCTATACCATAATCAATTGCCTGCCTTATAAGCTCTTGACCTGGGTCAGATATACCTGGCATCCCAGCATCGGATACCAAGGCAATACTCTGTCCTTGATTTAACTTTTCTATTAATTCAATCCCCTTTTCCTTTATATTGTACTTGTGATAGGATGTAATAGGTTTTTTAATATCATAATGATTTAATAGCTTAATAGTATGCCTTGTATCCTCAGCAGCAATTAAATCTACTTCTCCCAATATCCTTATAGTCCTAAGGGTAATATCCTCAAGGTTTCCAATAGGAGTAGGACATATGTATAAAACTCCACTTTCCATTTTATCTCTCCTTTGAATAACTTCTCTTTTTGGTGCCTGGCACCAAAAAGAGAAGTTATTTCCCAATTCTTCCATATATCTTATAGATTTCATCTGTATATGTTCCATCTTCATTATATACTATTAATGGCTCGTAAAATTTCAAATCAGGTTTACCAGTCTTTACTGCTTCAATTAAGATTAGATTTGGTTTTTTAGATATTTTAGGCTGAATAAATCTTATGTATTTCGGTTCTATTTTATATTTTCTAAGTAAATAAATTATATCCACTAATCTATCTGGTCTATGTACCATGTAAAATTTGCCAAGGGGCTTTAATAGATATTCCGTAACTCTAATTATATCCTCAAGAGTACAAGTTATTTCATGACGGGATATGGCAAAGTTCTCCTTTGGATTTACTAATGCTCCTCCTGATTTCATATATGGAGGATTTGTTGTAATAGTATCCATTGTACTTTTACCAAATTTCATAGGAAGTTCCTTTAAATCCATATTTATAATACTAATTTTATCATCTAATTTATTTAATTCAATAGATCGCTTTGCCACTTCAGCCACTTCTTCTTGAATTTCTATACCATATATTTTATCCACTTTGTCCTTCGCATATAGCCTCAAAGGTATAATTCCCGTTCCAGTGCCTAAATCCATTACTGTTCCTTTGCCTTTTGCAAAATGGGATAAGAATATGGCATCAGTACCATAGGAAAACTTTTCCTTATTTTGTATTATTTTTAAATCAGATCCTGGAATTATATCTATTCTCTCATTTTCTTTTAGCATGACCTTCTCCTTTAACAAAAAAGACCCCTTTGGGTCTTTTTTATAAGTACTATTCTGATTTAGGTGCGTCTACTGGACAAACATTAGCACATGCACCACAGTCAATACATTTTTCAGGGTCTATTACATAAATATCTCCTGCAGATATAGCGTCTACTGGGCATTCTGCTTGGCAAGCGCCACACGCGATACAATCATCATGAATTTTATATGCCAATTGTTTCACCCCCTTGTTATGCTTCTATGTTAATACGATTTAATTTTAACAGATTTCAATGAATATTAAAAGAGATTTTAAATTTATTTAATTTTTATTAATCTTCCAAAGACTTAATATCTATTTCTACTTCCCCTATTATTTCATTAGCTGATTCTATTACTTTTTCATATGCAGCATCTATTTGTCCAGTATCTTCAATATCTTGTATCTGGAAATATAATAAATCATCTGTATTATCTTTCAGTCTTACCTTCACCTTAACCTTTTCAAGTAATGTAAAGGTTTCTACAACTGTTCCCCTTCCTTCGGGAGTAATAACTATAGCACCAATTTGAGGCATTTTCACCAATAACTCCTCATATACTTCATGCTCATATTTTAAACAACACATAAGTCTTCCGCAAAGTCCTGATATTTTAGTTGGATTTAAAGATAAAGATTGCTCTTTAGCCATTTTTATAGATACAGGTTCAAATTCCCCTAAAAACTGTCCACAGCATACTACTTTACCACATGGTCCTATACCGCCTACCATCTTTGCCTCATCTCGTACTCCTATTTGTCTAAGTTCTATTCTAGTCTTGAATATGGCAGCTAAATCCTTTACTAATTCTCTAAAATCCACTCGGCCATCAGCCGTAAAATAAAATATTACTTTATTATTATCAAAGGTATATTCTACATCCACTAATTTCATAGATAGCCCATGTTCTCCCACTTTTTGCTGGCATATGGCGATGGCTTCATTTGCCTTTCTCTTATTTTCTCTATGGATGTCAAAATCTTCATCTAGTGCTACTCTGATAACTTTTTTTAATGGAGCTACTATTTCACTCTCTTGAATTTCCTTTGGTCCTACTACTACATGACCAAATTCTACTCCTCTAGCCGTTTCTACTACTACAAAATCATTAAATTTAACATCTATATCATCAGGGTCAAAATAATAGATTTTACCTGCTTTTTTAAACCTCACTCCTACTACTGTTACCATAAATATAATTCCTCCTATATACTTAGAAGCATAGTTTCTATAGATAAACTAAAATTCACATTTCTTTTAATATTTGTTTTAGTATCCTCTACTCTATATATTATATCATTAATTTTATTTAAATCCATAAAGGATTCCTCAGATAACATATGGAGTTTGTCTTCATTTATCAATAAGGATATAGTCCCTAATTCTTTATAAATAATTAAGTCCCTAAACCAATAGATAATAATATCTAATATTTCATCAATATTTTCCTTATTTTCATTAAAAAAGTTGATAGAGCTAAGGGCTTTTGTCTTTTCACCTTTTATTAAACTATCTATTATCCTTATAATTTCCTCTCTTTTATCGAAGAAATCCTTGGACTTAGCTAATTCAATAGAGCTTTCTACAGATCCTTTTGTAAAACTTGCAATAAACTTAGCTTTATATTCATCAACTCCATGATCCTTTATCAATAATTCTATTATCTTAGGAATAGACAATGGATAAAATTTAATTATTTGACATCTGGATAATATTGTAGGAAGTAATTTACTACTGCTAGATGTTATCAAAATAATATTTACATATTCTGGAGGTTCCTCCAGGGTTTTTAATAAGGCATTATGACTTTCTGATCTCATCATATCACAATCATCAATAACAAATACCTTTCTTCTACCTTCAAATGGTGCTGTTGCCATTGATCTAATTAACTTTTCAATTTCCTCTTTTTTTATAATACCTTTTTCAGGGGATAAAAGTTTAAAATCCGGATGATTGTAAGTATCAAACTTTATACATTGATTACATATATTACATGGCTCAGCTTGTCCCTCTTTGCAAAGAAGGGTTTTAGAAAAGGCTAGAGCCAATTTTTTCTTACCTAAGCCTTTTTCTCCTTCAAATAAATAACAATGGCTGATACTTTCATTTCTTATGGAGTTTTTTAAAGCCTCTATTTGCTTTTCATGTCCAATTATTTGTTTAAAATCCATAATATCCCCCAACTCTATATCTTTATATAATTATCTATATCCATTATAAATAGGTTGGCACCTCCAACTGTTATCTCATCATTTCCAGATTTTACTTTCTTACTAGAACATTCTTTTTTTATTAATTCTACTACTTCATCTACTTTATTATCTTCTACCCCTATGAAAAGTGTAGTATTGCCTGATTTTAGAAAACCACCTGTTGAGGATAGTTTTGTAGTTCTTATTTTATTTTCCATTAAAGTTCTTATAACTTTTGTAATATATTCATCTTGAATTATAGCAATAATAAGTTTCAAAGAACTCACTCCTTATATTTTAATATATTTCTCTACATCAAGTATAAATACTGTTGCTCCTCCAACCTTTACTTCTAAGGGGAATGGTATATAGGTATCTCCCGGCATTGTAACTGTAAGGAGAGATGTTGTAAGTTCCCTAGTCTTGCAGTTTTCCTCTATTATATTTATTGCAGAAGGCAACTCTTCCTCATCTATTCCTATTAAAAGCGTAGTATTTCCCGATTTCAAAAATCCTCCTGTTGATGATAATTTAGTAACTCTAAATTCTTTTTCTGTCAAATCATCAATTAAAGCTCCTGCATCTTGATCCTGAACTATACATATTACAAGTTTCATCTCTTCACTCCCTTTTGTTAGTTAGTAAGTTTTCAACTTCTTTAATACTTTCCCTAAGAACCTCTTCTATTGATTTAGTGGCATCTATAATCTTTATATTCTTTGGGTATCTTTTCAAAAGTTCCATATAACCTTCATAAACTGTTCTATGAAAATCATTGCCTTCTTCTTCTAGCCTGTCCCCACCATTCTGAGTTTTTCTCTCTAGAGTAATTTCTGGGTCAACATGGAAAAAAAGGATTAAATCAGGATACACTCCTTTTATTGCAAAATCATTTATACTCTTTACTTCTTCAATCCCTAAATTCCTTCCTACCCCTTGATAAGCTAAACTTGATAGAACAAATCTATCACATAGTACAATCTTCCCTGCTTCTAAAGAAGGTAGTATCTTTTCATGAATATGTTGTCCTCTAGATGCTGCATAGAGTAAGGCTTCTGTTTCAGCTCCCATATTAATATTTTTCTTATCTAGAATAATATGGCGGATTTCTTCTCCTATTAAAGTACCTCCTGGTTCTCTAGTTATTACAAATTCTATGCCCTTATCTTTTAAATAATTCCCTATTAATTTTATTATTGTTGATTTACCTGAGCCATCTGGTCCTTCTAAAGCTATAAAAAGTCCTCTCACCAAATATCTTCCTTTCTTATTCCACTACAACTAGTCTATCTTTATTATAGCCCATTAAACCTACTATTTCTATACCGTTTTCCATTAAGAAAGTAATTTGCTCATATAATTCTTGAGTTATTTCCTCACCTGGCACTACTAATGGCACCCCTGGCGGATATGGAATAATGGAAGTTGCAGATACTTTCCCTATACTATATTTTAATTCTACTTGTTTTTTACTGCTATGATATGCTTCATATATAGGCATTATAAATTGCGGAGCTGGCAGCTTAATACTAACTGGTGTTATCTCCTCACAGGGAGCAGTCTTTGCCAAATCTTCTACTGCTGCTATTAATCTCTCATAGTCCTCTTCTTCATTCATAAAGGATGTAAGAGCTAGGGCATAGTAATAATCGGTCATTTCTAATCTTATATTGTATTTAGAATATAATTGTTTCTTTACTTGAGAACCTCTCATACCATCTATTCTAAATAGAATTTTTGTATTGTCCTTAGCAAATATTGTCTTATCATTTTCGTCACCAGTAAATACAAATACTCTATCTATAGCATTAAGTCTTTTTATTGTTTCTTCGCATTTATCTATATTCCAATCTAATTTTTTCCTTGCTTCTTCTGTATCCATATAAGCTGTTGCTATTTCATTTGATGCAGTGAACAAATATGACGGGGAAGTAGTGGTATACAATTGAAATCTATCCCTAAGTTTATTTAAATCCACTCTATCAGTTCCTACATGAATCATTGACGTTTGGGTAAAACTTGCCAGAGTCTTATGTGTGCTGTGAATTACTATATCTGCACCACAGGCCAAAGCTGGTTTAGGAAGTCTTTCTGAAAACGTCATATGAGGTCCATGAGCTTCATCAACCATTAATATTCTATTATGCTTGTGAACTATATCTGCTATGGTTTCTAAATCTGAGCATACTCCATAATAGTTTGGATATGTTATAACTACTGATTTAATCTCTTCATCTTCAGATAAAATATTATCTATCTCCTCTGGGGCTAAACCAGTCATTACATTGTATTCTTCATTATAATTTGGATACATATATACTGGATTTAGTCTATTTAATATCATGGCATTATATACTGCTTTATGGCAGTTTCTTTGAACTAATATCTTATCTCCAGGTTTAGTTATTGTAGCCAATGCTATATATATGCTTCCAGTTGAACCATTTACTGCATATTGTGTATGTTTTGCACCAAAGACCTTAGATGCTAACTCTTGACTTTCCCCTATAATGCTCCTTGGATCCAGCAAGTTATCCATTCCTTCTGTCTCTGTTGTGTCTATATAGGGTATATAATCCCCCCAATTAATCAACGTATTTTTACCTTTATGCCCAGGCATATGAAAAAATACACTGTCTTCTTCCATCAATCTCTTTAATGCATCAAATACGGGAGTTTTCATTCCCAAACATCATCCTCCTAATAAAAATAAATTTTCTTATAACGAATAGGAAATTTCTACTTTTCTCTTTTTCATTTTAGAAATTTCCTTCAATGAGTTTCAAGAAAAACTACCTCTAGTACATCTTTAGAAGTTTTTCTTACTTATTATATATCACTTTTATCAATATATAAACCATAAATTTAAAAAACCCTGTATTAATTTACAGGGTTTAGTTGATGCTTTTCTGATATGTAATATCCTAACAAAATTCTAATCAGATTTTTATATAAATCATAGGTTTCATCAAATACAGATATGCCTGTAATTTCATCTATGCATTTTTTGCAAATGCATTGGCTAAATAAACTTATCATTACATTATCACTGCCACATATTTTACAATACATAAACTCAACCCCTTACATTAGTTTCCCATTAGAATTATTGCCTTAATACTATATTTTATTCAGATTAATTTATTTCGTGCTTGGCAAGAGGTAAGTATTTAAAATAAAAAACCCATAAAGAAAACTCCTTATGGGTCACTATATTATTCTTCAGATTCAATTACATCTGGTGCTGCTTCCGTTGCCTCTGGTATATCACCATCGTCATCTTCATCTTCTTTATTTATGGATGGCTGACCTAATGTACAAACTACATCGTCAAGATCCCTTAATATTGTAATTTTATTATCATCAGCCAAACTTAAATCTTTCACCATAATTGGTGTTGTAAAATCCATGTCTGCTACGTCAACTTCTGCACCATTTGGAATATCAGAAGGTAAACATTCAATTTCAATTTGATCTAGTATTTGAGTTAAAATTGAAGGTTGAAGTTTTATATTGTCCCTATTAAGCAATACAATTGGAACAGTCATTTTTACCTTTTCGTCCATGTTTAATTTTTGGAAATCAACATGAAGTATTTGATTTTTTACAGGATCTCTTTGTATTTCTTTTATAATAGCTGGTATTGTTGTACCTTCTAATTCCAATCCCAATAGAGATGCACTTCCTGCTGATTTATATACTCTTAAAAATTCTGATGAGTCTACTGAAACACTAACAGTTTCTCCACCCCTGCTATATACAACTGCAGGTATAACATTATTTTTTCTCATTTTCTTTACTAGGTTTTTTCCAGAATCTGTCCTCTTCTGTATCTGCATTTTTATAGCTGTCATGTAATATACCCCCTATTCTTTTTCTAGTATACTTTAATAGCATATCATATTCTGATTATTTGGGCAAATATTAACCATGTATATCTGTTATATCATTACTTGAAGTATTAATAATAATATTACTCCCGGAACCCCTAGGAATCCTACTATAATAGCATTTAGCGGATTAATCACTATGCTTAATCCAAAATACTTTCCTATGAAATTAAAAAGTAATAATGTTATTCCTCCTAAAACTCCATTCCATATTAATTTGATTATTTTCTTAATTGGCCATACAAGTATAATTCCTACAATATATAATAAAAACAATCCCATAATATAATAAAAAATTGTACTTAATCCCATTTTCTTCCCCCCTAATTCTTATTATACTATAATTATAGAGGAATTTAAGGAAATATTACATATTTTTGTACTAGCCACTAATAGAAATATCTTCATCTTTAGATTCTTCCTGGAGTGCAGAACTCATGTCCCATTCCTTCATCTGCTTTAATAAATATATATATTTGAGTTTAGACGCTTCCATATCATATATAGCATAATCTATTAAATCTGGGTCTGTAACACTTTCAAAGTAGTTTTCTTTATCTTTCCATTCTTTATGAGCTAGTCTCAAATTTGCTAGCATTTCTTCTCTTGAATAGTCTTTTTCCTTTTTCCTAAAATTCATCATAAAAACACCCCCTAATTCTTATCATTATCATTGACAAAAACTAAGAGGTATATACCTATATATCTGTCACACTAAATAACATTTTTGAAACTCTAATAGCTTCTTCTGCATTTAAGCAAAATATTTCTGCTCTATTTAATCCCATATTATCAACCCATAAATTATACTCTTTCTCCCTACAGAAGAAATTCATAATATTTCAGCAGCTTCCTGACCAATTGGCATTTTTATTTAAATCTACATGAAGTATATGTAAATTGCTAGGCTCGTAGCTATGAAGTTTCCCATCTTTAACAATTACCTTGATATCAGAACCGCAATTACTACATGTGGATACTATCTCTACGTTTTGTTTAAAGGTAAATGCTGCACCAATTGCATCTATGGCACACATGGCTGTAAATTCTCTGCCGTCTTGCAGTTTTACTCTATGATTTGTAGGAATTGCTGAAACCGGATAGATAAAATTAATGTTTCCATCTTCGTCTGCTACTATTATGTTTTTCTCAATCAAACCATTTAATATACTATTTAATTCTTCATTTGGTATCCTTGTATCTTCAATAATTATAAAAGAATTATTTATTTTAAACGGTTCTTTATTATCAATGACATAATTCATCAAATATCTTCTTATTTTTTTTTCCTTATCTAAAAGTTTGCTATCTATACTAACTATTTCTAACTGCTCATTAGAATAATATCTATAATTAGATTGCTCCATAAATATCAGCCCTTTCTAATAAATCTATCACTTTATTAAGATATCACCTTTCCTTAAGCTTGTTAAATAGATATTCTTAATAAGCATACTTTCTGCTATAAATTAATTTAATTGTCATTTTTTATACAATTATGGTATTATTTAAAGGATTTCAATAATATAAGGGGGCGTTTTTGTGAAAGTTGCATATGTTATTAGTTCTGATAATTCTAGAGCTATTTTAAGAGATATGGTAATTCCACAGTTAGAATCAGGTAATCATGGAGCCGAAGTTGTAGGTATGTTCTTTGTATTTGATAATACCTTCTTGCTATTAAAAGATACGGATATTGGCGAAAGACTTCAAAAATTACATGAGGAAACTGGAATGATACTTCTAGCTTGCGATCAATGTGCAATTGAAAGACAAATAGAAAATAATCTGGTGCAAGGTGCCACTATCGGTTGCTTCCCAGTGTTATATGGTGCCCTTGGTTCAGTAGATCTTGACCAAGTAATTACATTCTAGAACTATGAGGTCCGTTTATACGGACTTTTTTATTTATTATGGAGGTGATATTTTGAAGAAAGTCTTAGTTGAATTTATTAATACCTGAACTGGATGTGACGGTCATACCCGTGCTGTAGAGGCTGCTGCAGCTAAATATAAAGACAAGGTGGATGTAAAAATTTATTATGCTGGTAAAAATATGGATTATGTAAAAAAATATGGCGTAATATTTAGAGGGACTTTAATTATTAACGAAAAAAAGAAAATTCAAAGAATATCCAAAGATATTATTGAAAAAGAAATTGAACTAGCAGTAAAAGAATTAAATGAAAGGAGTTGATTTATAATTGATTTTATTAAGTTTTTTAAAGAGCATCTTATTAGCATCTATGAATATGCTCAATGGTGCATCTAGTTGGATAGTTTTTAGCTTTATTATTGCAGGACTTTTACATGACACCATATCTCCAGCTAGATTTCATAAGTCATTAGGAAATACTAAACTTAGCTCAATTCTAAAGGTAACTATCTCAGGTATGTTTTTACCGATATGTAGCTGTGGGACAATCCCCCTAGGGCTTAGTATGTATTATTCAGGAGCATATCTAGGACCAGTACTAGCTTTTATGACTTCCACACCTATTATCAATCCTATAGCCGTTGTACTTAGTTATGGTTTATTAGGAAAAGAACTTACTATTATATACATAGCTGTTGGTTTTTTCTTACCTTTTGTCATAGGTATAATTGCCAATACCTTTGGAGGTAAGGAATTGAAAAAAGAAGGAATAGAGGCGGAAATCCTTAATACCTCTTTAATAGAAGAAGAAAATACAACTATTCTTGATAAACTTAAATCTGGAATGAGTTGGGTTATAAACGATTTAGCCATTGTAGTAAGTAAATACATTATTATGGGAATGTTGTTTGGTGGATTTATTCTTACTGCATTTCCCAGTTCATTTATTGAAAAATATTTAGGAAATCCTGGTATGTTATCATTATGGAATATAGCAATTCTTGCAACAGTAATGTATGTTTGTGCAGTAGGTCATATACCATTTATTGCTGCTTTAATTGCTAGTGGTGCCTCACCTGGTGCTTCTATCACTTTCTTGATGGCAGGTGCAGCTACAAATTTCCCAGAGTTAATAAGTATATATAATGTAATTGGTAAAAGAGCTGCTATAATGTACGCATCAATTGTATCTATTGCGTCACTTTTAGTTGGTTACTTTACAAATAAATTACTTATGCCTGGTTTTAAGCCTGTGATTAATATTGATACTGTAGATAATTCAATCCAATATGCAAATAAGCTAATGTTTATAGCCCCCCAGCCTCTTAAATATATATGTTCTTTAATTATAGTTTGCTTTTTTATAAAGTCTATAATCCCTAAGGCAAAGGATTTACTGGCTGAATTTACTAATTAAACGAGGTAATAAAAATGAAGAAAAAAATCAAAGTCTTATTAATAGCATTAATAATATTTTCGCTGGGTTTATTTATCTACATAGAGGATAATAGGCAAAAATTAATTGACTTCGGAGTAGATTACGATAATGAACTTCTACTACATTTTAAAGAAAATTTTCCTGATAATGAAGTAATTAAATGTGGGTATGAAGATTTAAATGGTGATGGAATAAAGGATTTGCTAGTAATATACAATGTTTCTCGCAGAAAAAATGAAATGCTAGTGGTTATTGATTACGGCGATAGTTATAAATTTTCTGAAAGCACACCTGCTCCGTTAGATAATCAAAAGATAGAATTTAAAGACATAGATAAAACTCCACCTATGGAAGTTATAGTTTCTGGTTCAAAAGATGGTAATTTTGGATATGCCATATTTCGACTCATTGACGATACTATATTTAAAGATTTATTTGGTGAAGGTATGGAAGATTGCTGTTAATATATTAGAAAATGGAGCTATTTTATATAATAGCTCCATTTTTTATATAATACATTAATCCTTAATACCATCTATTGTTTTTGCCTTAGTCATCCATTCTTCATAAGAAAGGCCTATTGGAAATTCTTTATTGATCTTTTCTTCTATAAATGTATTAAAATCCTCAATACCACATGTTTCTAGTAAGTTAGTAGACATAAACTTTTCATAATCATCTATATTTGGAATTTCTTCTTCTGGGATATTGAAATCATAATAATATTGTATATAATTATCTAAATTTTCCTGTGAAAATTGCCATGTAATAGTCCTGCCCTCTGCTACAGTTTTCATATAAACCGTTCTAAGACCTACTTCTGGCGGAACTCCAAACCCTTCTGCAAACATCATGCCTGCATTATATGGATGCTCATATAAATATTTTATTGCCAGTGCATGGGCTAATACTAATCTCCTTGCTAATTCTGGATGTTCTTCTTTAAAATCATTGTTCATACAATAAATACAACACATTCCCCAACCTTCTTCATGGTCCTCTGAAACATGAGCCCCCCATCCTGTTGCCATGATTTTACCAATTCCTTCAAACTCTGCTTGAGAAGCATAAGGGTCACAACAGGAGAAACCATCTAGTTGACCTGCCTTTAATGCAAACAGTTTATCTTTATCTCCCATATCAACTACTTCATAATTTTCTA
>NZ_DAMCHJ010000001.1:147218-236448 GCF_032104385.1 Tissierella sp.
CAGCCCATTTACGCCATTCCGGACTATTATTTGATTTAGTTCCAATGGCTAAAGTCTTGCCAATTAAATCCTTAGGCTCCTTAATATCGTTGCTAACAACTAAATATCTAGAACCACCAATGTGATTAGCTGCTGCCATAAATAAAGGTGCCCCTTGGTTTACAGAACGTATTGCACCACCAATGCCTTGATACCCTACATGCATTTCTCCTGAAGACATTGCTTCCATGATTTTACCAGTCTTTGTAACAACAACATTAAGTCCTAATGCCTTATAAATACCTGCCTTTTCTCCTATAATGGATGGAACCATATGATCACAATCTCTATATCCCATTTGTACTACAAACTTTTTATCTGCTTCTGATAGTTCACCTAGTTCATATTTTGATACCTCTTCCACTGGATCATAATCCACCTCTTGAATTATAGACTCTTTACTGCTATCTGTACAACCTGCTAAAAAAACAATTCCCATCGCTAATACTAAAGTCATAGCAATAATTCTTTTCTTCATATGTATTTATTCCTCCCTAGCTTATATTTTATATAATATGTTTTTACATATCATAGGCTTATTTAATATATTTTATGGATTATTAATATCTTTTGTATTCAGATATTTGATTGTTTCCTGAATATCAATTCCTTCAATATAATGACATATAGCACCTTTACATCCAGTTATCTTTTTTGCATCTGATAAATGTTTTTCTAACTTATCCTTTTCTGTTTCTAATCTTAATATTTCTGCCTTTATAAAAGATATTTTCTCTTGTATTTTATGACTTACATAATTGCATGGTGGTATTCCACTGTCTTTTAACTCTAATATTTTCTTTATTTCTTCCAATTCAAATCCCAAGGATCTAGCCTTTTTTATAAATAACAGTTTTTCTACATCTCTTCCGTCAAATACTCTATAGTTATTAGAACGTCTTTGTACTTTTCCTAATAACCCCTGGTTATCATAGTATCTAACAGCAGAACTATTAAGTCCCGTAACCCTACAAATATCTTTTATAAATAACATAGCTTTCTCCTACCTCCTATTATAAACCTTAAAGTCGACTTTAAGGTCAAGAGCAAAATGGAAATTGTATAATAATTATCAATAAGAGTTTTCTTTTAAAAAACATCCATCAGATAATCTGATAGATGTTTTAATCTGCTTTCCATCTTAGTAATATACTTTCAATTAAGAGCATCAATTTATCAATGCCAAACCCAATTAAAGCAGCTATAAACATATATGCTATAATTGTATGGGTTTCCATTCTAGATTGAGCTTCTACCATACAGTAGCCGAACCCGGCACTGGTCGCAATAAACTCAGCTCAGATAACCGACATCCATCCCATACCAATGGCTAATCTTATTCCAGTAATAATCCCTGGAAGAGAGCCTGGGAGAACTATATCTTTAATAATATTAAAAGTACTTGCTCCCATGCTTCGAGCTGCATTATAGAAATCCTTATTTATATCTTGCACTCCTGCTATTGTATTTAATATAATGGTGAAAATTCCAGAAAACGCAATCATAAAAATTGTGGGTCCATCACCAAGACCAAACCAAATAATAGATAGTGGTACCCATGCCATAATAGGAACTTGCCTTAAAGAGTTTATAAATGGAGCCATAGCTCTTAACATAGGTTTTGAATATCCCATAATCATACCAATGGGTAACCCAACAATAAGTGCATAAAAGGCACCCGTCATAACACGACGCATGGTTATACCAATATTCCTAAGTACATATAAATCTGTTATAGCCTTAAATAAAGACTCTATTACACTTTTTAAGGAAGGGAAAAGAAATGGTTTGTCAACAATTTCTGCTGCAACTGACCATACTATACCAATAGTTATCAATGCAATTGGAGTATAAATATTAAAATCTTTACCATTTAGCTTTCTCCAATTGTTTCTATCCTTCATTTTACTTGCGTGTACCATTCTTTTTACATCTTTTTCTTGTGTATTCAATTCTCTTCTTCACCTCCAACTAAAGCATCTCTAAAAATGCCTCTATTCTTGTTCTCAATTGTCCTTCATCACCTTGTCCATAATTAGTTTCTAGATGTAGATAAGGCTTCCCACATTGATTAGCAATTTTCTTAATGTTTGTTGATTCAATTCCAAAAGGATTACATGAATGAAGAATAATTCCAACAACACCATCCACTTTCCATTCATCAATAGTTAGAGCCACTTGTTCAAGTCTTCTTTGATTAGGTGACATAACAGCACAAGGCACTTCTAAATATTTTTCCGCTATACATTCAATTGGATCCTTAGTTTCAGACTCCTCAATAAGCCTTCGTCTAGAAACAATACCACTACATCCCTCGTAACAAACTATAACTCCGCCAAGTTCTTCAATAACCTTGATTGTTTTCTCAAATACTCCACCACTAGGTCCACCAGACACTAATATTCTAGGCCTTTTGCTTCCTCTAGGAATTGGCCCATTACCATTTTTCCAATTTTCTTCACACTTATCTAAAACCTCTTGAACTTTCTCATAACGTTCTTTTCTATCAAATATATATTGAACTCCTTCCATTACACTACGCATATGTAATCCTGTAATTGCTGGTGGATCATAGCGTCCCAGCTCATATAGACGAGCCATTTGAATACGCTCCTTATTCCCCCATTTAATAGCTTCTCTAAGCATATTATCCGTGATAGTAATATCAAATTTCTTTTCTAATACTTCTCTAAAATATTGTAACTCCATAATCCAAGATTCTAAGGATCTTTCTACATCGGGATTGTTTGGTAAGTGTATAATATGAACATCCTTTAATTCACTAAGCACTTCATACATTTTTTTCTTACCATCACAGGTTGTTTCCCCTACAATGAGATCAGAAAAATAAGCATAAGGACATGTTTCAGTTAGTGCAAATCCATAACTTGACTTAATTAAAGGACAAAGGTTTGCAGGCAATTCTGCTTCTGCTGCAGGAATTGGCTCTGCACTTTGGCCACATAGTCCTACACGATAGAGCCCTGCCGCATCGATCATCTCAGAAGGAGCAAATTGACAAAAGGTTCCGCATAGTTTTCCCCCTTTATCTTTAAGTTCCTTAATATTCATAAACCCTTGCCTTCTAGCATCAGCAAATTCTTCAAATCGTTCTGGTAATGTTGTCATTTGTTTTCTCCTTTTTATTTTCCTATGGTTATTTATTATTCTTGGAATACACCTTTTTCAGCATAGGCTATTCTTTTGTTATCTTTTTTATCTGTTTTTTGGATAAATTCCAACAATTCTTCATCACCTTGATTTTTGATTTCACCGTTTAAGGCAGCTCTTAAAATATCAGATAATTCATTTGTATACTGATGATATCTTTCATCTTTTCTATCTCTAGGTCTTGGGAGCTCAATTTTTATATCAGCTAGTACTCTACCTCTATCTCTTGACATAACTATAACTCTATCGCTTAAGTAAATAGCCTCATCTACATCATGAGTAACCATAAGTGCAGTTTTTTGGCTTTCTTGCAACATAGTTTCTAATTGAGCTTGGAGCATTTGACGCATTTGAAAATCTACTGCACCTAATGGCTCATCCATTAACAAAACCTTTGGATCACAAGCAAGTGCTCTAAGTAAAGCAACCCTTTGTTTCATACCACCTGATATTTCATGTATATAGTAATTTTCATATTCTTCTAAATGTGCCATTGCCAACAATTCTTTAAGCTTGGCTTCACTTTCTCTTTTTGCTACTCCTTGCATCTTCATGGGATACATAATGTTTTCTCCAACCTTCATCCATGGAAAAAGTGCATAATTTTGGAATACAAAGGCTCTATCTGGCCCTGGCTTATTAACTACTTTTCCATTGACTAAAATATTACCTCTTTCATGTTTTAAAAACCCTGCAATAATATTTAAAGTTGTAGTCTTTCCACAACCTGATGGCCCCAATAAAGAAACAAACTCTCCCTCATTTACATCAAAAGAAATATCTTCTAAAACAGTATTAACTGCTTTTTTATCTCTTTTATTTAAAAATACTTTGGTAATTCCTTGTACAGATATTGACATATATTCACCTTCCTTACTCTAAACTTAAAAATTTAATTTTTATATCATTATAAAGGTTCTCTGGTAACTTAATATATTCCTTAAAATTTTCTATCTGATTTAACTCTTCTATGGTTTGATTATAGGTTGCTAAAAAACTCTTAAATGCCTTTGTATCTACAATGTCTTTCCTAACAACCAAACTGTAGGAAATGTAATCATCTTTTGAGAGGGGAGTAAAATTAAATCCTGGTAATAATGAAACTTTACTTATGTCTAAAACTGCTCCATCTATTTGTCCAATTTCTAAAGAATAAGGCAAAGAAATGGGCGAAATTTCCACAATTTCTCTCACTTGTTTGTGACTGTCCCTAGCAAGAGTATATAAATGCTCTCTTGTTTGTCCTATTCCAAGCTTGTATATATCATTTATATCTCCCTTATAAGCAATTACCTCTGCATTCATAATAACTGGACCATAGATTTGAAAATTATCATTAGTACGTACTAAATGTAAAGCCATATGATTGCAATAAAAAGCCATATCAATTTCTTCTGAGCTCAAGGCCCATTGTGCTGTATTACTTCAGCAATCTTTAAATGTAAAATCATGGAAAATATCTTCATCTCCTACAATGTCAATATTTTCTATATTGGTAATTTTATTTGTCCTAATTACTTGTTCGAGAAGTAATCCAGTTATATCATCTCCAGATCCTATTCTCAATCCTGCACTTGTATTATTAGTTTCTTCTTGAGGCATAAAATAATAAGCACACAATCCTAAGGTTAATAACAATACAGAAAAAACAAGTATTTTTTTATTTATATTCATATAATTATCACTCTATATTCTAATTTATCAGATTTTACATATATAACTTATATGCATTATTCCTATATCAAAAATACTATATCAAACCTTTTCACTTGATTAAACAAATATAAAAATATTTAATGGAAGAATCTGTCGATATAGAAAAACATAATCACATACTGTCTAAAATTCATATATAATGGGTTCTGTATACAAAATTAACCTACTATATAATATGAATTTATCAAAATTTAATTGAGGGGGATATATAATGCATGATTTAGATTTATCAAAAACTTTCAAAAAGCATTCTGAAACAAGGGAAAATAGAATTTTAGAAGCAAAAAAAATTAAAGAAAACGGAGATAGAATCGCAGGAATTTTCTGTAGCTTTGCACCTCTAGAAATACTAGATGCTGCAAAAATTAATGTGATAAATTTATGTAGTACTAAAGATGAAAATATAATAAATTCTGAAGTAGATCTACCAAAAAATCTCTGTCCTTTGATTAAATCAAGTTATCGTTCTATAATTTCAGGCAATTCTGACTCTCTCCCTCTTTGCGACATAGTCATTGGTGAAACAACCTGTGATGGTAAGAAAAAAATGTATGAATTATTAGGTGAATTAAAAGATATGCATATTATGCAATTGCCCCAAGGAACTGATAGAAGCTATTCATATATTATGTGGGAAAAAGAAGTTAGATTATTGATTGAAACTCTAGAAGAAAAGTTTAATGTAAAAATTACAGAGAAAGAACTAAGAAAAACAACTTCCGTCAGAAATAAGCTAAAAGATTTATATGGGGAATTATTAGAGTTAAGCAAGTTAGATCCACCTGCAATTACAGGTCTTAATGCTTATAAGATACTTGAAAGGTATAAATTTATTTCTGATTTAGAAGAAGAATATAATCAATTAGAGGAGTTAATTAACCAGATTAAAAAAGAATACAATGAAGGTAAAAGACCTATAAATAATAAAGCTAAGAGAATTCTTATTACTGGCTGTCCATTAAGTGGTGTTTTAGACAAAATTCTTAACACAATTGAAAATAATAATGGAGTAGTCGTTTGTTTTGAAAACTGTGAAGGTATTAAACCTATTAGAAATATTATTGATGAGAACTCTGATGATATTGTAAAATCCATAGCTACGCAATATTTAAATATAGGATGCTCAATTATGACACCCAATTATAAACGTATGGAATTATTAGAAGAATTAGTAGAAGAATTTAAAGTTGATGCCGTTATTGAAGTATTGCTGCAAACATGCCATCCTTATAGCGTTGAAGCAAGAGCAGTCAAAAAATTGAGTACTACCGTAGGACTGCCATATATGGCTATAGAAACGGACTACTCTAATTCCAATATCGGTCAAATTAGGACTAGAATTGCTGCATTTATGGAAATATTATAGTATAAAAAAGCTAGACAATTGATGTGACCCCAATAAGTTAGACTTTATAGCGTAGTAGTTTTTAACTGCTACGCTATTTCTTTTTATGCAGCCAAGAGGCTGAGTCTATATTCTACTGGACTCATCCATCCTAGCTTCTCTTTAATTCTTTGCCCGTTGTAATATTTTATATATTTCTCAATAGCTATCTCTAGTTCTTCTTATTTCTCTATTACACAGAAATCCTTATTATTCTTTCGTATTTCAAAAATCTTTTCTTCTAGTTCCTGGTTTGGATTTGCTCTATCAAAACGCTTCTGCCAATACATATATGTTGCTTTAGGAAAGCCTGTGATTGCGAAAATATCTTTTAGTTTGAATGATCCTCGGAGACTGTGGATGATTCTCGCTTTTTGTTCTGAGGTGTTCCCTCTAAACGCAGTCTCCTCAGTTCTTTTAAATATGCATTCTCAATTCTTAATTTAAGATTTTCATCTTCAAGTTGTTTCAGATATTCTGAATCAGTATTTTTGAATTCATTGTTTGCGTGTTTGATTTCTTTTGGTTTTGACACGTTTGAACGCCTGCCCTTCCGTTTAGGTCTCAAAGCATCAGGACCAGCAATTCTGAAATCATTTACCCCTTTCTTAATATTAGACCAAGCTGGAACTCCATATTTTTTTGGAATATATGGATAACTACCTTCGTTGTTTAGATATGCTTGAACTACTTGTGATTTAAATTCAAAACTGTATTTTGCCATAAAAAACTGACCTCCCATAAGTTAGATTTTTTAGGTCTAACTTATGGGGGTCAGTTCAAATTTCTAGCTTTTTTCTTCATTAAATATTGATTTTCCTATCCAAAACCCCATTCTAATATCTACAGGTAATATGTCTTTATCATTTATATTCATATTTTTTATCCATGTATAGCAATGATTCTTCTTACAGAAGAAATTCATGAAATTTCAGCAATTTCCCGCCCATTCTTCATTTTCATCAGAATCTAAATGAATTACATGAATACTTTCTGATGATAAATAAGCTAAATTACCATTCTTTATATCTATACTTATTTTTTCTCCACATTGACTACATTGAGATTGTATATGTATATCTTGGTTAAATGTTAATATAGAACCCATAGCATCTATTCCACACATAGCATAAAAACTACGTCCATCTGCTAATGTAACCCTATGATTAGTAGGTAATGCTGAAACAGGATAAAGAAAATTAATATCTCCACTTTCATCTTTTCTTAAAATTTTTTTTAAAAAAAGACTATTCACAATTTGTTTGAAGCTTACGCTTGAAATGTTGCCTAAATTTAATAGTTCGACAGAATCTAGGTTTATATTAAAAGAAACTCCATTGTTTACAACATAATTAATTAAAGTTTTTCTTACTCTTTGTTCTATATCTGTAATGTTTGAATACTTTCCTCTTAACTTTAGATTTTTCATGCCTTTAATTGTATTAATACCTACTACATTCATTGTTGCCACCTCAAAAAATATTCTTCTATTTTCTTAAATAAAGAGTTTACTAAGGATATTGCTATTCCAATATAAATAATTCCCACAATTACCTTTGGATAATTTAAAAAGTCTGAAAAATATTTTACATAGAATCCCAATCCAGATCTTGCTCCTATCATTTCAGCTGCTGTTAGTATTCCAAAGGAAGAACTTAATCCCATGGAAGATCCACTGAGGACAGATGGTAAAATTGCTGGAAGGACTATCTTAAAAATCATAGTTTTATTATTTACATTCAACATTCTTGCTGATTGAATTATTTTTTTGTCAATGTTAAGTACACCATGTAATGTCAGTCTAAATACAGGCCAAAATACCCCAACAAAAATAACAAATATTGATGCCATTTTAAATGTAGGCATAATTCCAATTACATAGGGTATAAATACTATTGGAGGTATAGGTCCTAATACTCTAGTATAAGGAGATATAGCATTGTAAACTCGATTATTGTATCCAGCAACTAAAGCCAAAGGAATAGCTAGAGATAACGCTGTAATATAACCTATAATCAATATTTGGAAAGAACTAATTGCACCTTTAATAAATTCAGGAAATTCTTTAATTAAGAGTATAATAATACTACTGGGAGATGGATAAAGAACCTTATCTAAGATGTCAAACTTAGCAGTGGCTAATTCCCATATTATTAAAAAGCAAAATAAGATAGTAAGTACATCTTTCAATGTTCTTTTCTTTATATCACTTTCACTATTATAGTAAATAATATAATAATATATCTGTAATATTATAGCAAAAGACGTTAATGGCAGACTAACTTCTAAGTCTCGTTTAGTTGGCAGAGCTTGTATTAATAGTAGTATAATAAATGGTATGTTTATACTTTTCCTTATCTTGTCCATATTTAAATTCTCCTATAATATCGAACTATTACAGTCAGTCTCAATGATATTTATTAGTTCATTTCTTATATTAAAAAACTCCTGAGATTGTATTAGTTCATTTCTATTTCTTGGTCTATTAAAGTTAATATTTATATCCTTTTCTATCCTTCCTTCTGATGAAATAGCTATTATTCTATCAGCTAATATAATAGCTTCATCAATATCATGGGTAATCAGTATAATTGTCTTTCTATCTTTATCATTTTGCCAAAGCTCAAGTAATAATTTCTGTAATAGATTCCGATTTACTATATCTAATGCACTAAAAGGTTCATCAAGTAACAATATTTCCGTATTCATTGCGAAGGCTCTTGCTATTGCAACTCTCTGCTGCATTCCATTTGACATTTGTAGTGGATAAGTTGTAAAATTCTTATTTAATCCTACTAAGCTTAAATATTCTTCTGCTTTTTTATCAATATCATATTTACCACTATAATTCTCCAACTGTTTAAGAGCAAATTTTATGTTCTCCTTAGCTGTCATCCATGGAAATAGTGAATAATGCTGAAAAACGGCTCCACGATTTGTACCAGGCCCTTCAACTAATTGTTCATCAATAGTAATATTTCCACTTACTGGCCTAAGAATTCCAGCCAATAAGTGAAGTAAAGTAGTTTTTCCTGATCCATTTGATCCCAAAACAACTAAAAATTCACCCTTTGATATGGAGATACTGATATTATTTAGTATGTTCCTTCTATCATCATTATCATACGAGAAATATAAATCTCTTATCTCTATCTTACTCATAGCAACACTTACCTTTCTTCTACTTAGATAATTCACTCTTTAAGTCAAGATAAACAGATTCATTAGGATTTTCTTTTAACAAAGAATTTAATGCATTAGTGTAAATTTCTTCATCCACATATTGTTCAAATTCTATATCTGATTCTATATATCCAATTTCCTTCATTGCCTCCCAGAATTCTATAGTCTTTGCTTTTCCTGGATTAGGATTAGGTGAAAAATTGCCGTCATATGACTCTGACATAAGTATATCTCTATCTATTTTAATATAGTTAAGCATAATATCTACAGTTTCTTCTTGGTTTTCTAAATAGAATTTATAAGCCTTAATTAAAGCTCTAGTAAGTCTTTCATATGTATCTTTGTTTTCAACTAAAGTATTTCTCATGGCTGCTTGTCTAGCACAAGGATGCATCTCCATTACCTCGCCCGATAGCATGGCTATACCAAGACCTTGTAGTTCAGAGTTCTTTATATGTGGTATCCAAACACCACCTGCATCGATTTCACACTTTTTTACTGCTTCAATAATAGTTGCTGGAGAATCTAATTCTACTATTGTAACATCTTTATTTAATTCAAGACCAGCATCAATTAATCCTGCTCTAAATAGCACATCTCCCGTAGACATTCTTACTAATCCTAAGCTTTTTCCTTTATAGTTACTGAAATCTCTAAATTCTTCTACTCTATCAGCCAATGCTATTATTCCACTTCCTTGGCTCATTTGTCCACCAAATATAATTAAATTTGCTTCATTGGCTATTAAGGATAACTCTGCTGTTGTTCCAAAACATCCAGTGTCAATTTTACCTGAAATTAAAGCTGCCACACCTTCTCCGCTGCTTTTAAACATTGATAATTCAGCTTCAATATTTTCTTCTGCAAAATATCCTTTATCATTAGCAATAAAATAAAGAACATTTCCTGGTATTGCTAGATATCCTATTTTTACCTTGTCAGCTTCTATAGTGCTTTCATCTACTTCTGGCTTAATATTGTCACTTGATGCATCTTCTACTATGTTTTCTTTAAGTTGTTTTTCACCTGTGCATCCAGTAATCATTATAGCTATACACAATATTGTACTTACAATAACTATCATTTTCTTTTTAAACATCTGTCTTACCTCTCCCTTAGATTAAATTTGTTTTATATTCAACAGCACTAAGATCTTAGCATAGTTATCATTGTTATTCCAAACAAATCTTTCTATCTATGAAGCTATCTATATAGAAAGATTTAATAAGAATTATTTTAATTTGCCATTTTAAAAATCAAAACCTTTCTCCTACTGTGTTATAGAAGAAAGGTTTTTTAAATATATAGATAGTAATTATAGTATTGTTGTTATATATCTTAAATTTAAACACTCTAATGCTTTTACTTTTAAATTTTCCACGAGGATACCTTATTTCTTCCATATCTTTTTGATAAATAAAGAGCAGCATCTGCATAGTTGAAAAATTCATTTATATTTATCCCGTCCTTAGGAATCATACTTGTTACACCAATACTTGCAGTTTGAAATTCTCCTATTGGTGAATATTGATGTTCTATTTTGGCATTATTTATAGCTGATAAAATATTATTTCCTGCTTCTTCTGCCTTGGTAATATCCAAATCTGGAAATAGAATTACAAACTCATCTCCACCATATCTACAGACATAACCTCCATGTTTCGATGATTCCTTTTCTAAGATTTCTCCTATATTTTTTAACATATTGTCTCCTGCAAAATGCCCATAATTATCATTGAATTCTTTGAAATAATCTAAATCTATGAGCATTAAGGACATATTTTGCCCATACATTTTTGCCTTCTCCCACAATTCTACAAATATTTGATTGAATTTTCTTCTATTAAATACACGAGTAAGATCGTCTATTCCAGAAAGATATGTTTCTTTCTTTAGGTCATTATGTACTTTTCTCATATACCAATACAAGGAAAAAGATAGTAATCCAGCCATCAAACTTACTGCTATATTAATTGTTATTACTTGATTATATTTATCTCTTACTTTTCCAATCTCTTTTTTATCCATATCAATGCCTATTAATCCGATATAATTACCTTCAACCGTATAAAATGGAATATAGGCATAAATATATTCTTCCAATTTATCCTTCACTATTTTATAGGCTGGAGTTTTTGTTTTTTCAACTTCCCTAAATAATTCATCAGACATATCATATCTAATTATATCCTCATAATATTCTCTATCCTTTGCATAATCTATTCTAGTTTCAATATTATAAACTGCATCTAGTAAATAAATAACTTCTTTACCGTATTTCTTTTCATCTTCTTCCAATCGTGATATTAAATATATATATTTAATATCAGAAATATCCATTACCTTTTTAATGTTTTTTTCAAACTCTTTATTTATTTCACTATCTAATAATTCTTTAAAGGTAATTGATTTTAGATATAGATAATCTTCATTACTCAATTTTACTGTATTAGCAATATATGTGCCTAAAGTAATAGCATTATTGCCTATTTCATTCTCCACATAGGAATACATTCGATAATTTGAATAGCTAATTACGATTATAAATATAAAAACCCATAATAATATAAGTATTTTAAAGCAGCTTCTAATATTATCATACTTTTTCAATCTCAATTCTTCCATAAGTTCACTCATCACCTTTAAATATATTAGATATAAGAGCTGATTTTAATTATACCATATCTTAGGTATTTAGTCCTATTTTTTATTTATTTTTGCATTGATCTGACTTTTTTACTAAGCAATCTTCTGAATCCTTTATATTAACATAATCTTCACAACTGTTTTTTCATATGATATAGTATTTATGTTATAATTAAATGGACATTTATAGTTTAAGGCCGGTGAAAAATACAATGAAAAGAAAAACAGCAATGAAAAAATCAACATTATATATTATTTATTTTGGGATAGCTACTAAAATCTTGTACTTTATCAAAGAAATCCTTACTGCCTCAAAAATAGGAGCCAACTATAAGATGGACTCCTATTTATTAGCCTTTAGTACAGTCATGCTTTTTACAGGGCTTATAAGTGATGGAATAATCATTGCAATTATACCTTTATTACAAGAAATACAGGAAAGACATGGAATAGAAAGAAAAATAAATTATACTAATAATTTAATAAATATTACAATTCTATTTTCTTTCATTATCATCCTAATAGGATTTATAGGAGCCCCTTGTATTATTGGAATCTTTGGTCCAGGGTTTAAGGGGGAAGAATTAAATGATACAATTCAATTATTTAGAATAGGTCTGCCCATTATATCTTTATCTTGGTTAAATGCGATCTTTGGCGGATTTTTACAATCCGTACATTCATTTAAGGGTGGTCCTAAGGGAAGGTTTGCAAGTGGTGTTTTATATATAATCTACTTATTATTCTTTGCAAAGACTTTTGCACTAAAAGGATTTATGCTTGTTGGAACCATAGCAGGTATTTTTCAGATATATATATTTAGAAAAGGACTTAGAGCAAATGGATTTAAATATAGTTGGCATTTTGATTTAAAGGATAAATATATAAAGAAATTAAGATATTACCTGATTCCTATAATTGCTGGTGTTGGAATTAATGAGTTAAATACCTCTATTGATAATGCAGTAGCCTCTACACTCTCTGTAGGTAGTATTGCTGAGTTAAGCTACGCAAAAGGAATAATGAATCTATTCTTAGGAGTATTTATTGCAGCCATAGTTACAGTTATATTTCCAGTATTATCTGAGGATTATAATAAAGATGATGAAGAACATTTTAAAAATGAAATAAGGAATGGAATGAAACTCCTAACAATTATATCAATACCCGTATCTATTATATTGATAATTATGTCAAAGCCAATAGTTAGAATAATCTTCCAACGAGGTGCCTTTGATGTAAATGCATCAATTTTAACATCGAAAGTATTATCATATTATGGATTTGGATTGGCAGCTATGGCAATTATTCCATTGATTACAAGAGCTTATTATTCAATCCAAGATATGAAAACTCCTGTATTGATTAGTTTAGTTGCTTTAGTTTTAAATACAATTTTAAACTTATCACTTTCTCCAATTATGGGAATTGGTGGGATTGCACTAGGTACAAGCATTTCTATTATATTGGCTCTATTATATGGAATTTTTGATTTAAATCAAAAATTACAAATTATAGAAGGTGAAAATTTAAAAGATATCCTACCTAAAATTGAAATTGCAACATTAGTTATGGCAGGCACTGTGTTTTTAGCTCATATTACAATTTCAACCCTATTAAATGATTTACTTTTAGCAGATATAATAGATGTATTATTATCTACAATTATTGGAATAGTTGTATATGTTACTGTATATAAAGTTTCACCTGTAAAGGAGTAAAAGATAAAATATATATTTTGTATTGATCAAGAATGGACAAGGCAGCTAATCCTTGTCCATTTATTTTGTTAATTCATTTGCCCAAATACTATTTTCAATTAATGAATTTAATTGTAACTCAGAGGATTTGCCAAATGAAAGCCTATCTATCATAGCATTTGCTGCGGGATGGTAATATTGTCCTCTTTCTTCCGCTTCCTTACCTGCATTTTTAGCTTTTTCTATTATAGTTAAATCTTTTAATCTAATTTCATTTGGTATAGGATTTAATAACAATGTTTTTCCTTTTAATGGTTGTCCACTGTATTTGCCTGTAAGTTTAATTGGTTTATCAGTTACCATAAAGCCATCTATAGTATCTGTATCTTTACCCCATATACTGACATCATGATCCAATAACCATTTAATAGTTGCCTCTATATCTATAACATCCTTTGGTGAAGTAGCTATCAATATTACATCCATAGTTGCTATGGCAGGTAAATCTGCACATAGCTCTTCTCCTATAATATCTCCAATGCCACCCATTCCGGCAGTTACTGCAATATGAACCCCTCTTTCCCTTGCTGCCATCATAGTTCCAGATGCAGTTAATGCACCGCTTACACCATTATTACATGATTCTATAAAGATATCCTTATCTATACGTATCAATTCCTCAGCCCTATTTCTAAATCCAATAAATTCTTTTATATTTCCTATTATTACTTCTCCTTTATCTATCCAAGCTATACATTTATGTTCCCATGGCCATAATTCAACAAGAGTTTCATTATCAATGGATTTTAATCCGTGGGTCAATAAAGCAGTTTCTACAAGAAATTTAGTTTCTATATTCATTAAATCTTCACTTCCTTAAACTAATATTATTGATTTAAATCCGTTATTAACTGCAATTGTTTTTAATTTTTTCATTTCTTCATCATCAGGAGGTTCATGGTTTGAAAACTCCTGACGTACTCCGAAGGATCTATATCTTGTTATCCTATATCTAATATCTTGATTTTCTAAATATGGCTGCAAAAGCTTTGTTATACTATCTATGGTTTCATAATTATTAATACCTTTAATTACCACCGTTCTAATTTCATATAGCTTACCTAAACCAGCTAAATACTTAGCATTTTTAATGACTTTATCATTATATTGTTTTGTAATAGAAAAATGTTCATCCCTATCCATAGCCTTTATATCCAGAATAAATTTGTCAGTTGTTTCTACTAATTCTTTTTCCTCTGATAAATCCAATCCTCCATTTGTATCTACAAAATTAGTTAGACCTATTTTATGAGTTTCTTTAAATAGCTCTACTAAAAACTTAGATTGCAGAGTACATTCGCCGCCACTGGTTGTAATTCCTTTGATAAATGGTCTATTGTACTCTATTCTTTTCATAATATCTTCTACAGTCATATTATATATTTTAGGTGATGCATCATATTTACATGTTTTTATACAAGTATCACAATCTACACATTTGGAACTATTCCATATGACTTTATTATCAATTGTATCTAGTGCATTCTCTGGACATTTTTCTATACATTCTAAACAATCTATACAGTGATTTATAGTTTCTGGATTATGGCAGTAAAAACAGTTAAAATTACATCCTTGAAAAAATATTGCAGTCCTATTCCCAGGTCCATCTACTACACTCATATCTATGATTTTATTAATTTTAGCCCTATTCATCTGTAGTCCTTACCATTCTGTCCAATATATTATGGTCTAAAATCTGTTCTTTTCCATATCTGATATTGCCATAATTTACATGGAGACCATTTTTAAGTCTTTCAAGATCAGATTTTTTAACCAAATATCCGCTTACTCTGACTAAATCCCCATCCTGTCTATATGCTGAAAGATACCTTGCCCCAACTTCAAAACCACCTTTAAATATATCTAAAATAGCCTCAGAATTATTTATTGCTGTACTGTCAAATGGAAAATGATCACTTACTCCTGAAGGAAAATATTTATGGAATAAGCCTGAATGTCTTAAATGAGCGTATATGGGAAGCTCTTGTCCATTGGCTATTCTAACTCCTGCTGTTGTTTCCGCTGTTGATTCTATTTGGGCATGGAGTAAAAAACGGTTATTCATTGCTTTTCCGTATTTACTTTTGAAACTCTTCACCCTATTATCTATGAATTCCATTATTTCCAGCCCTAATTTATTTGCTTCATCATCTTTTCCATATACAAATGACTTTCCTTGAATTTTCATTAAATGTGTAACACATTCATGCATACCAACTATACCAAACATACCAACAAATCTATCAAGCTCAATAAAACCTTCTGTTACTAAAAAATTGGTTTTGAAAAAAGTGCTTTCCTCCACTAGAAATCTTATTTTACTTTCCATAAAATTACATAATACATCTATGGCATAGGGTAAGTTCTTTTCAAAAAATTCTTCTATGGATTCTGAATTAAAAGCTACTTTATTTAATTTAATCTTTGACAATGTAAAAGCCCCTCCATTAGATGGAAGTCCGTTAAAACAGCTTGCTATACCGTAAGCATCTCCAAAATCCTTCTTAAACATTTTATCGTTGGCAAAGGCAGGGTTAGCACATATAAGAGAGGATTCTATACATTTAACAGCAAAGCTATCAGGAGTTTTCTCTTTATCATATAATAATGTCATATTAGGAATGGCATTTTGCAATTCCTTTTCTAAGTCGATGATTATATTACCTGCCAATGTTTCTTCCGGACCTATATTGGCATGGCAAAAACTATCATTTATTGTTCTGTCTAAATGAATTAAAAACCATCTAATCTGTTCCCTTGCCATTTCTTCATCCTCAATATATGAGTCTAACAATTTGTCTATCCTTCCTACAAAGACTGGATAATTGCTAAAGGACGGTACATGATGATAAAATATTAGCAGTGAATTTATTGCTTCCGTTAAAGTCTTAGCCGGCTTTAATCTTAGAAAATCACAACCTTCCTCTAAAAGTTTTTCATAATTTGGCAGTATATATCGGGGAGTAAATGTAGCATGTCCTTCACCAAGGTCTGATATTATGTCCTTCTCAAATAATTCAAAGTATTCATCACCAACCCCCTCTGGATATGGAAGCTGATTTTCTGCTATTTTTGCCAATCTTGATACTATCTGTTCATAGGTTAAGCTAGGGTTTTTTATCTCCTTTAAAACATCTTCTTTTGTTTCACATATATTTTTATATATCAATATATACACCTCCGTCTATTGATTATCTATTATAGGCTTCCTGCTAAAATTCTTTAAATTGCTAATTATTAATACTAAAATGACTACTACAAATGGCATCATCTGCAATAATTGGGTAGGTACTCCAAATGATGTCAAGGTAAGGGTTATTGCATTTGTATAAGCAAACAACATACCTATAAGGGCAGCTTTTAAAGGATTCCCCTTCCCCACAAGTATAGCTGCAAAGGCTAAAAAACCACGACCTGCTGTCATATTTTCAGAAAACATACTTAATCCTGATAAAGGCATATATGCACCTCCTAGTCCTGACATTACACCCATAATAATCAATGCTAACCATCTATACTTTAATATATTTACTCCTGAGGTCTGAGCCCCTAACTCATTGATTCCAATACCCCTAAGCCTTAATCCAAAAGGAGTTTTATACATGACTATAGTTCCAATTAATATAGAGATATATGCTATATATACAAGTATAATTTGATTGTTTAATGCTTTATTGATATATGGAATTGACCTTAAAATAGGTATGTCTATAGGTTGAAAATTTACAATTTGAGGACTATGAAAGAAGCCCCTTACTTTAAATATTTTAGTTAATAACAAAGTAGTCATTGCCCAGGACCCAAAATTAAGTGCTATACTTACAATCATTGGATTTGCATTAAAATGAAGGACAAATATACCAAAAACTGCAGCAAGGATTACCCCTGCAAGAATAGCAAGAAAAGTACCTATATATGGACTTCCCCATAGATAACTTCCCCATGCAGCAAAGAATGCTGCTGAAAGCATAAAGCATTCAAAGGCAATACAAAATGTTCCCGTTTGCTTACTGAATGAGCCACCTATACTGGTCAATATAATTGGAGTACTCAATCTAAATGTAGCTGACCATGTTACAGTTCCAAATAATATTTCCATTATAGTCAACATACTGAAGAGCCTCCTTTATAATTAATCTTCTTTAACTTTATCTTCTCTTTCCATTTATTAAATAAATTATCATAATCAATAGAAACAAATAATACAAATAGCATTTGAATTATAATGACTACAAGTCTATTTAATGTAGTCATTCGTTCCATATGCAATGCTCCTTGTTTAAGAGCCCCCCATATAATGGATACAATTATTACTGCTATTGGGTTGTTATTTGCTATACGGGTTATCATTATCCCATCCCAACCTAAATTATTGCTGAAATTAGGTGTAAATCTATAATAGGAACCAGTTACCTCTATACCTCCACCCATTCCAGATATTAACCCTGATATTAGAAAAACCAGTACAAAGGATTTATTGATATTTACTCCACCCATTCTGGCAAAATTTATATTATGTCCTATTTGAGTAAATTCATATCCTTCTAAGGTATATTTATAGATAAATGCTATGAATACCAAAATCCCCAAAGCTATAAATATTCCTGTATTGGCAGTAGTACCTTTAATGATTGTAGACAGTCTGGCAGTCTTAAATATCTGAGGCGTTGTTATAGATGCAGAGCCATTAGCAGATTGCTGACCTCCCATTATGACCCACATGGTTATATATTCCGTTAAATATTTTGCTATGAAATTAAGTATTAGAGTTGTTACAAGTTCATTGATTTTAAAATACATTCGGATCAATGCTGGTATTAACGCATATAACATTCCCACTATAGATGCAGCTAACAAACATGCTATTATATGTAATCCATGAGGTAATTCCAAGGAATATCCAATTACTGCTGCTGATAAGGCTCCCATATATAGCTGTCCTTCAATACCTAAGTTGGAAACTCCTGATTTAAAGGCAACTGTAGCCGCTCCTCCTACCATTAGGCTAGATATAACCCATCGAATTGTATTCCCTATATTTATCTTGCTTCCAAAGGCACCTTCTATAATATATCCTACGGCTTCCAGAGGATTTTCTCCTTGGACAGCAATTAGAATACATCCAAATAAAAGTGTTAATATAATGGATATACTATATCTAAATATAGTTCCATTCACTTCCCGACTCATCTTAAATTTCATAGACTTCACCACCTAGCATCATAAGACCTATCTGCTCTTCTGTTAAGGCTCTGCTGTTTTTATGTTCAATTATTGATCCATTATACATTACTAATATCCTATCAGAAAGCTGCATTACTTCATTGAGTTCATGACTAATTAATAATATCCCTACTCCTTCTTTTGCCATCTCAATTATTCTCTTCCATATAAATTCAACTGAACCAACATCAATTCCTCTAGTGGGGTCTTCAATAATCAGCATCTTCTGCTCCTGTAAAAATTCACGTCCCACTAAAAGTTTCTGTACATTACCTCCAGAAAGGATTTTTACCTTATCCTCTATACTTTGAACTTTTACTGCATAGTCATCAATTATTTTGTTGGTAAATATATTTATATCTTTATAATCAAGTAAATGCTTAGTCTTAAAACCTTTGCCCCTATGGTAACCCATTATTGCATTTTCCCATATAGTCCCTTCTTTATTAGTACCTACAGAAGATCTGTCTTGAGCAATATAACCCATTCCCATCTTACGCCTTTTAGCTATTGTATTATCTATTACATTTTCTCTGCAAAATAGTATTTCTCCATCTTTATTATAGTTTGATAGACCAACCAATGCTGATACTAGCTCTGTTTGCCCTGAACCAGCTATTCCAGATATACCTACTATCTCTCCTCCATGTACATTAAAACTCACATTTTTAACTCTTGTTACTCCTGAAGAATCTTTAACTGATAAATTTCTAACTTCTAGCACTGTATCTCCAATTTTAGGTTCTGGTTTATCAACTTGCAATATGACTTCTCTGCCAACCATAAGTCTGGCTAATTCTAATTCATTTGTATCCTTGGCTGACAAAGTCCCTGTCACTCGACCATTTTTTAAGACTGTAATATCATCAGCAATTTCCAGTACCTCTTTCAATTTATGGGTTATGAGTATTATTGTTTTTCCTTGAGCAATTAAAAATCTTATGGCATTAAATAGACCTTCTACTCCCTGTGGGGTTAATACAGATGTCGGCTCATCTAATATTATAATATCAGCATTTCTATATAAAACCTTTATAATCTCTACCTGCTGTAAAGAAGCAACAGGTAATTCATCGACCTTCGCATCAATAGAGATATTGAATTTATATTTTTTACATATCTCTTCCACTCTTCTTCTAGATTTCTTATAATCTATAAAGATTCCTTTTTTCTCTTCAAATCCCATTATTATATTATTCAGAACTGTCATCTCAGGAAAAACCATAAACTCCTGATATACCATTCCTATTCCATGTCCAACTGCATCTAAAGGATTCTTAAAATTTACCAACTCCCCATGAACATATATCTGTCCGCTGTCGGGACTTTGAATATTGGTTAATATATTCATCAAAGTACTTTTCCCAGCACCATTTTCTCCAATTAATGCATGTACTGTACCTTGTCTGACTTTAAAGGTAATATTGTCATTAGCCTGCAAATCTTTAAATTTTTTATTAATATTATGCATTTCCAATACAAATTTATCTTTATTCATATCCCTATCTCCTTGATATGCAAATATAGGAACGATTAAACGTTCCTATATTTAAAAAATATTATTAATAATTTAGTCTATATTGTTCAAATCCCTCATAAACGTCTATCTTACCACTCTTAATATCATCAATTAATTGTTTAACTTTTGCTAATAATTCCTCTGGAATATTCTTTTCATCTCTTTCATCATAAACAGAACCACCTGAACTTAGGTCGAAATCCACTGATGTTTCGAACTCTTTTCCTGCCCCATGATTTTCAGCTAATGATATAACTGCAACATCCATTGATTTAACTGCTGACCAAAATACAGCTGGGTCTATATCTCCTTGCCAGTCATCAACACCGATGACTTTGATGCCTGTTTCTGCACAGGCAGATATTACTCCAGGTCCTCCTAAATATGCACTTTGATATATAATATCCACATCATTGTTTTGAATCATTGTCTTAGCTGTTTCTTGTCCTTTAACTGGGTCAAATGGATCTCCTGTAAAGGCAGAAATTACGGATTTACCATTGTTAGCATAGTTAACACCTGCTGTATATCCATCGCGAAATCTCTGAACCTTTAGGATATCCTTATGTCCAATCCAACCAACTATGTCTTTTTCAGTCATATTTGCAGCTACATAGCCTGCTACAAAGGATGATTCAAATGGGTCAACAGATACACTTGTTGCATTTTTCTTATCATGTTCCATATAAGTATCTAACATAAATATATGAAGATCGGGATAGTTTTCTGCTAATTCATCAGAAAGCTCCAGTGCTACATTGCTCAACTCATCAAACATAGTAAACATAGCTGTATATCCTTGAGCTGCCATTGCCCTAATTTGTTCGGGATATTCAGATGCTTCTGATACTTCAATTGCCTTAACTTCCCAGCCTTTTTTCTCTAATTCTTGAAATCCGCTCCAGATTAGATCTGTAAAATCATTTCCCAATGGTGTTGTTGTTATTAAACATGCTTTTTTAGCAATTCCATCTTTACTTTCTTCTCCTGTAACTTCTGATTTTCCTTGTTCTACAACTGCTGGTTCTGCATCTTTTTTTGTACATGCTGTCATTGTGACTATCATCATAATTGCCATAATTAAACTAAGTAATCTTTTCAATTGTATCTCCCTTTCTTTTTAACTTAATAATCTAATCTTTAAAAGGATTTTTTAGATAAAGTATAAGCAACCCTTACTTATCTGATTTAATTAGTAATTGATTTACTAATTAAATTTTATCTGCATATCCTTATACAAAGCTTTTCTTATTTTCATAAAAATAATCCTCAACATTTTGTCGAGGTTATATTTTTACAACTTTGATTATTGAAAATTTATTTATACAAAAATATCTATAAATCTACTATCTAGAACAAGTGGATTTCCCTCCGCATCCCCAATTCTCACTTGGATGTTCTTCAATGATTACAGTAGTCTTAGTATAATAATCTTCATTACCTATGGCTTCTGCTAAAGCACGGCTAACTTTTTCTATTGCATCTTGTTTCATATTGCTATCTTTTAAAACGCCTTCTTTCATCTTTAAGATTATTAATGGCATATTATCTTACTCCTTTCTTATAGTAATCCAATCCTCATTCAATATAATAATCTTTAATTAAATATAGAATCTATACATACTATGTATTTTACATATATTTCGACATATTTCGATACTTTCATAATAGCATATCATATTTCTATAGTACAATTAAATATATCTATTGGAGCAGCTTATTTATAGTTTTTATCTATATGATTCTACCTATTCCTCACTTAATAGCAATTCTTCATTAATAGGATAATGTCCATATATTCTCGCAGCATCAACTAATGCCTGAATATTTTCTATTGGTGTATTCATAGGAATTTGACATCCTGCTGAAAGAACAAATCCCTTATTAGAGTCATAAGCTTTTCTAATACATTGTTTTGCAGACTTAAGGACATCTTCTACGGTACCCAGTCTCATCACATCTACTGGGGGAACATTTCCTGATATTGTTATCCTATTCCCCATTATTTCTTTTGCATCACCAAGGTCTTCTTCATTATCTATGCTAAAACTAGAAATTCCAGTATTCATTACAGATTCCCATATATCTTTGCTTTTACCACAGATATGTATGGATATACTACCTCCCGTTAATTCTTTCATTCTATCTACATTCTTCTTAATATAGGGCGCAGAAAATTCATTAAAATGCTTAACACCAATTACATTTGTAGAAGAAACGGGATCAGAAAATCCTACTCCTACTCCTAATTCTACAGCTCTCTCAATTAGTCTATTGTTGGACTCAGTTACTATTTCCATCAATATATGGATATCCTTAGGATATTTAATTATCCACTTTAATAAATTTTCTGTACCTACTAAAGATGCCGCTGTACTAAAAGGTCCTGTTAATCCCAATCCCACCTTTGCCTTATTACCTATCTTCCCTTTTAACATCTTTAAAGCTTTAAATACAATAGGTAATCTGCCCCCTTTCTCAGGGTTTAATGGTATTAGGTTTACTATATCCTTTACATTCTTTATAGCAGGGGTTTCTAATAATTGAAGACCATTATCTGGATAATGTAACTTAGAACCCATAGCCTCACTAACACCTCTTAAGGAAGTTGAAATTTTAACACCATCAGCTCCAAATCTTTCATATAATGCAAGCTCCAGTTCCACCATTCTTTCAGCAGAATAATAATACTCTTTAGTGTCTATACCTATAAAGGAAACCATAGTTTCCCCAGTACTAATACTGCAAGGTATCCGATCTATATCTTCTCCCTTTGCAAAAGCAGTCATTCTTTCCATTGAAGTCATCTGATCCTTCTTGGGTTTCAGTCTATATCCTTTCAAATTTATTCCTCCTTCAATTAATTATAAAAGTAATAAAAGAACAGTAATCTCTTTATTACTGTTCTCTGCTTTTTATCAACTTTACAAGTTTATTTATAAGAATAAATAAATTTTCTAGAGAAAAATTCTTCTGACAATCTTTTAATTTACATTTTCCTAAGAGTTAAAAATTTCTACTGCTTTAATGATGATGAAATATACTCATAGATAATGCCATAACTGCCATTCCTGCAATGGCTCCATATACAGATATATGATGATCCTCATATTTTTGGGATGATGGTAACAATTCATCTAAGGATACAAATATCATAATACCTGCCACTATGGAAAAAAGAATTCCAAATACTAAATCATTGAAAAGTTTTGATAAGATTAAATACCCTATTACTGCACCGAAAGGCTGACATAATCCTACTAATAGGGAATAAACAAATGCCTTTTTCTTGCTCCCAGTAGAATAATAAATCGGCACTGATATAGCAATGCTCAATGGTATATTGTGAAGAATTACGGCTGCTGCTAAAGGAATTGCTAGAGATATATCCTTCAATCCTGCAGTAAATATAGATAATCCTTCAGGTAAATTGTGTATAGCTATTGCAACTGCCGACATAAGTCCTAACTTAGATAGATGTTCTTCGTTTTCTTCATGATGATGTTCATGTTCATCATGTCCATGATAATGCCCTCCATATTTATGGACTATTTTTTCTATTATAGCAGTAATGAGCATACCTCCAAAAAATCCACCTAAAGCTATAAAATTGCTATGCTCTCCAAAATATGTTTCTATTAACTCCATGCCCTCCGGTAAAATTGCCATAAAAGACACATATATCATTATTCCTGCTGAAAAACTCAAGGCTATGGCTAAAAATCTTTTATTAGTTTCCTTTACAAAGAAAGATAATAAACTTCCAATTCCCATTGATAACCCTACTATAGTTGTAAGTCCCAACGATAATATTACTTCTTTATTCATTTTTTATATCTTCTCCTCTTACTTTTTTAGTCAATACACTAGCTATTAGTGCTGTGATTGGAATAGTCAGTACAAGCCCAATACTTCCTGATAATGACCTGATAACTTCCGTAGCTATTACATCTAAATTCATAATCTTAATTAAGGATGTTTCATATGCCATAAATAATAATAAAAGAGGAATAGATGAGCCAGTATATGCAAGTATTAAGGTATTGGTCATGGTTCCCATTACATCCTTACCTACATTCATACCCGATTTAAATAATTCTTTTCTTGAAAGATTGTTATTTGCACTATGTATCTCCTCTATGGATGAGGCTATGGACATTCCCACATCCATTACTGCTCCTAAGGAACCTAATATTATACCTGCAAAAAGTAAGTTTTTAAAATCAAACTCTATTTCTTGTGGAATATACATTAACATTGTAGCTTCCTCTGCACTTAACCCTGTTAAATGTATCTTTGATCCTACATAATATGATATTATCCCTGCTATAATAACCCCTGAAGAAGTACCTAATATTGCTGCTATACTCTTATTATTGACACCAGATACTAAAAATATAGTTATTATTGTAACTCCTATTGAAATCAATATAGATATAGGTACAGGATTTGCTCCTTTTAATATTTGAGGTAATAATATATAAAATACAGCTCCTATGGTTAAAGACAATGATATAATGGCCTTTAGTCCTTTCATTCTCCCAACTATAAGAATTAAAACAACAAATAAAATAATTAAATATAATATAAAATCGGCTCTTTGATAATCTGCAATATTTATATTATATTCTCCATCTGCTATTTCCTCAATAGCTATTACTACTTTGTCCCCTTCTTTCACAAAAATATTATATGCCATGTTATCTGATAAATCATTTTCTATATCTACTATTTTATCTTTATATTTCCCACTGGTAATCTTCAATGTAACTTTTTGTGTTTGGACATATTCTCCAAATTCATCTTTTTCTTGTGCTTCTCCCGCCTCAATAACAATAGCCTTTTCTATTAATGGCTCTATATGTTCCTCTGCTAAGACTGTGGTGTTAATTATAATTAACATTAATATAATAATTGATAAAATTTTCTTCATAAATACCCTCCTCAACTATATTAATAAAAATATTATATCACAACAAATATGTAATTGAAAAAAATTGCCAAGAGAATATCTCCTGACAATTTCTAAAAAACCTATAAAATTATAGGTTACACCTTAAATTCTTTTATTAGACTATTTAATCTATCTGCTATGGTAGCTTGATTTTCCGTCGCCATTACAATTTGCTCTAATGCCTCCTTAGTTTCATTCATCCCTATTCTAATTTTATCTGAATTCTCATGGGCATTGTTCATATTTCCTGCAATATTCAAGATTACAGATGATATTTCCTCAGTTGATGCATTTAGTTCTTCTGACATAGCTGCTGTATCTTGAGATATATTGTTTACAAAGACTGCATCTTTCTCATAGTTTATTCCTGTTGATACCAAAAGGTCATAGTCTTTAGTCACACTATGATTTATGAACTCTAAGATATCCTTAGAATTCTTAGATAAATTTGTAAAAGCAATATCTACATTTGCAACTACAGACTGAATTTTTGATACATATTCCTCAGATTCTTCTGCCAATTTTCTAATTTCATCCGCCACTATAGCAAACCCTCTGCCACTATCACCTGCTCTTGCTGCCTCTATTGCTGCATTAAGTGCCAATAGATTGGTTTGAGTGGATATTTCTGCTATAGAATCGGCTATAACAGATATTTCATTTACTACTTTTCCAGCTTCTATAGCATTTATTATAGCTTTTTCTTTTTCCTGTAATAATTTATCTGCAATTTTCTTGGATTCTTGTCCTTGTAGCCTAATTGTCATAGCCCTTTCTTTTATTTTAGCAGATTCATTGCTTCCGTCAAATGCACTAGTTGCAAGTTGTGTAACTCCAGAATTTACTTCTTCAGTGGAATTAGTTAGTTCTCCTGTTGCAAAATTTACGCTTTGTATATCCTCTATTATACTCATGGTTCTATTAGATATTATATTAAAAGTACTATTGATTTCTTCTGTTATTGCAGATAACTCTTCAGATGAATCTGATACTTCTTTAGAACCTTGAGAAATTTCCACTATGATTGCCCTCATCCTAGCTTGAGCTTCCTTTAATGAATTAACTAATTTACCTATTTCATCTGTTGTATCTGTATTTATCTCATAGGTTAAATCTCCATTACCTAATGCTTCTGCAAATTTTACACCTTTATTTAAGGCCTTTGAAATATATGAGGACATAAAAAGTCCAGCAATTATAGCAATGGCAAATCCACCTAGAATAAAAATCATCATATCGGCAGATGCCTTTTTATATCTTTCCAAACTGCTTTTATTCTCCATTTCAGCCATTGATTGATTAATATCTATAAGTTCTCCAATACGTCTGAACATTATTTCACTAGCAGTTGTCACATCCTTTAATATCTTTGTGTCATTTAAACCTCCATCTTTAAGTATGATTTCAATCAGATTATCTCTTTTATCACTATAGGATTTAAGATTTTCAAGAAAGATGTTCCAAGTCTGATTTGTTTCCACAGATAATTCCTTTTTACTATAGGATTCTATTAAAGCTTGATTTTTATCTCTATCATTTTCCATAATATCAACTATTGAAGAAATTCTTTCAATTTCCTTTGTATTAACTAATTCGTTAAGTACCGCTCTAGTATTTAGGAGATTTTCTCGTATTTCATGCAACTCATTAATTCCTTTAAGATTGTGACTATACATTCTATCCCCTGCATTGTAGATTTCTTTCATATTAAACCTACCTATTATACATACAATCCCTAATAATATGGTTATTGATATAAAAACTATTAGAAGCTTTACTTTGATTGAAATACTTCTCATACTATCATTCCCCCCATATATAATCCCTATTTTCTATATCATACTCTATTAATAATTTAACTTCAATGGTTTTTATAATATTCTGTAAGTTTTGAATAGGCAATGTATACACAGTTAATTTATCTAGTATATTGATAAATATAATATTTTATGATAATATATTGTGGAATAAATAAGGGCGGTTAACTCAGCTGGTAGAGTGTCATCTTGACGTGGTGAAAGTCGTAGGTTCAAGTCCTATACCGCCCACCAGTGTTTAATTAAGAATTAAGGTATTCAGGTTGACTTGAAAAGTTATTTGACAGTAATAAATTTACTGTCTTTTTTTATATGTTTTATTTTAATTATTTTTGGTATAATTAGAGTGTCTAAATAAATTAGAATGGGGTGTTTAATTTGAAGATATTAATTGGTACAGGCGGAGAAGTAGAAATTCTTTTAGTATTTAAAGAAACAGAGAAATTAAATAAGGCACAAGAATTATATGATTATCTAAAGAAAAAAGAGATTTTCAAGGGTAATTGCGGAGAGGTATATTCAGATATTTCACCTAAAGGAAATAACGTAATAATACTGGGGCTAGGAGAAAAAGAAAAGATATCATTTGAATCTCTTAGAAAAGCTTTCTATAAATTAGGTAAAGAATTAATGAAGTTTAAAGTAGAATCTGCAGAAGTAACAGTTCCTAAGTTTGAAAATCTTTGTTATACAAAGACTAATATGGCAATAGCAGAAGGTCTGCTTCAATCAGAATATGCCTTTGAAAAATATTTATCAGAAAAGAAAATAAAGCCTACAGTTAAGGAATTTTTCTTAAATATATTAGAAGATAAAAAAGATAAGGTAGAAGAAGGAATTAAGGAAATCAATAATCTTATAGAAGGAATATTTTTAGCAAGAGATTTAGTTAATGAGCCTGCTATGGAAATGACTCCTGTTGAACTTGCTAAAAGAGCAAAGGAAGAGTTAGAGGTTCTAGGAGTTGAGGTAAATATTTATGATAGAGATAAAATAGAAGAGTTGGGAATGAAAGCTTTTCTAGCTGTTTCTAAAGGTTCAGCTATTCCACCTCAGTTCATAGTTATGAAATGGAATGGAGACAGTTCATCTGAAGAAAAACTTGCTCTTGTTGGTAAGGGACTTACTTATGATTCAGGTGGATATTCTATAAAACCTGGAGATAGTATGGTGAATATGTATAGCGATATGGGTGGTTCTGCTTCTGTAATTGGTGCTATGAAAGCTATTGCTAAATCTAAGCTAAATAAAAATGTTATTGGGATTATAGCTGCTTGTGAAAACTTAATTTCTGGTGAAGCATATAAGCCTGGAGATGTAATTGGCTCTATGGCAGGTAAAACCATAGAAGTATGGAGTACCGATGCAGAAGGCAGATTGACTTTAGCAGATGCATTATGGTATGCTGCAACTGTTGAAAAGGCTAATAAAATCATTGATATAGCTACCCTTACAGGCGCTTGTATTGTAGCATTGGGCAATGTAAATACTGGTGCTATAACTAATGACGAAAACTTAATGAATAAAGTAAAAAATGCTTCTGAGTTAGCAGGTGAACCAGTATGGCAACTACCTTCAAATGATGAATATAGAGATTTAATAAAGGGAACTGTTGGTGATTTGAAAAATACTGGGGGAAGAGGAGGCGGTACAATAACTGCCGGACTTTTCTTAGAAGAATTTGTAAATAAAACTCCTTGGGTTCATTTAGATATAGCAGGAACAGCCTTCCTTTCTGGAGAAATGGGATATTTGCCTAAGGGAGCTACAGGAGTTCCTGTGAAAACCTTATATCATTTAGCTAAGGAAATATAAAGAAGAATATTTTTACTAAGATAAAATAAAAAATCCAGAAGAACTATTCTTCTGGATTTTTTCTGAAATGTATACGAAAGATAAAGCTTAAGTGAATAGATATACCTTGCCTCTACATATATTAGATAAAACTATATCCTGCTTTTAATGCAGCTGAATTAAGTGCTTCAAATTTTTCTTTTCCCTTTTTCCTAAACATATCGTTCATTCCTTCTAATGCTTCCTCTTCAGTAAAGTATCCCGATTCCTTTACTATAACTCCTGCCATAACTATGTTAGCTCCTTTAGGATGGTTTAATTCATTTGCTATAGTCATGCAAGGCACTTCTATGATTTTAATATCATCTCTTGTATTTAAAGATGCATCTACCATGTCCGAGTTTACAACAATTGTACCTCCCGATTTAACAACTGGAATAAATTGTTTGAAAGCTGGTATATTCATAGCTAATACAATATCTGGTTCGTCTATTGAAATATGATAAATATAATCTTCACCAAATTTTACTGTACAGTTAGCAGTTCCACCTCTCATAGCTGATCCATATTGAGGACTCCATGTTGCATGATATCCTTTAAATATAGCCATTTGTGACATCAATAGTCCTGCAGTAAGTACCCCTTGTCCCCCAAAACCTGCGAATACTATTTCTTTCATGTTATTTCGCCTCCCTAGTCTTAAATTCCCCTAGTGGGAAGTATGGAATAAGCTCTTCTACTATCCTTGTCATTGAATCTGTAGCTGTCTTTCCCCAGTTAGTTGGACATGGTGAAAGTACTTCTACTACAGAATAGCCTTCTCCATTTATTTGTGCTTCTAGGGCATTTTTAATATATCCCTTTAATTTATTTATATGTGCCGGATTGTGTACACTTCCTCTGGCTGCATATGCTGGATTAAATTGTGATGCTACTAATTCTGGAAACTTAATTGGCATACCAGTTACTGTACAATCTCTACCATATATTGATGTTGAGGTTTTTTGTCCTGGCATGGTGGTATTACTCATTTGCCCACCAGTCATCCCATAGTTTGTATTGTTGATTATAATGGCAGTGAACTTTTCATTTCTGTAGGCTGCACTTGTAGTTTCTCCAATACCTATACTGAATGCATCTCCGTCTCCTTGATATGCAATTACTATATTCTCTGGATTTACTCTTTTCATAGCTGTAGCTACTGCACCTACACGACCATGGGAACAGTGTAATCTATCAGTATCTAATCCTCCACCTAGAAGGCTTGAGCAACCTACACCTATACCAAATATTACATTTTTATCTTGTCCCAGTTCTTCTAGACATTCTCCTATAAGTCTAATTACTATTCCATGTCCACATCCTGGACAGAATCCCATAGGATTATCTATTATCGCTGGAACTTTTCTTGCCTTTGCCATTCTAATACACCTCCTTCATTTCGCCTGAGATTACTTTTTGGAAATCTTCTTTTATTGTTTTTATTGATGGTATACCATATACATGTGGTTTACAATATACTGGTATGTTTCTTTCTTGTGTTCTTTTTACAGTTAAAGCAATATCATCTATTAATTGTCCAGTAGCGTTTGCTTCTACTGAGATAAATCCTTTTACATTCTTGTTAACTTCTGAAAAGGCTTTTTCTGGGAATGGCCATGCAGTAATAGGTCTAATAAATCCTACTTTATGTCCTTCTGCTCTTAATTCTTCTACTGCTCCTTTAGTTGCTCTGCCTGGTAGTCCGTAGGCTATAAATATATAATCTGCATCTTCTAAATAAGATGATTCCCATCTTTGTTCATTTGCTTTTACTGTATTATATTTTTCGTTAAGCTCTACTGCTTCTGTCATACTATTTCTATCAAATATACCTATTTTTTTGTTTGTATATTTTCCATCAAATCCCCAAGGATATCTTTTCGATTCTTGCATTTTAGGCAATTCACATGGTTCCATCATTTGTGCTAAAGCACCTTCTGTCATAAGTACTGATACCATTCTATATTTTTCTGCTAAGTCAAAGGCTAAAACTGTAAGGTCTGAGGCTTCTTGAATACTGCTTGGACAAAGTACTATACACCTATAGTCTCCATTTCCTCCACCTCTTGTTTCTCTCAAATAATCACATTGAGCTGAAAGTAGAGTTCCTATACCATTTCCATATCTTACTGTATTAACTACTACTGCTGGTAATTGCTCATCAGAAAGAGTTGTCATGCCTTCTTGTTTTAAGCTTATTCCTGGCCCTGAGGATGCTGTTATTGCTCTAACTCCACAAGCTGAACCACCAATTATCATATTTATACCTGCAATTTCAGATTCTGCTTGGATAAATGTTCCACCTACCTCTGCCATTCTCCAAGACATATATTCCATTATCTCCGTAGAAGGAGTAATTGGATATCCTGCATAAAGTCTAGCACCTGCTCTTATAGCCGATTCTGCTATAGCTTCATTACCTTTCATCATGTCTGCCATTTTCTTTACCTCCCTTTTATATTACTTGTCTCCTAATACTTCATATACTCCATCTGGACATGTTGTATAACACATTCCACATGCAATACATTTATTGTGATCTATAACAGTGTAGTTATATCCTGCTGCATTAATATTTTCACCAAAGGATATAGCCTGCTTTGGACAAACTTGTATACAAAGACCACATTGCTTACATCTCTCTGTTTTAGTTAATACTTTTTCCATTACCCTTCCTCCTTTTTAAGTTTATAAATCAGAACATCGTTCCGATTAATGATGTATTTATTGATCCTAATAACCCTTTAGTAATAGGATCAATAAATATTAGTTATTTCCTTGTGTTTCAACCTTTTTCTTGTATCTTATTGAAAATATAGCATTTACAATACCTACTGCTAAAATTGCCATTGTATATATAAATATATATTTATATCCTCCATTTCCGTATTTATCTATCCAGTTCCCAAATAATGTATATTGAAATAAATCTGGTGAAAAACCTATGGCACATGTAATCCCCGCTGCTGTAGCAGAGAACTTTTCTGGAATCTTAACTTCTGATTGTACTGCGAACATATTTGCCCTACCTACATAAGTGAATACTGATACTAATAAAGTTAATGCTATAAATATGGATATAGGTGTAGAGTGTGGTAAAATCATAATTGCTAAAATTGTTAAGATTGCACCAGCTGCTGCTATACCAATTGCTTTCGATACTGATCCTATTTTATCTCCTACATAACCACCTAGGGGAGCACCGAAAGTACGAATTACATAGGTTCTAACAATAGCAACTCCACCTGCAATAGTTGCAGAGATACCAAGTACATTTGTATAATAATGAGTAAAAGATTGTAAGGATGCATATAATGAATAAACACAGAATATTGCAATTCCTGTATACCAGGTTCCTGGAAGTTTTAATACTTCTATAAAATCAGATGCTTTAACCTTATCAACATCGGATTGTTTTTTATCCGTTACTTTCTCTGGACTATCAATTAAAAAGAAAAGTATTGCAGCAATTACAATAGATGCAACTCCATATCCTATTGATACATACTTTATGCCACCAACGTTTGATGCTGCTCTTGCAAATAGGAATAATGCAATACCATTAACAATAACACTACCTACTCCTCCTGCTGCTTCTGCCAGTCCAAATACTTGTCCCTGATTATCTTCATCACCTAGTAATCGAACTATCTTCACATGTGAAGGGAAATAAGCAAATAATCCTGTTATTGCTAATCCTATCCATATGGCTATTGCAAATTTATAGTTCATATTCATTGCAAATAAGAAACATAATATTCCATTTCCAACTAATGAAAGTAGATAGATAGTTTTATGGTTAAACTTATCACATAGCCATCCACCGATAGGAGCACCTATTACATTTCCAATACCATAAATAGCTATCAAAGTACCTAATTGAGCATATGATGCATTTAACCCCTCTGCCAGTGGATCTGCAAATACATGTTGGACAAATGGTAGGGCGTAAGTAATCGCATATCCTGCGCCTATAAAAAATATAGTTATAAAAACCTTTAATCTTTTGTTCATCTGGGCAACTCCTTTAATTTTTATTTTTTATTTAATTTGAAACTCTAAATATAGATCCACCTAGTATTCCTTGATGTCATTTTAATTTATATATTTTCTTTTAATAATCTACCTAATATTTTCATACCCTCTACTATTTTATCATTTGTCATAGTTGAGAAGTTTAGACGTAATGAGCTTTCGCAGTCATTTCCAGGATAGAAGGAGCCACCTGGCACAAATGCTACTTTCTTTTCAATTGCTTTTTTAAGCAATTCTCTTGTATTGATATGGGATGGTAATTCTACCCAAACAAACATACCGCCCTTAGGATAATAATATTTTACCTCCTTAGGGAATTCTTCATTAATTGTTTTAATCATTAAATCCCTACGCTCCTTATATACTGAATTAATCTTAGCTAAATGTTCATCTAAATCATTATTGTCTAAGAATTCAGCAACTTGCATTTGAGCTAATTCAGCTGATTGTAGGTCTAAGCCATTTTTTACTAACTCATATTTAGATATAATCTCTTTATCTGCACATGCCCACCCTACTCTTAGTCCCGGAGATAGAATTTTTGAGAATGATCCCAAATAAATTACTCTACCTTCTGTATCTAAGGATTTTATTGATGGAATTCTTTCTCCTTCAAATCTTACTTCGCCATAAGCATTATCTTCAAGTATTGGTAAATCATATTTATTAGCTATTTCTATAAGTTCTTTACGTCTTTCTAATGACCAAGTTCTGCCTGTAGGATTTTGAAAGTTAGGAATTACATAAATCATCTTTGCTTTTGATGTATTCTTTATTACTTCTTCAAGTTCATCCATTAGCATACCTTCTTCATCACCATTTACACCTACATAGTTAGTTGCAAATGGCTTAAACGCCGCGAAAGCTCCCAAATAAGATGGATTTTCTGTAATTATTATATCCTCTTCGTTTAAAAGCATCATTGCAGCAACGGTAATTGCTTGTTGTGAACCAGTTGTAATAGCTATATTATCAACTGTAGTTTTAACTCCTTCTCTCGCCATAAGACCAACTATTTTTTCCCTTAGAGATACTCTTCCTAGAGTAAGTCCATATTGTAGGGCAACTTCAGGGTTTTCCCTTAATATTTTATCTGTTGCCTCTCTCATTGCTTCTGCTGGAAAAAGATTAGGATCAGGTAATCCTCCGGCAAAAGAAATAGTTCCAGGATTTGCAGCAATCAACTTCATAGCTTCACGAATATCTGAAGGTTTTAATACCTCCATACGATTAGCAAATTTCATTTTTACTACCTCCTAATTATTTTATATTTGAAGCCAAACACGCTAGAGCTATTGAATTTACTTTTATCTCTGCAGTATCTGACCTTGAACCAAGTACCACTGGGTTGGATGCTCCAAGAATTATTCCAGCCCATTTTGCCTTATTAAAATGTAGCCAAGACTTACCTAATGCATTTCCAGTTTCCATATTTGGAAATACTAATAAATCCACATCTCCTGAAATTCTACTATTAATTCCCTTATGCTCTGCAGCATGAGAGTCAAATGCCACATCAAAGGCAATAGGTCCTTCTATAATACATTTTGGTATTTCATCATTTTCAACCATCTCTACAAGAGCCTTTGCATCTACAGTTGAGGATATTTTAGGGTCTACCATTTCATTAGCCGCTAAACAAGCTACCTTAGGCATGTCCATTCCTATACCTTGTAAAGCTAGTAATGCATTAGTCAATATATCCTTTTTTTGTTCCAAAGTTGGACTAACATTTACTCCACTATCAGTACAATAAAGTAATTTATGGTATCCCGGTAATTCATATACAGCAAGTAATGACAATAATCTACCTGTTCTTAGTCCATTCTCTCTATTTAGAACAGCTCTCATATATACACTGGTATTTACAAGGCCTTTCATAAGTACATTAGCCTTACCTGACTTTACAATTTTTACTGCTTCTAAGGCTGCTTCTTCAGAACTTTCCTTATGTACTATTTTATAATCTCTTAATCCTATATTTTTTATTATTGCTTCAATTTTTTCCTTATCTCCTACTAATATAGAATCAATGAATCCAATATCTGTAGCAATTTTTACTGCCTTTAATACTTCCTCATCATCAGCTGCAGCCACACATACTGTAGATTTTTCTACTTCTTTCACCTTTTGGATTAAATTATTAAAATTTTTTATCACAAATACACCTCCTATTATTTGTAGATTTTTTCATCTTCTTGACCACTTAATACTCTTAAAGCTCCTAGAGCTAAGGCTTCCATTTCCATTTCTCCTGGTATAATTTCTACAGGTGCTAGATAAGAAACTCTCTTAGTTACCTCTGATGTAATCAGTTCTGAATGAGCTATTCCACCAGTTAGGATAATCTTGTCCACCTTACCATATAGTGAAGCGCCATACATAGCGATTTCCTTAGATACCTGGTATATAAATGAATCCATGATTAGTTTAGCCTTTGCATCTCCACTCTTTATTCTTTCTTCTATTTCAATCATATCTTTTGTACCTAAATAATCATACATACCACCAATGTTACTAACTTTATTTATCATTTCGGATTCGGTATATTTTCCTGAATAACATAATTTAATTAATGGATAAGTGAGTATTCCACCACTTCTCTCTGGTGAAAATGGACCATCTGATCTACCACCACTTCCGTCTATCATTTTTCCATTACTATGAGCTACTATGGATATACCTGAGCCTAAGTGTGCAACTATAAAATTATAATCCTCATACTTTCCGCCCATCTTTTCAGCAGATTTTCTACAAACTGCTTTATGATTTAAAGAATGGAGCCAACTTGCTTTCTCAATATCGGATAAACCAGTAATTCTTGATATATCTTGAAATTCATCTACAGAGACTGGGTCAACTACAAATGAAGGTACTCCTATTTCATCTCCAATATTCTTAGCTAATACTGAACCTAGATTAGAAGCATGTTCTCCATTTATGGCATTTCGAAGGTCTTCTATCATTCTGTCATTCACTGCATATGTACCACCAGCTATTGGTTTCATAAGTCCCCCTCTGCCTACTACACAATGAAATGTTTCAATAGGAAAGTTGTTTTCCTTTAAAGTATTAATTATCAGTCTTTTTCTATACTCATATTGTTCAAATACAGTATTATAGTCATTTAAATCTGCTTGAGTATGAGATATGTTTTTCTTAAATACTTCTTCTTTTCCTTTAAACACAGATATCTTCGTTGAAGTCCCACCAGGGTTAATAACTAAAATGTTCATACTTGCCTCCTTCATAATTTAAATTCATTTTAAACAGTTTTTTTCTTTAATCTAATTATTTTCTTTATTGGCTTACTTTCCCACAACACGTATATACCTAAGAAAGAGAAAACTATTGATAAAATTGGATTTATAATACTTAGTAGAGCATAAGGTGCTATTTTAAAATTTTCTACCCCAAGTGTGGCTGCAACAAATGCTCCTCCTGTTGACCAAGGAATAAATATCTCCATCAGAGTTCCACCTTCTTCTAGAAGCCTACTGAGCATATTTGGCTTTAGACCTTTCTTTTTAAATTCTTCTCTATATAAATTCCCATTGAGTATTATACTCAAATACACTTCTCCCATTGCTGCTATTCCAAGGGTAGTAGTTGATATAACTATTAATGCTAATATTCCAGGGTTGTTTACATTCCCAATAAATCCTTTTATTAACCTATCTAGAAAACCAACTTGCTGTAAAACTCCACCCAACGATATTGCTATAAATGCTAAGGAAAATGTCCACATCATCTCTTGGATACCTCCCCTATTTAAAAGCTTGTCTACTATTTCAACTCCAGTATTTCCCGAATATCCATAATTCAGTGAAAGAAGTGCAGCATTTATAGTTGCTTTTTGAAAGACAATAGCTATGACAACTGCAGCTGCAGCTCCTATTATCATAGAAGGTACTGCTGATGCCCTCTTTATATTGAGAGTAAATAATACTATCATAGGTAAAAATATAATCGGATTCATATTAAAGTTTGTTCCTAAAGTATTTACTATTAAATCAACTTCTTCTTTATTTACACTACCCTTTGAATATTTAAATCCAATTAAAGTATATAAAATCAATGTTATTATATATGCTGGTGTAGTAGTATATGACATGGACTTAACATGTTCATATAAATTAGTGCCTGCAGCAGCTGCTGCTAAATTTGTGGTATCAGATATAGTTGACATTTTATCTCCAAAATAAGCTCCTGAAACTATCATTCCAGCTGTAATATGAGCTGGAATTCCCAACCCATTTCCTACACCCATTAAGGCTATACCTACAGTACCAACTGTCCCCCAAGAACTTCCTGTAGCTATAGAAGTTAAACTACAAAGCAACAGCCCCACAGGTAAAAACCATAATGGAGTTAATATCTTAAGTCCATAGTAAATTATTGCTGGAACAGTACCTGCCATAATCCATGATCCTATGATTACACCAATAAGTATAAATATCATCATAGCTGGCAAAATCTCCGTTAAGCTTCTTTCCATTCCCTCCATAAGATTATCAAAGCTATATCCTAATCTAAAAGAAACTATGCAGCTAAAACTAAGTGAAATAAGTAATAGGGCATGAATATCAGCCTTAAATACAGTAATACCTACAACAAGAATTAGAATTACTGATATAAGCGTAAATAAAGAAATTCCAAAGCTTGGTTGTATCTTTTCCTCACAAGTTCCCATAACCTTCCTCCTATCACTTTGATTGCCTTTTATTTAATAACTCTCTTATATTAGAACGCCGTTCCGAAAATTACGTAAGCAAAAAGGAATGGTTCCCCTTGTTAAATTAGAACACCGTTCCGAAAAATAGTTAAATAAAAAATAAATTTATCTTTTGTATAATCAGATGGTATTTTTATACCACCTGATTTTATCTTAATTGTCTTGTAGCAAGACTAATTTCTTTTGCTGTTTCTACTACCTTTAATATCTTATCATTTATATCTTGTCTTTTCATTCTAGCAGTAGGCCCTGACATACTAATGGCCGCAATTGCATCGCCATTCTTATCTAAAATAGGAGCTCCAATACAATATAGTCCTAATTCCTGTTCTTCATCGTCAATAGCATAGCCATCTTCTTTTACCTTTTTCAATTCCTTTATTAGTTCATCCTTATTAGATAATGTATTCTCCGTATGCTTTTTTAAATGATTATTTGAAATCTTATTAAAATCTATATCCTTGGAAAATGCAAGTAGACATTTACCAACTGATGAAGCATGTGCATCAGAACTAGATCCGATATTTGGATTAACTGATAGCACCTTATTGGTATCTACTTCTTTTAGTATTATAATGGTTTTATATCCATCATGTGAGTCTTTATCTAATATTGATACGTTAACAACCTCTTGGAATTCATCAAATAATTCCTTTGCATAGGGTCTAATAATGTCAACTAATGATAGTTTTTCTCCAACTCTTAAACCCATGGCGTATATCTTCGTGCCAAGCCAGTATTTACCATTCTCCCTATTTTGATGTACAAATCCTTTATTTTCCAATGTGGCTAAGGTTCTATGTACTGTACTTTTATGGAGTCCCAATTCCCTACCAATCTCAGATACTCCTATTTCTTGTCCATTGTTGTATAATAAAAGTAATACATCTAGGGCACGATCAACAGCAACAATTGTTTCTGACATTTTATCACCCTTCGCAATCTAAATATTGGAACACTGTTCCAATATTTATTATATTCTTGTTTTTCTTATTTGTCAATTATATATTTAGTTATTTTTTAAATTATCTAAATATTATATTGTAACTGTTTTGTATCTCCTTATTTATCAAATTATTGTATAATTTAGTAAAAGGAGATGATAATGGTGAAAAATAAAAAGTTATTTTTTATAGTAAGTTTAATTTTATCTTTTTCTTTAATATTTTCAGGTTGCGGTGCAAAAAAATCTGAGTCATATGATATGGCTACTGAAGATATGCCTCCAACTGAACAATGGCGGGAAATGGATAATAATGAAAATGAAGAATCTAAAGGGCAATATGGTACAACGGAACCTGAAAAGATTATTACTACAATATCAATTTCTATGCAAACTAAAGAATTTGTAGATACTACTAATAAACTAACTGCAATTATAGAAAAACATAAAGGATATGTTGAGAACTCTAATATCTTTCATAATAATTATTATAATTCTGCTAGACTCAAATACTCTGAATATACTATAAGAATTCCAAAGGAAAATTTAAATCAGTTTGTTATAGATTTAAAAGAAATTGGAAATATTATCTCCGAAAATACTTCTAAAGCAGATATTACTAAACAATATAAAGATACCAAGTCTAGATTAAGAGTTTTAGAAATTAAAGAAGGAAGAATACTCGACTTACTAAAGAAAGCTGAAAAGATGGAAGATATCATAGCCCTTGAAGACCAGTTAAGTAATATAATCTACGAAAAAGAAAATTTAACTGCTAATATAATGGATATGGATGATAAAGTGAATTATAGTACTGTTCAATTTCAGCTTGAAGAGGTAGCAAAACTAATCCCTAGCGAAAATATAAAAACTCCATTCTGGACTAAGATAGGAAACGCCTTTAAGAATTCAATGTATTTTTTCACTGACAATGTTGAAAATCTTATTATATCTTTTATATATTTCCTTCCTTATGGCTTGATTATAGGAATCTTAGCTTATTTAGTATGGAGATTTATAAAGAAAAGGAAAAATAATATATCTAAGGAATAGAAAAAAGCAAGGACTTGTCCTTGCTTTTATTATATCATCACCTCTACAGTAAATACTATCTATTTCTTTCCATATGTCTTTTATTCTTGAATCACTAATGTAATAATGATCAAATTCGCATCTATTGCCATCAGTTTGTATTGGTAAAACTTCCATATCCTTAGTCGTTACAGTATCTTATTAGCTGTTGTAGCTACGTAATCCTTAGGATATTTTAAACTTCGTTACCATGTCATTGAGACTTTCTGCTAATTCAGCTTGACTTACGGCAGCAATAGATATCTGGTCTGTTCCTAATGCTATTTCATCCATCCCTTCAGATATATATACTGTATTATCACTTGAAACCTCAGAATTTTTAGCTAAACTTTCTACTACTTGACTTAATTCATTCATAGTAGCTGTTATTTCTTGTGCCATTGAGGCAATATCCCCAGACATATCACTTATAAAGTTTGAATCCTCTACATTGTTATCCAATGTAGTAAAAAATGCATCATAATCTTTCATTACTGTATCATCCATAAATTCTAATACTTCTTTAGCATTATCGGATAAGTTTTTAGTAGCTTCCTGAACCTTTAAAATTGTACTTTCTATTATTTGAACAGTTTCTGATGATTGTTCTGCTAATTTTCTTACTTCTTCTACAACTACTGCAAATCCCCTACCATTCTCACCTGCCCTAGCTGCTTCTATAGCTGCATTTAAAGCCAATAAATTTGTCTGCTCGGCAATGGCTGATATTATTTCTGCCATGTTTTGTATTTCTTCTACTACCTTAACATCTTCAATTGCCTTTAAAATACTTCTTTCCTTTTCATTATATAATCTTATAGCCAAATCTCTAGATTCACCACTTATATTTTTAGTTTTTATAGCTTTATCTTTTATTTCATATGACTTATCATTACCATCAGAAGCACTTGAAGCAAGCATCTCCATTCTTGAAGTTACTTCTTCCAAAGAAGCCGACATTTCTTCAGTTGCAGCACTTGCATCTTGCACTCCTTGTGCTATTCCTGTTGTAGAATCATTTATTTCAATGAACTTTACATTAAGCTCTTCAATTGTAGCTGAAAGTTCTTGACTTGAGGCACTTAAATCCTGTGATTTATCTATTACAATTCTGATAAGATCTTTCAAATTATCTTGTATATCTTTGATAGCTCTTATTGTAATTCCAAACTCATCTTTTCTATTGTCATTAATATCTTGAGTAAGATCATAGTTTGCTAAAGCTTCTGAATAATTTTGTATTCTCTTTAGTACGGTTACTACACTTTCTGACATATATATGCCCATAACAATAGTTATAATTAAAGAAATAATAAGTATTATATTAGCCATATGTCTAGAATTATTAAAAATTTCTTGGTTTTTTATCTTAATTTCTTCAGAACTATTTTGATTCATGTTCGTTATTTTATGCAGCTCATTTATTACTATATCTTTAGTTTGTATACTCTTCCCATATTGTTGCTGAGCAATTTCATCTTTTCCTGATTTCCTTGATTCAATTATAGATTCTGCATTTACCTTATACTGATTATAGTTGGTTTTTAAAACATTAAAAACTTTTTCTTCTCCTTCAAGATAATCAAATTCACTATTTTCATATTCTGAAATTAATCTATCACTATCATTAAATAATGACTTAATATTTTTAAAATAATTCTCATTTGCTTGAGAATCTATATTATATGCTATAGCTTGTAGATCACCTCGAACTTCCAATAAATTTTTCTCCAAATTAGCTAATCTTACCAACTCTTCTACATTATGATCACTTATTTTTTCATTATCATTTATTACCTTTAATTTACTTAAAGATAAATAATTCGAACCAGCTGATATTAATATTATAATTAAAAATGCAATCAAAAATTTAACTCTTACTTTAATATTTTTTAACATTTCCACACATCATTCTCCTTAGTTTTCTTTTTTATCAATTGTGGATTATAATACATTCTTATCCATATTAAAACTCTAAAAAGTATCATAATTACAATTAACTTAAAGTTAATTTGTTTGTTTATTAATATGTTCGACAAAATCCGAGTTTTCTTTAGTTGATTTTTTATTTTATACTATATTGAATATCAAATTACCTTATCAATGGTTTTGATTTCATATTCTAAATCCTCAATAATATTGAAGGAATATAAAAAGCAAGGACTTATCCTTGCTTTTTATATTTATTTTTACTACTCCTCAGATATAATAGATTTAATATTATTTAAAATATTAGTCATTTCTTTACTTCTATTTCTAGCTTCATTTAAGTACATTAAAGCTCCATCTTTATCTTCATCTCTTATTGCTTTTATTACATCATCACCTCTACTATGGAACTCATGATGAATACTATCTATTTCTTTCCATATGTCTTTTATTCTTGGATCACTAACTATAATACTATTGTAATAATGGCCAAATGCACATCTATTGCCATCGGTTTGTATCGGCAAAACTTCCATATCTTCCACCATTCCACTAAGTTTTCCTATCCAGTTTTGATGAGAATTTAAAGCATTATTTACTATATTTAATATTTCTTCATTATTTAATGCATTTTTACCTCCAGATAAAGCATGCATCATATCCTTAGTCGTTGTAGACAATTTATTATCTATATTGGCTATTGTAGTTGCATAATCCTTACTTTTTAAAGCATACTCATTGATTTTAATTGTCATTGAGCTTAGTTCTTCAGCATCTCTGCTAGAAGCATCCATGGCTGCATTTATTTCGTTAGCAGCAATTTTAATTCCTTTCATAGAAGAAGTTATTTCTTTTATATCTTCTAAAGAATGATTTAGCATTTCAACATTTTCTTCGATTGTGCCCTTGACACTATCTATTTGTGAACTCATTTTCTCTGTAGAATTTATTGTATTATCCATACTATTCTTTCCATCATTAGCTGTTCTTTGAATATTTCCAACAAATAAATTCATACCGTCTAAATTCCTCTTGGTATCATCTGCCAATTTTCGAATCTCTTCTGCAACTACTGCAAATCCTCTACCATGTTCTCCCGCTCTTGCTGCTTCAATAGATGCATTTAATGCTAATAAATTAGTCTGATCTGCTATTTTACTTACTCCCTCTACTATCTCATAGATTTTATTAGTCATTTCAACTAGCTTATCTATTTGTTGTTTCATTTCATGAGCATCATTCATTACATTTTCTTTAAGTTCCACTACTTCCACTAGTTGTGTAAGACCATCATGATTACTATTCAACAGTTTTCCAGACTGCATTGATAAATCAGAGAGAATATTTGTGGCATCATTTATTGTTTCATTGACTTCATTCATACTAGCATTTGTTTCTTGAACTATGGCAACATTGGATTCACTCAGGCTAGCCATCTCGTTAGAAAACTCAACTAAATTTTCAGCTATATAAGCCATATTCATATCAAAATCGCTAATTGAAGCTGCTACATCTAAAATATCTTTAGCAGAAACAGCCATTTGCTTTTCATTATTTAATAGGGAATTTATAGCTTTTAACAATCTTTGGTGAATTGGATAATCCACCGTTGGCTCTATGGATTCTTTTCCCGAAATTATATTTTCAATATGGGATATAATACATTCAGCCTCGTGACAGGGTCTTGATTTTTTTAATACAAACATATTTGGGCTCCTTTCAAAATATAAATTTATAACTTGCTTCATATATTAGTAGATATTCTTATGACTAAATTATATCCGAATATAATGGAAGATTCATTGTTATAGATACCCTGTTTCAATCATTCTTAACCTTATAAATATTAAAATAGCAAGGAATAACCTTGCTATTTTAATATTGTTTTTCAATTTTATATTCTTTTATATCTTTTATCATCGTAACTTTTGTATTTCCATTTTTAAGTCCCGCGTCATAAGTGGTATCTATGGTAATCCACTCATTAGTATCTTGTAGATATACCTGATTCCATGCATGATATTCTTTAATATCATTTTTATATCCCATGATTAATTTAGTAGGTACATTTACTGACCTAAGCATAGAAGCTGTTAGGGAAGCATAATCATAACATATTCCTTTTTGTGCTTTTAATGTACTATCTATATTTGGTATATAGTTTGAACTTGTCCTACTTGCTTTATCATTATCATAGCTTATAGTATTTACAATATAGTTATAAATAGCTGTCGCCTTTTCTTTATCATTTTTAGCATTTTTAGTCAATTCTTTTGCTTTTTTTATAGCATTCATCTCGTTATTCCAATTAATCATTTGAATGGATTGTAAATATACTTCATTTGGATTTAATGCTTTTAATGTAACGGTTTCTTTAGCAATTTGTTTAAATTTTTTACCTTCTACATTTTCAAGTATAGAAATAATATAATCTCCATCTCCAGATTGTAGAGGTATAGTATTGTTACCATTTAATATATAATCATAATTTGTATTTCCTTTACTAACTCTAACTGCTACACTTTTACTGCTATTATAGTTAACATTTATTACTCCATTATCTACTTTAGATTTATCAATATAAGCACTTGTAGCTTGCCCATTAACTGATAACGTGAATAAAGTTAAAATCATAGTCAATAAAGATATAATTCTACGTTTTTTTGACATAAAAAACTCTCCTTTCGGTAACTGGCTGCCATCTTATCTCTAAGGAAGGCCCTTTAGTTTTGCGTCTTTAGTTTTCACTAAATTTGCCTTTATCGGTGGAAAGCACCAATAAAATATATTTATTTCTTATATTATACCATATTATTCCAACTATTGTATAGTCATTAGGTATCATTACAAATTTATCTTTTATATTATCTTATATTTATTATATACCATTATTTTCCTGTTTTAAACTTTTTTATACATAAAAAGGCAGAAGTTTCCTCCCGCCTTTTTAAATTAAACTATTTTCTTTCTTATGATTATCCCTACTGCTATGAAGAATAATCCTGCAAAATAGAATAATATTGAATTTAATTGTCCTGTCTTTGGTAAGGTTTGAGTTTCTATTTCTGTTCCCGATTCTATACCTCCTAATGGAGTTTCTATGTCTATTTCTATTAATTCTTCTGTTCCGTCTGGATGTTTTATTATAAATTTATCCTTACCCACAAATCCTGATTTTGGAGTGTATTTCCATTTACCATTTTCATCAAACTCAACTGTTCCATTCTCAGGTGGAGTAACTACTGTTGGTTTCTCTGGTTCAGTAGGTTTCTCTGGATCCGTTGGTTTTTCTTGGACAGTTGGTTTCTCTGGATCCGTAGGCTTTTCTGGGTCTACTGGTTTCTCGGGTTCTACTGGTTTTTCTGGATCTGGCTTTGGCTTTGGATCTTTATCTTTATCCTTTGGATCTTTAGGCTCCTTAGGATCTGGTTCTGGTTTTGGATCTGTTGGTTTTTGTTTGTTTTCTACTGTAAGCAATATTTCTTGACCATCAGTGTCCAGTTTAGCCTTATATTCCTTGGAATTTAGTTCATAATCCTTTGGTGCTTTTATTTCTACCACTTTGTATTCACCTAATGGTAGGTCATTTATTGCTGCAGTCCCATTGGAATCTGTCACCAATATAGCCACTACTTCGCCCTTAGAGTTTATAACTTCAAACTCTGCTCCAGATAGTACCTTGGTTGAATCATCTTTATCTGTTTTTTTAAGTTTAATACTACCTTTGGTTGGTTGCGGTGCTGGTGGTGTTTTTTCATTTATTAAAGTTAGTTCTTTTATAAGAATAACCTTACCATCTACCTGTTCACTGGATATAGTTACTGTATGCACTGTATTATCTAGTTTATACCCCCATGGAGCATTAGTTTCAACTACTGTATAGGTTCCAAATGGTAAGCCTTCAGCCAATGCTATTCCATCTGCATCAGTAGTTATGGTTTTCACAATTTCCCCAGCAGAATCTTTGATAGCAAATTTTGCACCTGATAGTTTCTTTTCTGCAGTTTTACTATCTATTTTAATGATTCTTATAGCTGCTAGTTCACAGTTCTTAACCTCTACTTCTTTTATTTCTTCAGTATACTTTTTATCTACAACTACAGTTATATCTTTACTATCTAACTGATATCCTGTAGGTGCTTCTATTTCATTTAAGATATAAGTTGCATATTTTAGACTAGGTGATAAAAACTCTCCATTTCCATCAGTAATCACTTCACCTAATTCTTTAATATTTCCCTCGATATTTCTAGTAAGTTTAAATCTTGCCCCTGAAAGTTTTCTATTACTGTCATTCCCATCAACCTTAATTATTTTAAACTTTCCTACTTCACCTTTTCCTGATCCTTTACCAGTAACAAAAGTAGCAGGTATTATTTTAGTGTCCTCTCTTTTTCCTTTATCTACTCCCGTACCTTTAAAGGTTACTTCATTAGTCAACTTTTGATCTAAAATTTCCTCTTTTATTATATTGGTTCTATATTTGATAGTATAAGTTGAGTCAATTTCTTTTTTAGATATAATATCAAATACTTGCGGATCAGTTGCTAATGTCTTAGGATGTAATTTAATTTCAAAGTAATCATCAAACTTAACACTAGCATCCTTACCGGGAATAATTTTATCATTCTCTATACTGCCACCCTTGAATAATTCAAAACTTTTTTCTACAAATTCTAACCCCTCACTCAGAATATCTGTTAGAGTAATCTGTGAAATTGTAGATTGACTTTTGTTGATAAGGATATACCAGTCTATATCTTTTTGACCATTTATAGTACCATCCTTAAATACAAATTTATCTCCATCATTATAATCAACTTTTGCACCATAATCACCATAATTTGTTTTTGCTGTATTTTTATATTCTGTTTGTGATATACCCACAAATTTTGTAGAATATTCGATTCTATATGGAGAGTCTATTTCTTCAGGAAATGTCGCTTTAAAGCTCTTTCCTTTGGGGTCTTCTTCTATGGAAATTTTTGCCTTCTCTTCATCTGTTAGTTCAATGTTATCAGACATCTTTCCATTTGACTCTACTGTATATTTATACACTTTAACTGAACCTGGTATAAGCTCTTGGTTTCCTGTCATATCATCTTCAACTACAAGATTTTTCATATTCTTGGAAAGATAATTTAGATTTATTTCCCAATGAATTTGTTTCTTTGAAGCATCTAACGTTCCTATTTTATTTCCATTTGTCTTGGCAATTGGATCAATATCTGGAGCAGCTTCTTTAATTAATTCTTCACCAGTTTTGTCAGTCCAAGTAAATTTAGCACCATTTTTATAGGTTAAAACTTTAAAATTATCTTTATTTGAATGAATATCTGGATCAATTTGCGTTTGATAAGTTATGATATATTCAGCTTGATTTACTACATGGGTATCATTAAATTTAAGTGTAAAACCTTTGATTTTCTTATTATCTTTATCCTTCTTTTCTTCTGTAGTAAACTCAGTAAATTTTACCCCTGCTCTAGTTACCTCTATATTCTTAAACTGTTCTTCCGTCATCATCATTCCATCAGTAAAGTCATCTGTAATTTCAAGTCCAGTTATTCCTTCTTTTATTGGATTAATCCTAATTTCCCAGCCTAATTCTTTTGTTTCATAATTTACTCCTACGCTTCCTTTATAGAAATAGTTATCTATTCCTGGCTGAACATTGCCATCCCCAGTTTTCCCTTCACCTACTATTCCATCAATAGTACCTTTATTCTCAAATATCTTTTGATCCCTATCCGTAATGATAGAACGATATTTTATTCTATAAGCCTTAGTGATAGACTCTTGGAATAATATATCGAATTTAGTGATAGGCTCTACTTCTGGACTTTTACCTTCTTTATAATCTATATTAAATCCATTGAAACTCCCTGATTTCTCAGTAATGATTCCTTTTTCAGAAACATCTAGCTCAACTATTGTAATTGGCACTGTAGTATCTAACTTTAGGCCTTCACCCATTACATCACTTACGATTTTTGTACCTAGATCTAACTCAGCTAGATTTACATCTATTTCCCAGTCAATATACTTGGCTTCATCATAGCTTATGCTAGGTGTTCCTTTTTTATTGATAAGCCTACCTTTTTTAACGGTTACTGTCTTTCCTGCTGGAATTTCGCCTTCTTTACCATTTTGAGTAAGTTTTGCTTTATTTGTAAATGTTATGGAATCTTTATTATTTTTTAGATACTCTGGATCTATTTTTGTAGTATACTCTATTACATATTCTTTATCAATATCTCCAAGAACTATGGTAAATTCTATAGGTAATCCATCTGGATCAAAAGTTCTTTCATATTCTTCTTCAGATAATGGAGATCCTTTAGAGTCAAGAACCTTTATATCTCCTTTTAGTATTAATCCATCAGGGATTTTATCCTTTACCTTAACCCCTTTTAAATTATACAAGGATTTATTAACGTATATCTTCCAAGTAATCTCATCAGCATTAAATTCTTGGTTTTCTTCCCCTTCCTTTTTTATCAAAGGCTCTCTAGTTACAGGTACTGTTGCACTGACAGATTTGTTATTGAAAGTAGCTTTATTTTTATACTCAAATTCGGTTTTAGATGTATCTAATTTTTCCATATCTATTTCAGTATCATAGACTATCTTATAGGCCTTCTTGATACCATCTTCAAATTTGATTTTAAGTTCATTTGTGTCTTTAGCATAATTTACACTATAGCCACTCTTCACTTCGTCACCCTTTTGAATACTTCCGTCTGAATATATCTTTAACTCATATATCTTCATAGATTTATCAACATATTTCAATCTAGTATCTATTTGGTCTGTGACAATAGTTTCCTCAACTGTATCCAATGTAGTATTTATGTCTATAGTCCAAGTTAGTATATTTGGGTTACTAGAATCTTGCTTACCTTCCTTTTTAATAGAAGAACCATTCTTTGGTTTAGTTCTTATTGTAAACTTCTCGGTTTTTCCAGATATAGGTATCTCTAATTCATATGGTACCTCTACCTTTATCTGATCCAATCTAAGATTTAACTCAAGCTCCACTGTTCCACTTACATTGGAACGTTGATCTGGCAAATTACTAAAAACTAGTTTTAATTCTCTTTTTTTCACATCTACAAACCATTTACCATATCCATCAAGTTCACCATCAAAATCATTTTCTCCTAAATTAAATTCCTCTGGTATCTTAATTATAGTATAATCTCCATTTTTCACATCCCAGCTATCTTCGATTTTCCAAGCATATTCAAGTTTTACCAAAGCTTTTGGATCTACATATCCTTCAAGGAGAGTGCCATTTGGATAAGTTAACTTAACATCACTGATAATTTTATATGAAAGTTCTTCTCCATTTCCCACCTCTTCATCTAAAACTTGAACCGGCTCTTCTTGTGAGATCACTGTGACTTCTCCACCATCTTCAGTTAGACTGTCATCAGGCTCCTCCCCTGTTAATTCCATGTCCTTATCCTCTCCATCTATTACCTCAGAGTTTCCATCTTCCGGAGTTCCCAATATTCCTTTTTCATCTTCCTCTACTTCATCTTCTTTAGCTTCTTCCACATCTTCTGTAGGCATCGCTTCATCAGGTTCTTCTACATTTCCTAGAGTTGTTAATTCATCAGGTGTTACTTCTCCTTCCTCCATCACCTCCTCAGCAAAAGCATAGCTAGACAATATAGGTCCAACGATTTGAAGAAGCATAGCTAAAATCACCATCATTATTATGCTATATTTAGTTTTCTTGTAAAATATCTTCAACATTCTTTCCTCCTTTCTTATATATTTGCTGCTAATATATTATTATAATTCATACTAAGTCACATATATATGCTAATTTTGATAAAACTTATTCCTTTTTTTGCTAATTGTTATAAAATTAAACAGACTATACTTTAAAATATAGCCTGTTTAATAAAAACATATTTAAATTTAAGTTTTTATACCTATATTTGCTTTTCAAATATTAAAACCTCTGCTCCATGGACTGAAATATATAAATTCTCTGAATACTCTTCATCTATTTCTACATATTCTACTACCATTCCTGGTCTTGCTCTTCCCTTTAAATAATTAATTTCTTCTTTAGTCATATTCTCAGGATTCCCCATTTTTACCCATTCATCAAATGCTGAACCATTATCCCTATTTAAATAATATCTTATAACCTTATAATGTCCAGAAAGGCCTAATACATTAACCTCTACTGTTTTTAATTCCTTACTTTCATATACGGAATACCTTTCAATATCACTTAATGCCGATGTATCTCCTTTAATAAAAAATTCATCAAAATATGCAAAATTATAAACCAAAATCTGAATATCATTATTGTCTTTAGTGACTATATAATCTTCCCCTCGTTCTATAATATAATTCCCCAACTTAGATAATAAGTAATATGCAAAATATGATGCTTTCTTTAATCCATCTTTATTTATTAATCCAAATCCACCATGAAAATGAGATATCCCAGCCTTTGTTTCTTCCATTATATCTGTAAATGTCCAATAACCAAGAGAATCCACATTACCTATGTTATCTAAAATATTTTTAATAATAAAATTAGAAACAAAACATGTGTCATTAATGGGATTTCTACAGCATGATGAAGTATTCCATTCAGTTATATGGATTTCAGGTTTATAGGATAAAAATTCTTCTATCTTATCACCAGCATATTTTATAGTTTCAAATGTATGATTTTTACCAAAATAAATTCTTTTTAGTAATTGGTATTCTTCCATTAATTTCGAAGGCTCTACCTCTTCCTTTAATTCTGCCATCATCTTTTCTACTTTTTCATTTACCAAAAAATCTTCAGGATAAATATGAAAAGATATAAAGTCTAAGGGTATCATATTAATATTGCAATATATTAAGAAGTCTTCAAACCATGTTCCTTCTTTCAGAACTTGATAAGTAATAGACGGTCCCCCAACTTTTAGTTTGTTGGAAACAGATTTAATAGCCAATGTAGTCTCTTTATAAAGCTTAAAATATTCTTCTTTTCCTCCAATCCAAAAAACCCGTTCTAAATCAGGCTCATTCCAAACCTCAAAGTGCCAAGATTCTACTTCTTTTAACCCATACCGATTTATACAATGTTTTATAAATTCTTTAACTAAATCTGTCCATAAACCAATATCTTTTGGTCCAGATATATTTGCTTTCCACCAAAACATAGTTTCATCAGATTTTCTTATTTCAGATGGCATAAATCCCAATTCTATAAAAGGTTTAATATTAACTTCCTTAAAAAAGTCAAATAGTTCATCTACATATGACCAATTATAAATAATATTTCCAGAATCATCAATATTATATATCATCATTTCATCTGAAAATATTCCATGAAATCTAATATGCTCAAACCCGATTTCAGATTGAATTTCTCTTAACTGGTTCTGCCATTCATTCCTTAGCCCTTCTGCTGCTCTTCCAAAGGTGGTCAATTTTTTCCAATAGAAGTCATGAATAATTCCTTCTTTGTTTATATCTACATTTATAACTTCTTTAGTACTAGAATATACATTTTTTTCATTTAATGAATCAGTTGTTAAATATCTATATAGTTTTGAAAAAGCTTCAGTTCTATTTACATCTAAATAGGTATTACTCCTTATTTTTTCCTTATCTCCAGCTAAATCATATTTTTCCTTAGAAACTATTTTTTGCTTTTCCCTATATTGAGTTGGAGAACAGTTATAGACTCTTTTAATAAGATTATTTAAAGATTTAGTACTAGGGAATCCGCTTTCAAATGCTATTTCTGTTATTGTTTTATCAGTTCTTACAAGTAAATCTATTGCTTTATCTAATCTTTTAATATTCAAATATTCTTGAAATGATATTCCCATTGTATCTTTAATATAATGGGATAAATAATAAATACTAAGATTTTCATTATCCGCTATATCCTTAAGAGTTACTCCTTTTTCTAAATTTTCATCTATATAAGCTATAATACTATTAAATCTAAACACATCCTTATTGACGGCTTCAAATTTATCATCTTCAAGAATATAACTATCAAAATTATTGACAATATGGTTAGCCAGTAAAAGAATCTCTGAACCTATTATAAATTGATGCCCCTCCTTCATCTTATTTAATTCCCATACTATTTTAGCTAAATGATGTCTAATAATGTCAAATCTTCCCTGCTCCTCTTCTCCATATATAAAAGATTTACAGTCAAATATTCTCTTGCTAAACCCTCTAAAATATTTATCAAAATATTCAATTTCAATCTGTAATGCCAATACTATATTATCTTCCTTTGTTCTGCTTGTATTATGAACCTCATTACAGTTAATTAAAAGAAAATCGTTTTCCCTAAGCAAATATTGATTCGCTCCAATTCCAACATTAATAGAACCCTGTAAAACTAATAGTATTTCCATTTCCCTATGCCAGTGCATCTTCAAATTATTCACAGAATGTATAAATACCTTTATAGGAACTCCTATATTGCCCCTTACTAATTCATAAGAGAATTCCATTTCCCCACCCCACCACATTTTAATTTTTTATCCTTAAAAGATTAAGATGCTACAATCCTATTTTTAGAACCTTTTTTTGCTTTCTTCAAATTTGTATCAATTTCATAAATGATTTCATCAAAATTCTTAGTCCCAGGATCCACTACACAGAAACCAATACTTATAGTTATATTAAGCCTATGATTATCAAATCTAATCACCATATTTTCTACGGCATTTTTAATTTTTCCCATAACTTCCATAGCTAATTCCTCATCAAAATCTTTTAATACAATAAAGAATTCATCTCCCCCGAATCTTGCCACCCAGTCATAATTACTTCTGATTATAGAAATTATAGTACTAGATAATTCTTTTAATACTAAGTCACCAGCAGTATGGCCATAAGAATCATTTATCCCTTTAAAAAAATCTATATCTACCATTGCAACTGCTAGTTTCTCTTTATGTTTCATCGCATAGTCAATATCAATGGGAAGCCTTTGATTTATATACCTTCTATTATATACACCTGTTAAATCATCTCTTATAGCCTTCTCATTAAGTTTGATTATTATATCATTAGTTTCCTTACTACTCAATCCACTAAGCCCTGTTACAATTCCCGTTTCAGTAATATCTTTAAGTAACTCTAAAACATATAGCTCATCTCCAAATTTAATAGGAGCTGCCATCACCATATATACTCCATCACCTTTGTATTCAACTTTAGTAAAAGTCCTTTTTTCTCTAACAGCTTGAGATGATATACAATTATCACACACCTTCCCTCTCTCCCAAAATTCATAGCAATCTTGTCCATGAATTATTGTACTTCCATCTCCATTTTGATAAACAACTTTCTTTCTAGTAGAATTTACTACCCTGACAATATCAAATAAACAACTTAGTCCATCTACAAAATTTGCTATATTCATTACTCTAAAAGGCATAATATCTAACAACTCCTCTTAATCTCTAAATTTTCCATATATTAAAAAAGTTGAAACAGATATAAATCTGCTCCAACTTATGATGATAATTGTTTGTTAAATTTGATTCTAAATATAAATTTTAACATTTTTCATCGTTAATATCTATACCTATATTGCTAAAACATATACCTTTATTTGTCATTTTCTCATGCTTTCATGCTAAATGGCAAGCAACTATATGACCTAGTTCCTTCTCTATTAACTCCGGTTCTATTTATTAAATTTTCTTAAGTCACTTTAAAATCATACTAAAGAAAAATTCTTCTAAAATACAAATAAGACTTTTTCTTTAGAAAAATTTTTTATATTAAACAAAAGTAATACTTCATCAATTTCTTTCTCCTTAACAAGTTCTTCTATGCCCATATTAAAATATCTAGGATCTATAACTATTATTTTTTCATAATGATTGGTAAGAAATGGAATAAAGCTATTTGCAAAGGAATCTTTAATTACTAATAAAGATTTCTTGTTTTTCTCTGATGTTTCTATTTCTATTAATGATTTATCTCCACCTAAAAAATAAGAGTACTTATCGGTTTTAATTAAATAGGTTTCATCATAAAGGCTATAAACCTCTTCTTTATTATTAATTTTAATATTATACTTTACATTATCTTTTGGCTCATAAATATATATATCATCTGGTTTTCCTAAATAAAAATTAGCTTTTCTATAATTAGTTCCAAAAAATTGGTTTGATACTGTTCTTATTATAAAATCCTCTTCTTTTAATGGATTTTCTCCTATTGCTTTCATATAATATTCATAAGAATAAAAAGCTCCTTTAGTAGTCCAGTGATGATCGGTCCTATAATATATATCTTCATTAGATTTTTCATTTAGAACCTTTACTAAATTTATTATTTCCATTTTCCCATTAAATGAAGATTCTAATTTATCCACAATATGGCTTTCATCAATTACAGGTGCATATAAAGGCAATTTATGATTTAGAGCTGTAGACTTACTAGGTACTAATATAGAAGTAACAGGAATATTATGCTTATTCATTTTATCTAAAAACATATTGATATTCTGTATATTCTTATTTAATTGCCCTTCATCTGCTTTTTTATCCATATCGAATAAATAATCTTCTTTTCCAAAATAAACTCTGCCATTATCTTTCTTTAATAAAGACAAATCTGCAATTGTTTTTAATCCTATCCAGTTATCCCTATAGATAAATTGGTCTGTTGTATAGATTTCAAAACTTTTACTAAACTTACCAGATATTATATTGTCTAAACTAATCTTTGGAAACTCCTGAAGATATCTATTTTCCTTACTTGAAAACACCCTTTTAGGTGATAACATATTGCTTATGGATAAAGATAATATTAATGTAGTAAATATTATAACTCTTGTCTTTTCTTTCATATATATCCTCCTAAAAACGAAAATATAAAAATGGATTATAGGATTGATCTACTAAATAGGCTATTGATAACACTAGTACCAATAATAAAAATATATTTTCTACAATCCATGATATATTATTAAATCTATCATTCATATATTTCCACAATCTTTTAGGTATATCTGTTGATCCAATTATAAGAATTAGAAACAATAATATATTTGTATACAGCAGATATAAAGATGTATGATTAAAAATATGCTTACTTCCAAATCCAAATAAAATTTTAATATAATTTAGCCCATCTTTTATTGAGTCAAAAGCAAATATTACCCAAGATATAAGGACTAAAAATAGAGTATAAATTCTTGTAAGATATTGAGGTAGTTTTTCCAATAAATTGAGAATAAACAGCTTTTCTATAATTAATATAACTCCAAAAAATAATCCCCATAGAGCAAAGTTCCAACTGGCACCATGCCATATTCCAGTTAAAATCCAAACTATCAATATATTTCTAATATGTTTAAACCTTCCTTTTCTATTGCCCCCTAAGGGAATATATAGATATTCCCTAAACCATGTACCTAAAGATATATGCCATCTCCTCCAAAACTCCGTAATGCTTTTAGACATATAAGGATAATTAAAGTTTTCTAAAAAATTAAACCCAAATATTTTCCCAAGTCCAATAGCCATATCTGAATATCCTGAGAAATCAAAATATATTTGAAAACTAAATCCCAATATACCAAGCCAAGCAGTTAGTACTGGAATATCTGATATATTTAGATTGGATATATTATTCCAAAGAATACCTATATTATTAGCTAGCAAGACTTTTTTTCCTAATCCTAGAATAAACCTCTTTATACCTTCACTAAACAAATCATAGGACTCTATTCTATTATTTATTTCTTCTGCTACAGTTTGATATCTAACAATGGGCCCTGCTATAAGTTGTGGAAATAAAGTTACATAGGTACCAAAGGAAATAATATTATTTTGTACCTTTGTATCACCCCTATAAACATCTATTGTATAGGACATGGTTTGAAAAGTATAAAAGGATATTCCTATGGGTAAAGTAAGGTTCAACAGAGAGATATTAAAACCAAAAATATTATTTATATTAGATATAAAAAAATCAGAGTATTTAAAAAATCCCAATAACCCTAAATTAGTAAATATAGATACTCCCAACCATAACCTTGCTTTATTTACATCTTTATTATCCTTGTAACAGTAAACTAATCTACCACAGGTATAATCAAGGACTGTTGAAAAAAGCATAATCCATATATACTTAGGCTCTCCCCAACTATAGAATAGAAGACTTGATAAAAACAAAATAAAATTCCTATATCTTTTAGGTGATATAAAATATATAGTTAAAACAACTGGTAAAAAATAAAATAAAAATAATATACTACTAAAAACCATAGTTTCCTCCATTAAAAAATATCTAGTCTGATAAAACCAGACTAGATTATAATTTATTCAAAAAATTTATTGATGACATCTTCTACCATCTGTATCTCTGCCTTAGCAAATTCTAGTCTTTCTTCATCTGTAGCTTCTTCTCTATCATCATATTTCCCAAGCATTAGAAAGAAAAGATAATCTCCATGTCTTACTATTTTAGAGGAGTTTACCTTAGCAATATTCATAGGATATTGGAAGGAATCTTCTATAAGATATTTTCTGTATTTCTCTAGACCTTCCTCTATAATATCTCCCTTCCCTTCCTTTGCCTTAATTGCTATAAAAGTATCTACACTGACATTAATCATTGGTGATTCTGCTATAAAAGTTTCCATATCTTCTGCTTTTATCCCTGTAAAATTTACTATTTCTTCTGTAGTCAATTCTCTATCTGGATAATAATCTTCACCGAGGGCTTCCTTAACTGCAACATGTACTTCCTTTAAATCTACTACCTTACTTCCATTTTCTTTTGTAGCACAACCTCCTAAAAATGTAACCATCATTATCATAGCCAAAAATAATCCAAATACCTTTTTCAATTTACTTCTCTCCTATCTATATTATCTTTTATATTGTCTATATTATATTTATTCCCCTGCTTATCTATAAAAATATCTTTTTCTATTTCCAAAAATTGACTTTCATCACCATTTAGTAAATAATATATTCCCTTCTCCTTCTGAAGAAATAATAAAGATTTCTTTCCTTTCTTAAATTCACCTTCCATTTGAGAAAAAACCTTTTCCTTCTCTACTTTCCCTCCCTTTATCCTAAGTATAATTTCATCATTATGAATATCTCCTAAAAATATTTCATCAACGCCTATGGTAATATCTGTATATATATAATTGTTTTCTTTTACATATTGACTTTTATTAATCTTTTTAGTTTCTCCTATAACTATATAATCTGCCTCATAGAAGTTAACTATCGGATCATTTATGGTAAACATCCTCACTATTTGAGGAATTTCAGTATAGTCTTTTGGAACTGAAATTTGTCCCCTAAATAATATTAAAGGAACTATTACAGCTATAGCTGCTGCCATAGATGAGATTTTTACATATCTTTTATAGATTGTACTTTTCTTAATTTTTTCTCTCTCTAATACTTCTGCCTTCTTATATATCCCTTCTAGGAATTCCCTATTATCTTTCATCTTTTTCTGCTCCTTTCTCCAATATTTCTTTGAGAGCTTTTCTAGCTCTATAGATTAATACTTTTGTCTGTCCTAAGGTTTTTCCTAGAATTTTTGATATTTCTCCATAAGATAATTCTTCAAAGTCAGCTAAATAAACAGCATTTTCATAATCAGGCTTCAACTTTTTTAAACTATCAAGAAGGAGCTTTTTTTCTTCATCTTTTATTATTTTTTCTTCTATACTATCTTTATCTACTAATATTTCATTATCTCTTTCAAAGGGTACTACCTTTAGCTTTGATTGCTTTCTTACATAATCTATTGCCTTGTTTTTTCCTAATGTATATATATAAGTTTTAAAGGAATAGTCAAAATTATACTTTTCCTTGTAAACATAGACATAGGCAAATACATCCTGTGCAATATCTTCAGCAGCAAAGATATCCCCAGTATATCTAGAAATAAAGTATATTAAATTGTCCTTGTGAGTAAGTACAAGGGTTTCGAAGGCATTTATACTGCCTTCAAGGAAATTTTTATATAAAATTTTATCATCTAACATTAGAGGCCTCCATTGTCTTTCATATATTATTCGTATAAAAAGATAAAAAGTTACAGTAAATTTTAATATTTCTTTAATTTGTTATAAAATACCCCTTAAATATGTAAATTAAAATTTTTCTTGACTTTTCCATACTAAATAGGAGAAAATAAATATAGAATACTTTGGAGGTGAAAAATGAGGTTAGATGAAAAAATTGTTCTAGTTACAGGAGCTAGTTCTGGTATAGGCAAGGAAATAGCTTTACTCTTTGCCAAGGAAGGTGCAAGGGTGGTTGCTGTGGCTAGAAGAATAAATAAGTTAGAAGAACTTGTAAATTCCACTATTGGATATAATGGAATAATCATTCCTTTTGAAGGAGATGTGTCTAAGCAAGAAGACATAGACAAGTTAGTAGATTATATAATAAAAAACTTTGGAAGAATTGATGTTTTAGTTAATAATGCAGGAAATCTTGATAACTTTACACCTGTCCATGATTTATCTGATGAGCTTTGGGAAAATATATTGGATATTAATCTTACAGCTCCTATGAAATTGGCTAGAAAAATAATTCCTTTTATGATTCAAGCTGAAAGTGGAAATATAGTTAATGTTGCATCAATAGGTGGACTAAATGGTGCTAGAGGTGGTGCTGCTTATACTGCATCTAAATTTGGACTTGTAGGGCTATCGAAAAATATTGGATTCATGTATGCTAATAAAGGAATTAGATGTAATGTTATATGTCCCGGTGGAGTAGATACAGAAATAACTTCAAATCAAAAACCCAATACCTTTGGGGTAGAAAGAATCATGTCTGGTACTGGAAATAATATAAGATCCGGATCTCCAGAGGAGATTGCAAATATAGCATTATTCTTAGCTTCAGATGAATCTAGCTTAATCAATGGTGCTACTATTGTGGCTGATGCTGGTTGGACTGCATATTAATCAGTGAAAAAACTAGGTGAATTTTCACCTAGTTTTTTATGAATTCTCTTAACTCTTTAATAAACTTTTCATTATCTTTTCCATCAAAGTATTCTTCCGGTACATCTAAAGTATTAAGGACTATTTGTTCTTTTTCAGCTAAGACTATTAATTCTTCCATAAGTATTCCTTTTATACCACCTATACTGCAAGTTGGACTTTCATTGATACCAATAAGTCCTATAACTTTACAATCATTTTCTAAGTATTCCTTCATCATATTTATAGTATCTTGAGATATATGTTTACACAGACTCCTATATTCTTTAGTATCGTATTCTAATTTATCCATAGGTTTTCGCTTCAACCCTAAATGCCTGTATTCTGGACAAGGCAATTGGTGAATTCCAATTCCCTTAGACACAATTTCTTGAATTATTTCTTTATATGCACCTTTTGCTCTGGCTAATGGATAAACTACTGTGTTTTGATTTAATATACAATGGGATATAAAAACAACCCTTTTACTTCTTTCCATTTACCTTGCTCCTTCGATATATCTTTTTGGGAGTCTTTTTATTAATAGAGAAACTATTATACAACTTGCTATTTTATCAACAAAGTTACTTGTTATTCTAGGAATAAATGCTGCCGTAAAAATCTTTTGTCCCGATTGAACTAGCCAAGTAAATAAAACATCATTAAAATCTCCTGTAATTCCTCCATATACGTATGTAGCTATAGGCGTACCAATTAAAGGTGCTACTACTGCAAGTAACAATCCTGTTATAATTGCAGTTACAAAGTTGAACTTCCACCTTTTAGATATAAAGCCCACAATAATTCCTATTGCAATATTCACTAATGCAAATGGTATAACCTTTGGATTTGTAATGACACCTTGAACTAAATTTGTTAATCCTCCTGCTAGGGCTCCATACCATGGTCCAAATACAGCAGCAGTAAAAATAGTACCTACAGTATCCAAAAATAATAATGGTATACTTAACATATCAACTACTGTACCAAGTATAATGTTTACCGCAATAGCTAAAGCTGAAAAAATTAATGCATAAGTTTTGTTCTTTTGGTTCATCTTTCATCCTCCTAAATATAATTTAACTAAATAAATTATATTATATGGACAATTTATTGTATAATTGATAAATACTATATCTAATTTTTAAGTATAGGTTGAGTTTATAGATATCATTTATGCCACAGGAGAACCTACTGTGCCCTGTGGCATTGGGCTCCCTCTGTGGCGATTTATTTAAACTTTACATTATATTCTCCATCTATTTTTTCCACAACTATATTAAGATTAGTTTTCTTTAAAAATTCATCTGGAATTTTAATATCCTTTTTGGTCAAATCGTAAAGAAGTTTTTCTATAGATTCTACGGCTTTGGTTTCGGTAGAATCAACTTGAGCAACGAGAATTTCATCTTTTTTAGGGTTAATAGTTACAGTCAATCCCTTACCAGATAATTTAACTCCATCCTCAGTAATTACCTCTTCTTTTAAATATTTAATATCTGATGAAATATTAGAAGATAATTCTTTTAATGACATATCTACTATTGGTTTGTCCTTATATTGAAACTCACCTATTTTTATCTTGCCCATCTCTACTGCATTATCAACTTTTTGACTAGTTTCAGGATTAAACATACCTAGTGCATTAAATATTAAAACAATTATAATCACCACTACTGCTATTTTTATGATTTTCATACTACTCATCTCCCTTATTCTTTAATTTAGATTATCTCTTTTAAGACCTTATTTGCCCATTGAATGGCCTCTATATATTCTTGATATAAAATACTTGGATCTACTTTTATTTCTTTTGAGACCTCTATTGCTTGTGCCCAATCACCTTTTTCATATGCTAACATTAGCTCATATATTGGATATAAAACTCCCCTGTTGTAAATCAATGCTTCTGATATAGAGTCTGAAATAGCTATATCTTTTAATGCCTCGGACATAGTTTGATCTAACATAGCATCAATTACACTAAATAACCCCATCATAGCTGCCTCATCTTTTATTTTTTTAAATCCGCTACATAAGGCAATTGACTCTGCAAATCTTGTACGAATTAGGGATAGTTTAATTAATTCTCTAGGCTTTTCCTTTCCCACATCTTGAAGCATTAATACATTTAGCCATCTTTCAATCTCTTTAGTACCCATATAAGTTAAAGCTCTTTTTATGGAATGAATTAAATCTTCCCCAGCCCTAGAGCTCACTGCACGAACAAGTCTATAAGATAAATTTACATCCTGCTGAATCATTTCTGCTAAATTATCAAAAGACACTTCTTCTTTTTTCAATTCGCTTATTATACGAAAGTACTGAGCTTTAGATGTACTTTTATTAGGTGTTTTACTAGTGATGCTAGGTTTACTAAAGAAATATCCTTGAAACAGATGAAAACCCATTTCCTTAGCCTTTAAGAACTCTTCTTTTGTTTCAATCTTTTCTGCCAATAAAATCTTATTCTGTGAAAGAGCCAAGTTTACATCTTTCTTAATGGTTTCTAATGGGGTTTCAATTAAATCAAATTTAATAATATCTGCAATTGGTACTAAGGGATACTCTCTATATTCTTCAGCAAAATCATCAAGAGCTATTTTATATCCTTTGTTCTTAAGGTCTTTAAGCCGCTCTATTAAATTTTCATCTACTTTAACATCTTCCAGCATTTCAACCACAAGTCTGTGGGAATCTATTAATTCTACTGCATTAGAATAGATAAATTCTTCATCAAAGTTAACAAATGCATATTTGTCTTCCACTATACTATCAATTCCTGATTCAAATAATCCGCCAATTACTGTAGCAGTTGCACTCATTGATGATACTCCACCAAATTTTTTTGAATCTATATCTGAACGAAATAATAACTCATAGCCATAAACATCTAAGTTTCGCTTAAAAATAGGTTGTCTAGCTATAAACATAAAATCTCCCCTTATTATATAAATATAAAATAGACATCTAGTACTTTTATGTTATAAAAACATTGAAATTAACGGTATTGTTGCTATAGATACAATATGGCTTATTATTGTAAATTTAGATGCAAGTTCTATTTCTCCATCATGTTTTTGGGTTAAAACTACAAGTAATATAGCTGATGGCAAGGATTGCATAGTAACTATAATACTTGTAAGTAGTTCAGGTGCATTTACAACCTTAAGTGCAGCTAATGATATAATGGGAGATACCAAAAGTCTAACAAAACAACCATAATATATATCCTTATCTCCTATTATTTCTTTAAACTTTAATTTTGTGATTTTTTCGCCTAAGACTAACATTGATAATGGTGAAGTAAGTGCTGAAAGCATGGACAATGGCTTATTTATTACATATGGTAATTGAATCTTTAGTATAAATAATATTGTACCTAGGATTACAGCAACTAATGCTGGGGTAGTTACTAATTTTCTAATAGGAGATTCTGTCCTTCCTTTTGAAAGTATGCCTTCCCCATATGTCCATAATAAAGTATGGTAAGGAATCATAAATACTGATGCATATAGAACTGCTTCTTGACCAAATAAATCAAATATTAAAGGAAGACCCATAAATCCAGAATTAGGAAATATGGCTCCAAATCTAAGCACTGCATTTTTATCTTTAGGGTATTTTATGAAAAAGAGTTTAGCTATTAATATAGTAAGAAAATGTATTCCTACGGAATATGCAAATATTAATAATACTCCTTTCAATGTATCATCCGAATAGCTCATATTAAAAGATGAAATTATAAGTGAAGGTAAAGCTATTGCCGTAAGAATTTGAGTCATACCCTTAGATATAGTGTCGTTTATTATATTTTTCTTTGTTGCTATATATCCTATTGCCATTAATATGGCTAAGACTACAACTTGTTGCGTTACAAAAGAAGTCTGCATATTTTTCCCCCTTAATGTCAATTAATTCTATTATATATTTTTTCTATAAAGAAAACTAGGTAATTTCACCTAGCTATTATACTTTATCTTATCTTCCCTTTTTAATCCAGCCAGCTACTTCCATAGTTCTATTTACTCCATGCTTTACTGCACACTCTACATATTCAACCATATTTCCATTTAATCTAATATAACAACTGTAGCATATAAATTGCCATCCGCTTTATAATATGATTTCTCCCTTCGATTATCATATATATAAATTTATTATTCTTTCTAGGTGATAATGATATACCCATGATGAAAGATAGTAAACAGTTTCATACTATACTAGGGTATTTATTGTTAGAAATGACAGTAATATTCCTGCTAAAACTGACAAAACCAAATTGCCCTTTATATATGATATAATAGCTGCAATTCCAATACCTGCCACAGTGGCTACCTTAACTCCATCTGCAGCAGTTATTATCCCCCTTATGATTAGAATGCTCAAAGAAGTATAAGGTATATATAATAAAAATTGTTTTATATTTTTATTTATTTTTCTATTACTTAATAGCATTAATGGCATCAGTCTTGGCAAATAGGTAACTAAAGTCATGCCTATTATTAATGGCAAATAATTCTTCATACTACTCCTCCCCTTTCTGGCTGAATATCATTGCTCCTATAGCTGAGGATATGATAATTCCAAGAATAATATCCCATCCTGAAATAAATAACTTAGAAGCAAATAATATTACATAAACTATTGATGATATTATAGCCAGAAATAAAACATTCTTTGATTTCTTTATCTCTGGAAACAATAAAGATGCGAACATAGCATATAAACCTATACTTAAACTTGATTGTAATGAAATAGGAAGTATCTCTCCTACTAGATATCCAGCCACTGTACCTAATACCCATGAGGTATAGGACAATATATTAATTGTGAATACAAAAGGTAAGCTTATATTATCTCTATTAAAAGATATTATAGAAAAGGTTTCATCAGTAATTCCAAAAGCCACTACCGGCAAATGTCTTTTATTCATATCTTCAAACTCTACTGCTAATGATGCTGCCATCATCATATGTCTAAGATTCAATAAAAAAGTTGTAAGTATTATGCTGCTTGTAGATACTCCAGTTTTTATTAAATCTAATGCCATAAATTGACTGGCTCCTGCATATACCATCATAGATAAAAAACTGGTATCTCTAAAAGAAATATCAGTGTTTTTTGATAATAATCCAAAGGCCATGGCTATGGGAAAATATCCTATAACTATTGGTAGAGATGCTAGAATTCCTTGTTTTACTTTTTTTGTCCTATCTTTTTCTATATTCATATTATAATCCCCTTTTTCACCTTAGCGTAATAGAAAATTAATAATATTATATTAGTATTATCATAAAAATACAAGAAGAAGAAAAACAACTCCAATTTTGATGACTAACACCAAAATGGAGTTGTTGAAGATAATATTATATTGAAAATATATTTAATTTGTCTTTTAATTCTCTTGCTAACTCCTTTAATTGCAATGCTGTTTCATTAAATTCTGTCATAGTTGCATTTATTTCCTCTGCTGATGCTGATACTTCTTCTGTACTCGCTGAGCTTTCCTCAGCTATGGAAGATATATTTAACATTCTATTTACTATATTATCTTTACTTTCATTTGTCTGATTTATGGAATCCTTTATTTTCTCTATTCCTCTCATTAATTTATTTATAGACTCCATAATCATGTTAAATATTTCTCTTGTTTCATTTACAAATTCTGTTTGCTCAGTAACTACCATTTGTGTGTCGTCCATGGTTTCTACTACTAATCTTGAGCCCTCCTTTATCTTCTCTATCAAAGCTTGAATCTGATATGTGGCATCTCCAGATTGCTCTGCTAACTTTCTTATCTCATCAGCAACTACTGAAAAACCTCTTCCTGCTTCTCCTGCCCTAGCTGCCTCTATGGCTGCATTTAATGCTAATAAATTAGTTTGAGCAGATATTTCATTTATAGTATCTGTTATAATACCAATCTCAGCAGTTACTCCATTCATTTCCCCTATGGCTACTGACATATCCTTAGCTTTTCTATTTGCTTCTTCAGTTTTTCCTATTAATTTATTCATCTGCTTTAATCCATCTTGACTTAATTCATTTGTTTCTGATGATATTGCATTCATACTATTGGCTAATTCTTCAATATTCTCAATTTCTGTTGCTAATTTATTTACTCCTTCTACTCCATCATTAATATCTTCCGCCTGAGATACTGTCCCCTGTGCTACTTGATCTATGGTTATGCTTATTTCATCTATGGCTATGGAAGCCTCCTTAGCAGAACCACTCATTATATCAGATGTACTTAATATAATATTTGAAGATTCTCCTATATTCCTTACTAAATTTCTAATAGTATTTATCATATCATTAAATCCATTGCTTAAATCTTCAAATTCATCTCCTGTATTTATATCAGTACGAAATAATAAATCACCTTCTGATACCTTTTGGAAACCATATAATAATTTATTAATATTCTTATTTATCCATCTTACTACAAACAATGCTATAATTACAGCTATAGTTGCTATAACAACTACCATAATTCCATTGGTTAATCTTATTTTATTTGTATCATCCAATAATTCTTTTTCATTTAAATCAACTACTATTTTCCAACCTCTTTTTGTATCTGTAGTATGACCTATATACTCTTTTTTACCATTTATCTCATATACATTAAAATTCATTTTTTCCCCAGAAATATCATTCCACCATGGCATTTCTTTAGCAGATTCACCACGTAATTCCTCTGAATCTGGATGAGCTACTGTTATACCTCTTGAGTCAATAACATGAAGATAACCATTTTCTCCTATCTTTATAGATGATAATATATTAGATAAATCCTCCAATGCTATATCTATAGCAACTGCCCCAATAATCTCTCCATCTACCTCTACAGTTTTAGAAATTGTAATTATATCTTTTCCTGTAAAGGCATCTATATATGGGTCTGAATAAGTTAACTTTCCTTTATTCACCACTGCATCTTTGTACCAATCTCTATCTGTCGGGTCATAATCTGGCGCCAATTGAGTTTCTGGATATAATATGGTCTGTTTATTTTTTAGTCCAATATATGCTCCAAGAATGGCAGAATCTGATTTCTGTGCGTATCCTAATCTTTCAAAAACCTCATCTGTAAGCTCTCTGTTAAAATAGACATCTTTAAATAATTTATCTTCTACAAATATATTGGCAATTGATTCAAATCGTCCAAAAGAAAAATCTATAGAATCTTGAACCTGCTCAATATTTTGCAAAGATGTAACTTTAAGCTTATTATATAGAATATTAAAGGATGTTTGATATGATAAAATACCTAATAATACTATAGGAATTACAGATATAGACAATAAAAGTATGATTAGTTTTGTCTTAATACTTTTCTGTCTTTTTATTTTTTTATTGCCTTCAGACTTATTTACCTCTTCTTTCATCTTTTTATAATCCCCCTTTGTTATTATTTTAACTAGCTTCTGCTATATATATCGACATTATTTTAAAATCCATTAATATTATCTATGATAAATTTCTTTGTATAATTTTTGCTTATAAACAAAAGGACAGGTTTTCCGTTCCAAATTGGAATGGAAAACCTGTCCTTTTGTTCCTATATATCTTTCGCTAATAAGGCAGCTCCTATGGATCCTGCATATCTTGCCAATGGACTTGTTTGTACTTTTACCCCTAGTTTTTCTGAAAGTAGATAGGCAAAAGATTCTACCTCGCATAGTCCTCCTGTTAAAAATATAGTATCAGTAGCACCATGTTTGTGTAAAAGGGCATATACTCTTCCCGTAATAGAATTTACTATGCCTCTTGCTATACTTTCTCTTTTAGTTCCAGAACCTATAAGACTTATAACTTCTGATTCAGCAAATACCGTACACATACTGGTAATGTTTATATCCTCTCCAGACAATGCCATTCTTCCTAATTCATCTATACCGACTCCTAAAGTATTTGCCATTAGCTCTAAAAATCTTCCAGTACCTGCTGCACATTTGTCATTCATTGTAAAGTTAGATACTTTCCCTTTTTCTAAGGTAATTATCTTAGTATCTTGTCCGCCTATGTCTATAACTGTACAATCTTTACCTAATAAATAATGAGTTCCTTTGCCATGGCAGGTAATTTCTGTAATGGTTTTATCTGCATAGGGTACGGAAATTCTACCATATCCTGTAGCTATAACCTTTGATTCATCTATTTTTATATTGTTTTTCTCTAGTTTTTCTTTAATTACTTTTGATGTTTCTATACTGCTCCATCCTGTAGGCATAGTGAAATTTTCCATTAGCTCAATATCATTAAATACGGAAACTTTCGCAGCTGTGGAGCCTATGTCTATACCAATATAATACATTTCCTATCATCCTTTACTATTTTGCAGTTGCTGGTCTCTCTATTGTTTCTAAAAAAGCTTCTACTCTTACCTTTACTTGTCCAGTATCTGAATCTGAATAATCAGTTTCTATTTGAATAAAGGGCAATTTTAATTTTTCTTGGACAAATTTCTTAACTGTAAATGATTCTATATTATATGTGTGACATGCTTGCCAAGTTAAATCTACTACTCCATCTACATCATATTCTTTAGCTAATCTTTCGATTAAATTCAATCTTCCATTATTATTTGTCATACATGAACAAGGTGTAGAAAGATATTTTTCTGCTAGTGCAGTTATAGGATCTTTTTCTTCATCTACCATAACATCTAATCCCTTGTATCCAGTACAATTCTCTAAGGCTACTACTGATGCACCAGCTTCTTCTAATGCCTTTAGTACCTTTTCTGACCCAGAACCTATTGGACAACCTGTAAGTAATATCCTGGGTGCTGTTTCATCAAAGGCATATATGCCTTTTGCCATACGTTCTTCTATTTCAGCTATTAATCTCTCTATTAAATCTATTCCCGATTCCTTATTTACATTAAAACCTTTTAACCATTGAGCCAACATCATATCCATTCCTGATAATGGAGCTGGTTTATGAGCATTTAATTTATGTAATCTCTTCATTGCGTCTCTTTCTTTATTCATAAGCTTAATAGCATCTCTTAGCTTTTCATCTGTTATTTCTACTCCAAATTGTTCTTCTAAAAAATTCTTAAACTTAATCATTTCTTTTTTCCATAAATCTAATGAATCTTCATCATTTGCTGTTTGCGGCAAATTCATTATATGCATTGGTTTTATTTTTCCCATTAATTCATACATTTTTTTCTTCCCATCACAAGTAGTTTCTGCTAAAAGTGCATCTGAGAAAAAGAAATATGGGCATTTATCTGTAATGGCAAATCCGTAGCTGGATTTTATAAGTGGACATAGATTTCTTGGCAGTTCTTTTTCTGCATCTTCTATAGGTGCTTGAGTTGTACCACATAATGTTACAGGTATTGCATCTGCTGCTAATGCTATTTCTGAAGGTGAAAATACACAATACATTCCTACAACTTTTTTACCAGACTCATGTGCTTCTTTAATTTTAACTGAGTTCACACCTCTTAATCCTTCAACTTCTTCCATTATTGATGGTCTCATATTTCACACACTCCTTTTATAAAGTTACATACACTTTAAAGTCTACCATGTAAAAAAAACATCTACCAATTATTTTTATCAATGATAGATGTTTTTATATAGATAAAACTTATCCTAATTCATTTTATTGCTTTTTCTTCAAATAATCTTCTATTGCAGACCTTAACCCTTTAACTCCAAGAACTGAGCAATGAATCTTACTTTGTGGCAAACCATCTAAGGCATCTATTAATTCTTTTTCAGTAATAGCTAAGGCTTCTTCTATAGTTTTTCCCTTTGCCATTTCTGTTATCATACTACTTGTTGCTATAGAAGCAGTACATCCAAATACTAAAAAACTAATATCTGTTATTATATTGTCCTTTACCTTAATATAAATAGTTAAGGAATCACCACATTTTAAATCTCCAAAGGTTCCTTCTCCATCAGGATCTCTCATACTTCCTACATTTCTTGGACTCATAAAATGTTCTATTACTTTCATTGAGTACTCTGAATACAATCTAATCACTTCCTATTTATATAGTAATGTTATCTACTATCTTATTTTACCACATAGATATCAGAAAATTCCACATGTATCTTTTCTGAATAACATGCTTCCTCTCTATCTCTTTCTATCCTATTATCATCAATAACTCTATCTGGTAATTCCATTATAAATTCACTTCCCTTGCCAAGTTCACTATGTACTGATATAGAACCTTCATGCAATTCCACCAAGGATTTAACTAAAGATAATCCAATCCCTGAGCCTTCTACTCCTCTTCTAAGAGGATTTTCTACTTGAGCAAATCTATTAAAAATCATTTCTAATTTATCTTGGGGAATTCCAATTCCATTATCTTTAACAGAGATAATAACCTTTTCTTCCTCACCATAGATATTGACCTCAATTTTACCTCCTTTTTCTGTAAATTTAATTGCATTTGATAATAGATTTAACATAATTCTCTCCATCATATCCATATCAAAGGCAATTACCTTCTCCTCTACATCTGTATCAAATATGATACTAATATCCTTCATCTTTGTATATTCTACAATGGACATGGTTATATCTTCAATAACCTTCACAATATCATTATTTCTTAATTTAATTTTAACATTGCTGCTCTCGATTTTAGTTATATCAATAAAATTGCTGATTAATCTTAATAACCTATAACTATTTTGTTTCTGAATCCCGATATATTTATTAAATAATCTTTGAAACTCTTCTAAATCATTCATATCTGTATTTTCTAATAATTGTATGCTTCCTAGTATAATATTTAAAGGTGTCTTAAATTCATGGGATATTGTAGCTAAAAAATTAGACTTCAATTGATTATATTCTTCTGTTTCTATTGCCTTCTGATTAAGAGCCTCTACCATTTTGTCAAAAGCTTGCCCAACATCACCAAAAACATCATCTTCATTAATACCTGTTTTTACGTTTAGATCTCCCGTCTTAACCTTATGAGCTGCTAGTTTTAATTTCTCAATTGATTTAATAAAGCTACTAGACATTAATATTGCTATGGCAAAAGATATTATGTAAATTAAAGTAAATACTGTTAGATTTCTTATGGATGAATATCTTCCATTTGCTAATACCTTTTCCACAGGTGTAGCTACAAAACTGGCCCAACCAATTTCCTTAATAGGACAATCAACTCCCAATCGTTCTATTCCATCAGATTGAGAGTATCGAGAATACGTCTTTATAACCTCTCCTTTTAATGCCTTCCTTGTAGGAGAGTCTTCACTTGCTACTTCTATTTTGGGAATTAATATATTATCTCCGCCACGGTATACTATATTTGCATCTTTATCTACTAATCCAAATATACTTCCAGATACTATTCTATTTATGGGAAGAATATATTTCATATCATTAGCTCTTATTGTATTTATAACTATACCCTTTAATTCTCCATCAATCAAAATTCCCCTTGCAATAGGAATTATCAACTCGCCAGTGATAGTGCTCCGCTCTAAGTTTCCTATTACCTTTTCTTTTCCATTAATAATATCTTGATAGATATTCCTATCTCTTATATCTATTAGTATTTCTGCTTCTTTTGAACTTATATTCACAATACCTTCAGACGTAGCCCAATAATAATCCATCCTAAAGAGTTGGTTCTCTAAAGATGTATTGTTAAGGTATTTATTTAGACACTGAATTCTCTGATCAGGATGTGAAACTAGAGTCTTTCCAATTACATATTGATTTGACCAAGTTCTTTCTAAAAAACCCATAAATAAAGTATTGATTACTTCTGCATACTCTTGATTTGCTTCTAATTCTGTCTGCATATTTATTTCTAAGTCTTTTCTTATATCTATGATGTTTAATATTGATAACGGAATTAATGTAATAAAAATCAATAATACCAATTTAAATCTTACAGGATTTATTTTCAATATTTATCCTCCTAAAATATGTCTTTATGTGAACTATTATAGCAATACTTATAAAAATTGGCAATAAGTGACATTTAGGGGTAAAATAAAAATCAAGGACTATACTAAAATATATAGTCCTTGATTTCAGGAGGAAATCTATTCTATTTTCCTATATTAATCATTCCATTTTCTGCTACTTCTATTTCTGCCTTCAATATTTCCTCTAAAAAGCTTAGAGGTACATAGGTAGTAAAGTCCTTCATTTCTGGTGCTGTCCCTAATTTCACCATCATTTTAGCAAAATTATAATTATCTTGTCCGATAGTTATAGAAGTCCATTGTGCACCCTTTATTAATTCTGCCGTTTTTGTTTCACCATTCCATTTTATCTCATACCCTAAAGTTTCAGATATTTGTCTAAGGGGAACCATAATTACCCCTTTATCATTTTTATACAACCTTTTATTTAGAGTAATTTCCTTATTATTTATAATCATCTTATCTAAGACCGTAATTTCTGGCTTTTCTTTTTCTTCCCTATTGTTTTCCATTACAATTATTTTTTCCGGTGTTGTTTGCGCTGGGATACTCTTTGTTGATATAGTATAAAAAATAATTAAATCCCTATTTACTATATTTTCTTTTTCTATTTTTTTTCCATCTTTATCGACTATAATTGTGTTTTCAGATGGATTTATTTTTAGCATGCCATCAGAACTTATAAGCTCTTTATTAAATCTTGAAATATGAGTAAATATTGGTTCTTCACTCTCATCTATTACAATAACATCTGGACCTAATTGCGGCGGCATACTCATTGCCATCATAGTATTTTTATGGTAGTACGCCGAAACTTTCATACCCTTTTTAAGTGTATCTTTTGTTATAAACTCCTTAGTCTTATTGTTTAAAAGAATTACATCCTCATTGATATGAAATAACATTCCATTATATGGTTCATCTTCCTTATCTTTAACTAATACAGATAAGTTTTTTCCATTATTATTTACTTCAACTATTTTTCCCTCATACTTTATATAATCTGCTACTATTTTATCTTCAGTCTCTTCTGCCTTATCAATCGGTGCTGATATTGGAATTATATCCTTTCCTTCCAAGTTGTTAGCTTTAACCATCAATGGACTTAATGAGATACAAGTTGCCAGTGATAATACCATATACTTTCTAATTTTTTTCATTTCTTTATCACTCCTCTTCCCTTATAATTATAATATCAGCAATTTGTGTTAAAATGGTTACATTAGGATTACAATATGATTACAAAATATAAGTTTTAAAATCATATGTCTCATGTTAAATATTATATCTCAAATATATATCATAATTTATCATCAGCAAAAAATAAATTACCTTTTTTACCTAACCAATGATGGATACCAATTTTTCTTATTCTTTTCCATCTTTAATCTATTCCATTCTGCAAGTATTATAGCTGCTTCTGTAGATGCTGCTATACTCTTTTCAATGCCATCATAAGCAAATTCATTTGTCTCTCTATTTCCAATTACAGTGAATATTGCTCCTGCTTTTATTTTAAACAAACTTGATAAAGTAAGAACTGTTGCCGCTTCCATTTCATAATTTATTACATTTGCAGCCTTTAGATCTTCATATCTAGTTTGAAACCAGCTTTGTCTATATCCACCAAACCCATCTCTATTTTGTCCGCAAAAGAAAGATGCAGCTGTGGCAGTTATTCCTACATGATAGGTATATCCTAGTCTTTCACATGCTTCTACCAAAGCAGCAACTACTTCATAATCAGCAACTGCAGGGTAATTTAGATTTATATAATTTTCACTAGTTCCATCATATCTAACTGCACCTGATGAGATTATTAAATCCCCAGTTCTAATATGTGGCTGAATCGCAGAGGTAGTCCCTACTCTAATAAATGTCTTTGCTCCAATCGTTGCTAAACCTTCCATTGCACTAGCTGTAGATCCACCACCTGCTCCAGTAGAGCAAGCTGAAATATCTACTCCTCTTATTTTTCCAGTATGAGTCACATGTTCTCTATTTCTTCCTACTTCCTTAAACTCATCCCATTTTTCTGATATTTTTGGAACCCTATCAGGATCTCCAGGTAATAAAACAATATCTGCTATATCTCCTGGTTTACATCTTATATGATATTGAATATTTCCATCTAACTCAGGTCTATCAGCTTTTGATTCCCAGTTTTTCTTATCTCCCATTAGAAACATCTCCCTTACTAATTATTAATGAAGATTTACAAATCATTATTTTAATTTACTAAATAAGGCAATCTTAGCTGTATCTTCTACCATTTCAGCTAAATAAAAAGCTTTATTGAAATTTTCTCCTACAGATATAATACCATGCTCTTTCATTAAAATAGCAACTATTTCAGGATTTTTATATTCTTCTATAACGTAATTTGCTAGCTTATCAGATCCTGATGACGCTATATCTATGGTTGGTACATGCTTTAAATATCCCTTGGCATGATTTGTTATTAAAGGTAATTCCTCGTGGTTCGCTGCTATTGCTGTTGAATAAGGTGGGTGCACATGAATTACTACATTTACATCTGGCCTAACTTTATATATTCCTGCATGGAACTTCCATTCTTTAGATAATGTTTTGGTTCCCTCTAGTAGATTTCCATCTAAATCTACTTTTACAACATCTTCATCTGTCATATCACTAAATGCACTACCTGAACTTTTTATCAATATGGCATCTTCACCAGGAACTCTACAGCTAATATTTCCACCTGTAGCACATATTAAATGTCTATCATAACATCTTCTACTAATTTCTACTAAATCCTTTTTTAATTGTTCAGTACTCATTTAAATCACCTCTAATTTTTAGTTATTAAACTAGGCTGCAACCTCATAAAAGGATACAGCCTAGTTTAATTTAGTTATCTACTCCGCAATCTCTAATGCAATTTTCATCATATCAGTAAAGTTTTTCTCTCTTATATCTGCTGATACTTTTTCACCAGTCATAATATGATCAGATACAGTTAATATGGATAATGCTTTTTTACCTGCCCTAGCTGCTACTATATAGAGAGCCGCCGTTTCCATTTCTACTGACAATACTCCCATTTTTGACCATCGTTCATTTTCTTCTCTATCGTATTCAGGATAGAATATATCTGTTGAATATACATTTCCTACCATATATTTAGCTTTCATCTGGTCTGCCTTATCTACAGCATCTCTTAATAATGGATAGGATGCCACTGCTGAAAAGGTGCCAGATAGCTTATATTGATCAGCATATGGTGTATTATAACAGGCTCCCATAGCAAATACTAAATCTCCTATTTTCAATTCATCATGAATTGCTCCAGTTGTACCTACTCGTATAATATTTTCTACATCATAAAGATTATATAGCTCCCATGCATGAACACCCATTGTAGGTGCTCCAATTCCACTTGCCATTACAGATACTTTCTTGCCTTTATATGTTCCTGTATAGGCATACATACATCTAATACTATTTACTTGAACTGCATCTTCTAAAAAGTTCTCAGCAATAAACTTAGCTCTTAAAGGATCTCCTGGCATTAAAACTGTTTTTGCTATCTCACCAGGTTGTGCTGCTATATGATGTGTTGGTGCTTTTAATGTCATTTTAATTCCCCCTTAATTTATCATTTTACTTTTAATAAGCTTTCTAGATAAGGAGCTGTCATAACTCCTTTTTCTGTTATTATCCCACTAATTAATTCATTGGGTGTTACATCAAATGATGGATATAGGGCTTTTGTTACTGCTTCTGTTATTAATTGTCCATTTAAATGTGTTACTTCTTTTTCATTCCTATACTCAACATGTGCATCCATACCATGTACAAGATCATAATCTATTGTATGACTAGATGTAGCTGTATAAAAAGGAATATTATTTTTTTTCGCAGCTAGAGCATGCATATAAGTGCCTACTTTGTTTAGAAGATCTCCATTAGCTGCAATTCTATCTGACCCTACTACTACTTTCTGGATCTTTCCTAATTTCATTAAATATCCCGACATACCGTCAGTGATTAATGTATGAGGTATTCCCCACCTCTCCAATTCATAAGCAGTAATTCTTGCTCCTTGTAAATAAGGTCTTGTCTCACTTGTAAATACGTGAATATTTTTCCCTTGCTCAAATGCTGTTCTAATTACTGATAGAGCTCTACCACCATAACCGGCTCCAGCAAGGGCTCCTGAATGACAATGTGTTAAAATAGTATCACCATCGTCTATTAGTTCTGCTCCATATGCCCCCAATTTCTTTTCGTATCCAAGTTGTCTTTCTATGATTTCAGAAGCTTTTTCTTCTGCAAAATCTACTATGTCTTTGCCAGAGTAATTATCTATGGCCTCTATCATCTCATCAACTGTTTTCATCAAGTTTACAGCAGTTGGTCTGGTAGACTTTAATAAAAGTCCGCTTTCCTTAATATATCTTTTATCTCCATTTGAGTTTATTGCTGACAAAAGAACTCCATAGGCTCCTGCAATACCAATTGCTCCTGAACCACGAATAGTCATATCCTTAATTGCCTTTGCTAACTCATCGACTGTATTTATAGTATATATTTCCTCAACAAATGGAAGTTTGATTTGATCAATAAGTCTAATTTTCCCATCCTCAAGCCATATGGGAAGCAATAACTTTTGCTCCTTCCATTCATCTGTTAGCTTATAAAGTTTATTCATTTAACTGCCTCCTATAGTCTTACTCATCATGATGCTTCCCTAAACCTGCCGGATTTCTTGAACTCTTTAACCCAAATACAACTACAAACATTGTCAATACATATGGTAATGTTCTCACTATATGACTAGGTATAAAGCTACCTTGGAATATGGTCTGCAATGAATCAAAAAATCCAAAAAACAAACTTGCACCTAAAGCACCTATTGGACTGTTTTTTCCAAAGGTTGCGATTACCATGGCAATATACCCTCTTCCTGCTGTCATGCCATCTATATACATATTAAGCTGTGCTAATGATAAATATGCACCTGCCAGACCACATAATGCTCCGCTAATCATAACTCCAATATATTTATACAAAGTCACATTTATACCAACTGTACTTGCTGCAGCTGGGTTCTCTCCTACCATTCTCATTCTAAGACCTTGGGGAGTTTTAAACATATAAATCCAGCCTGCTATTACTATTAAAATAGTTATATAAAAAAGAATATTTTGCTCTGCTAATATTGTTCCAATAAAAGGAATTTTTGATAAAAATCCTATTTCTAGTTTATCAAAGCTTGCTACCTTTGGTGATATCCCTTTAGATTTCCATGTTATCTGTAAAATAAGAGGGGCTATAGCAGCTGCTAATAAATTTACGCTCATTCCACTTAAAGTTTGATTAACCTTATATTTGACATTTAAAAATCCATGTAGCAATGAGAATAATACTCCTGCTAATATACCAAATAGTATTCCTATCCAAGGACTTCCACTAATAAAAGAGCCAAATACTCCAAAGAATGCTCCTGCTATCATCATACCTTCACAACCCATTGCCATAATACCTGACCTTACTGAAAATGCAGCTCCTGTAGATGCTAAAATCATCGGGACAGACATACGTATGGTTGATACTATTACAACATATAAAATATTACTTATGTTTCCCATAAATCTTCCTCCTGTTCTTTAGCATTATGCAATTTCATCATCAGATATTTTATGATTTTCTTTATTCTTAATTAATTTAGCAAATGGACTTTTAACAACATTACCTATAGAAGAAATCAATTTAGGTGCAGCAACAAACACTACTACTAATGCTTGTATCATACTCACAAATTCTATAGGGATAGATGTTGTCCTATTTAATGTCATGGCTCCTGCCTTTAATATTCCAAATAATATTGATGAAAATACTACTCCCAGTGGGCTATAGGCTGCAAGAGCAGCTACTGGAATCCCTGAAAATCCTAGCCCTATTGAGATATTTTCTATAAACCTATAGTGAATACCTAAAGATAATGCACATCCTGCCAATCCTCCAATTGCTCCACTTAAAAATATGGTAAATAAATATACCTTAGATACATTTATACCTGCTGTTCTAGAGGCTTGAAGGTTTAAACCAGTGACTTGAATTTCATATCCTAATGCAGTTTTTCTCAACATCCATTCAAGAACTATAGCTATTAATATAGCCATTATAATTGCTGTTGTCAGTTGAGAACGTGGTACTAGTTTTGTTAGCTTTGCTGAATCTAATATCATATTTGTTTGAGATATTGCACTTCCTCTTGATTTTAGAGGCCCAGTAGCCAACCATGTAGTTACTAAAATTAAGATTTCGTTCAACATAATACCGACTATAACTTCTGATGAATCGAATTTTATTTTTAAATAACCAATAAATAAACCTACTAAACCTCCAGCTAGCATTCCAGCAAGAATTGCTACTAATGCATGGAAAGGAGCCGGTAAAAAAGTTACATATGCTCCTACAATAGCTGATGTAATTGCCCCAATATAAAGCTGTCCCTCCACACCTGTATTGATAATCCTTACACGAAATGCAATGGCAAAAGATAGTCCCGTAAGCAATAGTGGAGTTGCTTGACTTAGGGAAAGCACTCTTCCTTTGGCTGTACCTAAAGATCCAGTAAATATGGCAATATACGTATCCATAGCAGAGAAACCACTAATTTCAATTACTATGGCACCTACTAATAATGTCAAAAACAAAGCTGTTAAAGATGTTTTGAGGGTTTTTAAACCTTGTTTATATTTATTTTGTGATATTAAACTTGTTTTCATTTCCCTTCTCCTTTAATGCTATCTATACTACTTCCAGTCATTAACAATCCTAGTTGAACTTCTGTATACTCTTCTGGCATACTTTCAGATACTATTTGTCCTTCATATAGAACCAGTATTCTGTCACTTAAAGCTCTAACTTCATCTAAGTCTGCTGAAATTAAAAGCACTGCCTTTCCTTCGTCTCTTAAATCTAATAGTTTAGTATGAATATACTCCATAGCCCCCACATCCACACCTCTAGTTGGATGTGCTGCAATTATAAGGTCTGGATTATGTGAAAATGTCCTAGCTATGATTATTTTCTGTTGATTTCCCCCAGATAAAGACTTGACTGTTGTGTCCACTGTAGGCGTTTTTATTAAGTAATTTTCCTTACTACTATTTGCATAATCGAGTATTTTCTTATTCAATAATATTCCTTTATTTGTAAAGCTACTCTCTCTGTGATATCCTAAAATTAAATTATCCTTCACACTCATTTCACTTACTAAACCCATTGAAAGTCTATCTTCTGGTATATGACCTATTCCACTTCTTAAAAAATCATTGACATCTCCACTAATTTGCTTACCGTTTAATATAAACTCCATAGTATCTGGCGATCTTAGACCTGTTAATGCCTCAAGCAATTGAGTTTGACCATTTCCTTCTATACCTGCAATACCAAGGATTTCTCCCTTACGTATTTGAAAATTTATATCCTTAATTTTATATTTATTATCTTCTTTAATATTTAAATTTTTTACTTCTAAACAAGTATCAGTTATATTCTTTGCTCGTCTTTTTACTCCTAATTCCACACGCCTTCCTACCATCATTTCTGATAATTTCTCTATGGTTGCTTCTTTAGGGTCTATATTATTATGAATCATTATTCCATCTCTTAGTACATTGATTCTATCTGCTATGGCCATTGTTTCTTTTAACTTATGTGTAATGATTACAATGCTTTTTCCTTGCTCCCTCAATTTTTTTAATATAATAAATAGAGCATCTACTTCATGGGGAGTCAATACTGCTGTAGGCTCATCCAATATAATTACTTCTGCATTTCTATATAAAGCTTTAAGAATTTCAACTCTTTGCTGTTCTCCTACTGAAAGTTTCTCTACTTTAATGTTTGGATCTATATTAAAGTCAAAATCTTTGATAAGTTTTTTTATATTTTCCTGAGATTTTTTTTCATCTACAAACAGACCACTTCTAGGCTCATTTCCAACTATTATATTTTCCATAACAGTAAATGCTGGCACCAGCATAAAATGCTGGTGCACCATGCAAATCCCCATATTAATAGCATAAGATGGTTTGTTAATATGAACCTTTTCTCCCTTATAGTGTATTTCTCCTGAATCAGGCTGAATCATACCATAAAGAACTTTCATAAGTGTAGTCTTTCCGGCACCATTTTCCCCTAATAAAGATATTATTTCTCCCTTTTTCAGGGTAAAATCTACATTATTTAGAGCCACAGTCCCTGGAAATGTCTTTGTTATATTCTTCATTTCAAGTATATTCATGTAACTCCACCTCCGCTAGTGGTGTTTATTATTTATTATTTTGATAGTTATTGCTCTTTGCCCATTCTGGTATCTGATCTGGATCATCTGGAAGTTCAAATTTTCCATCAAGATATTGTTGCTTTACTTCTTCGGCTATTGCTAATAAGTCTTCAGGAATTTCTGTATTGATTCCAGTTCTATCATAGCCGCAAACTCCATCTCTAATACCTTTTAATGTAACACCAGCTGTCCAATTTCCATTTTTTACATTTTCGATTTCTTGATAAATCAATAAATCAATACGTTTTATAGAGGTTACTAAACTTCTTTCTGGGTCAATAGAAGCCTTACTGCTTCCGATCACATATTTATTTGATTCTTCCGCTGCATTAAATACTCCTAAGCCTGAACCGCCGGCATTGTGAGATATAACATCTGCACCTCTACCATAAGCTGTCATTGCAATTTCTTTCGCAGTACCAGGGTCTGTATAGCTTCCAACTATATTATAAATAAACTCTACTTCAGGATTAACATATTTTGCACCTGCCATAAATCCTGCTGCTCCTGATCTTGAAACTGGAGTGTCCATTCCACCAACAAATCCAATAATATTTTCTTTATTTGCTAAAGTCATTCTTTCATCCTTAGTTACAAGACCTGCAATAACCCCTGATAAAAATGTTTGCTCTGGATCTAAAGCTCTTATACTGTGTATATTGCCATATCCTTCAATAACTCCATCAGCTAAAGTAAATTTTTGCTCTGGATAGTCTGCTGCTGCTGCTATTACGGGATCTATATAGTCAGCACCTAAAGCAATTATTAAGTCATACTCTTCTGAATCAGCAAACATTCTTAATTGTGTTTCTACTTCACTAATATCAACTATTTCAGCATAATCAAATTCTATACCTAATTTATCCTTAGCTTCATTTAATCCAATGTGTGCTTCATCTACAAATCCTAAATCTCCTAAATTCTTATGAACTATTGCGATTTTAACTTTATCATCACCTGATTCAACAGGTTGTTTTTCCATATCGTTACCTTTATCACTTGAGCATCCTGCTACAACGGTTAAAACTAAAACAAATACTAGCATAAAAGAAATCAATTTTTTATTCATTCTCTTTCCTCCTAAATTTTACATGTTTAAGTTTATTTATTTACTTCGATTTACTAGACTTGCATTTATCCTCCCTTCCTGTTAATCTTTTACAGTAATGACAATGCTTTGTTTTTTAATCTCAATGTCGTCAGTCGTCCTACAACTAATATAGCATTGTGATAAATCATTGTCAATATGTTTTTTAATCTAGTGTATTACTAATAAACTTACTTGACAAATACAAATTTACATCGTATATAATATGTAAAGAACATAATTCTATAATTAAGGTGGTTACAAATGAAATTAACAAATAAATCCTTATATTTACAGGCAAGAGATGCAATTCTTAATATAATTGATAATAGTACGGAATTTATGGCCAAACTTCCTTCTGAGCAGGAACTTTCTGAAAGATTAGGTGTTAGCAGAAACACAATAAGGGAAGCTTTAAAATCATTAGAAAATGAAGGCTTTATAGCTCCAAGACACGGTGTAGGTACTTTTATTATCAGGGACTCAAAAAATATAAAATCCAATATAGCTGTTCTTGATAGTTTTACTAAGATAATAACTAATCATGGATATACTCCAGGCACGAAATCTTTGCATCATGATAAAAGAATTGTACCTAAAGATTTAGCACACAAACTAAACATCGATGAAAGTTCAAATGTTCTCTATATTGATAGGGTTCGTACTGCAGATGGTAATCCAGTTATTTATGTAGAAGACTACATTACTTATATTGATAATATGTTGGAAAAGTTTAATTGCAGCAAAACGGAATCAATATTTGAATTTTTAAAATCATTTGATATCAAAATCTCTTTCTCAAGCTGTAATATTTATGCCGTAATAAGTAATGAAAAACTACAGGAGAAATTATCTTTAAAAGAGCCTAAAGCCCTTTTACATTTAGAGCAAATACACTATTCTACAAAAGGTATTCCTGTTATGTACTCAGATAGCTATTTTCTCAGCAACAAATTTGACTTCAACTTAGTAAGAAAGGTTATTGATTAAAGAATCTTTTCCAAATATGAAAGTAATAAAAGATAACACTATGTAATTAGTAACTATGAATCATTATAATATAAAATAAGTAGTAAAATGAAAATTTCTGGAGGATATAATGGATATTAAAATTATTTTTGAAGATAAAGATATATTAGTAGTGGAAAAACCACCTAAGGTTCCTTGCCAAAGTGATAAGACTTCTGATGAAGATATGATGAGCATATTAAATAGACCCTATCTTGGTCTTATACATAGATTAGATAGACCTGTAGGAGGGGTTATGGTATATGCTAAAAATGAAAAAACTAATTCTTTTCTTTCTAAAGAAGTTTCGGCAAGAAGATTGTATAAAGAATATCTTGTAGTGGTATGTGGTAAACCTGAAAATAATGAAGGTGAATTAAGAGATTATTTAAAGAAACTAAGAACTATAAATATGAGCAAAGTCGTTGATGAAAAAACTCATGGTGCTAAAGAAGCCATATTAGAATATAAGGTATTAGAATCTAAGGATACAGAAGAATACGGTACTTTAAGCTTAATTAAAGTTATTTTAAAAACAGGTCGCCATCATCAAATAAGAGTTCAGCTATCCAATGCTGGTTTCCCTATATGGGGAGATAATAAATATAATAAAACCTTTGTAAAGAAAAAAGAGTGGACACAAATAGCTTTATGGGCTTATAAAATAGGATTTAATCAACCTAAGGAAAAGCAATATACAACTTTTACTTCTATGCCCTATGATGAATATCCTTGGAATCTTTTTTAATATAAAAGCAATTAAGATAGTTCTTAAAACTAGGAACCATCTTAATTGTTTTTATATCTAGAGTTAAATAATAATTAATCAATATAATTATTTGCAAATACGTCTATAAATTTTCTCACTTATATCAGATAAATTCATTCCATTTTTTTCTTCTATAACTTCTTGATATCCTTCAGTAATAGAGTCCACTCCATTATATGCTCCTCCAAGTGCACCAGAAATACTTGCAATAGCACTTGTCTCATCTCCTATATTGACTCCACCAAAAATAGATTCCATGGTATTGCCATTATTAGCTATAAATAGACCAAAGGCGGCAGGAACTGTTTCAGAAATCCCTGGTCCACTACCTATAATATCTGCCAATTTCTTCATTATTATATCTGAGTTTCCCTCTTTAACTGCTATATTCACAGCCATATCCATTCGTTTTTGTACAGAAGGTCCAGGATAATGAAGTCCAGTTTTGGCTCCCCTTTCCTCTCCAATTTTTGCACCATATAGACCAGCCTGAACTATATCATATACATTAACTTTTTCCTCCATAGCTTTGCTTACTGCTGCCGCTACGGCACACGCACCAGAAATACTATATTTATCATCATGGGACGACATGGTCACAGCAATAGTATCATCAATAGCCTTATCTAAGTCTCCTGGATTAAACAATCCCATTGGAAAAGCTTTAGTTGCTGCACCATTACTTGACAGTGCATAATAATGTCCCTTGAAAAGCTTATTGCCCAAATGCCCTGCATATGCCCAGTCACTTACTTTACTACCATCTTCCTTCAATCGGTTAATCACTTTTCTAGTAGTCATACCTGCAAAAAGTTCAAACCATTCTTCATTGGAAGCCCATTCCATCAATGCTTCTTGTGCCATTTCAGTGGAAAAGCTTACATTGGTTCTCAATTTATACTGAATCAATATATAGGGAATGCTAAATGCATCTGTAACCATACCTGCCTTACGTCCTTTTGCTATTGTATCATTAGGCGGCGTACAAAAACTTGTTACTTTACCATTAAAAGTTTCCTGAATTTGACGAATAGATCTAAGTTCTGTAGCTGAACCCATGGCATCACCTACAGCAGCTCCTAATAATACACCTAGAATTTTTTTATACATTCATACTTCCTCCTAACATATTGACTGTCTTCCATGACAAATATTTTCTATTCCTTTGGCTAATCCCTTAATATGGAATCCATTTACTTCTTCCAGTAAAGGAAGAAAATGATTAGGAAATACTTGAGAGCCACGTAAAGTACCTGCAATTGCACCTGCTATAGTTGCAAGAGTATCTGTATCATATCCAGCATTAACACAATTAATAATTGTACCCATGGCGTCACCATTATTTGCAGCAAATATTCCAAAAGCTGATGGTACGGTTTCTGAAACGTGAAGGCCTGTACCAATCCTTTCAGCTATATCTATTGATTTTTCCTTGGAACTTCCCTTTCCAAATCCTATTTCAATTGCTACTTCCATTCGCTTTACCACACTTGGCCCTGCAGCATCACGTCCTATCTCTCTTCCAATTTTCTCCCCTTCTACTGCACCATATAGTCCAGCTCGAATCACATTATATACATCTGCATCATCCATCATAGCCTTGCTCACTGCCGCTGCTACTGCACAAGCACCTGAAATAGCAAGATAATTATCATGAGTCAGCATGGTTACCTTAGCTGCATTATTAATAGCTGCATCTAAATTTCCTGGATTCATTAACCCTATTGGAGAAATACGCATAGCAGAACCATTAGTAGCTTGACGAGTTGCTAATTTGGATTTCCCAGATTTATCAACTTTCCTGCCTTCAAACCCATAAATTGCTAACCGAGTAGTAGGTCCAGCAAATCTATCGAAAAACATAGAATGTTTAGACCACTCTATTAAAGCATTTTTAACAACCTGCTCTGTTATATTGCCACCTGCATCAACTATATATTTAGCAATAAAATATGCCGAACTAAAATCATCTGTTACTTGCCCAGCTTTACTGCCCGCAGCAAAAGTATCCATAGGTGGAATTTCAAAATCAGTTACCTCATGTCCAAAATATTCTATAATCTGTTCTCTTGTTCGAGCTTCAGTAGCTGCACCCATGGCATCACCTGCTGCAGCACCAACAAGTCCTCCTAAAATTTTATTATACATATTATATTCCTCCTAAATGATTTCCAGATAATGAAAAAGACAGATTTTAATTAAAGATTATCACCTATATAAAATCTGCCCTTTATCCTTACTATTTCCAGCCTTCCATAGTATCTACATTTTCTTTACTTATCAATTGTATTGGTGTCCAAACTACAGATTCTTTAAATTCATGACCTTGAATTGCCTTAAGAGCCGTAATTACACCAGCTTTTCCAAATAAATAAGGTGACATTGCTACAGTAGCATCTAATTCCCCATTCTCAATAGAAACCTTTGCTTCTTCTATAAAATCAACACCTGCAACAACTACTTTATCTTTCATATTCTTTGCCTTTAATGCTTCTACTGCACCTAATGCCATAACATCATTTCCACAGGCAATACCTACTATATCTGGATATGCATCAATAAGTGCAGCTGTTAGGTCATATGCTTGCTGACGGTCAAAATTTGCTGTTTGTACTGGAAGTACTTCCATTCCAACAGCTCTAAAAGCTTCTATAGCTCCATCTTTTCTTGCTTCACTTTGAGTAGCACCTGGAATACCTTCAATAACAGCTACCTTTCCTTTGCCACCTGTTTTATCAATTATAAATTCAGCACCCATTTTCCCTTGTTGCTTAAAATCAGAAGTAATATAGGCTTCAATCCTTCCTTTTGCTTCTTCTAATGCTTTTTCATTTACTCCATTTCCTACTGCTACAACTTTAGTTCCCTTATTATTTGCTTCTACAATACCTGGGATTAAATTATGTTCTGTTAATGGAGAAACCGCAATTGCATTGTAATCCTTGGATAAAAGCACTTTCATAATATCTAATTGTCCGTTTATATCTGTTTCTGTTTCAGTTGCCATTACATCTATGGATACACCATATTCCTTTGCAGCATCTTCATAACCTTCTTGCATTGTAATCCAAAAAGAATTTGCAAGGGTACTTTCTATTGCAGCTAACTTAACACCTGTATCTTTATCTGGTAATGGTGTTAGAGCTTCTAGTAATTTTTGTTCCGCTTCTTCCATAGCACTGTTTTTTACCTCTTCAGTTTGTACCTCTGTTTCCTTTTCTTTAGATGTTCCTTCTTCTGCATTAACGGGTTCTTTATCATTATTGGAACAACCTGTTAACCCTAAAGATAAAGACATAATTAATATAAATGCTAATAAACTTAATTTTTTAAATCCGTTTTTCATTGACATTATTTTGTCCTCCTTTTTTATTCTTTATATCAATTCTACAATTATCTTGCAAAATTAATAAACTGTTTTACTTTTTCAACTGTAGCTTTTGATCTTGGTCCTTTATGCATACATTTTATGGCAGCTGATGCTGATGCAAATCTAAGGGAATCTTTTTTATTCATTCCTTCACAAAAATAAGCATAGATCAGCCCTGCTAAGAAAGAATCTCCTGCACCCGTTGTATCTACTGCTTCTACAGAGTAAGCATCTATATGAATTAAATCCTTATTATCTAACCATATAGCGCCTTCATCTCCAGCTGTACATATAACTCCATGGGGAACATGATATTTATCATAAAATTTTTGTATTCCCTTTTGATATTCATGTTCTCCAGTAATTTCAAAGTAACCCTCTCGTCCACTTGAAAAAATTGTAGAAAGTCCAATCATTTCTTCTATTTCCTTAATATCAACACCACATTTCTCCATAAAGCTTGGTGGACATTGCATATTATATAAAACAGGTATGCCCTTCTTCTTAGCCAATTTTCCTAAATATATAGATGCACGAGATGAAAACATATCAGTATAAAATACATCTATTCCATCTAGTATGTTTTCTGGAAGTTCTTCTGGCTCCAAATTTGTTACTGAATCTCCTAAATTTGCAAAAATACAATGTTTTTCTCCTTGGGTTATGATAAATGTATGTAAGGTAGAACCCATTGGTTTAGTAACTAAAAATCTGTCATCAACACCATCTTCTATTAATGTTCTACGAAATTCATCTCCATACTTATCATCGCCAATTTTTCCTGTTTGATAGGCATCTACATCAAAATGAGCCAGAGCTACAGAAAGATTAGCAGCACTCCCTCCAGGTACAAGCTTTTCAGACTCTACAAAACCAAATCCATCTTCTCTCGGCATTTGTTTTGTTTCTATTATTACATCCATAGCTAATGCTCCAAGTGAAAGTACCCTCTTTTTTCGTTCCATATCACTATCTCCTTTTTATTTATTCTATCCCATCTTAATTCCTTTTCTCTGCTTATATTCTGATAATGCCACTGTTATTAAAATGATAATTCCTGTTAATAATTGCTGATAATTAGATGAAATAGCCAAAATTCTTAAACCATTATTTATTACTCCCAAGATAAGGCAAGCAATGAAGGTATCAACTACACTTCCTCGCCCACCTTGCATATCAGTTCCACCAAGTACAACAGCAGCAATAGCATCCATTTCATATCCCATTCCTGCCAAAGGCTCTGCTGTATTCAATCTAGCACTAATAATAAGCCCAGCTATTCCTGAACATAATCCACATAATATATATATCAGTGTTTTATATTTACCTGTATTAACTCCATTCCTTCTCAATGCTTCCTCATTACAACCCATAGAAATAGAATAATTGCCAAATCGTGTTTTTCCTAAAAGAATTATCCCTATTAAAGTAACAAAAAAGGCTATAATAATTGGGCAATTAAGAAACCCAACAGTACCACTACCTAAATAGGTAAATGATTTAGGAAATCCATAGATAGGTCTACCCTTTGTAATCACTAATGTTGCTCCCCTAATTATAGACATAGTGCTTAGTGTAGTAATAAAAGGATTTATCTTTAAAAAAGAAACCATATACCCATTGAAGACTCCTGCACCCATAGCAGCTACTAGTCCCATAATAATGGCAATAAATACATTAAAATCAGCCTTCATGGCAAAGGCTGATACAACTGAACTCAATGCAATTACAGAGCCAATTGATAAATCAATTCCTCCAGAACAAATTACAAATGTCATTCCTATGGATAAAATAATATATAGGGATGCTTGGTCCAATATATTTTTTATATTATTAAATGTTAAAAAATGTGAAGATATAAAGCTAAGAATAATTATCATAAGAAATAGAGTGAAAAGTAACAAAAGCCTATACATATGTGGTTGTAATGCAATTTTAAAATCTTTATCCATAACCCTTCTCCTTTATTAAATGCCTACTGCACCAGTAATCATTGAAACAACATCATTCATATTTAATTCATCAGTTTTAACAATATCTACGATTCTGCCTTGACGCATTACACATACTTTATGTGCAATTTCAAACACCTGCTGCAAATTATGACTGATTATAATTACTCCATAGCCATCTTCTGCAAGTCTTTTAATTAGTTTTAATACTCTTGAGGATTCTACTAAACCCATGGCTGCCGTTGGCTCATCAAAAATTAATAACTTTCCTCCTTGATGAATAGACCTAGCAACAGCTACCCCTTGCCTCTGTCCGCCACTTAAATTTCCTACAGGAGTTTTTACACTAGGTATATGGACTTCTAAGTCTTCAATCAACTGTTTGGATTCAGTATATATTTTCTTCTTATCAATAAATAAACCTTTCATTGGTTCTCTGCCAAGGAAAATATTATAAGCTGCATCTCGAGTGTCTACCAATGCTAAGTCTTGATAAACTGTTGAAATTCCTTTGTCTAAACAAATTTTAGGACTTAAGTTATCCTGCTTCTCTCCATCTATCCATATTTCCCCACGGTCTTGTATAAATACTCCAGAGATAATCTTAATAAGAGTGGATTTTCCTGCCCCATTATCTCCTACAATAGCCAAAACTTCCCCTAAATAGCTCTCCAAACTAACTCCTTTAAGGGCTTCTATATTGCCAAAACTCTTTGTTATATTTTCTACTTTTAAAAACGGACTAGATCCTTCAGATTTATCATTCACTTCTTCACTTCCCCCACAACCTTCTACCAGTGTAATTTATTAAGTTTGACTAGTTTCGACATATTTTTTATATAATTTATATTTTAGCAAACTTATATAGAAAAGTTAAATTTACATTATCTATACAATATAAGCTTAATATTGATTTTTTTTATAACTCAATCCTTTACAATATAAAAACCAACCATGAAGTTTTATAAACTTAATATGGTTGGTTTTTAAAATGATTATTTAATATTTAGTTTTGATAAATATTTTCTAAAATACATACTTTTATTTAATAAAATCTCTTATTATTTTCTTTGACCATAGGTCTTAAACTTCTCTGACATTAACTCCATTTCTTTATCTGATAATATTATAGGTTCTCCTATAGATTTGGTTCTATAATATAGCTCTGCACAGTATTCTATTTCTTCTGTAACATTAAAAGCATTTTCTAAATTATTTGCTCCTGCCAAGAGTCCATGGTTTGCTAACAAAACTGCCTTTCTGTCTTTCATAGCTTCAAATGCATTTTCTGCTAATTCCTTGGTACCAAAGGTAGCATATTCTGCACATCTAACATCTTTTCCAGCTAATGCAATCATATAATGGACTGCAGGTAACTGCCATCTTAAACATGATATAGTTGTTGCATATATGGTATGTGTGTGTATTATAGCATCTATATCTGTTCTTTTCTCATAGAATATTCTATGCATTTCAAACTCAGATGATGGGGCTTTACTACCTTCTATTTGCTCACCATCTATATCCATAATGGCTATATCTTCTGGTTTAATATTGAAATAGTCGATCCCACTTGGAGTTATGGCAATTAATTTTTGTTCTCTATCAAATATACTTAAGTTACCACCAGTACCTTTAGTTAAACCAGATGTAATTAATTTTTTCCCGTATTCTACTAATTGTTCTCTTTGACTTTTCATCAACATATAATCACCTATTTTTCAAATAATTTCTTTAAGCTAATATTATAAGGTGGTCTTGCTATACCTTTTTCCGTAATTATGCCAGTAATCAACTCATGAGGAGTAACATCAAATGCTGGATTATAAACTTT
>NZ_DAMCHJ010000001.1:236458-407217 GCF_032104385.1 Tissierella sp.
AATACCTGAAGGTGCTGTTTGTTTCCCAAATCCATTTATGATTTCCTCCGCTCCCCTTTCTTCTATTGGGATTTCCTCTTTAGTTGCTGCATCTAAATCAATGGTTGATAAGGGTCCTGCAATATAAAATGGAATATTGTGAGCCTTAGCTAATAATGCTACTCCATATGTTCCAATTTTGTTTGCAGTATCTCCATTGGCTGCCACTCTATCACATCCAACTATGACAAGGTCTATCTTACCCTCTCCCATTACCATAGCCGCCATATTATCAGTTATAAGAGTTACATCTACACCTGCTTCTTGTAGTTCAAAAGCAGTTAACCTTGATCCCTGTAACAATGGTCTAGTTTCATCGGCAAATACTTTTATATTCATGCCTCTTTCTTTAGCAATATATATTGGTGCTAAAGCTGTGCCATATTTAGCAGTTGCTAATCTACCTGCATTACAGTGAGTAAGAACTGTCATTCCGTCCTTTAACACTTCAAGTCCATTTTCACCTATTTTTCTACAGGTTTCTTCATCTTCTCTGTGAATTAATATTGCTTCCTTTTCTAAAGCAGATTTAATTTCACTTATTGATAACTCCTTATTATCTAAAGCTACTTTGTTCATTCTTTCTAATGCCCAAAATAAATTTACGGCAGTAGGTCTAGAACTAGCTAAATAATCTGAAATCTTTTTAAACTCCTTATAAAAATTTTCAAAATCATTTTCATCTATATCTTTAACTCCTACTACTACTCCATAGGCTGCAGCAATACCAATGGCAGGAGCTCCTCTAACCTTTAATTCTTTTATAGCATCCCAACATTCTTTTACATTATCAATTTCAATTACCACTAATTCTGTAGGTAATTTTGTTTGATCAATAATGTATATACTTCCCTTTTCATATCTTATTGTATCTATCAAATTTAGTCCCCCTATGTTTGAATTTATATTAAACTTAGTATGTTTTCCAGTAGGTTTCTAAACCTTTCGCCAGCCTTTGTGGCTGTTTCAAATACTTCTTCAACTGATAACGGAATATCTAATATACCTGTTCCCAAATTTGTTATACATGAAATTGCTAGTACTTTTAAACCACCATGATTAGCAACTATTACTTCTGGAACTGTAGACATTCCTACTGCACTTCCTCCAAAGGAATGGAATAGTTTGATTTCAGCTGCTGTTTCAAAACTTGGTCCAGTATAGCCTACATAAACTCCTTGTCTTAAATCCATCCCAATATTATTCGCTGCTTTATGGGCTATTTGAATTAATTCAGGGTCATAAGGTTTGCTCATATCTACAAACCTTGGTCCAAAATCATCTTGGTTTTTTCCTATTAAAGGATTGTATCCCATGAAATTAATATGATTATCTATGACCATTAAATCTCCAGGAGAGAAGTTTGGGTCAAGACCTCCAGATGCATTTGTGATTATTATCTTTTCTATGCCAATTTTTTGCATAACTCTAATTGGATAAGTTACTTCTTCCATAGAGTAGCCTTCATAGAAATGAAATCTTCCTTGCATACAGAATACTGTTTTTCCCATAGATTCAGCAATAACTAATCTGCCCTTATGTCCTGGTGCAGTTGATACAGGAAAATTGGGTATGTCTTCATAGGGTATAATTACTTGATTTTCTAGCCTGTCAACAAACTCACCTAATCCAGTACCTAAAATAATACCTATCTTTGGTTTTAATTCTGTAATACTTTCAATATACTTAACGGATTCATTTACCTTTTGTAAAAGCATATGCTACCTCCTATAAATGTATTTTAATTAACAGCGAACTACTCCCCCATCTATGTTAATTGCTTCTCCATTTATATTTTTCCCTTCATCTGAAGCCAAGAAAACTACCATAGCTGCAATATCTTCTGGCGTTTGAAATCTCTTTAATGGTATTCCACTTTCCATCATTTTACGTGTTTCCTCAAGACTCATTCCTGTTTTAGCAGAGATGCTTTCAATGACTCCTTTAATCATATCAGTTTCTACTGATCCAGGGCATATGGCATTAACCCTTATACCTTCTCCACCAAGCTCTACTGCTAAGGAGCGTGTTAATCCAATTACAGCTGATTTAGAAGCACAATAGGCACTAGATCCTGGGAAGGCATTTCTCCCCGCTATGGAAGAAATATTAACAATACTTCCTTCAATGTTTTTTGACAGCATATTTCTAACAACAGCTCTTGTACATAAGAATGTACCACGAGTATTTACAGCAAAGATTCTCTCCCAAATATCCAGTGAAGTATCCTTTAAATCTGATTCAGTTGAAATTCCTGCATTATTTACTAATATGGAAATACCTTCTGTTTGTTCATTAACTCGTTCTACCGCCTTATTCACAGCTTCCTCGTCAGAAACATCAAAGGCTAATCTTATAATTTTATCTTCATATATTCCAGCATCCCAAGTAGGTTCTTTTATATCGCAAGCTGCCACTATTGCTCCTTCTGATAAAAATCTTTTTGCAATAACCTTTCCCGAACCATTAGCTGCACCAGTAACTAAAACTACTTTTCCATCCATTTTCATCTCATCACACCCTTATCCAAATAGAATTATTATTTGCACTTTCGTAAATTGCATTGCATACATTAGAATTAATATATCCGTCTCTAAATGTTGGATATTTAGGACATTCACTAATTGAACCTAAATTAATATCTTTATAAACTTCAGTAAAGAAATTTTTAAATGTACTTGGAAAACCGCCGCCAAATGCATTGGTTTCCATATTTACCCCTGTAAACTTTCCTGCCTTATTTATCGTATATGGCTTTTCAGTATTCCACCAAATACTTTTATTTGTCCCACTGATTTCTATTGATAGTTTATTGTTCCTTCCATGAGATATTTCAGAAAGAAGCATATTACCAACTGCACCATTGGAAAATCGCAAGGAAACAATAGCACAATCATCACTATTTACCTGAATCTTTTGAGAACCTATTTCTTCGTTTTCATACATTATATTATCTTTTAAATATCTAGTTGGATTAAATTTACCATAGTTAGAACTTACTTCAATTATCTCCAAACCCGTTAAATAACGAGCCAAATCTATCCAATGGGAACCAATTTCTGATGTAGCTCTCATAGGTCCAGCTAAGTCCTCCTTGTAACGCCAAGAATAGTCAGCTGGTAAAGCATGAAACTCTTGAAGATAGCTGCCGTGAATTAAATTAATATTTCCTAATTCATTTGATGCAATATATGCTTTAATCTTAGTACAAGCATCATGAAATCTAACATTAAAATTAACTGCATTTACAAGTCCTTTTTCATTAGCAAGTTCCATCAGTTCCTTAGCCTCATTAGGGTCTAAGCATAGAGGTTTCTCACATACTACATGTTTACCACTATTTAATGCATCCTTTACCATTTCATAATGTAATGTAGGTGGAGTACATATGTGCACTACGTCTATATCTGATGCTAGAGCATCCTCAAAATTAATACTAAATTTAGGAATCCCCCATTTTTTTGCAAAGCTTTCTGTTCTTGAGATATTAGTACCTATAGCAACTACTACTTCATGTCCTAGATTTGTTAATTCCTCAACATGAACCCCTGCTATAAATCCAGCTCCAACAATTGCAACTCTCATATTAATTCCTCCTCACTAGTCTAATTTATTATACTTTTCAATTATTGCTGCTCCTTATAGGGTTTTCCTGAGGCAGCAGGTGGTTGAACGGATTTTTTTACAAAACTGCTTAATACTAGAATTGTTAAAATATAAGGTATCATTTGAATAAATTGAGTATATCTTACAGAGGTTTGTAAACGCATTTGCATAGCATCAGCAAATCCAAATAATAATGCTCCTCCAAAAGCACCTACTGGACTCCACTTGCCAAAAACACACGCCGCCAAGGCCATATATCCTCTACCACTAGTCATATCCTGAGAGAAAAAGGATAATTGACCAATTGATAGATATGCTCCACCCATTCCTATAAGTGAAGCTCCTAGTATTGTTGCTAAATATCTATACTTTGAAACACTTAAGCCTAAGCTGGATAAAACCTCTGGATGTTCTCCTGCAGTCATTAGACGAAGTCCAAAACTTGTCTTTTTTATTAAATACCATACTATAACCAATGTAGGAAAAAGCAAATAAACCAATGGGTTTTGTTTGCCAAAAACATCTCCAATTATAGGAATATTTTTAATAAATGGAATAGACCAAGGATTTAAGTTTTTAACTACATCACTTTTTCCATCCATATTCCATATTATCTTTAATAGCATGGCAGTAAATCCACTTACTAAAATATTAACACCTACACCACTTACAGTATGATTAGCCTGATGCTCAATACAAAGATAACTTCTTATTAAAGCCACTATTACAGAAAATAATATGGCGAATATAATACCCATCCAAGGATTATTAAATAACCAACTACCTATTACTGCACCAAAAGCACCTGATAACATAATGCCTTCTGTAGCTAAAGCATTGATTCCTGAAAGTTCCATGGTTACAGCCCCTAAAGTGGCAAAGGCTATAGGTGTAGTCAATCTTAAAGTTGCACTTAAAATAGAAATTAAGTATTCCATAGCTATCTCTCCTTTTGCCCCATCTTTTTACTTAATAGGTTTTTAAAGTTTGGAATAAGCATTGGTGCAGAAATTAACAGGATTATAATACCTTGTAATACTGTTATAAATTTAACTGATAAATTGGTACCAAAATTTAGCATAATTCCTCCTGCTTTAAGTCCACCAAAAATAATTGAACTAAATATAACACTAATAGGAGATGTCCCTAGTACAGCCACTGCAATACCTTCAAATCCATATCCTGAGGAGAAACCTTGAATCAGTCTATAATAGGAACCTAAAACTTCCATTGTCCCTGCCAAACCAGCACATACACCAGAAATCAACATAGTAGTTATCATTATCTTATTTACATGAATACCACTGGAAGAAGCTGCTAAAGGATTTGAGCCTACCATGGTAATCTTATAACCTAATACAGTTTTCTTTAATAAGTAATTTAACCCAATAGCCAATGCAATACCTAAAAATATGGCTATAGTTACTTTACTTTTTGCAAATAAACGTGACAATTGAGTTGTCTGCTGTATTATAGCAGTCTGCGCAACGGAACTATTTTCTTCTCTTATTGGATAATTAAGTAAATAATCCAATAGTAAAATTGCAATGTAGTTCATCATTAGTGCAGTAACAACTTCATGAGCACCTTTTTTGATTTTTAACCATATAGGTAAAAATGCCCATATCATGCCTCCGATCATGCCTGATACTATAGAAATAATTATATGTAAGGGAGCAGGTAATCCTTTTATATATATTGCTACTAGAGAACTAAATAAGGCACCCATATAGAGCTGCCCTTCTACTCCAAGATTTAAAATTCCGCCCTTTAATCCGAAAAATACCGATAAACCACAAAATAAAAGAGGAGTAGACTGCAGCAACGTTTGTAATATACCCTTACGTGAACCAAAGGCTCCTTTTATAAGCATCCCATATATTTCTATTGGCGAGTTGCCACTAGCTAATATAATAATACTGCCGATGATAAAAGCCAGTAATAGGGAATATAGCGGTGCTAAGTTTATCTTTTTCAAATTATCTTTCATCATTTTTACCTCCCCCCATTAATCTTCCTAATTCCATTAATGAAAATTCTTCTGCAGGTTTTATTTCTACAATTTTACCATCATATAATACAGCTATTCTATCACTTAATTCCAGTAATTCATCTAAATCAGAAGATATTAACAGTATCCCAGCACCATTTTCTTTTAGGCGATTTAATTCTTTATGAATAAAGGATGTAGCCATGATATCCACACCCCTAGTAGGATGAGCAGCAATCATTAATTTTGGATTTCTCATTGTTTCCCTACCCACTACAAATTTTTGCTGATTTCCACCGGAAAATTCATGGAGATTTCTATTGATATCCCTTGGTCTTACATCATAGGTTTCTAATGCATCTGACGATATTTTGCTAACCTTTTTCCAGTTAATAAAAAATTTATTATACACGAACTTCTCATTATCTTGAAAACCCATGAGAAAGTTATATGGAACTGGCAAATCTGGTGCTATGCTATAGGCTTGTCTATCTGCATGGACACAAGAAATGCCAGATTCTATTAATTCATTTGTTTCTTTACCTTTAATAGAATTACCTTCTAATGAAATATCTCCTGTCCAGTCATTTTGCAAACCAAATAAGACATTTATTATTTCTCCTTGCCCATTACCTTCTACTCCTGCAATGCCTAATATTTCCCTCTTCTTAATATCAAATGTAATTCCTTTTAAAATCTCTACTTTCTGAAAGTCTTTAAATCTTACATCTTCAAATTTTAATAATGTTTCATTGGATTCAAACTTTTTCTTTTCACTCTTAGATATTTTATGTCCTACCATCAGCTCACTTAGTTCATCTATATTAGTTTCTTCTACTAGCCTTTCACCAATCATTTTCCCTTGGCGTAGTACATAAATTCTATCTGATATAGCCATGGTTTCTTTCAACTTATGGGTAATGATAATAATCGTCTTTCCACTTTTGCGAAGATTATCTATTACCTTAAATAAATCTTCAACTTCTTGAGGAGTTAATACTGCAGTTGGTTCATCTAAAATTAAAATATCTGCCCCTTGATATAGGGCCTTTATTATTTCTACTCTTTGTCTTTCCCCTATGGAAATATCCTTAATTAATTTATCTAAAGGCACCTTTAATCCAAAATCCGTTGAAAGCTTTTCTACAATTTTTCTTCCCTCTTTTCGATTGAAATGAAGATATTTTCCTGGTTCCTTTCCTATCATGACATTATCCACAACAGACATAGTATCAACTAATAGAAAATGCTGATGCACCATTTGAATACCCATAGAAATAGATACTCTTGGACTATTAATATTCATTGGTTTGCCTCTATAAAGAATTTCTCCTTCATCGCTTTTATACATTCCATATAAGATTTTCATAAGAGTAGTTTTTCCAGCACCATTTTCACCTAATAAACAGAGAACTTCTCCTTCTTTACAGTAAAAGTCTACTGAGTCCAAGGCTACATTGCTTCCAAATACCTTTCTAATTCCTTTCATCTCAACAAATTTATCCAAAGAAGTCTACCTCTCTTTCTATAGGTTCAGGGAGGGACTTCCCCTCCCATAAACTCTCTTTAATAAAAGTTATTCTTCAAATGAACCTACTGCATTAATATATGCATCTACTTCCGATGGTTCAGATGGAATTTCAACCTTAGCTTCAATTAAAAACTCTTTTATCTTTTCTAGTTTTTCAAGTATTTCATCAGGAGTATTTAAATTAGAATCAATCATTGTTAATTGTGAAGTCATAGGGTTATCCTTCATAGCAACTGAAAAATCTCCACCTTTATATATTCCATTTAAAGCATCCTTTGCAGTATTATATACCATATCTCCTAAACCTCTTATACCAGATGCTAATATATTATCTGGATATAAACTATTTTGATTTCCATCATAACCTAATGCATAAAGACCAACCTTTTCTGATGCTTCTAAAGCACCTAATCCAGACCCACCTGCTGCTTGGAAAATAATATCTGCACCTTGGCTGTATAAACTTTGAGCAAGTTCAGAACCTTTACCAGGGTCATTCCATGCCCCAACATAAGTAACTAAAACCTTAATATCAGGGTTTACATATCTAGCACCTGCTTCATATCCTGCTACCAAACTTCTTATTATAGGTATATCCATTCCTCCAACTATACCAATAGTATTTTTCCCTTGGGCATTTGGCAAATTTCCTTCCTTTTCCATAAGTCCTGCATAAGCACCTACTAAAAATGCAGTATCAGTTTGGCTTAATATGACTGACTTAATAGTATCTGTACTAGCAAATCCGTCTATTATAAGCATTGGTTGTTCTGGATAATCTAGACTTACAGCATTTACGGAGTCTACTGAATCTCCACCCATTGCAACAATTAATGCGTATTCTTCAGTATCAGCAAAGTTTCTAATAATACCTTCTAAATCGGAAATTGCTTTTGGTTCTGCAACATCACAAATAATACCTTCTTCTTTTAATTTTAATATCCCTTCATATCCAAGATCATTAAATGATTTATCTCCTAATCCACCTGTCCCCGTTACAAATGCAATTTTCTTAGGAGAATCACTCTTATCTACACTTTCAGTTTTATTGTTTTGACACCCACCTAGAACTAAGCTTACTATTAATATCATGCTTAAAAATAAAATTAAATTACGTTTCATCTTTCAAACCTCCGTTATTTGTCTTTATTTTAAATTAGGGATTTTTTCGAAAAACTAGGACATTTTAAATCTCACCTCCAGCAGATGAATATATGTATTAAAACCACTTTAGGGTCATACTGCCTTCTAATAATATTTTGTTTCCCCTACTAATTTCATAATCAAATCCTCTTTTTCTGGATATTTTTCTATTAATTCCTTTGGATTATCAGCATGTTCATAGTCACTTTCCTCAAAACCTGGACTCATAGTTGTGCCCATCAATGCATATTCTCCACCATCTATAAGGCGAGAACCTTGCCAAATACCTGCCTTTACTACATATTGTACTTTTTGTCCATTTAAAATATCCCCTCCAAGCACTACTCGATTAGAACTTCCATCTGGTAACAATTCCAACAATTCCACAGGATCTCCCGAATAGAAGTGATAAACTTCATCTGTAGGTAAACGATGAAGATGTGAATATGCTCCACCAGTCAGCATAAAGAATATAGCTGAACCCATATCTTTGCCATCAGCTTTCCCTGGAGAGCGATAAGTAGATTTAAAAAGACCACCTTCCCTTTCCAATGGTTCCAATTCTAACAATTTAATAATTTCATTAACCTTTGACATCAAACTCCTCCTTACTATTCATAAACTAATTAAACACAAATATGTGTTTGAATATTCTTTTCTTTAAAAAAGTTAAAATAATTTATTATATCTTTACGGTTAGATTCATTAGTTATAATATGACTTAATTTTTCCAATGGAATTACATTATAGTAAGATCTAGTTCCAAATTTTGATGTATCCATTAGAAGAAAGGATTCATCAGCTGAAAGAACCATACTCTTTTTAGTTTTTCCTTCATTTACACTTGAGTCTGTTAGACCATTTTCTATATTTAGTGATGTTGATGAAAAGAATGCTTTATTGGTATTGTAATTTTCCATCATATTTAATGTGTCATATCCAAAAACATAAAGTGAAGATTTTCTCAGCTTACCTCCTAATAATATAACTTCCACAGATTCACTTTTAGCAAAGCCCATAGCTATACTAATATTATTTGTAATAACAGTAATTTTTTTATCTTGCAGATATTCCACCATATGGTAAACTGTAGAGCTGGCATCCATGGCAATTACATCACCATCTTGAACTAATCCAGCAGCATATCTTCCTATAGCTTTCTTTTCACTATGATTATTCAAAAGTCTACTATTCAACGGTGCTTCAAATCTATTGGTGGGTATTCTTCTTGCACCTCCATGAACTCGCAATAAAAGCTTGTCCTCTTCCAACTTAGATAGGTCTCGCCTTATTGTCATTTCAGATACATTTAAGGTTTCTGTTAGATAAGCCACATCTACATATGGTGATTCCTTTAAAAAGTCAAGTATAAACTGGTGCCTTTCTGATTTCTTCATCCCTTCACCTTCTTTTCATAATATAATTTATTTTCAGTAAAGTTTGTTTCAAACATTTATTTTAGTATATCATTTAACTTTAGTGACGTCAATTGGAAAAGTGCTCAATTATTGCTGGATTACAAGTTGAATGTTTGTTTGAAGCTATCACAAACATATTGAAAAATGTTGGTTTCAATCATTACTTTTCTTTTATTTAATGAAATCTTTTGTTAATTACCACTCATTTAAACAAATAAAAAACCATAAGTAAAATATGTACTTATGGTTTTTTATCTTCCATATACAAATAAATATGTTCTACTATATTCTTTATACGTCCTACTAATTCTTCTCATATTTAAAGTTTCTAATATAAATAATAAACTTTCTTGCTTTAAGACAATCAATATAAATTTAATAAATATTTATCCTATACGTCTTTCAAGTATTTCATAATCAATCTGTCTAACCTTTGACTCAGTTCAAATATTTCCATCTTGTCCTTTTTAATAATTTGCTGATTGAGATCATTTCTTATTTTCTCAATCTGTTTCTTCAATTCTTTAAACTTATGAATTTCTTCTTGTTTTTCACCTTTCTTTAATTTTTTCTCTTTATATAAATCCTTATCTGCTATTCTTATAATATCTTCTATATCACAGGAATTGACATTTGAAGCTATTCCTGTACTAACTTGGATATCTATATTTTCTTCTACTGATTGTTTATAAATTTCTCTTCGAATTTTTTTAATGACTTTATCTGCTCTATCTTTATCTTGATTCAAAAGTAAAACTATAAATTCGTCTCCACCATATCGTATGCCAATATCATTCCTTTTTATACTCTTTTGAATAGCTTGTCCAACCACTTTAATAGCTTTATCTCCTTCTAGATGTCCATAACTATCATTAATCTTTTTTAGATTATCTATATCAATTAGTATTAAAAATAAATCTTTGAAACTAAGATAATTTTGAACTTCACCATTAATCTGTTCCCAATAACTCCTATTATATAAACCTGTAACATCATCTATTAACACTTTACTACAACTATAACATTTAGAGGAATTTGAACTAATTGTAATTATGTAATAAATTTGCCCATAAATATAAAACCTATCAATATATATAAAATAATCCCCCGAGGTATATGGGATAGTTGAATCTATAGATAAGTTTTCTAAAATATTAAGTTCTTTAATATAATTGTAAGCTCTCCCATTACCAATACTACTATAATGAATCTTATATTCCTGATTTATTATAATTTGAATTACCTTGTTAGTTTCAAAATTCCCTTTATACATTAGTAAAATCCTCCCAATTTATAACGCGTTCTTCTTTAGAACATATTATTGTACAACTTCGGATAAAATACAATTGTTCCAATAACGAACAGAAGGTGATTTATTATGAAATTAGTATTAGATTCCAAGGAACGTAATATCGCAGGCTTTAGAGTAAAAGCTGCAAGATTACAAAATAAAATGACTCAAAAAGAACTATCAGTAAAACTTGAGACATTGGCAATTTATATTGATAGGGCTAGTATTTCTAAGTTAGAACAGCAAAAAAGAATTATTACTGATATTGAATTAATAGGATTATCTCAAGTATTAAATGTGAGTGTTACTTGGCTTTTAGGGTTAGAATAATATTTGTTCTAATAAAGAACATTATATCACTTCCTATTATTATTGTAAATATATCAGTCTATTTTATTGTTCACGTTCTTTAATACTATAATGCCTATACTATAGCGTTTATCTTATCCTAAATTTACTGATAAGTTAAGAAGAAAAACTAGCAATTAAAGGAGTAATCTCATATGAGATTACTCCTTTAAAATATATTTACCTTATATCATTATAATAGATACCACCTGTTTCTGTTACTATAAGACCTTCAATATCATTGCGATAAGCACAATATTCTATATCAGAATATAGAGGAACCATTGAGCAATCTTCAAAAATTTTCATTTGAATATCACCAATTAACTGAGTACGATTATTTGAGTCTGGTTCATTAACACATTTATTTACCATGTCCTTATAAGCCTTGAAATCTTCCTCAGTTTTACTATTAGGATCATAATAGCAATAGTTTAATATGAGAATTGGTTCTCCCCATTGAAGAGTTTCTATACCTGCATCATAATCATCAGCACTTATTTTTTCATAGATATAGTTCCAGTCAATAGTCTCAATATTCATATCAATACCAATCTCTTTAAGTTGAAGCTGCATTTCTTGAGCAACAGTTACACTTGTTCCTGAAGAACGAGCAAGGAAATTGAAGCTAAGCTTTTCACCATCTTTATAAAGAAATCCATCACTATTCAATTTATATCCTACTTCAGCTAAAAGCGCCTTTGCTCCATCTATATCATTAGAAAGATTTTCTTTGAAATACTCTTCAGCTTTTTGATTATAATTCTGCATTGCAGATGTAATCATAGCATATTCAGGCTTAAAAGAACCTTGACACATAGCTTCCATAGAATCACGATCAAGAGCCTTCATAATGGCTTTACGAACTCGAATATCATTAAGATGTTTACTATCTTTATTTAGCTCAAAGTATTCAATATTTGGAAATGTATCATTTAATATTGTTACACCTTCAACTTGGGAAAGTTCCGCATATTGTTCCATATTAATTCCAGTTAATATATCAATATCTCCTTCTCTTATGGCAGTATTAAGAGTAAAGGCTTCTACATCAGCCATTTTAACAGTAATTGACTCTAGCCTAGATGGACCTTTATTCTCCACTAATGGGTTACAAGTCATATAGTACGGATTTGGCTTAAGTATAACATGTGAACCTGGAACAAATTCATCTACATAAAACTGTCCATAAGGTAAAGCTCCCCAAAGAAGCTCATCACGAGACATGGTTTCTAGCTGTTTTTTGCTAATAATCCCCATAAATGGTTGTGTTAAAAAATATTCTAAATCTGAACGATATTCACTAAGATAACAAATAACATCACGCCCATCTACTTCCATAGACTTAATATTGCTATAACCATAGCCCCAGTCCGAATCAGGTTCACCATCACCATCACTGTCCTCAAGACCATATTCTATGGATGCAATAAAATCTTCAGGACCCAAAGGGGTACCATCAGCAAATTTCATACCTTCTGGAAATGTCAGACGAAAACTCATTCCATCTTCACTTACCTTATAATCAGAACATATATTAGGAAGTAAATTAGATGGATCTTGTGGATCTTGAATTAAAAATGTATCGGAAATCAAATTTTGGGAAGTATACCAACTAGAGCAGCGAAATAAATCTGTTCCCATCCACTCACTGTCATGCAATACCAATGTCTTGCGACCACCATCCTGATTAGACGAAATATCATTGGACCCTCTACTAGAAACCGGTTCTTTTGAACAACCTGTAGCAATACTAAATACCATAATAATCGACATAAATAAACTCAAAAACTTCTTTTTCATTTTTTGTGCCTCCTTATATAATATTCTTAGATAAATGCATTAGCGTTCATATCATAAATGTATAATTATCTAGCATTAAACTAGAAAATTATATATGAACCAATTCCACCAAAATTAATTTAATAAATTAATTTTGGTAATTCCTTTTCATACATAAAGCATGATACTTGATGATTAGAAGTAATCTTGTAATTCCCAGGCAAAGTATTTTTGCAATGTTCAGTTACCTTACTACAACGTGAGCTAAATCGACAACCTTTTGGTAAATCTATAAGGCTACCCGGATCCCCTCCCATTAATTCTTTTTTCTGTCCCCTAAATTTAGGGTCAAGTATTGGTGAAGCCGCCATAAGTCCATTAGTATAAGGATGCTTAGAGTTACCAATTATCTCATCAGTAGGTCCAAATTCTACAAGCTTTCCTAAATACATAACTGCTATTCTATCACTTATATAACGTATAACATTAAGGTCATGGGTTATTACTAAATAAGTTAATCCCATATTTTCTTGCAAATCCAAAAGCAGATTGAGTATTTGCGCCTGAACAGAAATATCAAGGGCAGAAGTAGGCTCATCTAAAATCATTATTTTAGGTTGGAGGACTAAAGCTCGAGCAATTGCTATTCGTTGAAGTTGCCCTCCAGAAAGTTGATGAGGATAACTATTTAGGTATCTCCTATCCATTTTTACCATATCAAGAGCATCTTCTGCTTTCTTCATAGCTTCTGTCTTTCCTTTTCCATGAAGTATCATAGGTCGCATAATGGAACTCGCCACAGTTTGTCTAGGATTAAGATTTGATGCCGGATCTTGAAATACTACCGCTACCTCTGAACGAAGTTGTTTCTCTTCATCTTTAGTAGCGTGCATCATATCTATACCATTTATCATAACTGAGCCTTCTGTTGGTCTAGTCAAATTAAGTATTACTCGAGCAAGAGTCGTTTTTCCACTACCTGATTCTCCAACAAGACCGACTATTTCACCCCTATTAATAGTTAGAGTAATATCATCAACAGCTTTAACCATTTGTTTTTTTCTCCCTAAAAAGGTATTTGATACTGAAAAATACTTTTTTAGACCATTTATAACTATCGTAGGCTCATTTATAGTTTTTTCCATTAAATTACCTCCTCTCCAAAATGGCAGCGAAAGAAATGGTTTTTGCTGACATTTTTAGTCCTTGGTTCAATATTAAAACATAATTCCTTTGCATAAGGGCATCTATTGGCAAATCGACAACCGGGTTTTATATCTGTAAGTCTAGGCACTGTTCCATCTATGGTTTGAAGTCTTCCTTCAGCCTTAGTTTTTCTTGGTAATGCCTTCATTAAAAGTCTTGTATATGGATGCATAGGATTTTCAAATATCTCAAATACATCTCCTTGCTCTATCATTTCTCCAGCATACATAACACCTATCCTATCTGCAACTTCAGCAACTAATCCAAAGTTATGAGTTATGAGCATTATGGATGTGGAAAATTCTCTTTTAAGTTCCTTAATTATCTCAAGTATCTGTGCTTCTATTGTAACATCTAAAGCTGTTGTAGGCTCATCTGCTATTAAAAGCTCAGGATTCCTAGAAATCATCATAGCTATCATAACTCTTTGCCTCATTCCTCCTGACAGTTCATGAGGAAAACTATGAACTCGTTTCTCTGGATCTGGCATTTTTACATCTTTATATAGTCTTACCACCTGCTGCCAAACTTCTAGACGATTTTTATTATCCATGTATATCGCCTCCGCCACCTGTGCTCCTGTAGTATATACAGGATTAAGAGAATCTAATGGATTTTGAAATATCATACCAATATGTTTTCCACGAATTTTTTCCATCTGACTACTAGTCATATCATTTAAGTTTTCACCTTTAAAATATATATTTCCCCTTATAATTTCATTGTGATCGGGAAGAAGTCTCATTATGCTATGTGCAATTGTTGACTTTCCACAGCCTGATTCACCAACTATTGCAAATATTTCACCACGATTTATTGTTAGGTTCACATTTTTTACAGCAGAAAGATATCCTCCCTTAACTTTATATTCTACACTCAAATTATCAAGTCTTAGTAATTCTTCACTCATCATTTTACCTCCTTACTGAGATTTGAGCCTTGGGTCAAGCAAATCACGCAGTCCCTCCCCTAATAAATTAAATCCAAATACTGTATATACCAACGCAAGACCTGGAAAGATACTCATCCATTGTGCGCGACTAATGTATTTCATGCCTTGTGCAATAGCAAGACCCCAATCAGGAGAAGGTGGCTGAGAGCCAAGTCCTAAAAAACTTAAAGTTGTAGTAGACATTATAGTTCCTGGAAGATTCATAGATACTAAAACTATAAGGGATGGAACAACATTGGGTAATATATATCTAAACATTAAAGATATGGGTTTTTCACCAAAAGCTATACCTGTTTCTATAAATGCCATGTTTTTTAGGGCCATAGTCTTTGCACGTACTGTCCTTGCATAACTTGCCCAATTTACAAGAGATATAGCTATAATAGAATTTGTAAGCCCTTTTCCCAATACAGTCACAACTGCTAAGGCTAAAATAGTTCCAGGGATACACCAAGTAATATCTACTATAAACATCAGCACCTTATCAACTACCCCGCCAAAAAATCCACTTATAAGGCCTATGGTAACCCCTAGTGTAAGCTGAATAGCTGCTCCTAGAAATGCAACTTTTAGGGTTATACGTGTTCCATTAATTATACGACTAAACATATCTCGCCCAAAGTCATCGGTTCCAAACCAGTAGGTTCCATTAGGGGCTTGCAGTATAGCATCCTTATGTGCTTCATCAAAAGGAAAAGGAGAAACCTTTTCTGCAAAAATAGCTAATATAATAACACTAACAAGAATTATTATACCTATCATAAAGTTAACATTCTTCCAACATGAATGAAAGAATTCCTTAGCTGGACTGCTATTCATCAACGCTCACCTCCTGAAATGGAAACTCTTATCCTTGGATCTAACAGTCCTATTACAATATCACTAATTATATTAGACAATACAGTAAGTAATGAAATCACAAGTACACAACCTTGTACAACTGCATAATCCTGTTGAATTATAGAATTTATCATTAGACTTCCCATGCCTGGTATTGCAAAAATCCTTTCGGTGATAACTGCACCAGAAATAAGCCAAGGAATAGACATGAATACCAAAACAGTTACAAGTATCAAGGCATTACGAAGTACATGTTTTATCATTACTGTACGCTCTGAAAGACCTTTTGCATAAGCAGTAAGTACATATTTCTCACGAAAAACATCCAAAACTTCACTTTTAGTAAGTCTTATAGTGCCTGCTACACTTCCTATAACTCCACTAGCAATAGGAAGAATAAAATATTTTCCTGTTTCATATCCACTAAGAGGAAACCACTTTAGTTTTACGCCAAATACTATTATCAATAAAACTGAAATCCAAAAACCAGGAATAGCTGTTAGTAGAAGTGTTATATTTACTGTAAACCTATCAAAAAATGTATCCTTTTTATAGGCACAAAACAGTCCTAAAGGTACCGCTATTAATATTTCCATAAGAAGAGTCCAACCACATAGTTTAAGGCTAATGGGTATACGCATCTTCATCATTTCCCAAACGGGCTGTCTATTTCTAAGAGAAATACCAAAATCCATTTTTGTCACTATATTCTTTATCCATTTCCAATACTGTTCGGGTAAAGGTCTATCAAGCCCGAACTCCACCTTCAATGCTTGGCGTCTTTCTGGAGGAACTTTTCTATCAACTAATAGATCTATGGGATCCCCTGGCATAAGATGAAGCATGCTAAATACAAGTACTGTTACTACGAATACAAGAAATACTCCCGTAATTAATCTTCTAAGTATGTAATTGCTCAATATATCATCTCCCCACTATTCCTAAAGGCATAATATCCTTTATCTATTTTATTGTCATTTTGTTGCAACTTTCATGCCATTTTGAATTTGCGGACTATTTGTAGCTCCTAGAAGTTTAATTACAAAAAAGGGCGTAAATACGCCCCTTTTAAGTTCCCATTTATAAAACGTATTTATATATCATCCAGAAATGACAGGCACTTCCTGCCATTACAAATAAATGAAATAGTTCATGAAATCCAAACCATTTACAACTAGTCTGAGGCCATTTTTGTCCATAAATAATAGCGCCTACTGTGTAAAGTATTCCTCCACCTATTAACCAACTAATACCAGCCAAGGATAATGCTTTTTTAAGTGGAAAAAGTGCAATGGCTACAATCCATCCCATAATAATATAAATAGCTGTAGATATCCATCGTGGTATATCCATAGATATGGATTTTAAAATTATCCCTCCCATTGCAATAGTCCAAATCCCAATAAATAAACTCCAACCCCAAGGCCCATGTAAAGATATCAAACATATAGGTGTATATGTTCCAGCAATTAAAACATAAATCATCATATGATCTATTTTTCTATAAATTAGTTTGTCTCCATCTGAAAGTAGTAGCCAGTGATATACTGTGCTTGCCGTATATAGAGAAATAAGACTAATTCCATAAATAATAAAAGAAATCATATACCATAAATTATGTTTTTGTTTAGCATAATAAATCAATACTACCGATCCAATTATAGATAGGATAGCACCTATTAAATGAGACATTGCACTAAATGGGTCTTTGATTCTAGAATTCATAAAATCACTCCTCACGTTATCAGTATTGTTTTATATAGTTTTAAATACTATGTATAGTTATGTGTATATTATATATTTAACTCATTAACATTTCAATACCTTTTTTATATTTCATCATTGATATCTAGTATTTAGTACCATATAATTAAAGATAATCATAATTAATGAAAATAGCAGGATAGAGTTTTAAATTTGATGAGGTGATAATTTTGGAATTTGATAAAAAACAATTATTAGACTTAATCCATAAATCTTCTTGTTTTAAAACAATTAGTATTTCTGAGATTCCTGATATAGATTTATATATGGATCAAGTAACTAATTTTATGGAAGATAAGCTAAATGATTTCAAACGAACAAAAGATGATAAAATCTTAACTAAAACTATGATTAATAATTATGCAAAAAATAATATCATTCCTTCTCCTGTAAAGAAAAAATATTCTAAGGAACATATGATGCTATTGATTTTGACCTACCATATGAAGCAGATATTATCTATAGGAGATATCCATTCATTATTATCTCCAATTTCTGAAAAGGTAGATTTAAAAAACATTAATGGCACAGAAATTGAAGATTTATATGAGAACTTTTTAGAAATTCAGTCTAAGTCATATGATAATTTCTCTAATAAAATAATTAAAAAAATAGATGAATTCAAAGAACAAATTCATCTTAAGGAAGATTCAGAGTTTTCAATACTCTATTCAATAATCTTTTTTTTAATTATCCAGTCAACTATGGAAAAAAAATTAGCTGAAAATCTAATTGATACTTTTTTTGATGAAAAAATTAGATAATATAAACCCTAGAAGTATTTGCATAAAATACTTCCAGGGTTCTAACTAATTATTTATTATACATAGATATTATTTTGAACAAAAACAAATTCTATCTAATCCTTCTAAATATGCCACTCCTGCTATGGTAGTTCCATAGAATAATATGGGTTTTTTTAATTTTAAAAAGTTTACTATGGTACCATTGGTTATAGTACTTCCTGTGACTACTAAAATATCTGCCCAATTAACTACTTCTTCCATATTATTTTTTCCATCTTCTATTAAAACATCATATTTTACCTTATCTATATTTTTAGGATCTAGATCCAATACCCTTATAGAAAATTTTCTTCTAAGATTGTCGATTATTGCTGGTTGAAAACCTACCATACCTATTTTCACATTTCCAAATTTATCTTGAATATATTTTACTACTTCTTTACCACATTGTTCTGGTTCTTCATCTTTACAATGAATAGTATTTTCAATAAGTTTTAAATGCTTTAAAATGGCATTTAATGCTGCAATAAATAAAACCTTATTTCTATTATCAGATAAGTCTAATTCTAAAACCTTCTTTATACTTCCATTAAACACTGTTGGTGAATCTGTATAAGCTTGTCCTACAGAATCCAAAAACTTGGCCTCTATAAGTACTTCTTTTCCATTTAAAAGAGGAAAGTCTTTTCTTTCTGTTATTCCAATGGCTTCTTCTGGTGTTAATGTATTTGTAGTAATAAAAATGTTCTCATCATATAAATTATTCTGTTTTACAATTTCTTTAAGCTTTTGTTGTAATTGTATATAAAACTCCATTTCCATCCCACCTTTTCATTATTATTTTAAAAACTCTAATATAGAATCTTGTCCTAATCCATTATCTATCTCTTCTTTTTCAAATACTTTAAGTAAATTACCATCATTCATTATACCTATTCTATCTGCTAAAAATATAGCTTCATCTATATCATGGGTAACATGTATTATTGTAGGAACAAATTCTTTATGTATATTTTTTATTTCTTGTTGAAGTGTTGGCTTAATCATTATATCTAAGGCACTTAAAGGCTCGTCTAAAAGCAATATCTTAGGTGATATGATTATTGCCCTCGCCAAGGCTACTCTCTGTTTTTCTCCACCACTAAGCTTACTTGGATATCTTTTCAAAAGATGTTCTATTTTTAACATTGATACTAATTTATATAATTTTTCTGATATAATCTTTTTATCCATTTTTCTTATTTTAAGTCCAAATATTATATTATCCTCTACTGTCATATGAGGAAACAATTCATAATCTTGATATACAAAGCCTATATCTCTTTTTTCTGGTGGAAGAAGAAGTATATCATTATTATTATGCAAAATATATCCTTTATCTGGAGTATAAAGTCCTGCAATAGTTTCTAATAAGACCGTTTTTCCTGCCCCACTAGGCCCAAGAATTACAAAATACTCTCCTATATTTATTTTTAGATCTATATTATTTAAAGCAAATCTACCTAATTTTAGTTTTATGTCTTTTATCTCTAGCATAGTATTCCCCTTTATCTAAACAGACTTTGATTTCTGAATTAATTCAACTAATAACATGGATATTATAGATATAAATATAAGTATAGTAGCTGTACCAATGGCAATATCTAAATCCCCAGTTGACATATTCATAAATATGGATGTAGGCATTACTTCTGTTTTCATGGTTGTAGCCCCTGCAAGCATAATTACTGCTCCAAACTCTCCTAATGCTCTTGACCAAACTATGATTAAAGAAGAAACTAGACTATTTTTTATTAATGGAACAGTAATATATATGAATGTTTGCCATCTGTTACATCCTAATGTTCTTCCAATAAATTCTATTTTATATCCCGATTCTTTTATTGCTATTCTTAGCATATTAACCATAAAAGGAAGATTTACAAAAACTTGAGCTGCTACTATTCCCTTTGGATTAAAGACAAAGTCTATACCAAGCTTAGATAGAAATTTCCCTATACCTAAATTCCCTAAAAAAAGTAATAATGCCACGCCAGATATCATATGGGGTAAAGACATTGGCAAAAATATTAATATTTGTATAAGCCTTTTAGCCTTTATGTCTACTCTCTCTAATACATAGGCTACAGGTATAGAAAAAAACAAACATATTAATGTAGATATGGTAGATGTAATAAGACTTAATCTTATAGAAAATAGTATTTCTTTTGACTGAATACATTGATGTATATTAGGAACCCCCCGTATCATTAAAAGTACGAGGGGAGTAAATGTAAATATTAAAACTATTGATAGTGCAAATACTAATAAATATGAAAAGCATTTATTTGACATATCTAATCAATCCTTATATTTACTTTACAGAAGGAAATCCATACTTTTCAAATATTTCTTTTCCCATATCTGAGCTAACAAAATCAACAAAAAGGTTTGCTTCTTCGAGATTCTCAGAAGTTTTAATTGCCCCTATTGGGATTATTTGTTGTATATTAATATCTTCTGGAATTGCTATGGTTTCTATATTTTCATTCCCAAAGGCAGCATCTTCTGTAACTATGGCTGCATCTGCATTTTTAGATTCCAAATGTACTAATATTTCATTTACCGTTGCTGTTTTAGCTACTACATTATCATTGATACCTGTTAAACCTGTTTTTTCTATTAGTTTTTGACTAGTTTGTCCTATAGCATTAGCCTTTTCATCACCTAATATAACCTTTACACCTGATTTTGCCATATCTTCAAGACTGGTTATATTTGCTGGATTTTCCTTTGGAACTCCAATTATAGGATTATGATATGCTACATCCTTAGAAGGATATGTAAGTTCTTTTTCCAATGATGTTTCATAAGCTTTCTTAGAGCCTACTATAAATACATCTCCCTTTCCTGAAAGCTCTATTTGACTCAATAATTGAGTAGAACCTGCAAATACATATTCTACTTTTATACCATTCTCTTCTTCAAAAACCTTTGCAATTTCCGTCATAGGTTTTTTTAATCCTGCACCACTATAAACCAAAAGTACTACTTCTTCTTTGTTCTCATTATTATTGGTTTCTTCCTCTTGACTAGAAACATTAGCATTTAATGTATCCTCTGTTTTTTCTGTTTTTCCACAAGCTGCAGTAAAAATCATAAGACTTAAAACTAAAAATAAAGATATGATTTTTTTTAATTTATTCAATTCACTTACCCCCTATATTTATTTATAGCCGTTATTCTCAAAAAAGACTAACGACTATAAATAAAAGTATATTTGTTTTTTAGGGGTTTGTCAATTAGATTATCTATTTGATTTCTTCTCTTTTTTTTACTCCCTTATATCTAATCCATCGGTGTTTAGATATATATTTTATAAATTCTATAAGTCTTCTCAAATCTTCCTTAAATTCATCATTCGTATTTTGACTTTGGATTCTAGCTATTTCATATATGGAATTTTTCCCATCTATTAAAAGCCATGCAGAAGTACACATATTATCAAATTGTATATCTCTCTTAGGCTTTTTCTTAGCTAGAAATCCAGCAAACTTTGTAATTGGATTTTTAACTTCAAAGTTTAATAATACTTTTCCATCTACTATTTTCCAATCCTTATGAATAATTTCTGGGACATATAATACAAAATTATATTTATCTTCATTATGGTTGCTTTCAACAATATTTTCTTTATTATTTTTAAGCATTTTCACTATTCCTTTTAAATGTACAAGAATAATTATACAACCAAATAGCAAGTGCTATAAATATTCCTATGCTGACTAAATTCTTTAAAATTTCATTTGGAATTATCCCAGAAAGAAAATCAATTCTAATATTTAAGGCAGCAAAAACACCAACTATTATACCTGTAAGAGCATCTCCAGCAACAAGACCTGAGGCAATTAAAGTACCTCTTTCTACTCCATTATCTCTATCAATTTCATTATCTTTAAATCTGACTTCTACCAGTTTACGTATGATGCCTCCAAAAAAAATGGCACTATTTAAAGATATTGGCAAATAAATACCTAATGCAACTGGTAGAATAGGAAGACCTGAAAGAGCACAAAATAATGCTATTATAGCTCCTATGATTACAAGTGTCCATGGAAGCCGTCCTGTCATAATACCTTCTACAATCAACCTCATAAGTGTGGCTTGAGGAGCTGTTACCTGCTCAGAACCTATTCCATATGCACTATGCAAAAGTAATACAGTAGCTCCAGCCATAAATGAAGCTATAGTCAATGATATGAACATACCATGTTGAATTTTCTTTGGGCTACCTCCTATTATATATGTTGCCTTTAAAGACTGAGCTACTCCTCCACCTACAGCTATTGCAACGCAGACTATACCAGCAGATAGTAGAGCTTTCCTCATACCTTCATTACCTGTGGCTCCCATTGCTTTATATACTGAAGCTATGACAAGAAGAGTTGCAATAGTCATTCCAGACACAGGATTGTTACTGGCTCCTATTACTCCAACCATTCTAGCTGATACTACTGCAAAAAAGAAAGAAAATAGGACTGCAAGAATTGCACCTACTATACCTGCTCCTATTGATGGAATAATCCATGTCAGTAAAAACCCAAATATAGCAGCTGCCAATACCCAAACAATAGGTGCTTCTTCATTTACTCTATCATAGGATTTTTCACCTTTACCAAAACCACCCATAGCTTCTTTAAAGGATGTAATAATAGTTGGCAAAGATCTTGCCAATGAAATAAATCCTCCCATGGCTACAGCTCCAGCTCCTATATACTTAATATAGTTAGCCCAAATCTCTGTAGCTGACATTTCAGAAATTAACATATTAGATGGAAATATAGGAGTAGCTGCATAGACTCCAAAAAACTTTATTAATGGAATGAGTCCAAGCCATGCTACAACAGAACCAGCAAACATTAATATGGATGTTCCTGTTCCAACAATAAAACCAACTCCTAAAAGAGATGCTAAGGTATCCATTCCCACCATTGTTCCCTGATAAGCAGCTATTGTATATGAAGCTGTTTCATTCCATAACCCAAATCCTCCAGATAAAATCTTATATCCAAGACCTACCCCAAGACCTTTTAATACGGATTTAAATCCTTGCCCACCTTGATTTGCATTTACTAAAACTTCCGCCTGAGCCATAGATTCTGGATATATTAAATTTCCATGCTCTTGTACTATTAAATATTTACGAACGGGAGTTATAAAATATACACCCATAATCCCACCAATAACAGTGACTAAGGCAACTGTAATGAGAGAGAGATTAAATCCTATTAGGATGATAGCCGGTAATACAAATATAATACCACCTGCTATAGATTCTCCCACGGCAGCTAGAGATGCCACATAATTTGCTTCTAATATACTATTTCTTCTAAATATTGATTTCAATAATCCTGTTGCAAGAATGGCTCCTGGAATACCAGCAGAAATAGTAAGCCCTACCTTAAGTCCTAGATAGGTGTTTGCTGCAGCAAATATTACTGCAAATATAATACCCATAATGATTGAGTACCCAGTTGCTTCAGGCATAACTTCAGTTGTTGGTATAAATGGAACATAATCCTCTCCCTTTACCCCACCATATGCTTGCTTAGATAATCTCCTTGAAGCATTTGACATTACAAACTCCTCCTATATCTATCTATTTTAAATCAGATGCAATGCCTGGTAAACAAATGGCAATATTACAAACTCCTCCTATATCTATCTATTTTAAATCCTCAAGTAATTTTATAAGAAATCCCCAGACTCTTTGAACTGAAGAAATACTTAAATGTTCTTTCTCAGTATGAACATCATATAAATTTGGTCCAAAGCTTATCATATCAGTATCTGGTAATATTTCCTTTAAAAGACCACATTCAAGTCCTGCATGTATGGCACTTACTTCTGCTTTCTTATTAAATAATTCTTCGTAAACTCTAACAGCTTTTTCACGAATTTTAGAGTTCTTATCAAACTGCCAAGCAGGATATGCACCTTTTTCCTCTGATTTTGCACCAGTTCTCTTTGCAATAACTGAAAGTATATTTAAAATTTCCCTTAAGGAGCTACTGGATGCGGAACGCACAGAAGCTATTATTTCAATTCTATTATCCCTTTCTTCAATAATAGCGTTATTTAAGCTAGTCTGTACCAGCCCTTCAATATCTTTGGACATATATTGAACTCCATCTGGAACCATCATAATATAGTCTATTAAATTGTCACTTAATTCTTTAGAATATATCTCTTCTACCTTTACTTCCGTTAAATCTATATTTAATCCCTTGTCTTCTACACCATATTCTTCCTTAAAATCTTTTGTAAGATCTTCTACTATCTTCTTGACACTATCTATATCTTCAGCTAAAACAACTGCTTTTGCATCACTTGGTATAGCATTATGCTTAGTACCACCCTGAATTTTAGCTAATCTTATATTAGTTTTATAATTACATTTTACTAAGATTCTTCCCAGTAATTTAATAGCATTTGCTCTTTGTTTAATTATCTCCATGCCAGAGTGTCCACCCTTAAGGCCTGATATCTTAATTTCTAATCCACTTCCTCTTTGCTTTTCTTTTTCAAGTTTAAATGTAGTAATCTTATTGGCTCCACCTGCACAACTTACTAAAAAAATTCCCTCTTCTTCAGAGTCTATATTTAAAAGAGTCTTCCCCGATAGATGTTCATTTGATAAAGCATGTACTCCATCCATGCCTGTTTCCTCATTAGTAGTAATTAAAACTTCAAGTGGCGGATGTTTTATATCCTTAGAGTCTAATATTGCCATACCATAAGCAACTGCAATCCCATCATCACCACCTAAAGTAGTATTATTTGCCCTCATAATATCCCCTTCTACTATCATTTCGATAGGGTCTTTTGTAAAATCATGATTAGAATCCTTTCCCTTTATACAAACCATATCCATATGTCCTTGAATAATTACAGGGTCAGAGTCTTCATATCCCTTTGATGCAGGTTTCTTTATGATAACATTATAAATTTCGTCCTGATATACTTCTAAATTTCTTTCCTTTGCAAAGTTCACTAAATAATCACTTGCTTCTTTTTCATTACCTGAACACCTTGGAATTTGGTTTAACTGATGAAACCAGTGAAATACTTCCTTTGGCTCTATATTTTCTAAATCTATCATCTTCATCCTCCCTAGCATTTTAATATTATTTTATTGAACAATAATTATTCCCTATAATATGTTTTTTTATCCAAAAAAGATTGCATACCCTTAAGTATGCAATCTTTTGATTTTTGAAACTCTCTTTTTAATAATTTAAAAATATGTTTATATCCTTGTTAAAAACATTATGACAATTTACTATCCTTTCTCGGTAAATTATTCTTTATATAAATGATATTAAGTACTACTGATAAAACAAAGCAACTGAAAATTATAAATATCAGTACATTGGTTTTAAACTCACTATCCATATTTATTGAAAAATTAGTATATTGGGATATAATAGGAAATATAAATATACTTCCATTATTCAACCCATGAAAAATAATACAGTTTATAATATTTTTAGTTTGAATATATAATAAAGCACTTAAAACTCCAAATAATAATCTTCCAAATATGTTGAAATCAAAATGTACTATTCCAAATATTATTGAAGAAATAAAAATTGCTGGAATAATACCCAATCTAATTTTCAACCTACTCATTATCACACCTCTAAATATGAATTCTTCAACTATGGGTGCTAAAGTTATTCCAAAAATAATAAATATATTGGAAGGAACTTTTATTAAGGACTTATCTCCAATGAATATACAAAGACCAATTCCAATGTAGATACCTAAATTTAAAATATATAATTGAACTATTTTTTTATAATTTACTTTTTTTATCAAATAAATTATTTCACTTTTTACTGATATATTCTCTTTAGAAAATATAATATAAACCCAAATAAGAATTAAAACATTTAAAATAAATATTTTTAAAAAAAGGCATTTGTAAAATCATAAAAGTAAATATCATTGTACTAATGTAAATTAATATTACTTTTCTTATTTTTATTTTTTCTAACAAATCCTCCATTAAGTAGTTACCTTCCTGTCCTAAAAATTTTAATAATAATACTTTACTGATAGAAACTATCTAAACATATGAATTAAATATTTATATAAAAAAATAAATTGTTTACCAATCCTCTGCAAGGAATATTATTTCATCCCTGTTTTTACTGATAGCAACAAGACTTAACTCCCCATGATTCCAATCATTAAGATGATAAGGCTTGATTCTCACTTGATTTTCCTATCCATTTGGCTTTTTGTGACAATTCATTAATATAACTATTAATAAAGTTTATATCTATTTTAAACTTTAAACCGAACATTTCTCCACCCTGTAAAAAAGCAGGATTATAACTAAATATAATATCTTTTGCGTTATCAGGAATTTTATTAGGAAAATATTCTGTTAATAAGTTATTTGGATATCCCGTTAGTTTTAAAACCCTTTCATATTTACTTATATCCGTTGTTGTAGTTGTTGCTGCATCAAAAGTTATGAAAAGAAACACAAATAACATTGCAAAACCCAAGACAAAAATCAGGATACTTGTTATTAGAGAGGAAGTAATAATTTTCAATCTTCCTGTTACAGAGAAAAAAGTAATTATTCCAAAGGACACAAAGGGTATGGCAAATACTAAACCCATAAAATAATAAGGTTCAATTGCTGTCATAGTTACAAATAAATATATTGCTATAAACAGAATAAAAGAGATTATAGTCATTATTGCTGGAAAACGTGCCATTTTAAAAATCAGTGGTGCTTTATTTATTTTCATAACCGTCCCCCCCATATCTTTGAAATGGTTAAATTGGTTTCTTCATTAGTAACTATATACTTTATATAACCTTTGGATATATAGTCACTAATTCTAACAATGACACATTTAAACTAATATATTTTATAAAAGGATTATCATTTAACCTAATTTATCGCCTTTTTTAACAGACCGTTCTGGTTTAATTAATATAACCCCTTGTGATGAATAAACTCCTAATATTAATACTTCTGACATAAAATCTGCAATTTGTCTTGGTGGAAAATTTACTACTCCTAAAACTTGCTTACCTACAAGTTCATCCATATCATAACACTCGGTTATTTGAGCACTAGATTTTTTAATTCCTATTTCTTCTCCAAAGTCAACCCATAGCTTATAGGCAGGTTTTCTTGCGTTTCTAAAATCTTCTACCTTAGTAATCTCTCCAACTCTAATATCTAATTTCATAAAATCTTCAAAAGCAGCCATAAAAACCCCTCCTACTATAATTAATATGAAATGTTTCCCTTATATCATTATACATCTTATTAGCTACCTATAATATTACTCCATTCTTCCCCATTTCATTTCTTCACCATGTCTATCATATTTTTTTCTTTTTGCTTTAATTTCTTCTATTTCTATTTTATATACATTAGTTCTTTTTAATCCAGCCTTAATAGCCATATTAAAATAGCTCATCTTTGTTGGAGTATATTTTTCACATATAAGTTTCATAGCTTTAATCTTTTCTTCCTCATCTTCTACTAACTTTACTTTGCCTTTTACAACTGCTGATTCATATTGGGTAGTAAAAACACTACTAATAAGCAATACTGCCTTAGATTCATCCTTCACTATTTCATCCAATTCCTCTTTGGTATAGTTTTCCGGCACCTTTACTTCACCTATAAACGCTACACTAACATTGGGATTTTTCTCTAATGCCTGTACCTTTCTGCCATCCATAGCTGAATGAAAATATAAGTTTTCTTCATCCCTTACAATGGAAAGAGGAATACCATAAGGTTCATTATCTTCATCAATCATAGAAATAATTCCATATCTTGACTTATCTATGATTTCTAAACCGAATTCTTTATTCATTTCTCTATCTTTTCTTCTCATAAAATCACCCTCCAAAATATATTTTTCTCTACCTTATATAATATCCTTTAGCCTTTTGTAATCTGGATTTTATTAACAACTGCATCTGAAAATTTAATAATAAGCCATTCACTGGCAATACTTATTAATCCACGTTCATCACCTAAGTAGTAAACAAAGTTATTTTCTTTCATTGTCTACCTTCCTAAATATAAATTTTTTCAATATTATTACTAAATCTAATTATTATAATATAGAAAATAAACTACTTTGACAATGTATGGTAAGCTTTTATTATTTATTTTTAGAGCAAAGATATAATTAACAAAAAACTACATACCTTTTTAAAAAGAGAGGTAGAATTATTCTGTACTTAAAATTCTTTTTTCAAATATACCATGTCAATTAGTTGCTTTCCACACTCATAAATTGGATTATCATAATTATCTATAAAGAAATCTTTAATTCTATGAGACTCCACGAATCCGCATTTTTGGTAAAAAGGTAGTGTTAAAGGGCTATCGCCTGTTCCTACATACATAATATCACAATCATTTTTAAAGTATTCAAAAATATACCCAATCAATTTCTGTCCATATCCATGTCCATGAAATTCTTTATAAATAGCAATATTTTTTAGTTCATAGATTCTATCCGCCTCTTTAGTTACTACACAGATTCCTTTTAAATCATTATCATATACTGCAAACATAATACCTCTTTCCAGATATTTATCAATCATGTTTTCTTGTTCATCTGCTAATAATAATAAGTCTAAAAAATCTTTTTTATTTTCTTCTATTATTTGTATTTTCATTTTGACCTCCCATAGTTTAAAATAAGAAGTAACCCAACAACACATTTCCAATACAGTGAATATTTAACCAAACATCAGCCTTATCATCATTTAGAATGATTACATACATATCCTTGTCATAAATCTTACCATGTTTGTATCATCCTGATAACTCTTTCTAATTACTACATTATTTGATGTTGTGATATTTGATACACCAATAATCTCATTAGCTGAAACATTAAAATATAAGTAAATAATCTCTACTTCACGTTATTTAACAATCCATACCATATACATTTATTTTACAATGTATAACATATAAAATCACTTATATTCTTATAACCAATCATCTCGTACTGAATTAAAGTATTTACATTCAAATGATTTTAGGTTAAAAAATAACTTTACCGAACTTAAGTCTTATATCTATTTCCTGTTCTAATTAAAAGTCTGATAAAAAACCATAGGGAAAAGGGATATAAAAAAGCAGGAGGTTTCTTGGAATTTAATCTAAGATTTCTCCTGCTTTGAAGAACTTTATTTACTTGTTGAAGAACTTTATTTTAGAGGGACAAATATATTTTAATCCTTATATCTCTCTCCTATTATCCATAGCCTTGGCTAAAGTTACCTCATCAAAATACTCAAGATCTCCCCCTACTGGAATTCCATGAGCTATTCTTGTTACCTTTATCCCTAATGGTTTTATAAGCTTTGATAAATATAAGGCTGTAGCCTCACCTTCTACTGTTGGATTAGTAGCTAGGACTATTTCTTCAACTACTCCATCAGATAATCTGTCTAAAAGCTCTTTTACCCTTATATCATTTGGACCAACATTATCCATTGGAGATATAACTCCATGCAGTACATGATACTGTCCCTTGTATTCCTTAGATTTCTCCATGGCTATAATATCCTTAGCCCCTTCTAGTACACAGATTATAGACTTATCTCTCATAGTATCTCTACATATATTACAAGGGTCATCATCTGTTAGATTGCAACATATACTGCAAAGTCTTATTTTTTCCTTTGCATTAGTTATAGACTTTGATAGCTTCTCTGCTTCTATTTCTTCCATTTCTAAAATATAAAATGCAAGTCTTTGAGCAGTTTTTCTACCAATGCCTGGTAATTTTGATAGCTGCTCTATTAAGTTTGCTATTGGTAGTGCATACTGCTCCATTATATTACTCTCCTTCTATTAGAACAATCCTGGAATATTCATACCCCCAGTTAGTTTCCCCATTTCCTTTGTCATCATTTCCTCTGCTTTTCTAAGAGCTTCATTTATAGCCGCCATTACTAAATCTTGCAGCATTTCAACATCTTCTGGATCTACTACTCCTTCATCTATGGTAATTGCCAATACTTCCTTCTTTCCATTTACCTTACAAGTAACAGCTCCTCCACCTGCACTTGCTTCAACTTCTGTTTCCTCAAGTTGTTTTTGCATATCCTCCATTTGTTTTTGCATCTTCTGCATTTGTTTCATCATATTACCCATATTGCCACCCATTCCTGGAAATCCACGTTTTGCCATATTAAATTCTCCTTCCTTACTTTATTTCTACTATGTTTTCTCCAAAGAAGTCTATAACTTCTTTTATGGCTTTTTCCTTACTATTATTTTTTTCTTTTTTATCTATAGGTTTATCGCCTATCATTACAAACTTTACATCTATATCTTTCTTGAAATATGTTGAAATTCCTTGATTTACAACTTCTGCATTTGTAGGAGTGCTAATTGCTGCTCTATGAATACCAAAATTATCTTTATACCCAACTGTAAGCACACCATTTGAATAACTAATAGGCTCTCCTTCCATCAACAATGCAAATACATTAACCTTTATAGCTTTTATTGCTTGAAGCACTCTTTGCCACTCATTAACTATTGTTTCAAACTCTAATTCTTCCCCATTATCTATAAATATCTCTTTTTCAATTTTTACTTCCTGTGGTTCTTGCATTGATTGTTTTTCTTTTTGTATTTCTTGTTTATTGGTATGAAGAGGCTTATTCTCAAATTTAAAGGGTTCTTCCTTTACAGTTCTCTGGGGTATAATTCCCTTTTCAAGCTTTTCTATCCTTTCCTCCAAGGAAAGCTCATCTTCTAATCTTATTAATTGTATAACTGCCATTTCGAGGATTACCCTTGGCTGTGTAGACCATTTTGCTCTTTCATCTGCCATCCCAAGAATATCTAAGCTTCTAAGTATAAATTCTATGTTAATATCCTTAATTTGATTTGAATATCTTTCTAGTGTTTCTTCGTCTATATCTATTAATTCTAAAGGATCTTTTGACGTTTTAACTATCATTAAATTTCTAAAATGACTTATTAAATCCTTAATAAATTGATGAATATCCTTACCATTTTGAATAACCTCATCTATAGATTTTAATGCATTTTCTAAGTTTTTATCTATTATATCTTGTGTAATATTTATTATAATATCTGAATTTACTATTCCTAAAATACTAATAGCATCTAAATAAGTAATCTTTCCATCTCCAAAAGACACACACTGATCAAGTAAACTTAAAGCATCTCTCATGGCTCCATCAGAATTTCTTGCTATTAGATTAAGAACCTTATCTTCTACATCTAATCCCAAATTATTACAGATATCCCTCATATTATCTACTATATCTCTTGTCGTTATCCTTTTAAAATCAAATCTTTGACACCTTGAAAGAATAGTTTGAGGTAATTTCTCAGGCTCAGTTGTGGCCAGTATAAATATTAGATGTTTAGGAGGTTCCTCAAGGGTTTTTAATAATGCATTAAAAGCAGCCTTCGATAACATATGTACCTCATCTATTATATATACTTTATATTTTGCCCTAGACGGAGGATATACTACCTTTTCTCTCAATTCCCGAATATCATCTACACCATTGTTACTAGCCGCATCCATTTCTATAACATCCATTATACTTTCATCTAATATCCCTTTACATATTTCACATTCATTACATGGATTGCCATCTATTGAAGCTAGACAATTTACAGCTCTAGAAAATATCTTTGCCGTGGAAGTCTTTCCCGTCCCTCTAGTACCTGAAAATAGATATGCATGCCCAATATTTTCCTTTTGCATTTGATTTTTTAATGTAATTGTTATATGCTTTTGACCTAAAACTTCATCAAAAGTCTTTGGTCTATATTGTCTATACAAAGCTTGATACATATTATCCACCTACATTTTTATAATATATTATATTATATCAGATTGTGCATGAGATTACACCTATTTTATATAGTCTTTGTTTTTAGCTGTTGACATATATTTAAATTTTAGTTATAATATAATCCTGTGAGACAATAAACTATGGAGAGATGGTTGAGTTGGTCGAAGGCGCTCGCCTGGAAAGCGGGTAGACGTGAAAGCGTCTCGAGGGTTCGAATCCCTCTCTCTCCGCCATTAGAAATTTTTACCGTGCTAGATGGGGAGGTAGCGGTGCCCTATAACCTGCAATCCGCTATAGCAGGATTGAATTCCCAGTCTAGGCATCTCTATTGTGAGGTCTGCCCCAAATAAGTGGCAGTGACGATTTGGTCCTACGCAACGGAAACTCATGAACCCCGTCAGATCCGGAAGGAAGCAGCGGTAAGTGAAACTTTTCGTGTGCCGTAGGGAAGCCTGATCTGAGTTAACTGTTTGGGTAACGCTTGGAACAGGATTGCCAAAGCTGGGTGCACGGTTACATAAAATAAAAACTGTGGTATATATACCACAGTTTTTTTGTGGGCTGGTATAAAATCCAGCTCTATATTTTTGTTTATCCTTGAAAGGTTTTACCTAATTTCACACTATGTTCTTCCAGATTTCCTTTTCCATAAGTAAGTCCTGACACTATATTTGGTTCTCCTTTTGTTTCTAGCCCCTTAAAACCCATGTATATTGGAGCTATTACATCTATTGCGTTCTCAAAAAGATTAGTATCTTTCTTTATTTCCCCTTCTGTTATGAGTTTGTTAGTATATAAATAAAGAGATCTAAGGTTTGTGGATAACTCGTCTTTTTCTCTAAATGTTACTAACAATTCTGTTAATATCTCTCGGCAATTGTTGATAAGTATGTTTAACTTATCATAATTCTTTTCTTTTATAGCCTCAGAAGATCTTTCAAATTTCTCCATTAATCCTTCATGAAGCATTGCTATTAGTCCCCAATCATTTGTTGACATTACCCTTTTCTCTAGAGTAATACTTTCCATTTATTTGTCACTCCTATCTTTGTAGTAATTGAAGCACTGTTTGTGGCAGTTGATTTGCTTGACTTAGCATAGATGTACCTGCCTGCTGTAATATATTTAGTTTAGTAAATTCACTCATTTCCTTAGCCATATCTAAGTCTTCAATTCTAGATTTAGATGCTGTTAAATTCTCCGCTGTATTATCTACATTTCTTATGGTATGCTCAAGTCTGTTTTGAATTGCACCAAGCTGGGAACGCATTTTAGATACCTTTTCTATAGCATCGTTGTATTTTGTAATAGCTGATTCAAAGTTTGTTGCCTTTAATGAACCATCTTCAACTTTAAATTTCCCACCATCTTCCTTGATAATATCCGTTAAGATATTTAATTTATCCCCACTTCCAACCATAACATTAATTTCCTTCATTTCCACATCAATAAATTGTTCTTTATTGGCACCTATTTGAAGTCTTAATTTTTCTACAGCATCGCCAGAAGTAGTCTTTAAATCTCCTTTAAGTAAAGGAATACCATTAAACTCTGTATCTCTTCCTATCATATTAATCTGTTCAGTTAATTCTCGCATCTCATTAGCTATAGCCTCTAAATCTTTTTCTGCATAAACTCCACTGGCACCTTGCACACTAAGTTCTCTCATCCTTTGAAGCATCTCATGTACTTCATTTAATGCTCCTTCTGCTGTTTGGATTAGAGATACTCCGTCTAGTGAATTTCTTGAAGCCTGTCTTAGTCCTCTTATCTGTGCTTCCATTTTTTGTGATATTGCAAGACCTGCTGCATCATCTGATGCTCTATTAATTCTTTTACCTGAAGAAAGTCTTTCTAGCGATTTTTGTAGACCTTCAGTATTCATATTTAATAATCTGTGAGTATTTAATGCTGGTATATTATTATTGATTCTCATGGTTTTTATCCCCCTCAAATTTATTTGTATTTTCTATAAATGATATTATCTCTCCTAATATTTGAAACATTTCCTTAGGTAATTTATCAATTTTTTCTTCTATAGGTTCTAGATTTAAGTCTATATCACCACTTAATGTATCGGTCTTATATGCCTTTTCAATATGTTTTCGTGATATCAATCTTTTCTTCATAATATCACCTGTTTATTTAATGTATAACCAAGTTTTTGTAAGCCTTCATCCAGTAAATTTAGATTATTTCTTAAAGACATACCTTCTTCCTCTATATTGATTTTAACCTGGTTTCCAACTACATTAAGCTCAATATCCACTATACCTATGTTATCTGTTTCTAGACTTATAAAAAACTTCATATTATTTTTATCAATGCCTTTTTCGGCATCAGGTACTATGATATTTAAACTCCTATATTCATTATCTATTTGCACAGGCAATTGAAATACCATATCCCTTTTAGATATTTGAGATTGAAGCTTTATATATCCATCTTCTTTTGATTCTTGTCTTTCATCAGTATCAAAGGAATTATTGCTATTTAAAGAATTTATCAGTTCTTTATAATTATCCTTAAAATTAGTATCCCCATTCTTAATAGATGTAGAGATTTTCTCTTGAAGCAATTTTATTCCTTCCTTCAACTCCTCAGTATATCTTGGGTTATTAGGTTCCAACACATCCCTCAAAACATTAGCTAACCCCTTTTCACCATTTAAGAAAGAATTTATATCTTTAATTTCTTTCAAAGTCATAGGAAGCTGATTTCTCATTATAATTGGTAATATTTTTTCATGATTTCCCTTAATATCTTTTATTTCCTTAGTCATCCTCTGACTCTCTTTATACCTATTAATTTTCTTTTCTATATAGCTGTTCAATTCATTAAGCGGCATAGCTTCCAAAGTTTGGCTATCTTTGATACTTTCTTTTACTATATTAACAGTTAAATTATTCCTTGCCCTAAGATATTCTTCAAATATTAACCCCTCATTTATTCTATCGACTGTGGGTACAGCTTTTCCACCTGTAGTTATTTCCTCTTGAGCCATATATAGGTTATTTAGGGTAATCCCTTCATATTTCTTAAAGGCAAAAGACAAAGTGTCTATATTTAATTTATCCCCTAATGCATTTAATATATTGGATATATGGATAGTCTTATCCAAAGTTTTATAGTCGATGCTCAGCTCTTTATCTATATTTGTATCTATAATTTCCTTTATGGATTTTAATGTGAAATCTTCTCCGTTTTTTATTAACATTAGAAGGTCTTTATCTTTAATCTTTCCTAAAATTTCTAAATTTCTTTTTATCTCTTGAATTTCTTCATTATACAAAGGTTTGTCTTGTTCTTTAATATCTTCCTTCTTTAACTCTTCTACCAATTGATTTATAGGCTCTTCTAATGGATTTATATCCCTCTTATTCAGTCTTGCTATTTCTTCGTGTCCTAATAACTCTATTAATTCTTTTACTGATTTTTTCATAGAAATGATCTTATTATATTTTTCTTCATCCATTACCATATCATTTACTATAAATTCTCTCAAAATATTAATATTTTCAATGTTACCATCTAAATTTAAATTGCTTAAAATTTCTTTTAATCCATCTATGGTTGTTTCCTTTGCTATAGTAAAGTCTTCAAAATTCTTTGCTGCCATATTATTTTCTATAGGGTTTATAGTATAGGAATTATTTAATTTATATAAATTATCTATATTAAATAACATATCATCTTTGAATATTTTAATATAAGTTTCCTCTTTCAATTCTTTTAAATTATGAAGTTTTGATATTACTTCTATGGTTTTATCTATGTTTTCTCTTGTAATAGGTAATTTTTCTTTATTTAAAGCTATTATTGTATCGTAAACATCTTTACCCATCTTCTGTCCATAAATTTCTTTTGCTATTTCCTCTGCATCTTTATAAGTCAAATCCTTCTCAAGTCTTAAAAGTTTTCTCAAGGAAAAAGAAGGGTTTTCATTTTTTATATCATCCAATGCCTCAGCTATCTTTTGGAGGCTCTCACCATCTAAGTCTATTCCTCTATCAGAAAGTTTTACAAAGGAGTTAGTATCTATGCCTTCAATTATTTTATTTAAGTATTCCTTTGATTGTATATAAGAATCTACATTTCCTTTTGTAATAGGTATTCCACTACTAAGTAAAAACTCTATCATTCTAATATTTTCTTCTGTATATTCTAAGCCCAGTTCTCTAATTATATCTGATGCTTTTCTTACTTCATGTTCATCCTTTATGTCTTCTTTCTCTTCTACCTTGGAAGAAATTATATTTTCTTTCTCAACTGTTATATTATCTCCTACACTTGATGCTATTTCCTCTTTTAATCTCAAAGAGTATTCTACTGTTTTATTATCTATGGTCTTTTGAATCTTTATATCCTTTCCATTCTTCTCTACAAGTACCCCTTCTATATCATAAGGAAGGGTCGGGGTTAACCCATATCTATTTATCACATTTTCTTTATTGTTTATTTTTAATATTTCCATTAATCTTTTCCTTTCATAAATGCAGTGAATAATAAAAACAACTAACAAACTAATAGTTAAAAAGATTAAAATAATCTAGTTTTTACTAAAAACCATTTACTTATAATTTTAACTCTTCACTATCTTATTTATCGTCATCTTCTTTAATTTTCTTAATAGAGATATTACTTATTTCCACATTTCTGCCGATATTATATAATAGAGAGGCAGGAGGTGTGCTATGAATAAGATTAATAGAGCCGGGATAGAAGGTATTTCTCCTATAGAAATTTCACGAGCCGTAGATAGAAAAGCTGTAAAGGATACTTTTAAACTAAAGTTAAATGAATTAGAGCAAGATCAGATTAGAACTGAACTAAAATCCTTATATGATAAAATTGAAACTCAATCTGATAAATTGTCCAATAAATTATTTATAGATGATTTAATTCAATATAAAAAGCTAGTTAGAGAATTTTTGAATATAACTGTAAATAATTCTCATATATTTTTCAAAGAAAATTCCCTTGATAGACGAGGTCGTCACAGAGTTTATTCATTAGTTAAGAAAGTAGATCAGGAACTAGACGAACTAACACAGGAATTTCTAGACCTGGAAAACAAAAGAATTAATATCTTAAAAAGATTAAATGATATTCAAGGAATACTTATGGACATAATGACCTAAGCTTGAATATTTTATATAAACATGGGTATATTGTTTTATAGTGGGAGGGATTTCTATGGAAGAAATACTTAAAAAGGTTTTTTTAGCCGGTATTGGCACTTTAGCTTTAACCTATGAAAAGGCTAATGAAGTGGTAGAAGCTATGGTAGAAAAGGGAAAAATAACTATGGAACAAGGCAAGGAATTAAATGAAGAATTAAAAAGAGTTATAAATAATAAGGAAACTACTTCCAATAATAGTTCTGATTTAAAAGATATATTAAAAGAACTAAATCTAGCTACTAAGGAAGATATAACTAATTTGGAATCCAGAATTAATAATTTAGAAAAAAACCGTTAGTTTGGGGGGAAGAAATACCTTGATTTTTCAAGGTATTTTTCAATATGGAAAATAACTATACTAGATTGAGATTTAAAGAGATTATTTCTGTTGCTATTAAACATGGTTTTAAAAATGGAATTGGAAATCCTACAGAGTTAAGGTTAGTTTTAGAAGAATTAGGACCAACCTTTGTTAAAATTGGCCAAATATTATCTACAAGACCTGATATATTGCCCAAAGAATATATAGTGGAATTAGAAAAACTTCAAGATAGTGTAAAACCTGAAGATTTCAATATTATGAAAAAAATTATTGAAACAAGTCTAAATGAAACTATCTCAAATATATTTTTAGGTTTTAAAACCACTCCCCTCGCCTCTGCTTCTTTAGCTGAGGTTTATTTAGCAAAACTAAAAACAGGAGAAGAAGTTGCTCTAAAAGTTCAACGTCCATTTGCAAGAGAAAAAATTTTAGCTGATATAGCTATTCTAAAGAAATTAGCTCCTTTTATTAAATTTACAACAAAGAATGAAGTTTTAGATGTTAAAGCTGTTATTGAAGAAATAAAGGTTGCTACGGAGAAAGAACTGGATTTTATAAATGAAAAAGAAAATATTAAAAAATTCAATTCACATAATAAGGACATTAAATATATTAAGAATATTATTGTATATGACAAATATTGCACTTCTAATGTTCTAGTTATGGAATTTATTAGTGGTATAAAAATAGATGATACTACAACACTATTGACTGAAGGCTATGACATTAAAGAAATTGCCAAAAAACTTACTTACAATTATTTTAAACAAGTTTTTGAAGATGGCTTCTTTCATGCAGATCCTCATCCTGGTAATATTCTAATTCATAATAATAAAATTGGATTTATTGACTTTGGTTTAATGGGAAATCTAGATATGGGAATTAAGAAAAAATTCAACCTATTTTTAGAAGGAGTTGCAACTGATAACGTAGACTTAATGACTAGTTCTGTTCTAAGCATAGGTATTAGAAAAGGCAATGTAGACATAAACAAGCTTTATCAGGATATAAATTTAATTTATAATACTTATATAAATGAATCCATCTACAACTATGATTTAGCTAAGATTTTAGAAGAAGTAATTCTTATTTGCAGAAAAAATAATATTATAATGCCAAAGGATATTACTTTGTTAGCAAAAGGTCTTTTAACCATCCAAGGTGTTCTGGGTAAACTGGATAAAGAGTTAAATATCATGGATATTGCCATTCCTTATTTTAAAAATAAAACAATAGAAGATAAATTAAAGGATTATGATATAACTTTGTTAGGTAACAAAATTATATCTGCTGGTAAGGCTTCTTTAGACTTACCCTTGAAAGCTTTACAACTAATTGATAGAGGATTAGAAGGTAGATTAAGGCTAAATTTAGAACTTAAAAATATGGATGAAAATTTTAATGAAGTAAACAGAATGGTAAATAGGATTATTTTCTCTGTTATTGTAGCTGGATTATTAATTAGTTCTTCCCTAGTTATAAATGCCAATATTGGATTAAATATTTACGGAGTTTCTGCAATAGGCATTATAGGTTATTTAGGTGCGGGATTAGCTGGATTTTTACTTTTAATCTCAATATTCAAGTCAGGTAAATTATAAAATTAAACAAAGGTCTTCCCTTTTTTGAAATCAATCCAAAAAGAGAAGACCTTTGTTATGATACAAATAAATCAACCTTAACAAGCTCTATACAGCGTTTAGCTAATATAGAAACTGGGTCTATATATTTTCCTAAAACTCCTATTTTCTCTACTAATATAGGCAATTCAGTACATCCTAAAATTACGGGGATTTCCTTATTTTTAGTATATCTATTTACAATATTTTGAAACTCTATAGGGTCCACATTAAACTTTGAAGATTTAACATTGTATATCCAGTCCATAATAGTTTCTTGATCTGAAATATCTGGTTCTATGATATTTAAATTAAATTCTGCAAAAATATTCCTATAAACCTTTGCTTTATAAGTCCCTTTTGTTGCAAGAAGCAAATAGTCCTTATAATCAAAGTTTGCCTTTAGATATGCTCCCGTTTCATAAATCATATTCAATATCTTTGTTTTAGTGTATTTAATAATCTCATCATAAAAGTAATGAGCTGTATTACAAGGTATTGCTATATAATCTGCTCCCATCATTTCTAACCTTCGGATAGATTTTACCATTTCCGGCATAGGATCCTCGCCCATGCCTAAAATATAAGCAGTTCTATCAGGTATTCCTACATTGCTATCAATTATAATATGCAAATGCTCCTGATCTCTAGTTGCAGGTGTGAGGTCAGTTATCCTTTTAAATAAGTCACAAGTAGCAGCAGGCCCCATTCCTCCCATTATTCCAAGAATCATTTTAACCACCTCTATATAATAAGCTTACTGCTTATTATATGCAAACTATATGCCAATGAATAAATATTAAGATTTCAAGGGTTAATAAATATTGGGTACTTTTTAGGGTAAAATTTCTTCCCATTACACTGCCTATTTTCTTCTGATTTTGAATTTATTCTTACTCGAAAATAGAAATTCTATTTATCTAGAATCTCCAATTGAAGATATAAGATTATATCCTTTTTCCGTCAGTACAGTTCCCTTTCTTCCTGTATTAGATTCAACTAGACCTAGTTCCTCAACACTATTAATTAAGTTTCTAATCTTTCCTTCTGTCAAATCAATATCTTCTTCTTTTGCCAACTCTGCTAAAGCTCGTCTGCCCAAGCCATCAGAGTCCATAATTTTTTTGAGCATCCATATTATATTTGATCCTAAAATATCGGTTAATATAGAGCCTTCTAATTTTTCACATCTATCTGTGATATATTCAGGAAGTTCTTTTATAGACAATCTTTTATCCATTCTAGCAATATTGGCTATATATTCCATGGCATTTTCCAATTGTCTAATGTTTCCAGGCCAATCATATTCATATAGCAAATCAACCGCTTCCTTTTCCAAGACTTCCTCTATGTTATTAATTTTATTCATACTATACTTTTCTAAAAAGAAATTTGACAATACTAATATATCTACTTTTCTCTCTTTTAAACTCAACATTCTAACTGGTAAGACATTTAATCTATAGTATAAGTCTGCTCTAAACTTACCTTTTTTAACTTCAGATACTAAGTCTTTGTTAGTTGCAGCAATTATCCTAACATTTATAGGTATCTCTTTTAGTCCTCCGACCCTTCTCACTTGCCTTTCCTGTATAACCCTCAATAGCCTGCATTGAAAATCTAAGGAAGCATCACCTATTTCATCAAGAAAAATAGTACCACCATGTGCTTCTTCAAAAAGTCCCCTTTTACCACCTTTCATTGCTCCTGTAAAGGAGCCTTCTTCGTAACCGAAGAGCTCACTCTCTATTAGGCTACTTGAAATTGAAGCAAAATTCACTGGTACAAATGGTCCCGATGATCTATGGGAGGCTGAATGAATAGATTGTGCAAATAGTTCTTTTCCTGTTCCGCTTTCTCCTTGTATCAAAATAGTAGAATCTGTTGATGCAAACGATTTGACCTTATCTATTAGGATTTTCATATTGCTGCTTTTATAAATAATGTCATCAAATGTATAGTATTTTGTTCTAATAGCATTCTCAGATGTCCTTCTACGTATTTCATGTTCATTTTTTTCAATCTCTTCACTTTTTTCAAAGGTATATATAATTCCATCTTCACTACCTTTTCCTTTTATAATCTTCAAAGTGACAAATAAGTCCTTGTTGTGAATTCTAACAATATCTACCTCATCATGGCTGTCTATATTCACTATTTGAGGTAATATATCTTTAATATTTCTTCCAATAATTTCTTCATAAGGGGATTTTAATATATTACTCATTTCTTGATTGCTGACAATAACCTTTCCAGATTTGTCAACGTATATAATAGCCTTTCCTAAACAATTAGCAACTGTTTCTAATCTACTGCTAATAATTTTCATATCCTTAGCCGTATCATTTAGTCTGTTTAATAAATTTATTATATGATTTATATATTGAGATGAAAGCCTGTCACCTAAAGCCTTCATTAAACCAAGTCTATTGGCTATATCAACTACTGTTACAATGTCTATTTGCCTAGTTCCTATATTAATTACTTTCTTTACTCCAAAAGGAACAAGATGCGGTTCTCCAACTGTAACAGATATATCTAGTTCTGGATAAGAAGTTATACCTGGATAATATGGATAATATTTTATATAGTTCACTCCTAAAGCTTGTAATTGAACCATTGCTTCATAACTAGATTCTGGTCTGTCATTAACTAATAATACCTCTGTACCCCTAGGTAAATTCAATAATTCAGATATATATCTATGATTTATTACCCTTTGTGCTACAATATATTCTAAACCATTATCTATCAATTTCTGTATTCTTTTATCCATAGTATTGGGTGATGAAAGAACAACTAATGAATCTGCAGAATCAAAATCTAGCTCATCCTCTAAACAATAAGATTTCACCTCTGTATATTCACCAAAAATACCTTCAAGTTGAATGGCTAGATTAATGGAAGTTACTTTCCCAGGAGTAATCATTACAATCTTCTTCATTATATTTACCTACCTTTCCATATTATAATAAAGATTAATAATGTTTTTTAATATTATATAATATAATACTGAAAATTTATACAATTAAGGAAAATAACAAAGGCTTCTATCTAAGGATTATTAGATTAAAGAAGCCTTTTTGAAACTCATTTAAAATTAATTTTTTATTAAGAAAAATCAATAGAACTCATCTTCAATTCTCCATTTTCCACAGACACTGTTATCCTATCCTTATCTTTCAAATCTCCCTTAATAATCATTCTACCAATTTCAGTTTCAAGATGCTTTTGTAAAAATCTCTTAACTGGCCTTGCACCATATTGAATTGAATAAGCTCTATTTAAGACAAATTCCTTTGCTCCTTCTGTTAATTCTATGGAAATTTGTCTATCTTCTAGACGAGAGCTAATCTCTCCTATTTGTAAATCTATTATCTTAAATATTTCATCTCTCTGCAATGGTTTAAACATTACGATTTCATCCACACGATTTAAAAACTCTGGTCTAAAAATTCTTCTCATTTCATCCATTACTTTATCTCTTGCTGATTCATCTATACTTCCATCTGGTCTTATACCTTCAAGTAAATATGAAGAACCTATATTAGATGTCATTATAATAACAGTATTTTTAAAATCTACTGTTCTACCCTGATTATCAGTTAACCTCCCATCATCTAGCACTTGAAGCAATATATTGAATACATCTGGGTGAGCCTTTTCTATTTCATCAAATAAAATAACTGAATAAGGTTTTCTCCTTACTGCTTCTGTTAATTGTCCTCCTTCATCATAACCTACGTATCCTGGAGGTGCTCCTATAAGTCTTGATACAGAATGCTTTTCCATATACTCAGACATATCTATTCTTATCATATTTCTTTCGTCATCAAATAAAGATGAGGTTAAGGCCTTAGATAGTTCTGTTTTTCCTACTCCTGTTGGACCTAAAAATATAAAAGATCCTATAGGTCTATTTAAGGGCTTCATTCCAGCTCTTGCCCTGATTACAGAATCTACTACGGATACCACTGCTTCATCTTGACCTATTACTTTCCTATGAAGGATTTCACCTAAAGATAAAAGTTTTTCTCTTTCTGTTTCAACTAATTTAGACACTGGAATTCCCGTCCATTTAGCTACTACTTCAGCTATTTCTTCTTCTGTAACTTCTTCCTTTAACATTCTTTCATCTTTTTCATTTTTTTCATTTGCTTCTTGTAGTTTTTTCTCTAATTCAACTAAAGTGCCATATTTTAATTGTGATAGTTTTTCTAAGTCATATTTTCTTTCCGCTTCTTCTATTTGCCTTTTTACTCTATCTATTTCTTCCTTGAACTCTTTGACTCTAGATATATTCTTTTTCTCGTCTTCCCATTGAGCTTTCAGCACATCATATTTTTCCTTAAAGTCTGATAATTCTTTTTCTAATTTTTCTAGTCTTATTTTAGATGCTTCGTCTGTTTCTTTTTTTAATGCGGCCTTTTCTATTTCTAATTGAAGTATTCTCCTTCTTATTTCATCAAGCTCCACAGGCATGGAGTCTATCTCTGTTCTTATCATAGCCGAAGCCTCATCCATCAAGTCTATAGCCTTATCAGGTAAAAACCTATCAGATATATATCTATCAGAAAGAGTTGCAGCGGCTATTACAGCACCATCTGATATCCTTATTCCATGATGGATTTCATATTTTTCTTTTAATCCCCTGAGTATGGATATGGTGTCTTCTACTGTAGGCTCTGTGACCAATACTTTTTGAAATCTTCTCTCTAAGGCTGCATCTTTTTCAATATATTGTCTATATTCATCTAAGGTTGTAGCTCCTATGGTATGAACCTCTCCCCTTGCTAACATAGGTTTCAAAAGATTTGATGCATCCATTGCCCCGTCAGTTCTACCAGCACCTACTATATTATGGAGTTCGTCTATAAACATTATTATTCTTCCATCTGATTTCTCAATTTCAGATAATACTGCTTTTAATCTTTCCTCGAACTCTCCCCTATATTTAGCACCAGCTATTAAGGCTCCCATATCTAGGGCAAATATTGTCTTGTCCTTAAGTCCTTCTGGTACATCTCCATTGACTATCCTTTGGGCTAATCCTTCTACTATGGCTGTTTTACCTACTCCTGGGTCTCCTATTAGAACCGGATTGTTTTTAGTTCTTCTAGATAGTATTCTAATTACATTTCGTATCTCACTATCTCTTCCTATAACTGGATCAACTTTCCCAGCTTTGGCCTCTTCTACTAAATCTCTTCCAAATCTAGTTAATGCTTCATAGGTAGATTCTGGATTGTCTGAGGTTATATTTTGATTTCCTCTTATTTTCTTCAAGGCTTCTAAAAATCTTTGAAGATTAATATTATATTTATTAAATATTCTCTCTGAGGCTGTTGCCTTTTCCTTGAGAAGTGATATATAAATATGCTCAACCCCTACATATTCATCTCCAAATTTCTTAGCCTCTTCTTCGGAATTGAGTAAAATCTTGGTATATATTCTACTAGGATATAAGGATGCTCCACTACCAGATTGTTTTGGTAGTTTATCTACTTCTCTCTCTACATCCATGGTAATTAACTCTGGATTTTCTCCCATATAAGATAATACTTTTGGAATTAATCCATCATTCTGCATCATTAGGCCATAATGAATATGGATTTCTTGAAGTTCTGGATTCCCATTTTTTATGGCCACGTTTTGTGAATTTTGTATTGCTTCTAATGATTTTTGTGTAAATTTGTTTAAATCCATATTTATCCCTCCATTTATTTAATTGAGAATTATTTGTGTATATTTTTGAAATCTAAGACACTTAACTCCGCTCGAGATAATAAAAGACTACTCACAGGATAATAATTCTATCATTTTGAACCATAGTACAAAATATCAAGTCCTCATTCTACATTCTCAGCTATCAATTATTCTTCCTTGCTATTTCCTTTAATTTTTCATATAACTTAATTTCTTCTTCTGCAAGACTTGGTGGAATTACTATGTTCATTTCAATATATAAATCTCCTTGGTTGCCTTTCATATCTTTATATCCCTTTTTAGGTATCCTAATCTTTTTCCCAGATGAAATGAATTTAGGGATATCTACTTTAATCTTTCCATCTAAAGTAGATACTATTACTTTATCACCAAGTGCAGCCTGCCATGGAAATAAATCTAGCCTTGTTATTACATCCAGACCATCAAGTTTATTTTTCCCATCTTCTACAAAATTTATTTCAAATAGAATACTTCCCTTTATTCCCCATTTTTCACCCTTTACCTTCAATTTTTTCCCGGGCAATATCCCCTTTGGAATATTTACGGATATAGCCTTATTCTCTCCACTTATATTAAGATTCACATTTTTTATTACACCATTATACCCTTCCTCTAATGTAATATTTAATTCTGATTCATAGGATGGCGTTTGTCTTCCCGTAGACTTTCTCCCGCCACCAAATAAATTTCCTAAATCAAAACCACCCATTCTACTAGTAGTCTTCTGACTTCCACCAAAGAACATATTAAAAAAATCGCTAAAGTCTCCAGAGGTAGTATAGGTATAACTTCCATTTCCAAATCCGTATTGGGATGGGTCAAAATCTTGTCCCCCTGTAAAATTATAACCCGATCCAAACGTATCATATTTTTTCTTTCTATCTGCATCACCTAATACTTCGTATGCTTCATTTATCTCCTTAAATTTTTCTTGTGCCTTATCATCATCTGGATGTAAATCCGGATGATATTTCTTTGCTAATTTTCTATATGCTTTCTTTATTTCATCTTGAGATGAAGATTTCTCTACCCCTAATATCTTATAATAATCTTTATATTCCATATAATCTGCTCCCTTTTTATAATTCGATTTTATCCTTGACTTTCTTTGACCTTCAGCTTAATTATACCCATTTTATTAAATAAAATCAATATAATATAAATTATTATATATCATAAAATTTTTCTTTCATTCTATTTTCTTCTTTCATTCTATTTTCTTCTTTCATTCTATTTTCTTCTTTCATTCTATTTTCATTTTTAATATATTGTATTATTAATTCATCAAGTTCTTTGCTTATTTTTAATATTTCTCCATATTCATTATTTTTTATTGCTTTATGTAACAACTCTCTTAACTCTTCTATATCATTTTTTCTAATATTCATTTTTTTACCCCCACTAAATTTTATTGTATTTATTATATAATATCCGTTATGCTTAATACAATCCCTTTTATGCAAATAGGCAATTATATTTATATGCCCATAGCCAATTTAGTTAAGACCAATAAATGTATACAGTATAATTGAGGTGGCAAAAATGAATGAAATTAAAAAGACATTAAATTACAAAGACATCGGATTGAGAATTAGATTAGAAAGGGAAAAGCTAGGAATATCTAGAGAAAAATTTGCCGAGATAGTTGGGCTATCATCATTTTATATTGGCCAGATTGAAAGGGGCGATCGTAAGATGAGCTTAGACACTTTAGCAAATATCGCCAGTAGTCTGAATATATCCGTAGATTATCTTCTATATGGCCATAGCCATTATATGGAAAATATGCTTATTTTGGAGGCTTTTGATAATAATTATAAAAAGTCTATTGATGACGAGCTAAAGGAAATATTTAATATACTAAAGGGTAGCTCTAAAGAACAACTTTCCTTAATAAAGGATATCTATAAACTTATCTTATCCTTTGCTGGAAAATAGCTGAAAGTATCTATATGGGTTTGACCATTTTTGACCTTTGATTTAATCACAATTCTATTTATAGGGAAATTTAAACCATAATTATTGCATAATTATTATTGTAATCTTTTCTCTTCTTCTAAATAATATTGAACAATAAGCTTATCTAATTCTTCGGAGATTTCAATTATACTTTTTTTAGTAATTTCTTTAAGCTCCATCTCCTTATGCAATTTTTCCCTAATTTCATTTATTTCATTTTTCACATTTCTTCACTCCCAATAGCAATAATATTACTATTATACGGCAAAAAATACCTATACACAATGTTTTTTTTAGGAATATTTTGTAAATTGTGTTTTGAAAATTTTAATAGCTTGTTGTTCACAAGCTATTTCTATATTTTTACTTTATATATTTATCTATAATATTTATTATTTCTTCTATCTTTTCCTCACCTTGCTCTTCACCTTCTAAAATTGCCGTAGTTACACAAGATCTTATATGACCGTTTAACACATCTATATTTGCCTTTTTTAGAAGTCCTATGGCAGATAGGATTTGTGTAGAAACATCTACACAATACCTATCTTCTTCTATCATTTTTATTATGCCGTCTATCTGTCCTCTAGCCGTCTTTAATTTATTTGCTGCCTTCTTTTTGCCTTCGTTCATTTAATCACTACTTTCTACCTTATTTCTATTAAATCATATCCTGCATCCTCTATAGCTCCTTTTATAAGAATATCATTTAAACCTTCTCCTTCAACTTCTACCTTTTTTGACGATAAGTCAACTTCTACGTTAAATACTCCATTTAATTCTTTTAATGCATTTTTTACCGCCTTCTCACAATGTCCACAGGACATGCCTTCTACTAATAATGTTTTTTTCATTTTTATTCCTCCTCATTTTAATCAATTTTCAATAATAACTAAAAGCCCTTACGCAATTTTAAAATATTAAAATCAATTAATGTTTTAATTGTTAATTGAACTTCTTTAGTCTTAGTGAATTTGTCACTACGGATACTGAGCTAAATGCCATTGCCGCCCCTGCAATCATTGGATCTAAAAACCCTAATGCTGCAAAGGGTATTCCTATACTATTATAAAAAAATGCCCAAAACAGATTTTGCTTTATAGTTCTCATAGTTCTATGGCTAAGCCTTATGGCTGTAACTATACTAGATAAATCTCCCCTCATAAGGGTAATATCTGCAGCCTCCATAGCTACATCTGTCCCTGTACCTATGGCAAACCCTACATCTGCCGCTGCTAAGGCAGGAGCATCATTGATACCATCTCCAACCATTCCTACATTTTTACCTCTGGATTTAATCTCCTCTACTACTTCTGCTTTATTCTCAGGCAATACTTCTGCCAATACATTGATAATCCCTACTTCCTTAGCTATTGCTTTTGCTGTCCTTTCATTATCTCCTGTTATCATATATATATCTAATCCCATATTTTTTAACTCTTCTATGGCATCTCTTGATGTTTCTTTTATTTTGTCTGCTACTGCTATTATACCCGATAGTCTATTATCTAAGGACAATAACATTGCAGTTTTTCCTTCTTGCTCTAATTTTAGTAGAATTTCTTCTCCATTTGTTATAGAAATATTATTATCAGCCATTAACTTTCTATTACCAACAAGTACTTCTTTTCCTTCAAAGGTAGCTTTAAGTCCCTTACCTGGAATTGCCATAAATTTTTCTGGCTCTGATAGTCTTAATAATTCTTCTTCACCTTTTTTTACTATAGACCAACCTAGAGGATGCTCCGAAGCTTTTTCAACCGATGCAGCTATTCTAAGTATTTCATCTCTATCTATATCATTAAAAGAAATAATATCTGTTACTTCTGGCTCACCTTTAGTTATTGTACCCGTTTTATCAAATACTATTGTATCCATTTTATGTGCTCTTTCTAGATGCTCTCCTGATTTAATTAGTATTCCATTTTCAGCACCTTTACCTGTGCCTACCATAATAGCCGTAGGTGTAGCTAAACCCAATGCACATGGACAAGCTATAACTAGAACTGCAACTGCATTTATAAGTCCAATATTAAAATTTCCTCCTATAAAATAAAATCCTAAAAATGTTATTAAGGCAATAACTACAACTACAGGAACGAATATTCCAGCTATTTTATCTGCCAATCTTTGAACTGGTGCCTTTGAACCTTGGGCATCTTCAACAAGTTTAATTATCTGAGATAATACAGTATCCTTACCTATTTTAGTTGCCCTAAACTTAAATGTACCGAATTTGTTAATAGTAGCACCTATTACTTCATCATCTACAGTTTTATCTATAGGAATACTTTCTCCCGTAATCATAGATTCATCTACAGCTGAATTTCCTTCAACAACGGTGCCATCTACTGGAATCCTTTCTCCCGGTCTAACTACTACAATATCACCAATTTCCATCTTTTCTATGGAAATATCCATCTCTACTCCATCTTTTATAATTCTAGCTGTTTTTGGCTGTAATCCCATCAACTTCTTTATGGCTTCTGATGTTTTCCCCTTTGCAACTGCCTCAAAGGTTTTTCCTAAAAGGATTAATGTTATAATGACTGCAGAGGCTTCAAAATAATATTCATGAACTCCTGTTATAAGATTATATATACTATAAAAATAAGCTGAAGATGTTCCCATTGACACTAAAACATCCATATTAGCTCCTCCACCTCTTAAAGAGTTATATGCTCCTTTATAAAATCTATAACCTATAAGAAATTGTACAGGAGTTGCAAGTATTAGTTGAAACCATCCATTAGTTAAAATGGTATGGATTCCAGCCATATGAAAGAACATAGCTGAAAATAAAGGCAAACTAAGCATTGCTGAAATGATAAAAGAAGTTTTCAAAGATTTAATTTCCTTTTCCCTTAATTCTCTCTCCCTATCTAAATCTCTTTCTATCTCAACCTCTGCCTTATACCCTGCCTTTTCTATGATTTTAACTAAAATATCCTCATCTATTACACCAGATGGATATTCTACTACAGCCTTATTAGTAGACAAATTTACAGTAGCCTTGACTACGCCCTCCTGCTTATTTAATACCTTTTCCACCCTAGAAGAACAAGCTGCACAAGTCATTCCTTCAACTATTAATGTTGTTTTCAATAATGGAACATTATATCCTGTTTTTTCTATAACTTTAACTAGATCTTCTGGCTTAATCTTATCCGTATCAAATTCAATATTTGCCTTGTTCGCCAATAAATTTACTACTACAGATAATACTCCCTCCTGTTTTGCTAATACTCTTTCTACTCTATTAGAGCAAGCTGCACAGGTCATACCGACTATATCTATATTTACTTTTTTAACTGTCACTATATCATTCCTTTCCTTATCCCCCCACCAGGGGGGTGTGGTTATATTTTATTCTTCTTTAATTGCTTTGTCAATATTATTTTAAAATAATATTGAATTATACATAAAGACCTCTGAAAATTTTAATTTTCAGAGGTCTTTTAAATATACTAAATATGAATATAAATTAATCTGTGAAAGTTTACAACTCTACTTTTTGCTTCTTCTTTTTAAGATTTACCTGCGGTTCCGATGGTATATTAAATAATGGAATAAACCTATCAAGCCCTGTCAATGTAAGAATTAACATTGAAAATACAGCTATTATTGCCATATAGTTATATTTAATAATATCCAAAGCCGTAATTTCTTGCAAAGGATAAACTGCCATACATATTGCTACATAAAATCCCATATAGCAATGCCAAGGAATAAGCTGAGAACCAAATACTCCCATTGCATCGGAAAAAGCTGAATTCCGTAGTCTAAGTTTATACATATCCTCTTCCGATGCCTCTACATTTTTATCCGTCATTTCTTTTATTATTGGTCCAATAGTTACTATTTGCGCCATCTCATCAGCCAAAGCAGCATTACCAATTATACAGAGAACACCATTATAGAACATTAGTTGTCTTACTGATTTTGATATTTTAAGTACAAAATTAGATATTGGTTCAAAAGCCCCAATACTACTCATAATACCGCCAAAAGCACCTATCCAAAGCATCATAACAACTGACCAGCTGCCTGCTGACTCAAATCCAGCCTGAACTAATTCCAAAAATTCATTTAGGGAACCTACTGTACCGGCAGCTAATCCAAAAATTAATGCAGATATAATTCCTATACCAAGACAAATCATTGTGGGAACTCCCTTGAATGCTATAGCTATTACAAGAAACATAGGTATGACCATAAAATAAGGAACTCCTGATTTTACCTGCTCTAATAATGTAACTGCAGCAGGTCTAACTTCTGCTAATCTTTCAAATACCTCTGCTGGTATAGAATTAATGGCATCAGCAGCATTACCTACTGTATTAGGTAATCCCATTGAAATACTAACCAAATATATTACTAATCCAGATATCAAAAGAACTAATCCTGACCATACCCCTTGGTGTCTTACTCTATCTGTTACATTAACTTTTTGTAATCCTGAACTAACAACTGTAGTATCTGAAATCAAACCAATATTATCTCCAAAACAGGATCCTCCAGCTATGGCAGCTGCTGTAAGTAGGACATGACCTCCTACTATATGATTGAGCCATAAAAATACAGGAGCACAAGATGCAAAGGTTCCCCAAGAGGTTCCAGTAGCTATTGATAAAAGTGATGTAACTACAAATCCTACTATTGCAACAGTCTTTGCGGTAACTCCAAGTTTCAAAGAGATTATTATAATAGATGCCCCGACTCCTGTAGCCATAAAGGTTTCTGCCACTGCATATGCAAACATTAAAATGAAAAATACAAGAATCATTTCCTTTACAGCTTTAAAACCATTTTCCATTATTTCATCATATTTATGTTTTTCAGTAAATCCAGCTATGAATCCAGCATAAATTGTAGCTAAAGGTGCTGCCATAACTAAATCCATACCAGATATCATTAAACCTGCTAATAAAAATATAGGTGTTAATTTAATAATTGCCATCATATTACCTCCTTATAATTTAAGTTTGTTAATATTCTGTCAATTTTCCCAATTTTCTGAAAGTTCTTCTTACAAAATAAGGTTTCAATATACTCCTGAAACCTTATATATAATATCCATTTTGTATCCAACCTTAATTCTATAATATCCTGCTAATTTTTTATCAGTTGTTTCATCTCCTGTATAGATTAAAAGAGGATTTCCTCTTAAATCAACTATTTTAGAATTAGGAGCTATTATTAAAATATTATCTTTTCCAATTATTTTAAGTACCTTGGGGCTTATTTGTTGATTACCTCTTCCTAAAAGATATCCTTGCCCCCCTGTTGGAGTTATGATTAACCTTCCTTTGTTATCATCTAAAATATTTAATATATCTTCTTCATTACAGTCTAATTTAATTACCTTTTTATCCTTAACAATATCTACACCTAATAAAGTGCTAGGGAGATTCAATGTTTCCATAATAGCTCTAGTAGTTGTACCTGGTCCTATAATATAATATATTTCTTCCTCCATATTATCTATAATATCTAAGGCAATAGCTTTTTGACTTGCTTCCTCTATCAAAGGAGTAGGAGCCTTTTTATTTTGCAATAATTCTTTTTTATAGGGTATTTTCAGATAACCAAAAAGTTGAGTTCTTACTATATCATTTCTAAAAGCTTCCTCATCTATATCAATAACCTCTTCTTCTTTTACATTAAGATTATCACCCTTTAGATATAATAAAGCTAATTCTCCAGCAGATTCTGGTGTATTTCCATAGACTGGAGAATGAATTTTTACTCCCGCGGGAATACCAAGTACGACTACTCTATTATTTATAGCCTCATATATATTCCTAGCAGTACCATCTCCACCTACAAAAATAATTAATTCTACACCTCTTTTCTCCATTAATTTAGCTGCCTTTATAGTATCTAAAGCATTAGTTTTTTGGGTGGATTTATGAATTATTTCATAATCAAAACCTAAAAGTTTACATTGATTCTCTCCCATATCAAAAGAAGAAGTTAGTATCAACAGTTCTTCCTTAATGGGCTCTAGCTTTTTTAAAGCCTTAACGGCTTTACTAGGGGCTTCTTTCACAGCCCCTAGCTTTATTGCTTTATCCAAAATTTCTCTACCGTCAGTTCCCTTTAGGCCAACTTTACCACCCATTCCAGACACAGGATTGATAATTAGTCCAATAGTTCTCATAATGCAGTACCTAATTAATCTTCTTTTGTCTTTCTAAGATAAACCCTCCAAGATGGACACCATTTTTCCGGATCATCAAGGCTTGATTCATCTACTTGATGGATAGTACTATTGTGAGGGGCTTTATGAATTATTTCTGGAGATTCATAAGCCTCATTAAATATATGATGTAGCGTATCTACATACTCATCTAAATCTTCCCTAGAAGGTGTTTCTGTTGGCTCTAAAGTAATTGGCTCTGGAATATAATACGGATGATGACTAGACCATATATGCATGCCAAAATCCATTACTCTACGGGATATATCAGCAGAAGTAATTCCTGTATCCTCAGTTATTTTCTCAACAGTATATCTAGCCTGTTCAACTCTTTGAGTATCTATTTTATAGGGAACTGTTATTCCTTTATGCTCTAATAGTCTTTTAATTAAATAAACATTGTTAAGAGATGCTACCTTAGCAACTTCATATAATCCTTCTGCTCCTAAACTCATTATCCAAGCATATGCTTTAAGAACAACTTGCGGTGTACCATAAAAAGCCTTCACTTTTCCAATACTATCCTTTAAATCATAATCTAAAAAGTATTTTTTGCCATCATAGCCAACTAATGGCTTTGGTAAATATTGCTTTAATTTTTCTACTACCCCTATTGCACCAGAGCCTGGCCCTCCACATCCATGTGGTGTTCCAAAGGATTTATGAAGATTAAAATAGCACATATGAAATCCTGCTTCCTTTGCCCTAGCTACACCAAAAAGTCCATTGGCATTAGCCTGATCATAGCAATTTAATCCTCCGGCCTTAGTCACTAAATCTGTAAATTCCTTTACTCTTGGATTGAATATACCAGTATCTTCAGGATTTGCTACAACAAAGGCAGCTGTCCTGTCACTTACTGCAGCCTTAAAAGCCTCATAATCAGGATGTCCATTTTCGTCAGCCATAATTGTAATTATTTTATATCCTTTTAGAGCTGGAGCCGCCGCATCAGAAGGATGAGAATATACAGTAGTTATTATTTCATCTCTTTTTTCTTCTTCTCCTCTTAATCTATGATACATCCTAACAATGGAAGCCATTGTCATAGTAGCTTGAGAACCTCCTCCAGGTTGGAAACTAAAATAATCCATACCAGAAATTTCCCTCATCATTAAATCCGTTTTATACATTATCTCTAATATGCCCTGAACTGTACTTTCATCTTGTAAAGGATGCAGTGCTGTCATTTTTTCAGTATTAGCAATTTTATCATTAATCTTAGGATTATATTTTACTGTACAAGTTCCTTGTCCAATCTCCACATTTATATCTCCACCTAAAGTTTCCTGAGAAAGCCTTAAATAATGCATTAAAACTCTTTTCTGATTTATTTCTGGCAAATTAGGCAATCCGTTTCTTCTCATAGATAAAGGAAGCTTAGACAATCCATCTCCTACTTGATTAACTATAGCTTCTTCTGCTTTAGGAACCAATACTCCCCTTTCACCCTTACGACTTAATTCAAATATAATTGGCTCATTCCATTTCGCTTGATGAAAATCTCTAATCTTAGAGCTTCTATTTATCCTCTTCATTTAATCAATCCTTTCTATAGATTATCTTTCGACGATTTTTCTAATAGCATTTACTAAAGTATCAATATCTTCCTTTAAATGAACTTCAGTAACACAGTATAAAGCCGATTGACCTAATTCAGGGAATTCTTCAGATAAATCCTTGCCACCAAATATACCTTCATCTAGTAATTTTTTATTTATCTCTTTTACGGTTTTTCCAGTATTATTGAAATCAACTACAAATTCTTTAAACCCTATATTATTAAATCTTGAGCCTTTAACACCTTTAATTTTAGATAGTTCTTCAATTGTATATAAAGATTTTTGGAGAATATTTTGTCCTAATTCAGCCATTCCTTTAGGTCCCATTAAAGATAAATAAACTCCTGCCGTAATGCCAAGTAAAGCAGTCTGTGTACCTACGTATTCCTTCCCCTTCTCTCTCAAATTCCCAAAGGAGGTTCTTTCATAGGCTATATCTCCAAATCCATATTCTCCTTCTTTTATAGTTGGAGCTACACCGAATAATCTAGATGGATACTCCATTACAAATCGTTCTTCATCTCTAGTAGAAATAAATCCTGATTGTCCTCCACCATAATTCATATGCATTCCTAAAGGTTGAAGATCCCCACATATAATATCTGCGCCATAGGATGATGGTGGTGCTATAACTCCTAAACTACTTGGGTCAACACCAACTACTGATATTGCACCTGCTTCATGGGCTATCTTGGAAATTTCAGCTCCTTGATCTTCAATAAATCCTAAATATGAAGGATTTTCAAAATATACTGCTGCAGTATTATCAGAAATCTTTCTTTCTAAATCCTCTAAATCCATTTTTCCCGTTTCTTTATCATAATCAATTAAAGTAATTTTAACTCCTGGATCACAATAATTTTTTATTATCATTAACCTGTCAGCACTTATAGTGCCTACAACTAAAGCTTCTGACCTTTCAGTAATTCTAGATGACATTCTAAGGGATGTAGCAGCACCTTGAGCCCAATCAAAAGTGGGCACATTTACAACATCCATGTCAAGCAGTTCAGCCAGTAAGGATTCATATTCAAACAATGTCTGAAATCTACCATGGTCATTATATGGCTCTCCAGCATAAGCGGTCAAAAATTCGGATCTGCTATTTATCTCATCACAAACTGCTGGTACATAATGTTGCCAACATCCTGCCCCTAGAAAGTTTAAATATTCCTTTGATGATATATTCTTCCTTAAAATTTTATCTATACCCCTTTTTAATTCATACTCTGACTCAAAAGGTTTTGGCAAGTTCAAAGGTCTTTTTAATTTTAATTCCTGTGGTACTTCAGCATGTAATTCATCTAAAGATTTTAAACCTATTTTTTCTAGCATTTCTCTTTGAACTTCTGAATCTGAGTTTGGAATATAGGGATGATTTTTAAATCCACGTATCGTCATACTTCTACCTCCTAAATTTTATTATGCAATTCCGCCACCGTCTACAACTAAAGCGGCTCCAGTAATCCAAGTTGACAAATCACTGCATAAGAATAGTACTGCTTTTGCAATATCTAATGGTGTTCCCAATCTTTCTAGGGGTCTACCCTTAGCTGATTCCACAAGGAAAGCATCTATCTCTTTTTCTCCAAGCTGCTTTCCTTCATCTCTTAGCATAGCTGTGTCTGTATCCCCTGGATTTATAGAATTAACTCTAATGTTTTGTGGTCCATGGTCAATTGCCATTGCTCGAGTTAAATTTACAATTCCACCCTTTACAGCACAATAAACAGCAGCCTTATCTCCACCTTTTAGTCCCCAGCCTGAACCGGTATTTATTATGCTTCCCCCTCCATTTTTAGCCATAATTGGTATTGTATATTTAGATAATAAATATGTTCCTTTAAGCCCTACACCAATTACAAAGTCCCATTCTTTTTCTGTTAAATCTACTACTGTCTTTCTAACAGTAACACCTGCATTATTAAATAGTATGTCAATTCTGCTAAATTCTTCTTCTATTGATTTAATAGTATTTTTACAATTTTCATCATTGGTTACATCACATTTTTTAAAGATAGCAAAATTACCCTCATCTCTTATTTCTTTAGCTGCCATATCTCCTTTTTCCTGATTAACATCAAGCAATATAACTTTTGCACCATATTCAGCTAATAATTTTCCTGTTCCTAGCCCAATACCAGAGGCTCCTCCTGAAATAACTGCTACTTTACCCTCTAAACTTAATGGATTATCCATAATTCTCCCCCTTACAAATAAATTTTCATCAAATATTACCTATATCATCATATCTTTGCATTAATCATGCCAAAATGTTATATAAAAAATATCTTTTACCATATTCCCTATTTTTTCAGATTTTTAGAAATTTTTCAATTGTTTTATTGAGTTAATGTGATATAATTTACTTGTCTTCGTTGACAAATATGGCAATTTTATTGCTAGATATGGCTGGTGAATGATATGATTAATTTAAAAATCTTAAAAAGCAGCTTAACTAATATAGTATCTACTATGGCTAATTTAACCAGAATGGAATATGCAGTATTTAATACCAATGCAGAACTAGTAAGTAGTACTCAAGTCTATTTACAAAGGAAAGGTCTAAAGGTACATTTAGCATCCATAGAAGAAGTTTTAAATCAAGGAAATGTAATTGTAAACAAACCCGGGCTTATGAAATCATGTATTGGATGCAGATTTGTTAATAACTGTCCTTCAACTATAGAAATTCTATCCTGTATAAAATTAAATGGAGAACCTATAGGTGTAGTAAGCCTTACATCATTCTCTCAAGAAGGACATAATATGATTGAAGAAAATATTCAAATCTATACAGATATGTTAGAAGATATTTCAAATTTAATATCTATGTTTGCATTTAATGAAAGTTCAAAAAAGGATACTCAAGTCTTACATGAAATAATTAGTACCATTATTGAAGAAACAGAAGATAACTATCTTATAGTAGACAATAAAGGTCTTTTAATTCATTGGACTAAAGGTATTGAAGAACTGTTTTCTTATTGCGATTTATACACACAAACTATCGACCTTATGTTTCCTAAAGATATTACCAATTGGATATTTAATGAAGTAAAACAAGAGAAAAAATACTGTATTATAGAAGGATTTAAAGGAATCTTATATTCTAACCCCTTAAAAGTAGGAGAAGACATAGTTGCTTATATCTTAAAATTAGAAAAAGATAAAAACAATTCAAATCCATCTATTAAAGAGGATTATTTAGATGCGATTATCTCCAATAATTATCAAATAGAAAATATCAAATCAAAAATAAAAAAAATCTCTAATTCATCTTCTTCAGTTCTAATAACTGGTGATACAGGTACAGGAAAGGAAATAGTAGCAAGGGCTATTCATTATACAAGCAGCAGAGCTAATAATCCTTTTATTCCAATTAACTGTGCCAATATACCAGACTCTCTCTTTGAATCCGAACTTTTTGGCTATGAGGAAGGTGCTTTCACTGGCGCAAAAAAAGGTGGTAAATTAGGTTTATTTGAATTGGCTAATGGCGGCTCCATCTTTTTAGATGAAATTGGTGAATTACCAATTTACCTACAAGCCAAATTGCTTAGAGTTCTTCAAGAAAATGCTATACAAAGATTAGGTAGTATCACAAATATCCCAGTGGATATTAGAATAATAGCAGCTACTAATCAAGATTTAGAGTCAATGGTAAATGAAAATAAATTTAGAGCTGATTTATTCTATAGATTAAATGTTATACCTATTTATTTGCCTCCATTAAATCAAAGATTATCGGATATAGACATACTCTCAACCCATTTTATAGAAAAATATAATAGAAAACTAATGAAAAACATTAATAATATTTCCAAAGAAGCCTTGGAACTTATGAAATCATATTCATGGCCAGGAAATGTAAGAGAACTTGAAAACACTATAGAATATGCAATTAATATGGAAGATACAGAAATTATTCAGATTGAAAGCCTTCCCCATAGAATAAGAAAAAAAGCTAATGGAAAAAACGATTTCAAAGAGCTAATTGCACAGAAAGAAGCAGATTTAATTATAAATGTCCTAAATAAACACGGTTGGGATTTAGAAGGAAAACAAAAAGCATCAAAAGAATTAGGAATTAGTATTAGAACTTTATATAGAAAACTCAAAGAACTGGAAATATAGGTTCCTGAAATAATAGACAAGTAGCTTATATATAAGTTGCCTGTCTATAATAAATTTATTGCATTTATCTGAGAAATATATTATACTTATAACGTTGATAATCGTTATCATTATGGCTTATTTTGTATAAAATGGAAGGATGATATTTATGAGCACTTTATCTTTAGTTTCTTTAAAGCCTAATGAATGTGGAAGAATTAAGGAAATTTCAGGATGCTGCAAGGCTAAAAAAAGGTTATATGAGCTTGGTCTCCATAAAAATGCCTATGTTAAAGTTATAAAAAATGATTTTGGTCCTCTAATCATTAGTTTATCCGGTAATAAATTGGCTCTAGGTCGCGGGTTAGCCTGTCATATTATAGTTGAGCGTTAATTTTTTGCTATTAGTTGATAATGGCTATCATTTATAAAGGGGGAATTTTTTTGAATACCATTGCTCTTGTAGGTAATCCTAATAGTGGAAAAACTACATTGTTCAATGCTCTAACTGGTTCCAATCAGCATGTTGGCAATTGGCCCGGAGTTACTGTTGAAAAAAAAGAAGGAAAATTTAAATATAAAGGAAATCACTATAATGTCGTCGATTTGCCGGGAACTTATAGCCTTGGAGCTTATTCAGAAGATGAAGTAGTTGCTCGTGACTATATACTTAAAGGAAATCCAGATATTGTAATTAATGTAGTTGATGCTACCAATATAGAAAGAAATTTATATTTAACAACACAATTAATCGAAATGGGTGCAAAGGTTATTATAGCACTTAATATGATGGATGAAGCTAAACAAAAAAATATTGAAATAGATTTAGAAAAACTATCTAAAGAGCTAGGGGTTCCAATAATCCCTACTGTAGCTTCTAAATCTAAGGGTTTAGATATGCTAATAGAAAAATCTATTCAATATGCGGAAAATAAAGAAAATCCTAATTTGAAATTTAGTTATGGAGAGGACATTGATAAAGAAATTGAAGATATAAACTCCATGCTTAGTAATTCTGATTTAGAATATCCTGGTAAATGGGTAGCCATAAAGCTATTAGAAGGTGATAAAGAAGTCTATAGACTTATAGAGAATAAAGGCACTGCACCTATTAAAGAAAGAGTGATATCATTAGGAGAAAAAGCCACAGAATATGAATTACAAATCGTAGATAAAAGATATGACTTTATAGGTACAATTGTAAATAAGACTGTGAAAAAACCATCTGATATAGTAGAAACTCGGACTGATAAAATAGATAAGATCATTACTCATAAATATTTAGGGCTTCCTATATTTGCTTTAATTATGTTTGCCATATTTCAGCTTACATTTATTCTTGGTCAAGATATCCTTGGTGGATATGTAGCAACTATTGTAGAAATCATTGGAGAATATGTAGTTAATCTATTAATTATGATAAATGCTCCAGAATGGGTGCAATCTTTTATTTCTCAAGGTATCTTTGCAGGAGTTGGTGCTGTATTTGAATTTGTTCCTCTTATTACAGTATTATATTTTTTCATAGGTATATTAGAGGATACAGGTTATATGGCTCGAGCTGCTTATGTAATGGACGGCTTGATGAGAGCCCTTGGTCTTCATGGTAAGACTTTTATTTCCATGATAGTAGGTTTTGGCTGCAATGTCCCTGGAATAATGTCTGCTAGAACCTTAGATAATAAAAAAGATAAAATGATTGCCATCCTTATTAATCCATTTATGTCCTGCGGAGCAAGGTTACCTATTTATTTAGTGTTTATTGCTGCATTTTTCCCTAAACACGGTGGAATAGTATTGTTTTCTCTTTATACCCTAGGTATTATAATGGCTTTATTAATTGGTAAAATATTTTCAAAAACATTATTTAAAGGTGAATCTTCACATTTTATTATGGAATTACCTCCTTATAGATTACCTATATTCAGATACGTTATAAGGGATATGTGGGATAAGGTATGGGATTTCTTGTATAGAGCTGGAACCATTATATTTGTTGTAGTCTCTCTACTTTGGGTTTTATCTGTATTACCATTTGGAGTGGAACCCTATAGTCAAGAAAGTATTTTAGGTAGAATAGGTACTATTTTAGCTCCTATATTTATACCTGCCGGATTTGGTACTTGGCAAGCTACCGTTAGTTTATTCGCAGGTATAGCAGCTAAGGAAGCTGTGGTAGCTGTTCTAGGCATGGTTTATGCTGGTGTATCTGAAGGCTCTCAGCTAGTTAGTGCTCTACAAAATGTATTTACTCCACTTACTGCTATATCATTTATGGTAATGGTACTTTTATACACACCTTGTGCCGCAGTAATAGGCACTGTAAAAAAAGAAACTAATTCTACTAAATGGGCAGTATTTATGACAGTTTATCCTTTTATAATAGGTTGGATATCCTCTGTCCTTGTTTACCAAGTTGGTAGATTATTAGGTTTTTAGGAGGGAATTTAATGCTTAAAGACGTCTTAAATGAAATATCTAATGCTAAGGTATTCTCTATTTCTTTGATAGCAAAAAAATTAAATATATCTGAAACTTTAGTTGAGGATGCAGTAAAAGAATTATCTAGAATGGAATACATTATAGAGGATATGGGTTCCCCTACTTGTGAAACAAAATGCAGTGGATGCTCAATGAAAGCTTTTTGTAATGCAGTACCAATAAAGACTATTAGTTTAACAGATAAGGGAATGAAGTTGTTAAAAAACTAATATAATTTATTGTAAACTTTTAAGATTTCACTTGACTAACTTGCTAAAGTGATATATAATTAATTCAAATAAAACTTTAACTTTTCCAGCCTAAAGATTTAAAAAATTTAGTAGTTTGTTTTATTAGTAAGGATTAGGAAAGACAATAGTTAGTTAGTAGTATAATTAAGAAAAGTATTCTGTGTAGTAAATGTTGAAACCTTTTAAACCCTCATTAAATCAACGTAAGGAGTGTATCAGAAGATTGAATTTAGTAGTTAGATTAAATCCATTGGGTTGGAAGGGTTGTAAAAAGTTTTATTTTAAATAATAGGTAGTTTCTAGAAATATTAGAGACTACCTATTTATTTTTTGTTTATTTCCTTTGTTGAACTTTCTTTGCTATAGGTCTATAATTAGAGTAACAATATATAAAAAGGAGACTACCGATGATAAGCTTAGATTGGAAAGAGAGAAAGAATCTTACTATGTTAGCAGATTTCTATGAATTCACTATGGCCAACGGATATCTAGAAAATAACATGGAAAATCAGATTGGATATTTTGACATGTTTTTTAGGAGCATACCAGATGATGGTGGGTTTGCTATTATGGCCGGTGTTGAACAATTAATAGAATATCTAAGAAATCTTAAGTTCAATGAGGAAGATATTTCATATTTTGAATCCAAAAAAATCTTTGGAGAAAAGTTTTTAAACTATTTAAGAAATTTTAAGTTTAAATGTGATGTATGGGCAATTCCAGAAGGTACTCCCATATTTCCTCAAGAACCTATAGTAATTGTAAAAGGACCTGTAGTTCAAGCTCAACTTATAGAGACCATGGTTCTTCTAACTATAAATCATCAAAGTTTAATTGCTACTAAAGCTAATAGAATAGTTAGAGCAGCAAATGGAAGAACTGTAATGGAATTTGGTTCTAGACGTGCTCAGGGCTATGAAGGTGCTATCCTTGGCGCTAGAGCTGCTTATATTGGCGGGTGTATCGGAACTGCCAATACCATAGTGGATAGGGATTTTGATATTCCAGCATTGGGAACCATGGCCCATAGCTGGGTACAAATGTTTCCTACTGAATTAGATGCTTTTAGAGCATATGCTAAGATTTATCCAGATAACTGTACTCTTCTAGTCGATACTTACAATACCTTAAAAGAAGGTATTCCAAATGCAATAACAGTATTTAATGAGGAAATTGTACCATTAGGTTTTAGACCAAAAGGCATTAGAATAGATAGCGGAGATATTGCTTATCTATCTAAAGAAGCCCGTAAACTGCTTGATGAAGCTGGGTTTTCTGATTGTATGATTGTAGCATCATCAAGTTTAGATGAATATGTTATAAGGGATTTATTAATCCAAGGTGCACAAATTGATTCTTTTGGTGTTGGCGAAAGACTTATAACTGCAAAATCTCAGCCCGTTTTTGGTGGAGTGTATAAATTGACTACAATAGAAAAAAACGGGGAACTTATACCAACAATTAAGGTTAGTGAAAATGTAGGCAAAATAACTACTCCAGGATTTAAACAAGTTTATAGATTGTTTGATAAAGCAACAAACAAGGCTATTGCTGATGTTATCACCTTACATGACGAAATCATCGATGATACTAAACCCTATGAAATCTTCCATCCTTTATATACATGGAAGAGAAAAACTTTAGAAAATTTTTATGCTAAGAAACTATTAGTGAAGATCTTTGAAGATGGACATTGTATTTATGAAAATCCAAATATCCATGAAATAAAATCATACTGCAAAGAACAATTAGATTTAATGTGGGATGAAGTCAAAAGATTTGAAAGACCCCATAGATATTTCGTAGACTTATCTCAGAAACTATGGAATATTAAAGATGAATTATTAAAGAAACATAAATAAGCATAAATAAGTGCTATTTTGAGTATAAGAGACAAAATAGCACTTATTGTTTTTCTAAAATATATCTAGTTATATCAATATTTTTACTATCAAAAAAAGTAGTTTTGGGAAATTCCATATTCTTATCTGTAAACCTATTTATAATCAAATAATAATCTTTTTGAGATATATCTTCATCTTTCACAATATCCCCAAAATCTAATTCAAAATGTGAAATTTTCCTATTATTATTTTTCCCATAAACAATATATAATTGATCCCCATCCTTACAAGCATCAGTGATATAATAAATATTAAATAAATATGGAGAAGCTTTATTTGCTGCAAGTCTAATATACTTATTTATAAATACTTTTTCATATATAACTAACCCGATCTCATTTGAATCCTTTATAGAGTAAACTACATATAGGTATTTTTTATCATGATCATCAAAAATAGATTCCTTTATTTCTATAGATCTCCCCTCTTTTAATTCAATATCCAAAGCTACATCTTCATATTTTATGGGAGGAGTTGAAAATAAATATTTACTACTAGCTTTATATATAATAGACATCCATATGAATAAGATAATAAATAATACAAAAATATATCTCAAATTTTCATTGATACGATCCAAAACATACACCTCTTTTTTGCTAAATCAATAGAATAGGAAGAAACAATATTTTATCTTTAAGTTCATTCTACATTGTTAGAAGTTATTTAATATGAGTTCAAAAGATATTAATTTTAGATCCGTTTTTATATTAATTAAATATAATGCTTGAGAACCTCAATGCCATTAATAAAAAATATTATAATATAGGATATATAACTTTAAAAAATCACCACTTTAACAATTGCATCTTAATAATAAAATAAAAATTAAAAACACTGATTTTCAGATTAGTTCTGAAAGCCAGTGTTTTTCGATTTAATGGATTTGAACAGATTAAATAATCTGGCTACTAGGTTTTCATTGAAAAAGTCAAATTATTAACCTTTGTTATATTGTTAATGCAAATCTGTAGAAATTAATTATGTTTGATATTAAAAAGTAATCTTTCCAAAACTCTTGTCTTATTTCTTTAGAGCCTTAGGTGCCTTAGGTTCATAATATAAAAAGGTAGAAATTGTATTTGGGGATTCCTCTGCAATTTTTTTTGCCACCTTCCCCATTTTTTCTATTCCCTTACTTAAAACTTTCTTCATACCCATCTTCCTCCCCTTTAGTTTTATTATTAATACTTAATGCCACTATCATTAAAGAACTACTAATGGCAAAGAAGTAATTAATTTCATTTACTAAGCCTAGTACTGTTAATATATGGCATATGGTCGCTAAAGCCAAGATAACACTTAACCATTCATCCTTTTTCGTATTGCTTTTATTTATAATCTCTTGATTTACAATTCTATTTTTATGTACTATAGGTTTAGATAGATAAATTTTTATAGTAGCATAAATAATAAATATTATTCCTATAATTTCTTTTAAATTATTACTTAACCATTTTTCTAAAAAAACTATAATCATAAAATTTAAACTTGTAATAAATAAACATCCTAAATATGTCTTACTATGATAGCCTCCAACATTTCTCCTAAGTAAAATCAGTGTACCTAAGTAAATAACAGCAGACACTGCTTGTCCCATAATAATTCCAATCAATATAACAATTAGAGATGTTAAGATACTAGTTCCTATTATTTTCATTCCATAAAATATTATTTCAGCTTCATCTTCATCCATTGTGGATTGTGAAAAACAATATCTAATAAACTGATTTATCACTTTCAATCCTAACCCCTTTCTCTTACAATAATTATAGCAAGTAAATTTTTAAATAGTTAAAACTTGGAGTAAGTGGTCTTTTTTTGGATTGAACGGTTATTTAAGAGTGATATTCTCAATATAGTTATGAATAAAATAAGGTACATACATAACTCCATATGAGTACTCATATATACATCTGCTTATATTAGAAAATATATTAGAAAAAAAGAGGGCTGTTTAACCCTCGATAATCAGTTATTCAACTAAACATGGTACTCCACCACAATTACAACCACAACCACATCCACAGCCACTCCCAGAACTACAACCACGTCCGCAGGAACATCCTTGTACACAACCTGCACCACAGCCTGCAACTATTAAATCTCTTATATTTCTTTCATCTCTTAAAATTTCCATAATCTGATTCCTCCTCTCATATAATATATATCACTATTCCCATGGGGTAATAATACAGGTAGATGTTGTGGTTTCCTTTTTCCACCAAGCCAGCCAAGTAATTACTCATATCATAGGAATTAGAGATGTCTTCATTTTAAACATAGTATTTCGCCTGAGTTTGATAATATTTGGCATAATCTCCATTTTTATCTATAAGTTCTCTATGAGAGCCCTGTTCAAATATAGTCTTATTCTTTATAAAAATAATTTGATCAGCAGTTGATGCACAAGTCATTCTATGAGAAATATAAATAACAAGTTTATCCGCAGCTAAATTCTTGAATTTGCTTAATAAATCATCTTCAGATATTGGGTCTAATGCAGATGACGGCTCGTCCAGCATTATTACTGGTGTTTCTCTAAACAAAGCCCTAGCCAATGCAAGCTTTTGATTTTCTCCTCCTGAAAGAATTACTCCGTCTTCATAAAAAATCTTATCAAGATTTGTATGTATGCCTTTAGGTAAAGTTTTAATCTTACCACCTAATCCAACTTCTTGAAGATATGAAGCAATCTTAAATTCATTACTATCATTGGATTTATTTAAACCTATATTCTCAGCAATTGTAAAAGAAAAGTATTTAAAATCTTGAAAAACTATGCTAAATATATTTCTATAATCCATATAATCTATTTGATTTATTGGAATATCATTCAAGTATATAGTTCCTGAAGTTGGTTCATATAATCCGCTTATTAAATTAATTAAGGTACTCTTTCCTGCTCCATTTTCTCCAACAATAACGTAGACTTTACCATATTCAAAAACATAATTTATATTTTCCAGAACATATTTATCCGTTCCTGGATAGGCAAAATATACATTCTCTAAACGTATTGTTAAATCATCACCTTTTAATATACTCTCTATTGTTTTTATTTCTCCATTTTTTAATAAGATATCATTATTTCTCTTAATATCACTTTCTAACTCCATAAATTCTCTAAAAGATTCTATATACTTTCCATTTATATTTAATTGAGTTATAAATCCTACAAAGTTTAATATAGCATTTGAAAGCTGACTTGTAGCAGTAAAATATTGAGAAAATTGTCCCACAGTTATATTGCCAATAAAAGTTTTCCATGCTAAATATAAATAAATGCCGTTACTTTTTAAATTTTCTCCTATTATACTTACTATTTTAATATTCATACTAGTATTGTATAATTTTTTCAATCTAATTCTTAAAAAGCTTAGAGTAGTCAAATATTTGTTCATAATCCAGTCAACAAATCCAAACATCTTCATTTCTTTTGCAGAACTACTCTCCCCCATAATCCTTATATAATAGTTAAGAATACGTGTTAAATATATATTTTCATCTCTTTGTGAGATTTTCCAATTCTCCGATTTTAAATTTAGATAAACAGAAAAAAATGAAAAAAGTATTATAACGAAAATTAAATTAATATCTGCAGAGATTATTATAATGGTAGTAGATATAATTAATACTATACTTGATAAAGAATGAAATAAACTATTTATTAAATTGATACCTATTCCTTTATAGATTATATCTTGGGCTAAAGCTAATTTTTGATGAGTTTCCGGTAAGTCTAATTGTGCCATATCTAATGATACGACCTTTTTATTAATAATTAATAAAAAATGCATTGCATAAAGGTGTCCATTAAGATTCACATACTTTTCAGTCAAAATCGCAGTAATTAGTGATGCTGTCAATTGAATTAAAATATAAATTAAAATATAGTTTACTATTTCACTAAAATTCTTACGGTTAATTAATCCATCAATTATTAGTTTTGGTATTATTATATATATTAATGGAATTAAACCTTCTATAATTGAAATTATTCCTTGGGATATGACATAGGATTTACTAAACTCAAAAACGTACTTGAAAAAATAAAAATTATTCTTTATATTGTTTTTATAATTTTTTTTAGAGTCCATATAAGCTCCTTTTTTATTGATAATATAAACATCAAGGGGCTGGTATTTAAATAAATAACAATTTAAGTACCAGCCAACTGATATTTAACTAATTTGCAGTCAATCCGCAGCCGCAGCCACAGCCCATTCCATTTGGAGGGCAGGTATTACCGCCACCTTCACCAGAACAATTACAACCACAACCATAGCCAGGATAATCCCCGCCATTCCCTGGCAGAAAGCCTGTACAGCCACAGCCATAACCATTTTGGCAACCACAGCCACAACCCATACCAGGATTATCATTACCATTAAAGCATGAATTTCTAACTATCTCCATGGAATATCACCTCTTTTCTAAAATATATTATTAATATATTTTAAGCCCATGAATTAATAAAATATTGTCTTCAACAAACTAGATTGCTATATTCATAATTAAATATATTTATATTTTTAAAATCTCGATATCTTTATATACAATCTTCATATTAATAAATACTAATCAATTCCTTAAAAATTACATACTTTGAATTATGCTTTAGCCCCACAACCGCAACCACATCCACATCCGCAGCCACAACCTGCCCCACTAGCCATAATTGATATACCATTATTTTTTTCATCTCTAATTATATCCACATTATCACCTCCACATTAATATATTATTTATTATTCTATATTCATGTGCTTAAAACCAAAGAATTTAAGCATATTACCTATAAGTACTTATTAGATTTTCTAATTCGCTTTCTTCAATTTTGGGATCACAAAAATATTTTTCCCCATGAACGCGTCCATTTACACATCTACCGCCAAAACAAATTGGTAATACCCTACACTCCTTGCACTCATCTTGCAAGTCAACCTTATTACTAACCCACCTAGAATGTTTATCTTCAGCTAAATTCATTGAACCATCTTCTGATATGTATCCAATTTTATTAAGATCATCATCTAATGATAAGGTACATTTTAAAATCGAACCATCATAATCAATTATCAAATTATTGTGTTTAGAAGCATAACATACCCTACTATAAGGTCGTGTCATAACATCCACCACATCATTGTTTATGTTTAACTGTTTTATTACTTTAGCAATATTTACAGAGGATTTGGCAACATCTAATTTATCTAGTATGTCTAATTTATCATCATTACAGCCACCAAGTCTTTTTATACCTTCATAATATATACTAAACCTATTATCAAAATTTTCTTTTATATATTTATAAAATTCTTCTGCCCGTAAAAATACTTCATCATTAAAATTAGTGCGTATTGTTACTTTAAAATTATAATCCGTGCTAGCCATATATTTCAAATTTTCCATTATCCTATCCCAACTACCTCTATCATCAGCACTAGCCCTATACTTATCATGAGTTTCTTTAAATCCATCTACTGTAATTTGATAATATCTACAGTTTAAAGAAGAAAGAACTTCAAACCTTTCTGGATATATCAGCGCACCATTTGTTGTTGCACTTGCACTATAAGGAACTCCATACTCTTCACATAATGATTTTACTTTTCCTAAAAAGGTTACAACTTTATCATATTCTACAAATGGTTCTCCACCAAAAAGTGATATAGCAACACCTGTATATAATTTATTTCTTAGAGAATTATCTATATACTTCAATATACTGTTATAAAGTTCTTCTGTCATAGCTTTATTCTCATGTTCTTCATAGCAATAAATACATCTGAGATTACATTGCCTTGTTACAATTAAAGTCAGTACTAAGGTAGTATCTCTTACAACATCCCTTTCATAACAATACCTGGCAAATTCATATTCTCTTCTATCTTTAGGAACTAGAATCCCTTTTTCATAAAAAGTCAATATCATCTCATCAGAGTTATCATAAATAATTGTATCTTTTTCCATTATCTCTCTCAATTTTCTCACATTTATTTCTGAATAAATATAAATTACTGCACCAGAAAGAGAATTATAAACTAAATATGTGCCGTCCTCTTTAGGTATAAAAAAATTATAATAGCTTTTTTTCAATACATTTGGTTTTATCATAAGCTTTTCCATTAAATCATCTCCTCATATAATATGATTATCCCTAACTTATAAGCTACCTAAGTATATTTAATTCTTTACATATCTATATTTCCCCTATCCTCCCCTTTAGTTTTAATATCATCAAAGAACTGCTAATGGAAAAGAAGTGATTAAATTTCATCCATTAATCCCATTACTGTTAGAACTAAGATAATAAGCCATATATCCTTTTTGCATTGCTTATCCCATACTCTTTCCCTTATAATAATAATAGCAGGTGAGATTTTAAATAGTTAAAACTTGGAGTAAGTGGTCTTTTTTTGGGCTGAACGGTTTTTAGGAGGATAGTTATGTTCAAAATTGGGATTTGTGAAGATAATAAAATTTTTTCATTAGAATTGAAGTCAATTATTGAAAGAAAATTTACTCAGTACAATTTAGAATCTGAAATAAATTGCTTTTATTCGGGAGAAGACACTCTTGAAGGTATTCTAAATGCAAAGGAAAGGTATGATATTATATTTTTTGATATAGAGCTACCAAAGTTAAATGGAATAGAAGTAGCACGAAAAATTAGGGAATTATATGATGATACCATATTTATATTTATCACATATCTAGATGAAAAAGTATATGAAGCTTTAGATTTAACAATTTTTCATTTTATTAGAAAAAGTCATTTTCAAAAGGAAATTAATTTAATTCTTGATTCATTAATAAAAAAGCTTGACTATTTAACTGAAAAATATGCCTTTCCCATAGGGGAAGATAATGTTTATTTTAGACTCTATGATGTTTTATATCTTGAAATATTAAATAGACAATTAATTATACATACTAAAGAAAATCTATATACTTCAACCTATCGTTCCTTAAAAGATATTTCATTCGATTTAACAAAAAAACATTTTTATGAAGTATATCGAGGGATTATGGTTAATCTCAATCATGTAAAGGACTTTATAGATAATAAAATTATCCTTTCTAATGGAGATATAGTTTATATAGCAAGAAGAAGACTCAATGGATTTAAAGAAGAGTTCTATAAATATATTTCATCTAAAAGAGAGTGATAATCATGACAAAACCAAATATTATATTGAGTTTTTTATTTTCTATAATAGATAATATACTTTTTATAAGTATATTATCTAAATTTAGAAATCATAAAGAAAATTACCATATTATTGATAGTCTTATAGTTATCATAATATCTATTATTACGTCCTTATTTACTCAATTTGGAATTACCCCGTATATTAAAATACTTCTTATATCTATACTACTATTTTTAACAACATTTTTATATGAACTTAAGTCTTATCAACGAATTTTAGTTATTGTATTATATTATTTTGTATTAATTATATCTGAATTATTGATTACTTTGCTAGCCTCAAATATTTTGCAAATAAATATAGATAATATTGGAAAGTACAATTATTCTTTTTTCTTCTTAGGAATAATTAGTAAGTTTCTAGCTATATTAATTCTTTCATTAGTTAAAAGAAAATTTGCTAATAATAAAATTATACTTCCAGTAATCTTAAATTATATTATTACATTAATTTTATCATTATCCATAATCTCAATGGTTTTATTATTTTATTCTAATTTAAATTCGCATTCTAAAAGTATTCAATTTATTTTATTTCTTGTTTGTTTATTTACCTTATTTACTAGCATAGGCATCTTGATAATTTATTTTTATGCAAACGATTTTTATATTGATTTACAAAAAGAAACTACTAAAAAAATTTATGATAAGTCATACGAAAAGTTTATAGCTAATGCTGAACTGAGAAATGACTCTTTAGCTAAAATATGGCATGATATAGGAAACCATATTAAAATCTTAGAAAAAATGAACAAAATAGAAAATAATACTGATATTGAATATATTAATTCAATAAAAAATAGACTTAAATCAATTCCCAATACCATAAATACTGGAAATAAATTAATAGATATAATATTGAATGATAAGTATTCAGAAGGTATTATGAAAGGTATAGACTTTGATATAAAAGCAATAGCTCCTCCTGAAATAGACATTGATGATATGGACTTAAGTTCTATATTGTTTAATACTATAGATAATGCAATAGAAGCTTGTCTAAATTATAGTGGGAAGAATAAATATATTTATTTAGAGTTATATCCAGATGGAAACTTCTTATGCTATAAAATTAAAAACACATATACTCCTATTAAAAATACCTCTGTTAAAAATTTTTACTTTAACAAAAAACAATATATTTCTTCTGGATATGGGCTTAGTATAATAAAAGATATTGTAAATAAGTATGATGGATACATGGATATAAATAAAGATGATAAAGAGTATTCAGTTACTATTGTTCTTCATTTAAATAACCAATCAGTCCAAGAAATAACCACTTAGTCCAAATTTAAATGGTCTTTAGTTTTGTTTGTTATAATAATTATAGAATTTGGTACAAAATAAAGGAGGTATTTATGAAGAATTTTGTAAAAGATTTTTTTACGAAAAGATTAGAATTAAATTTTATTAACATTTTAATGATAGCTTTACTTGTTTATGTCTATAATCTTTCTGGAAACAAATATTTCTTAGTCTACCTTTTTTTCTTTAGACTTATTGCATTATGTATAGATTATATGACAGATTATTTAAAAAATTAAATACATCCTAGCCTAAAATTTTCTTAATCAAAATTTTTCTTGAAAAATTATTCACCTTATCTTTAAATTTAAATTTTTATATATTTTAATTTTAAAGATAAATAAACCTTTTATAATAAACAAACAGTGGCTTTATATAAAGCCACTGTCTGTTTATTATAAATTACAAATCATAATCGTCCCAATAAAAATCAAATTCATCTACCATATTATCTATATATTCAGATGCCCATATAGATTCTCTACCCCTATCTCCTTTATAATTTCTATATCGACGACCATTATAATAAAACCTCTTAAGATTAGTATCATGTAATTCGCTTACTATCCCAATCACTATACATAGTAGCAGTACCCTTAGCGTAAATATAGCAATTAATATAGTAGAAATATTAGAAACAGTAGCATTTTTAATTCCATTATCATCAAATAGCTACTATCAATGATTAATTTACAATAAGTATAACAGATATAATTGATTTATTGCTAAAGCTTGGATTAAATTGAATGGGATACTTAATAATATTAAACAATAAATATTCAGAAAGAACTATGAAAGATATATGCTTTGATATAAAAGAAATAGTTCTTCTTGAAATAGACATTGATGATATGGACTTAAGTTCCATATCGTTTAATACTATAGATAATGCAATAGGAACTTGTCTAAATTATAGTGGGAAATAAATATATTTATTTAGAGTTATATCCAGATGGAAACTTCTTATGTTATAAGATTAAAAATAGTTATGCTCCTGTTAAAAATTTTTATTTTAACAAAAACCATTATATCTCTTCTGGATATGGTCTTAGTATAATAAAAGGTATTATAAATAAGTATGGTGCTACATGGCTTATAACCTTGCTATATTTCTTTTGAATTAAAGTTCTTAATTTCTTTCAACAATCCTAGTTTAGGTTTTTATATCTTATTTATTAAATATTAAATAGTTTCAAAATGAATTCTATTCTTTATTATCCATCAACAGCTAACAAAAGTAAAATCATACAATTCACAGCAAATATCAACAATAATAAGGACTCAATTCTGTTCATTTGTGAATATATTGCATATATTTTCCCTATTATTATAGCTATAAGAAAAATAATTAAAGAAAAACCTATTTTTTTATTTTTTTCATTAATATTTCACCCCTCTCATACTAATAGATAAGTTTCATTGCTTGTCTACTCCTAATAAAGGAAATGAACCCTTAAATCCTTTGCTACTTCATCCAATAATCATAGTTCCTTTAATCGTTTCACAATTGTTATTAAGTTTATTGCTAATAGTAATTTATTTAGTGTATACAAACCCATAATTCCAATGACTTACTTGTTTGTGGAATAATATTATATATCTTCTTTATTTAAGATTTCTTACATTTTACATGTAATTCATAAATCCCATTCTGTATTATTTATATCCACAAATCTACTTCCATCTTATATATTAAATTCCTGAAATCATAATATCCTTATATTTGTAAAAATTATTTTTATATTATAATTATATAACAGAGGCAAAAAAAGAACTCCAATGAGTTCTTAGTATTATCTAGCTGCTTTTAACTTTGCTATGTCGTTCCAATTCTTTGATGTGACTATTTCCATCGTATAAAATTCCTCTGCTAATTTATCTATTTTATCATTAATTTCATATCTAAATTCAGTTAGTTCAGCTGTTTGCTCAATTATAGCTTTTATATCTCTCTTGATTTCTTCTTGGTCTCTTCTAATTTGTTCTTGATCTCTTCTAATTTCCTCTTGACCTTTTTCAAGATTCATCTGACCCTTTTCAAGATTCATCTGCCTCTCTTTAAGATTCATCTGACCCTCTTCAAGACCACCTATCCTGTCTTCAATATTACCTAATTTCTCAAGTACTATCCTTTGAAATTCCTCGTTAGTCATTTTCTAAGACCTCCTTCATCTCATTTCAATTATAACTTAATAATAATTATATATTATTATAATTATTTATACAATGAATATCATATAATATAAAAGTTGTTTCATAAACTATTTATAAAATAATTGTATATGCCAAATAATTAAATAACTCTTCTACTGGAAAATATCTTAAGGGATTTCCAAATTCAACATCTAAAAGCATATCTTTATATTTTATAATATGAATTGAAAGAAAGTTAATCTAATACTAAACTAGGTTATAGATATTATAATTTTACATCATGAATTTTGCAAACTAGAAAGATATAAAGAAGGTTTTCTCTTATATTAAAATATTAGTAGTTAATAAAAGATTTTAAAAAACTTATATGGGGAAATTTTTACCTATTATACTTTAATTAAATTAAGAATAAAAGATAATCATTTCTTATATCCCTAGTTTATATATAGTCTTCTAAGGATATTTTATTAATGTTAATGGAATTTCGCTAGTTTCATCATTAAAGTTTATAACTACATATACATCTTTGTAGTTTCTTTCTAAATATTTATTTGAGTCAAAAGTAGACTTATATACACCAAATTTTGAAAAATTCTTGTTTTTTATTATTCTTAACTTATCAGTATATATACTTTTATTCTTCACTAAAACATCAACATTTATTTCAGAAGGCAGTTCAAATTCATCTGTAGCTGGTGAAATTACTAATTCACAATTATACCTTGGATTTATGTTTAGAGATGCTTTCCAAAAATCATTATTTCCTCTTATGTCAACAATATCTGTTTTCACCCTTTTTGTATAAAGAATTGAACATATACTTATAAAGATAATAATTATTAAAATTTTAGAAATGTTCTTTTTCACAAAATAATCCTCCTTTAACTTTTACATATCTAATTATGATACTATTATACAAACATATACAGTGAAATGTGTAACTATATATAATTATGGAATTAATTTAGTTATATATTGAAATATTTATAATTACTTACTATTTAAATTATACTCTCAGCCTAGGCTAAACTATATGAAAAATATTCTTAAAATCGTTACTGCTAATAATACAAATATAATGATATATCTTTTTCATCTTATTAATCCTTCTACTTCAAAGAAATTACCAGAAAATATATTTATTTTATTTCATATTCCAGATTCATGAGTTTTAGATTTACATAGCTGAAAAGAATATCCTTATTTCAATATGTCTACAACAATTTCAAATTTCTGTCCATCACCTTTACAATTAAAAATATATACTGGTCGGTAGAATCCCTTTGAATCCAATTTATAGTCCATATACACATCCAAAACCTTAATGGAATTAATCTCCTCAGCTGAAAAGAATATCCATGCATTTCCTTTCAGTATTTTCTCAGCTGCCTCTTTCTCACTTATAATAAGAACATCTTTTACCTTGGTATAAGTAATTATATTATTTTTGATTGTTTCGATTGTTCCATCATCATAACATATACACTCCAGCTGTCCATCCGTTAATAAATCTCCATATATGTGCTTGTCTATTTTCCATGTATAGGTGTTGTCATTTTGTGAGCTAAATATTGCTCCTTCCGGAATTTTTATATTAAAATAACTTAATTCTTCTAGCAATATCTTTTCATCCATATTTATATATTCAGTTTCCTCATGCTTTAAAAAATTTGTATAATCATAGCTTCCATCTAAAAATTTTATCATCAATACATAGTTATTATTGTTAGTCTTTAACCAATAATAAACTAAATTAGTATATAAATCTTCTTCTAACTCTATACCCTCAGTGTTTATATTTTTAAAAAAACTTTCAGCAAAGATTTTTGTTTTATTACTATTAAAATCAGGAGCTTTGTATATAGGAATCATGTATTCCCCACTGTCTAATCCAGTTTCAAACTTAATATCTACATTTTTAGTATTCATTTTTATGTACCCTGGTAATTTTAAAATGCCAAACTCCTTAGTATTGTAATATATAACCATTCCTGCAAATATAATTGTCATAATGAAAAGCGGAAGTGTATATTTTAATGCTTTTGAAAATCGGTTTTTTTGTCCCTTTCTTATATTCAAAACTGACATTATAGTACAATACCCTATCAATATTCCAATACTGTTATTAAAAATGTCATCTACATCAAAAACTCCCGAATTTGTTTTTAATTGTGTAAATTCAATTGCTAATATAAATATTATACCTGCTGCCATTGTCCATTTTACTTTATAAAACTTATTATGTAGAAGTGGCAACAGTATCCCTAATGGTACAGTCATTAATATATTTAATATTATATGCTGCAGACTTGATTTATTGAAAGTATCACAGATCTGTCTATAGGAACTAAACAAATTAAAATTAGCATGTTTATCAACGTATATTCCTCTATTTAAAAGAGTAACATCAAAAATTAGAATTATATAAGAAAAGGTAATAAAAATTACAAGCATTTGTTTTTTCAATAGATTTTTCTCTTCTATTAATATTCTAGTTCTCTTAGATTTTCTATAAAATATATAACAAGCTATAGCTACTAATACAATAGCTACTCCATCTACTTTTAAATTTAATTTTGTAATCAATCTAATTATTTCATGAATTATCATACTTCAATCCTCCAGTGAAATTGATGATTTCTACATTATATAAAAAAATAATATATTAAAAATTTAAACAACGAAAAGCAATAGGTTACCTATAATGGTAACCATTGCTTCCTTTGAAATTAATTTATTGGCTTATTGCCCATATAATCATCTAAAAGCATGTCTTTATATTTTATAATATACATTGAAAGAAAGTTAATCTAATACTAAACTATAAATAACTAAAACCAGACCACACAATAGATTTTTCTAAATCTTACTTTATTTAATAAGCCTACCTAATTCACTGAAGAACATATCCCCAAATGAAATATATCTATGCTTGTCCATTAAAACTACATACTTTCCATCTAATGTTTGCCATTCATCATAATCTAGGTCTTCTTTTCTTTTTTTATTAATCAATTTAACTTTTCTTTGAGTTCTTGGTGTCATTACCTTAATTGTTCTGATAACTTTATCATCTTTAACAAATTCCATTGTATATAACCGTTTCATATTTAAAATTGACATGTGTAAGTCTTTCTCTCTTACAATCTTTACTACAATTATTTCATTTTCATCCACTTTAAGAGTAGCATCTTTGAAAATATTTTAGGTTCTAGTTTTATATAAAACTTTCCAATGCCCTATCTAAGAAATAGTCATTGCTCTTGTCATAATCAGCAGATTTTACATATGATCTAGCCTTATACTTTCCTTCTTCTGGACCTAGTAAAACAGACCATTTTCCAGTAATACCTGCATTAAAATATGTTCCGTTATTAATTCTTACATATTTCGTTTGCGAATTCTCAACTAAACATGTTGCCGCTTCACCAGCTTTCTTTGCTACGTAATGTCCCCCAGCATCTTTAATAAGTACTAATATATCTACAAAATCCAAGAGACTGAAATCACCACCTGTACCAAGTAGAGATATTATTACTGCACCTACTTAATACAATTTAGTTATTAAATAAAAAACATTTTCAAATGCAATCTTTTTTCCTACTCCGCCCATTTTCTTAATCCCCCTGATTAAAACCTTTTTACCTCTATCCCTCATCTCTAGTTTTAATATTAATACTTAATTCAACTACCATCAAAAAAACTTCTACGACAAAAAGCAATTAATTTTATCTACTAATTCCATTGCTGTTAATACATAACATATTATTACTAAAGTCAAGCTAATAAACCATATATCCTTTTTATAATGCCTGTCTCATACCATTTCCCTTATACTAATTATAACAAGTATAACTTAAAATAGTTTAAATTTGGACTAAGTGGTCATTTTTTGGATTAAACGGATACTTATAAAACAAAATACCAGAAGAACTTTCCATCCTTCTGGTATCTTTATTTTGTCTTATTTCCCCTTAACTTTTTTAAGTCTAAAGAAATCTTCTCTTTCCTTTTCTTCTAATACTTCCTCAATATACTTAATAGTTGAAGTGTATTTAGGGATTTGAATTTTTTCTAGGGCATTAGCCCTTTTTTGTGTCTTTTTTATTTCCATTGCTAGTTTATATACTGAATTTTCTAACTCTGCTAATTCATAGATAAGTTTTTTTATATCATTAAACTGTAATACAGCCTTATCAAAGGCTGGATTTGTTCTAAAAAATCCATATTCTGTGGTAAATGTAGTATCTTCCCCTTTTATAACTGGAACTTCTACACCCATGACTGATTTAAATAATATATGAAAATCCTTTTCCTTCTCAATAGATATGGCTATTTCCTCCACTGCTTCAGTACCCACAGTTATATTAGCTAGTTTTAAAGCTTCATAAGCTTCTTTAAATTCTATATCTATTCTTTCCTGTAAATCCCTAGCTTTATCTATTAAAGACATCATTTCTCTTATGAGAACTGTTCTCTTTCTATCTAATAATTCATATCCTTTCTTTGCAAACTGAAGGGAATTTTTAGATTTTATTAAATTTGCCTTTGTAGGTGTCAATTTATATACTGCCATCTAATCACCTAATTTCATATACTTTTCCATTAAGTCTGGTTTCAATCTATCTAATTCTTCCTGTGATAATAAAGAAAGAATTTTCCAAGATAAATCTAATGTATTGTCTATATCTCTATTTTCATTATAACTTTGAGTAACAAAATTTGCCTCAAAGGCGTCTCCAAATTTCATATATCTTTTATCTCTATCGGACAAATCATCTTCCCCAACTATTTGTGCCAATGCCCTTATATCTTGAACCTTTGAATATGCAGAAAATAATTGGTTAGATATATCTGGATGATCTTCCCTTGTATATCCTTCTCCTATACCATCTTTCATAAGCCTTGACAAGGAAGGAAGTACATTTATAGGTGGATAAATGTTCTTTTGATGTAATTCCCTTGATAATACAATCTGCCCCTCTGTTATATAACCAGTTAAATCTGGTATAGGATGAGTTATATCATCATTGGGCATTGTTAAAATAGGTATTAATGTTACAGAACCTTCCCTGTCCTTTAACATACCAGCTCTTTCATAAAGGGATGCTAAGTCTGAGTAAAGGTATCCTGGATAACCCCTTCTACTAGGTACTTCTTCTCTTAAAGAAGAGACCTCCCTCAATGCTTCACCATAGCTAGTTATATCTGTCATTATAACTAAAACGTGCTGATTTTCTTCAAAGGCAAGATACTCAGCTGCTGTTAGTGCTGCTCTTGGGGCTATTATTCTTTCCATTATTGGATCGTCTGCATAATTAATATACATGACTACTTTATTTTGAACTCCTGCCTTCTTAAAAGCTTCTTTAAAGAAAAATGCTTCATCATGTTTTACACCTATGGCTGCAAATACTATGGAAAAATTATTTCTTTCTTCTCCCTTTACTTTAATCTTTGCTTGTCTGACTATTTGAGCAGCCAATTCATTATGAGGAAGCCCTGAACCTGAAAATATAGGTAACTTTTGCCCCCTAATTAATGTAATAAGTCCATCTATAGAAGATATTCCTGTTTGAATATAGTCCCTTGGATATTCTCTAGATACTGGATTTATAGGTCTACCATTTACATTATAAAAATTATCTGAGTATATATCTCCACCCTTATCTATAGGCATACCTATACCATTGAACGTTCTTCCTAATATATCCCTAGATAAAGGGATTTCAAATGGTCTTCCTTCAAAGCTTACCTTAGTATTCTCTACAGAATGTCCCAAGGTAGAACCAAAGACCTGTACTACTACTTTATCTCCATCTATTTTAATAACTCTTCCTAGTTTCTTTTCACCGAGATTATTTTCTACTTGAACTATTTCTCCGTATCCAACTGCATGAACCTTTGATAGCTCAATCAATGCCCCTTCTACTTTATCTAATACTAAATATTCTTTTTTCATAGCTTCACCTACTATTTAGAATAATCTAATTCTAATTTATTGTAAAAATCATTTATCATATTGTTTAACTCCTCTATTTTACTAATATTATCATTAGGTATAGAGTATTTCATCTTTATAATCTCACCATAGACTTCTCCATTTCTAACTTGAGAAATAGGGATACCCTTTTTTATAGCTTGTAGACCTCTTTCATATAATAAGTCTATAGTCTTTAACATCTCTAATTGTTTCTTCAATGGTACATAGGTATCTTCCTTATGAAAAGCGTTTTGTTGCAAGAACCCTATTTTAATTACCCTTGCAATCTCTAAGATTAATCTTTGGTCATCTGGTAGAACATCTTCTCCAACTAGAAGAACTATTTCAAGAAGTCTGCTTTCCTCGAATAAAAGCTTTAACATCTTTCCACGAAGACTTTCTACTTCTTCATTTAATTCCATTTCATAGAAGTTTCTCAACATTTCAGTATATCCACTATAACTATTTAGCCAATTAATAGCTGGATAATGTCTTGAATAAGCTAATTCCCTATCTAATCCCAAGAATACATTGACAAACCTCTTAGTATTTTCTGTAACTGGTTCAGAAAAGTCTCCCCCTGCTGGAGAAACTGCTCCTATAATAGTTACAGAACCTTCACTTCCAGATAAAGCCTTTACATATCCTGCCCTTTCATAGAACTGAGCAAGTCTTGAAGGAAGATATGCTGGATATCCTTCTTCTGCAGGCATTTCTTCTAATCTTCCCGATATCTCCCTTAAAGCCTCTGCCCAACGGGAAGTAGAGTCTGCCATTATAGCTACATGATAACCCATATCTCTAAAATACTCTGCCATGGTAATTCCTGTATATATACTAGCCTCCCTTGCGGCTACTGGCATATTAGATGTATTAGCTATAAGAACAGTTCTTTCCATTATAGGTTTGCCAGTTTTCGGGTCTATAAGCTCTGGGAAATCCTCTAGTACTTCTGTCATTTCATTTCCTCTTTCACCACAGCCAATATAGACAATAATATCTGCATCTGACCATTTTGCTAGTTGGTGTTGAGTCATAGTCTTTCCTGTACCAAAGCCACCAGGGATTGCAGCTGTTCCACCCTTCGCTATAGGAAAAAATATATCTAATACCCTTTGTCCTGTGACTAAAAGTTTATCTATGGGTAATCTCTCCTTAACAGGTCTTGGAATTCTAACGGGCCACTCTTGATACATTTTAAGGAATTGTTTATTTCCAAAACTATCTTCTAATTCAACTAATTCTTCTTCAATATTATATTCTCCATCTTTAACTACCTTAACAACCTTACCTTCCAATCCCATAGGAACTAGAAGTCTATGAGTAATTAAAGAAGTTTCCTGTACAGTTCCAAATGTTTGACCTTCTTTTAAATAATCTCCAACCTTTACATTTAATTTTACTTCCCATAGTTTTTTCTCATCTATAGATATAAGACCTATCCCCTCAGGTATAAAGCTGCCAAAATCATCTCTTATTTTCTTTAGTGGTCTTTGGATTCCATCAAACATATTACCAAGCATACCTGGTCCTAATTTTAAAGAAAGCGGTTTACCTGTTGATACTATAAGCTCTCCTCTCTTTAATCCCTCTGTTTCCTCATATACTTGTACTGTACCATAATCACCATCTATGGATATAATTTCACCGATTAACTTCTTATGTCCTACTAATACCATTTCCCTCATCTTAAATCCAGTCATATTTTCACCAAGTATTACTGGACCATTTATCATAGCTATTTTCCCCATTAAATTATCCATTTAAACCACCTGTCTTTTCTAGAGATGAATATAATCTCTTACCTATTAGGTATTTATTTTCTTCAATAATAGTTTTAAAGCTATTATCTAAATTATAGGATCTATCCTTATCTGATAATGTGAATCCTCCTATTATATCTGGTGAAATAAGGTTTAAGGATATATCTTTATTATTCTCCTTGCCTATATCAAGAATAAAATCTTCAAATCTTTCCTTATCCATCTCTGTAATACTTATAATAATTTCTTTTTCAGATACTTCTCTTATTATTTGTACAATTTTATTAAGAAGATAACCTTCATAATCACTGGATAAAACAAATTTTCTTGCTCTATCTTCTAAAGAAGAGATTAAATCTCTTAAAACTTCTTCTCTTTTTTCAAGAATTTTCCCTCTACTTTCCCCCACAGCCTTTGAAACCATCTCATTTTTTTGGATTTCTGCTAAAATTCTCTTTCTTTCAATTATTTCTTTTTTCTTCTTTTCTAACTCTATTTTTTTCTCCTCTAGTATAGAGTTATTCTTAAACTCTAGCTCTTCTAATAGTTTCTTACATTTTGTCTCTTCTTCTTTAAATACTACTTTATAAAATATATCTAACTTATCCTCGAGAGTAATCATCCAATCACCACCTAAATTTTTATACCTATAGATTCCTTTATATGTCTCATTATAAAGTTCTTATCCCTTAGACCAGTTCTATCTGGAATAGTAGCTATGATTTGAGAGTTTCCAGTTCTTTTAAGATCTAATACCTTTTCTTTCATTTCTTCAAATATCTTCTCCGTTATAATGATAATACCAACATTTGGATCATGAACAGCCTTAGAAAAATAAAACTCAACATCTTCTTTTGTTTCTGCCAAAGCTCCCTCTATTCCAGCTAATCTTAGACCTATGATTGTATCCTTGTTATCACTAATTAGAAAGGATTTCATATTATAACCTTCCAAGGATTAAAATAGATACTATTAGACCATAGATGGCGATACCTTCTGCAAGACCTACAAAAATTAAAGTCTTACCTAATATACTAGGGTCCTCAGAAACAGCTCCAAGAGCTGAAGAACCCACTACAGCAACTGCATATCCAGCACCTACTGTTGCTAAACCTGTTGATAATGCTGCTGCAATAAAGCCAAATCCTGATACTGATGATGTGCTAGCTGTTTCAGCGTTGATTATTCCTGGTACTAAAGTTATTATAGTTGCAACAAGTATTGGTAAAAACACATATAAATTTGTCCTTAAAACCTTTTTAAGAGTTTTTCTATTACCTTCTACATTCTTATAAATCATAAAAATTCCAGTTCCAATGGTCATTAAAACCATTAAAGTTGTTGATATTAATATAAATTCCATTTTCATTCCTCCTAATTATTTAATATTCACAGGTTTAAATTCTTTACCTTCACCCTTATAATATCTACTAAATAGTTCATAGTATTGAAGTCTTAGACCTTGAATAAATACTATCAGTCCTTCCATACCTATGATAACAATATTACCTATAATGAGTACTATAATATTTCCAGCAGGGGTTCCTATCATATGTCCTATGGTTTCAAAGGCTATAAATAAGCCAACATGGGTTAAAGCAAAGGCTCCCACCCTAATAAAAGAAACTGTACCACTTAACATACTAAGTAAAGTTTCTATAATAGAAAATACAGATTCTATATAGTATCCCGTAATATCTTCACCATGTAACGGACGTTTCCCCTTTATTAAATGAGTCAACGGCTGTTTAAATATCATAACTGCCATACATAATATAATGATTACTGCACCCAGTTCCATGGAAAGTATAGGTTTTTTCAAAAGATTTCCACCTATTAAAATAAGTAAACATAAATAGAATAAAAAACCTGCTAAACCTTCTTTTCCAAATAATCCATCTTCCATATCTTTTCTTTTAATACTATTAATCATCCCATAGATATAAGATATAAGTATAAGTGCTATACCTACGAATATGGCTGATACTAAAATCGTATTAATATTTTCAAAGGGTTTGATAAGTAATGCTGGTATAATAGTTTCTATTCCAAATACTGCCCCATATAAAATACCAAATATCATAGAGCTAGCTCCTAACCTGCTTAACAATCCACCGAACATCTTATTTTTGCGACTTAATACCATACCTCCTAGTAATAATATGGCTCCTTGTCCCAAATCTCCAAACATGGCTCCAAATAAAAACATATATGAAAGAGATAAAAATGGAGTAGGATCCAACTCATTATATGATGGCATTCCATACATCTTAACTAAAGACTCAAAGGGTTTAAATATCCAAATATTCCTAAGTTTCGTAGGGGGTGTTAAATCAGTTTCATCTTTAAATATTACCAATATATCCTTATATTCCTTCAACATTTCTCCTATTATTTCCTTATCCTTCTTAGACACCCAACCTGAAAGGTAGAAAAATTTATTGGATCTAGCCAATTCTTCCTTGATATCTTCAATCTTTTCCTTTGTTCTCAATTGATTTACTAAAGATATTATAGTATCTTTGTGAACTTCTCTTAAATTCCATAATGTTTTTTCTAAAGAATCTATATCTTTTTTCAGTCTCTCTTTTTTATCTCTTAAATACTCTATCATCTCAATAGGTGTTCCCTTATACTCATCTTGTACTTGAATTTCCTTGAAATTAAGGGATTTTAAAATTCTATTCATTTCTTCTCTTATATTGGAAGGATATAAAACTAAATATACTTCTCCTTCCTTGCCTGTTCCAGTATGAAGAATAACAGCCAAAATATTGTCATAGTTCTTCTTAAGTTTTATTCTATCCTCTTTAGATAAAATTCCAAATCTAAAATCGAAGTATGAAAGTTCCCGTAAGCTCTCTATAGGAGTATTTATATCCCTAATTTCAGAAAAATTCTTATAGAAATTTTCTATTTTTTCTAGTTCTTCTTTAGTTGATTTTAAAATTTCACTGGGTTCTTTTACTTCTTTATATATATTGTCTATAATTTGAGAGATTTCATCTATATCCATATTGTCTTTAAGATTAAGGTTCAAATAATTAGATTCTATATTTAAGACTTCTTCTAATTCTTCTCCTTTTTTTAAAAGCTCTTCATAGCCTTTGTCCCTGGAAAAGGATGTAATATAGTTTAAATCTATAACTTTTTCCAAGTTTTCATCCTTTACATTAAAAACAAAACTATTATCTTCTATTTGTGATAATGCAGATACTAAATTTACCTTGCCAGATAAAATTATATCCTTTAATACATTATCTACATCTGATATATTTCCAATGATATTCATCATAGTCATCTTCTCAACAGCCATTATTTATCACTTCCTTCTACTTTCCTTACTAAATAATCCTTTGTTTCATGTAAGGTCAATTGGTATTTCTTAGCTTCCAATATAGAGATAATATCCCTTATTTCATACTCTAAAAGATGGATATATGCTATAGATAAGTCTATGTCCAATTTCCCTTTTTTAAAAACATTTAAGAATTTATAATATAGATATCTCTGAATTCTTCTCTCCATATATAAATCAACATCTTTTTCAGTATCAAATAAAAAATCATAATCAGTATCTAACACTATTTTTCTTAATTTCTCTTCATTGGAATAACACATTTCTTTTAATTTCTTATAGTTAAATTCATATCCATGGGGTAGTGTAAAGTTTATCAACTCTTCTGGAAGTAATTTATAAAACTTAATACCTCTATAAATCCATTCAATATTTAATAAGTCCTCGTTTATTCCTAGGAGATTTTCAAATATAACTTTATCTTCCTTTTTTAAGTTTTGAGATTGAAATTTTAATTGATTAAAATATAACCTATCTAAATTCATTTCCATATAAAATATAATTTTGGTCTGTCCTTCATCTTTATATGGGTTAAGAGCATTATAATAAATTGTGCCTTTTAAATTTTCAATAAAATCTTCTAAATTAGAGGAATTCTTTATCTTCCTAATGTCAAAACTATAGTATTTTTCTTTTAGTACCCTTAGATTTTCTATTTTAGAGAGTTCTTCTTTTCTCTCAAATGCTCTTAAATATAATTTCAAATCTTCTATCTCGTGCCTTAACATTAAAGTCCTGAAGAATTTTTTATATTCGTCTGTAAAGTATTTCATTATCTTTTCAAATTCAGATATTAAATGATGTTTTAATTCTATCTCTACTTTTTGTATATCATTCAAATCCCCTATACTGTGTAATTCTTCTTTATAAATGGTATTCTCCTTAAGATAATTTATTTGTTCCTCTGTATTTTCTTTTTCCATTAGACTTATATAATCTTTCCTATCTAGTAGATTTCCCCTTAGGACTCTTATCTTTGTATTTATAGCTGAAAATATTCTTACATTGCCCATAGCCTTACCTCTATTCTTTTCCTTTAATTAGGGAATTCCATAGGATATTGATTAGTTTATCTTTATTATTTTTATATTCCTTATCTATAGCTTTTAACATCTCCATATCCTGAGATTGTAAACTTCTTATTTCCGTTTCACCGTCTTCCATTATTTCTTTATAAATCCTTTCTCCCTCTAATCTACCTTCTTCCGCATATTCTCTTTCAATTTTTTGAAGAGTTTCTCTTAATACTTTTTCTTTATCCCTTATAATCTCCTCAGTTTTATGCTTCATCCTAACTGTTTCTTTATCAATATTTATTATCTTATTGACAATCTCATCCATGGCTCATCACTCCTTGACTAAACTATTATACTCCTCTAATATCTTATGTAAACTTAAATATTCTTCTTTATGATTAATAAGAATGAAGATAATGTATATATTAGTTACCAATAATAAATCTATCTTTGTTTTTCTTTTATTTTCAAATGATTCCTTTATCTATCTTGTTTTTTTATATTTATTACAAAAATTTAATAACTTTTAAATAAAAATAGTGGACACATTTTTATATGTGTCCACTATTTTTATAAGCTTATTCCTCGTTCAAATGCTTTAATATTTACTTCATGTACTCTTTCTGGAAGGAACTTTTTGATTTTACTCTTCCAATCTATATTTTCTAATCCTAATGCCTTAACTATAAGTCCTAGCATCACTATATTTTGTGATCTTGGCTCACCAAGTTCTTCTGCTATTTCCCTTGCATTTATGGATATTATATTATCTACTTTGGATATTAGCTCTTCCATTATTCCTTCAGGATATTTTTCAAGCCCTGCTAATACTGGCAAAGGCCACATTTCCTCTTCATTAACTATCAATCTTCCATCTTTCTTTAATTGAGGTATATATCTTGCTGCTTCTAATTTTTCAAAGGATACCAAAACATCTGCTTCTCCTAGGTTTATAGTTGGTGAATATACCTTATCTCCAAATCTGATTTGAGTAGTAACACTACCTCCCCTTTGAGACATACCATGGATTTCTGACATTTTTACATCATAGCCTTCTTCCAATAGTCCTTCTGATAATATTTTAGATACTAAAATCGTACCCTGTCCTCCAACACCTACTAAAAGTAAAGATTTTGTCAATTAAATCACCTCTTCCCCAAAAGATTCTATAGCATTAAATGGACATACTTGCAGACATACGGTACAGCCATTACACATTGCAGTATCTATGCTAACTACATTGTCCTTCATAGATATGGCTGGGCAGCCTATTCTCAAGCAGGTCTTACATTTTCTGCATTTTTCTTGATTTACTTGACTATATAAATTTGCTCTTCTCTTTTGTACATCTTTAATAAGTGCACAAGGTTGCTTTGTAATAATTACAAATGGTTCAGTAGCTTCCAAGGCATCCTTTATGGCATTTGTATTTTCCTCCATATTATATGGATCTATAACTCTTATATTGCTTTCTTTTACCCCTATGGCTTTTACTAATCCTTCTATGTCAATCTGTGGTGCTTCAATACCAGATATATTCTTGCCTGTACCTGGGTTTTCCTGATGTCCTGTCATAGCTGTAATTCTATTATCAAGTATTACAACTACCATATTACTCTTATTATATACTGCATTAACTAATCCTGTCATACCAGAATGGAAGAATGTTGAATCCCCTACGAATCCAAATACTTTCTTTTCTCTTTCTGCCATTTGATTAACCTTATCAAAACCAATACCTGCAGTAATTCCAGCACCCATACAGATTACCGTATCTCCTACGCCTAATGGAGGTGCAGAACCTAGTGTATAACATCCTATATCAGAGGTAACTATTACTTTGTTTTTATGCTTAGACAACGCATAAAATATTCCTCTATGTGGACATCCTGCACATAATGCAGGTGGTCTTGAAGGTACTTCTAGTTCTAATTTATGTCCCTCTTCCATTTTTTCACCTAAAATTGCTTGTCTTATAATCTGTGGATTTATTTCTCCACATACAGAAAATATTTCTTTACCAATACACTCTATTCCCATAGCTTTAATGAATTGCTCCATATAAGGCTCATTTTCTTCTATTACATATAGTTTGTCCACACCATCTGCAAACTCTTTAAATAATTTGTCTGGTAATGGCCAACTAAATCCTACCTTTAGATAAGAAACTGTATCTCCAAATACTTCTTTTGCATGAAGATAAGATGCACCAGATGTTATAATACCTATTTTCTTATCATTCCATTCAATTCTATTTAATGGGCTATTGTTTGAGTATTCCCTAAGTTTTGGAATTCTATCTGTTTCCATTTCTATATGCTTAGCCTTAGAATTTGCTGGTACCATTATGTATTTCCTAGGGTTCTTTTCATACTCTCTTATACCTACGTCAATTCTTTCTCCTAATTCTACTACACCCTTACTATGACAGACTCTAGTAGTCACCTTAAATAATACTGGAGTATCATAGGTTTCGGATATTTCAAAAGCGTGTTTTACAAAATCTTTACATTCTTGACTATCTGATGGCTCTACCATAGCTACTTTTGCATGAGGTGCAAAGAGTCTGTTATCCTGCTCATTTTGAGAACTATGCATACCTGGTTCATCAGCTGTAACTACTATAAGTCCTCCATTTACACCTTCATATGCAATGGTGAATAATGGATCCGCTGCTACATTTAAGCCTACATGTTTCATTGCAACTAATGATCTGGCTCCTGCAATAGATGCACCTGAACCAACCTCTAAAGCAACTTTTTCATTTGTAGACCATTCTGAATATATTTCATCATAACTAGAAATATTTTCAAGAATTTCAGTGCTTGGTGTACCTGGATATGCTGCTGCTACTAAACATCCTGCTTCATAAGCTCCTCTTGCGATAGCTTCATTACCTGTTAAAAGTTTCTTCATGGAATCCCTCCTATCAAATATAGTACAACTACATTATATCAAATATACTTTTAATTGTACTAAGTTTTTTAATTTCAGGTAAATATTTTAACAATTCAATCTTTTAATCCAATTTTTAAACATATTAATATCTATATCAGTTACTATATCTATATTCTTTTCATCATCAGAAATATTCCTATATTCTAATAACAGCATACCTAAATTTTGGTTATTATTTAATTCTATAGATACACCAAATTTTGTCTTATTAACCAATTCTGGCAAAGCCATAGCTGCAAGGGCTACTACATCATGAATTTCAATGACTTTCTCAGCACAAAGACATTCTCTATTATGTATTGAAAGAAGAAGTTCTTCTATTAATCTGCTATGAATATTATTAGTTCTTTTAAAATAATCTATATCTTCAATAGTTAAAAAAGCCTTTCTAGTTATATCTAGTCCTACCATGGTTATAGGTATTCCTGATTTAAAGACTATATCTGCTGCATGAGGATCTACATAAATATTAAATTCAGCTGATGGTGTAATATTTCCTCTTCCCATTGTTCCACCCATGAAAGTTATAGACTTAATTAGTGGTATTATATCAGGATGTTTTATTATTGTTTTTGCAATATTAGTCATAGGCGCTAAAGCAAGAATTTCTAGATTACCATAATATTTTTTAGCTTCTTTATATATAAAGTCAGATACATCTATTTTACAAAATTCCCTATTAGATTTTTGTAATACTAATTCTCCTATACCAGTTTTTTTATTGGATAGGCTTCTCTCTCTAATTAAAGGATGTTCTGAGCCAATTACAACGGGTAATTCCCAATCTATTGTATATAGTAAATTTAATGCATTTTTACTAGTATTTTCTAAACTAGCATTTCCAGCTACAGTTGTTACGCCTACCACTTCTATATCCTCTATTTTATTAGCTAATATCAATGCCATTGCATCATCTAATCCTGGATCACAATCTATAATAATTGGTCTGATCATAAGTATCCCCCCAGACATTAATTATTTCTCTGAATGCTCTATTGTCTTCGCCCCACTCTTTAACTCCCAATGTAATACAAATGTTAATACTACCCTAAGTATTGCTACTGCTGCAAGTATAATAAATTCATCTATTGTTCTTATTACTACTGTCTTTATAATTTCTGCTGCTAATTTAAACTCTAAACTAAGAGCCATTGCCTTAGCAAAATCAATAGCTACATCATCATCCTTAAAATTAAATCCATTTTTTATAAACTGAAATATTCCCCTTAAAGCTGCTATTGTAATTATAAACACCCCAATAGATTCTAGTGAACCTGTTATATATGGGATTATCATTTCTAAAAAATGTTCAATTATCAATTAACTCTCTCCTCTTTTGTAAAATATCCTAGGGGGACGGTTCCAAATTTTTTTACCTTTCTCTACATTATATTTTAACATAAAGCTGTTGATTATGTTAGTATATAATTGGGAAGAAAGCAAAATGGTATAATAGGAGATGATATTTTGATTAAGGTAATATTCGATTGTGATAATACTATGGGATTGCCAAATAAAGATGTTGATGATGGTTTAACTTTAATGTATCTATTAGGTAGTAGAGCCATAGAGCTAGTTGGTGTAACTAATACCTTTGGCAATAGTAATATAGAAGATGTATTTGCGGCTACAACTAAATTATTTAGGGATTTAAACATTACAAATATTCCATTAAATAAGGGATCAGCACAGAACTGTGATAGAAGAAGTGAAGCATCTAAGTTTCTCGTAGATATGGTCAATAAATATCCTAATGAAATCATTATATTAGCAACAGGTTCCTTATCCAATCTATATGGTGCATATCTTCTTGATAGTGATTTCTATAAAAAGGTTAAAGAAATCGTATTGATGGGAGGGCTTACTCAGCCACTTATAATCAATGGTAAAAAATTAAATGAATTAAACTTCTCTGTTGATAATGAAGCGAGTTACAATGTTCTATACTCCGGGGCAAAAGTAACGACTATGACAGGTCATATATGTTTGCAAGCAGAATTTAAAAAAGAAGAATATAAAAGATTGATGAATAATAAAGATATACAGTCTTATATATATATTAAAGAGAATTCCTATGCTTGGTTTGAGTATTTTAGGGAATTATTTAATACGGAAGGTTTTTTCAATTGGGATATAGTTTCAGCTGTATATATAACAAATCCTGAACTATTCAACGATAATTTTAAATCCATAGTTTCAACTGTAGAGGATTTAAAAACTGGATTCTTGAGAATAGATGAAGGAAATAAAAAAGGAAGTAAAATAAATATCCCTACAGTGATAAAGGATATAGAATTATTTAATGAATTGATTTTTGAGGCTTGGGAAAATATAATTATAGGGTGAAATCAAACAAAGTCAGTTTTTTATAAGAAGTATAATTTTAATTATTTTGGTATTAATAATCGATAAATTTATTATAAGAAGAATAAAATAACAAAGGGGATTATCCCCTTTGTTATTTACTTATATAAACTCTATTATTTTATCTAAAGAACTATATACATCATTTTCATTAATTGCTATAAAAGGTATTTCTATTCCAACTTCCTCCAGATAATCTTTTAATTCTTCAATGAATACACCTGACTCTTTAATCTCCTTTAAAGTCTCAAGAATATTTTCCAATTCACTATTGTTTGACATTTCTCCTCTAAAATCTCCGGAGCAAGTATAGTTAACTCCACAACTTGGGCTACCATCTATTCCCACAACTCCTAAAATTTCATATCCTGCATCCATATAACTTTTAGTCTGTTGAACTATTGGTCTAAGCATTTCTCTACATTGTTGTCTATAAAATAAAGTATCAAATTGTTCCTTTACATGACCCCATCTTTTTATTCCATATATAATCATTTCCGGACATGGAAGTTGAATAATACCAATATCTTTCTCCCCAATAATATCTATAAACTCCTTAAAAATTCCTCCATATTGGCTAAGCCCTTCAACTTTGGAATTAGCATTAATTATACAGTGACAAATTAATATTATCTTTTTATTTCTTTTCAATTTACTATCCTCCCTAACCATTAATTAGTTATAGACCAATACAATGCCTTTTCTTTAATTTTAAATATACCTCTTGTCCCAAAGCATAAAGTTCTAAATCATTAAATAGCACATCGACTTTCAAAAAAATAGAATTAATATCAACTGTATATCTTATAATATTACCTTGAGGAAGTATATCAATAATTTTACCGAAAATAAAATATGAATCTTTACAATTTTCCATTTCAATAGGAGATATTTCAATAGTCTCTGGTCTAATTACAATTCTTGAATAAGCTGAGTATTCTTGATTTATTAGCTTTGAAAATTGATTCCTTTCCAATATATTGTAATTGCCAACAAAGCTTGCCGTAAAAATACTTTTGGGATTACTATATATTTCAAAGGGACTTCCTGATTGTTCTATAACTCCATCCCTCATTATATGAATTGTATCTGACATAGTCATTGCTTCATCTTGATCATGGGTCACAAATATAGAAGTCATATTAAGCTCCTTGTGTATCTCCTTTATTCTAGATTGTAAAGATTTACGAAGCTTTGCATCTACTGCACTCAAAGGTTCATCTAATAATAATACCTTAGGTTTAGTAACAATACATCTTGCCAATGCTACTCTTTGCTGCTCTCCACCTGAAAGCTGATATGGATACCTCTTTTCATAGCCTTGAAGATCAACCATTTTTAACGCATTTTTCACTAAATCATCAATGATATCCTTTTTAACCTTCTTCATCCTAAGACCAAATGAAATATTATTATATACATCCATATTGGGAAAAAGGCTATATTGTTGAAATATCATTCCAATATTTCTTTCCTTAGGATTTCTAAAGGTAATATCTTCCCCATCTAGAAATATCTTTCCACTTGTTACCCCTTCTAATCCTGCAAGACACCGAAGAAGCGTACTTTTTCCACAACCAGAGGAACCTAGCAATGTAACAAATTCTCCCTTCTGAATTGAAAGATTGGTATTTTTAAGAACATGATTTTCACCATAGTATTTTTCTATATTTTCAAAAACAATATAAGCCATATTTATCTCCTTAATTTACTTAAATCATCTATAAACAATAAATTAAAGTTAATCTAAGTTTTAATATACTTTTCTTAGAAATTAACCGTTATAATATATTTTTAAGAATCCTATTTCTCTAATGATTTTCTTGCATTATTTACATAAGACATATCAATAATATTTTCATATCCAATAGGATTGTTAATAATTCCTTGATCTAAGCAAAAACTTTCAATTGCATTATATCCTTCTTCTGAAAAGAAACCATCATTAGAAAGTGACCCTCTCAATATGCCAACAATTTCAACTAAATCCCTATCCTCAAACATAGGAGAAACTAATTTTGCAAGTTCCTCATCAGTATGTTCTGCCTGCCAAGCCATAGCTTTTATAACAGCATTTACAAATTTTTGAATTGTTTCAGGATTTTTTTCTGCAAATTCTTTGGTAACTGTAACCATTTGTGATTCATAGTATTTAGAACCATAAAGTGCCTCATGTTGTACAGGATCAGATGTATTAATCAAAATATTAGCGTCTATATTTTTTAGCTCATTAATATGAATTCCATCAAAAAACGATGCTGCTATACTTCCTTGCTCAAGTGCAGCTAAAGCAGCTCCATATTCCATATTAATCCATTCAACATCATTTTCAGAAAGTCCAGCTTCTTCTAGTGCAGAAAGAACAAATGAATAGGGAGCAGATCCCGGCATACCAGCAAAAATTGCCTTCCCTTTTAACTGTTCCACACTTGTGATTTCAGAACTTCCAGCAAAAATATACTGCTTATTCTTAACTGTTGAAATAATAATTTTAGATTCTAGTCCTTCTTCAAAGGCACGAAGTACTGGTTCAGTAGACAGCATACAGAATTGTGAATCTCCTGCATGCATACCTTGAAAAGCTATTGGACCATCTTTAAAAACAACCCATTCAGTATCTAATCCCTCTTCCTTAAAATACCCTAACATTTCAGCTGCGTATACAGGAATCCAAGATTCACCTCTCATTTCAGATATTACAACTTTAGTAAGATCAGAATCCTTAGAAGTATTCTTTGATGTACATCCAGTAAACATTCCAGCAACTAAACAAACCATAAGCACAATAAGTATTGATTTTTTCATTTTTTGCCTCCTTATTTAATTAGATTTTATGTATTTCTTTCATGGTGTAAAGATAATCTTGTAACTGCTCTCCAACGGAGTAAATATGCCTCAATTTTATCAAGAATAAGATTGAGAATAATACCCACTATTAACAAAATAAAAATACATGACATAACACGAGCAATTTTAAAATATGATGATGCATAGGCAATCATCCATCCAAATCCTGCTGAAGCACCCATAAATTCTCCAATGATTGCACCAATTAAAGAAGCTCCTACACCATTACGAATACCAGCTATTATCCAAGGCATACTAGATGGCAATACAACATGGTATAGTGTTTGTATTGTACCAGCTCCTAGTAAATTTGCGGATTCAATAAGCTTAGGTTCTACATTTTGAATGCCTGCATAAGTAGAGAAAAAAACATTGAAAAATACCATTAATGATGCAAGAAATATCTTTGATGTTAAACCTAGTCCAAACCACAATATATATACTGGTGCTAATGTAAGTTGGGGTACACCATGAATAGCTGTAATTATGGGTAAAAAAATTTTGCCTAAGGATTGTACTTGTCCAAATAATAGTCCAACAGAAATTCCTATAATTGTACCATAAAATAATCCAGCAAGAGCTTCTCGCAGAGTTATAGATGTATGCTTTATTAAATCTCCACTTAAAAAAAATTGCTTTAAATCTAAAATGATCTGGCTAGGATAGCTTGTAAAAATAGCATTATAAAATTTAAGTCTAGCAGCTATTTCCCAGAAAGATAGAAATAAAACAATAATTAATATCCTTGTAATAAGTACAAAATTATTTTTTTCTTTGTTCATAATCACCATCCTTTCATTATTGATCTAAGATTGTCTAATATTGTCAATGATATACATATAATAATCTATGAATATAATATATTAAAGTATTATTAAAAAAAACAATAGCAACTTAATTACTATTGTTTTTTTTAATAATATGAATTATTTACTCTTATGATATTATATGACTTCAATAGTTCCTCCATAAAATCTATATTCAAATACTCCTTTATCTTCTCAAAGGTATCCCTATTTTTTATTTCTTTCTTAGGGTCATGATATTCCACATAAGCATAGGCACACCACCCTAGTGCCCTTAGATATAGATAAGGTGTATATAGATGTACTCTATCTCTAATATCCTTATCCTCACCCTTTAATCCATTAATATAGTTTCTAAAAAATTCTTCTTTCTCACCATTACTTAATATATAATTTGTTTTCCACAATGTAGTAGTAGGCGAAAGAAACTGAGTTAAATCTTGAGCAGGGTCACTAATAACTGGCTTCTCCCAATCTATTAAATAAGAGTTTTCTTCTCCTATAATAAAATTATGTGAATTGACTTCCGTATTATTTATTACATACCAGGGATTATCTATAAAATATTTTTCTTTATCTTTGTTAATCTTTGCCCAATCTAGAAACTGATAAAAGAAAGATTTAATTTTTTTATCTACTATGGTACTGTCCCATATATTGGCAAGAAGCCGTTCTCCCTCATTTATCCGAGCACTGAATATATTTTCCTCTATTATAAAATGATTATCTGGCTTAATCTCTAAGGAATGAATCTTAGAAAATATCTTTGCCGCCTTATTTAAATCCTTTCCATAATCAAGAGGTACTCCTTCTAAGAACTCCATAATAAGTATCCCATAATCAAAAAACATCTTTGAGCTATCTACAAAAAACACCTTGGGAGTTACAGATGAGCTTTCTAGGTATTTTAAAGAGTTAAATTCATACCCTATTTGATTATCAATCTGCAATTGACTTCCAGTATTTACTCTAAACACATATTTATTGGGAAAAGACTCTATTATAAAATTAATATTATATTCACCTTGAGCTAGAAATTTCACTTCAAAATCTCCGGTTAAATTAAGTTCCTTTAGTATTGTTTTCCTATTATTATTAATATATTGTTTTATCTGTTCTATCAATTTGTTCCTTAGCAAACTTTTCCCTCCAATCTTTAATAAATTCTACTGTTTTTAAAGCGACTTCTTGATTTTCATAAATATTCATAAATGTAAATAAATCTTCTTTTGTATCTATATCCATATATTTAGCAGCAAGTCCTATAGATAAGCTTTGATTATTAGCCACATCTATGGTAGATTCTAGGACTGACTTTCCTCCCCATCTTTTTCCTATATTGAATAAAACCTCATTTGGTTTTTTCATTCCAATTAAATAATATCCTCCATCATAGGATGGTCCTAAGACTATATCATTTTTACCAAGTATATGAAAGGCATGAAGTATATCTCTATACCTAATATGGGGTATATCTGAACCTATTAATATTACTTTCTCATATCCTAATAATAATATATCATTTATTGCATTAGACATCTTATTCCCTAAATCTTCTCCCCTTTGAGAAAAAGTCTTAATATCATTAGGAATTATATCCTCTATAATGTCTAATGAATTTTCAGGAGTATATGTAAGATATATATCCATATCTTTTTTTAATGATTCAAATGTATTAAATAAATCCTTTAAAAAAGCCATATGTAGCCTGGCACATTCATCTCCAGACATAATATCCATTAATCTTGTTTTAGTTTGTCCTGCTATGGGAATCCTTGTCATAAGTATTAATGCATTATTCATTATCTCACCTGCTTATATATTTTCGCTAATTTATCTGTTGGGGTACCTAATATATATAGTATCTTTATTTTATGCATCAACAGCAATGTCCTTAGTTGCCCACCTTTTTTAAATCTTCTAGCCGAAGTTCCTATTTTCTTATCTAGAACCTTCATCTTTCCAAGTTTATGAATTCTACAGGAAAATTCCCAATCCTCCATAAGTTCCATATCCTTATATCCATTTAATTTTTCAAATATATCTTTTCTCATAAATATGCCTTGATCACCAAATATCAATTTTAGATATCTAGCTCTTCCATTAGATGAATTTGCTACATATTTCATAAATCTTGTATGTAGATCATAGAAATATAGCTTAAAACATCCCCCTATATATCCTTTTTCTATAGTCTTTTCTATTTCTACTATACTATTTTCATCTAGTTTAGAATCCGAATGAATAAACCATAATATCTCACCTTTTGCCATCTTTGCACCTGTATTCATCTGTCTTGCTCTACCCTTTGGACTATTTATGACTATAGCATATTCTTTTGCAATATTCACAGTTTTATCAGTACTTCCACCGTCTACTACTATTATTTCTTTATCTCCATTTAACTTAATTAAATTTTCTAAGTTTTCCTTTATAGTCTTTTCTTCATTCAACACAGGTACTATTATGGATATCATGGTTTCACTTCCCTTTAAATATCTTTATACCTTCAATGTCTATATCTATTGATATCTTGTCCCCTACTTTATATATTTTAGAGGTTTGAGATATTACCTTTAACTCCATTCCTCTCACTAAGATTGTATAATAAACTCTTTCTCCTGCATATTTCCTAGATAATATTATTCCTTCTAGTTCAGTTGTTCCTTTTGGATAAATTTTGATATCCTCTGGTTTTATCATTGCCTTTGAGTTTTCTAAATCTTCCATTTCTATGGAGAAACTAAGTAGATCAGAAACAAATATACCATTTGTTATCTTACAGCAAATATAGTTTTTATCACCAAAGAAATCTGCCACTTCTATTGAATTTGGTCTTTCATATAATTCTTCTGGAGTACCAAATTGTTTAATCTCTCCATTTAGCATAATAGCTATTTTATCAGATGACATTAAAGCTTCTTCCTTATCATGGGTAACTAAAATCGTTGTTATATTTAGCTTTCTTTGTATTTCTAAAGTAAATTCTCTCATATCCTCCCTAAGTTTTGTATCTAAACTAGAGAAAGGCTCATCAAGTAAAAGTACCTTTGGCTCTATGGCTAAGGCTCTTGCTAATGCTACCCTCTGCTGTTGTCCTCCTGAAAGTTCATTTGGATATTTTTTATTATATCCCTTTAGTTGTACTAGTTCTAGCATCTTTTCTACTTGAATACCTATATCCTTCTTTGATACCCTTGACATTTTAAGACCGAACCCTATATTCTCTTCCACATTTAAATGAGGAAATAATAGATAATCTTGAAAAACCATTACTGTCCCCCTCTTTTCCACAGGACTATTTGTTATATTATCTTCTCCAAGAAGTATTTCTCCACTATCAGGTTTAATTAATCCTGCTATTATCTTTAAGGTAGTAGTTTTACCACAGCCAGAAGATCCAAGTAATGAAACTACTTTCCCTTCTTCTACTTCAAAATTAATATTATTTAAGACCTTTATTTTATTAAAGGATTTTTCTATATTTTTCAAGATAATTTTAGACATATCTATACCCCTTTAACTGAGCCTTATAAAATTTTTTTGTAATCTTTTCTAGGATAATTAAAAATATTAAAGTAGTAAGTATAAACACTATACTATAAACAGAACCCATCATCCTATCACCACTTTGAATATAAGGAAACATCAGCATTGAAAAAGTTATTATACGTCCTCCCCCTATTAGAAATGTAAGAAAATATTGGCTAAAGGATACTATAAAGACCATGCTACCAGCAGAAATTATTCCAGGAAGGAGCATGGGAAAAGTTATATGATAAAATACTTGGAAACCATTAGCCCCTAATACTTTAGCCTGTTCTTCCATTTCTTCACCTATTATTTCAAAAACACTCTTAAGTATTCTAACGCCATATGGAATACAAGGTATAATATGTATCAGCACTACTCCTAAAAAGGTATTAGCAAGTCCCAGTTTAATAAATTGAAGATGTATACCCATAGCAACTGTTACAGTAGGTACTATAACTGGTGCAAATATTAATAACTCTATTAATCTTTTCCCCTTAAACTTATAAAGAGCCAATGCTTTTGCTGCAGGTATGGTTATCATCAAAGCAATTATCGTAACTGTAAGAGATAGAAATATACTAAATAACAAAATAGGTATACTATTAGATGACGGGGTAAAAAAATATATCCATCCTCTTAACCCAAAGTTCTCTGGAAATAATTTTGGCCATGGCCAATTCTTTGCAAAACTCCATATAAATATAACTATCAAAGGCAATAATAAAAAACTTAGAAATAGTCCTACTATTATTTTATATCTCAATTTCGTTTTATCCTCCATCTCATCACCTATCGTATTTATATATTTTTTCAAAGGTCTTATAATAAAGCCCTGTAAGAATCAAAGCTATTATAGTAATTAGTATATTATATACCATGGCATAGGGTCTATTTGCAAGTATTGGATTATTATATTCAATAAAAGCCTGTACAGGAAGAGCCTTAGGTTGTGTTGGTCCTAGTAGTAATGGTACTTCATATGCTCCAAAGGAAAATGCAAAGATAATAATAAAGGATGAAAAAACTGAAGGCATAATAAGAGGTAAAAGCACATAAAAAAACACTTGCATTTTGTTTGCTCCTAAATTGGCTGCTGCATAGGATAATTTATTGCTAATTTTTCCCAATATAGTATATGTTGTAAGGGTGACAAAAGGTATTTCCTTCCATAAGTATGTTATTATTATACCTATGCCATTTTTCTCATATAGAATAGAGGGAAACTGGCTCCCTTCAGTAAGTAAGCCAGTTTCATATAAAATTCGTGGAATTATCCCAGTTTGGGATAAAATATTATATATAAGAAGTACAGAAACTATATGGGGTACTATTATAGGTACTCTGTATATAGATTCTATTATCTCTTTTTTTCCTTTTACTTGAAGAATTGCATAGGAAAGTAAAACACCACAAATTATTGCTATAATAGATGAAATAAAGGAAGTATAAAGACTAAAGCCTAAAGATTCCAAAAATCTTTTACTGGTCAGTACCTCTTTATAATATTTCAATGTAATTTTAGTTAAACCAATCGCCTTAAAATATCCTAAACTTTGTATAAATCCCATTATTATTCCTGAAACAAAAATGGTAATTAATATAAATAATATTGGAGATAGCAATAAATATGGTTTTAATTTTTCTCTCAAATTACTCACCTTCACCTGGTATTTCTTCTATCCATATTTTCTCAATTATTGGAACTAAATCTGCTGGCATTTCTGGAATTCTATGTTCTAATAATATATCTTGTGGTAAAGTTGCAATACCTAATTCTATAGATTCAAATCGAGCTTTTTCCTCTTGACTCAATTTATCATTGTCTAATACTGGTAAATCTCCCCATGTTGCTGGCTCATATTTTGTAGCTTGAGATTCTACATTTAATATATAATTAATCAATGCCATAGCCCCTGCCTTATTTGGAGCATTAAATGGTATAGCTAGAAAATGAGTATTACCTATTGTCCCTTTGTCAAATACAAAAGTTCTAGTTGAGTCTTTGTATTCTCCTGTTACAATTTTTCCTGATGCTGCATTTGGATTATAACTCATAGTCATCCATACTTCTCCGTCTGCATACATATTGTCAAGAAGTGGTGCATCTCCTGGATAAGTCTTACCTTCTTTCCATAGATAAGGCTTTAGCTCCTTTAAATATTCAATAGCTGGTTCTATAGCCTTTCTTACAGTTTCTTCATCTGCTTCCATATTCATAAATTGCTCATATCCTACAATATCACATATTATATTTCTAACAAATGCAGAGCCTGTAAAATCCGGTAATGCTGGATAAGTAAATTTCCCTGGATTTTTCTTTGCCCATTCTAATAATTCCTTATGAACTACTGGAGTCTTGTCTATCTTTTCACTATCATATACCATTACCATTTGAGCTTTGCCATAGGGTGCTTCATATCCTTCAACTGGATAACCAAAATCATATTTTACATCTGGTGAATCCTTATCTATGTATTGATTGAAATTTGGTAATTTATCACTAAAAGGTCCAAATAATAAATTGTTTTTCTTAGCAGTAAAAAAATTTTCTCCATTAATCCATACTACATCTATATTTCCATTTTCTACATTTAATTGTTTTTCATTTAAAAGACTATTAAGTATTTCATCTATATTCATTCCAACTCTTTTTACTGTAATATCATAGTCTTTTTTTACATTTTCTGATAGATAGCCATCTATCCATGAGTTAGTTTGTTGACTACCGCCCCATCCATAAAAAGTAACAGTAGTTCCTCTTGCAGATTCAAGCAGCTCTTCAAAATCCTTATCAAGTACATTTACTTCATTAACTTGTTCCTGTTCCACTACTCCTTGTTCAGCTTTATTTGTACTACATCCAACTAAGTTAAATATTAAGAGTCCTGATAATATAAGTAATAATATTTTCCTATTCATTAATCTTCTCTCCTTTTTCTTGAAATATCTTTTTCATTATAAAAGAAATTATAAACAATCCTATTAGTAATCCTATGGAAAGATAAAAATCTTTACTTCCAAATACTGTAGTCTTATCTCCAAGGTTTGTATATACTATTATTCCTGGTAATGAACCAATAGTTGTAGCTAATGCAAAATCTTTGAACCTTACATCTGATAATCCTGCACTATAACTAACTATCTTAAAAGGAAATAAGGGAATTAATCTCAACATCAAAATTAGAAAAAATCCACTGTTCTTTTTATCAAATAAAACTAAATCCTTCTTTATAAGTTTCTTTACTACTTGCTGACCTAGTTTCCTAGATATATAGAATGATATTGCTGCTCCAATTAATGAGCCTACTGTAGTAAGTACAGTTCCCCAAAACAATCCAAATATCATACCACCTGCAATTACTAATACAGAATCTGGAAATAATAATAAAGGTAGAGAAGATAATAAAGCCACATAAATCATTGGAGCCATTACACCTTTACCTTGAATAAACTCCTTAATCTCTTTTGGTCCATAGCCTTTAAAAATATTAAATTTATTGATTAATAAAGCTATAGCTATTATTAATCCAGTTGTTAATATGAATTTTAATAAAGAATTTTTATCCTTCATATTCTCACTTCCCCATATTCTTTCCTCTATACCTATTAACCCACTTTATAACTAATCCTTGGTTCTTCTGATCCATATGCTGAAAATCCTCATTGAATAGTAAATCCAATATATGGTAAGATTTCTTGCCACCTCTACGCATAGACTCTACACACTCTTGACAATAGGTAATAATATATTCTGTTTTTGCCTCCTGAGCCCTTCTCCTAGTATGGGAATTGGCTATTTTACTTTGGGTAACGGACACCATGCCACCAGAGCCGCAGCAAAGAGTTCTTCCCTTGTTATACTTCATTTCTTCAGTTTTAAATCCTAAATCATCTACTATATTTCTAATAGAACTATGGATTATATCTACATCCCTAGTTGGACATGGATCATGTATGGTAAACTCTAGTTCTATGGTTTTACCAATACCTTTTCTGCCATTTGGAATTCCTACATTAGCCAGTACTTCCCATAGAGAAATTACTTCAATATCCTTGCTATTATTTCCTATGGTCATAAAACAATTTTGACATCCAGTGATTATCCTTTTAACATTTTTATTTTTAAATTCTCTTTCAAGTATAGAATAGTATTCTCTAAACTTCTCATCTTTTCCCATGAAAGCTGTAGGCTTACCACAGCATTTGGTATATATTCCTATGCCATCTATTTTACTTCTAAGATATTCATATGTATTTTCTACTATTTTTGGACTATAAGAAAGAAGCCCACATCCTGGGAAAAATATAGTATCTGATTGTAGATTTTGAATATCAGATGTAAACAATTTAGAAAAGCTTAGGTTTTGATGTAGTTCTACTCCACCACCATTGAGCTCCTTAGGTAATTTACCATTATTTTCTTTAACTACATCTCTTCTCATATCTAGAAATAAGCTCTTTAAATCTACTTCCTTTGGACATACTTTAGTGCAATATCCACATAGCATACATGAGTAGGGTAGGGTATATTCAAATCTTTCATTATCTAATAATTCCTTTAGTAGATTTTTTGGAGAATTACAAAACTTATCTAACATAGGACAGCCTTTCATACAAGCCTTACAGCCAATACATTTTTCTTCTTCTTTACTTATTATTTTCATAGTTTGAGATGATATTTTCATTTATGACACCTCCCCATTTGAACAATGAAAAGATTACTTTCAGATATTAACACCGATTAAATTTTAACATATACAATAATTTAAATGAAATTAAGTTTATCTATAGATTTTATCTATAGATAGATATCTTTTATATTATTAAATCTTTTTAATACATTGACATTTATCTATATGTAGTAATATAATGAACATATAGATAAATATCTATATGTTGTAAATAAAGAAGGGAAGTGAAAACATGATTAAATCTTATACAGATTATGCATTGCTTTTAAAGGCATTGGGAGATGAAACAAGAATTCAAATATTTCACATGCTCTCTCAAGGAGAACTATGTGCCTGTAATCTATTGGAAGAATTCCACATTACACAGCCTACTCTTTCTTATCATATGAAAACATTATGTGAATCCGGACTTGTTAATGGAAGAAAGGATGGTATATGGATGAAATATTCCATTAATAAGGATTCATTAGAATTATTAAAGGAATTATTTAAGGATATAGATGAGCATATAGAGAAATCTAGCAACAAACCAAATAATATTTAAGGATGGTGATATCTATGATTATTTTAAAATGGTTAAATGCACAATTACTTAAAATGGAATGGCTTTTTAATTTAATTAAGCTTCTTGTGGAAAACATCTTTGGCCTAAGCATAGACAGTAGGTTAGGCGGAAGTATTCATTTCTTTATCTATGATGTAATTAAGATATTTATTTTACTTTCAGTATTAATTTTTGGAATCTCTTATATTCAATCTTTCTTCCCACCAGAAAGAACTAGAAAAATACTAGGTCGATATAGGGGAATTACAGCTAATACCTTTGCTGCTTTACTTGGTACAGTTACACCATTTTGCTCCTGTTCTTCTATACCATTGTTCATTGGATTTACTAGTGCGGGACTACCAATTGGAACTACTTTTTCTTTTTTAATTTCATCACCCCTGGTAGATTTGGCATCTGTTATTTTATTAGCTAGTATATTTAATTGGAAAATAGCTATAGCATATGTTGTAGTTGGTGTAGTTCTTGCTGTAGTTGGTGGAACCCTCATTAGTAATCTAAAGCTAGAAAAATATGTAGAGCCTTTTGTTTTTAACAATCCAGTACTTGAAATGGATCAAGAAAAGCTAACATCTAAAGATAGAGTCGATTTCGCAAAAGAGCAAGTATTAGATATTGTAAAAAAGGTATGGTTATATATCCTAATTGGTGTTGGAATTGGTGCAGCTATTCATAACTATATTCCAGAAAAAATAATATCAGCAATACTAGGTCAAGACAAATGGTACTCTGTTTTAGTAGCTACATTTATAAGTATACCAATGTACGCAGATATATTCGGCACATTACCTATTGCAGAAGCACTAGTAATGAAAGGAGTAGGTTTAGGAACAGCTTTGTCTTTTATGATGGGAGTAACAGCCCTTTCACTTCCTTCGATAATCATGCTTTCAAAAGTAGTTAAGAGAAAACTTTTATGGATTTTTGTTGGTATTGTATCTTTAGGAATTATTATCATAGGATATACTTTTAATATCTTTGCATATTTATTTATTTAATTACCTAGTTGATAGAAAAACATTTTTGAATTTAAAAGGCCTAGTAAAGATTAATCCTCCTCTACTAGGTCTTTCAATTTTATCTTTTAGTGAAATATTATTGTTCAGTCAATAATTTTTTAATCTCCTTTACTGATGGGACTTTACCCATGGCTTTAATTTGTCCATCTATTACTAGAGTAGGTGTTGTCATAACACCATATTTAACAATCTCTATTAAATCCTCTACCTTTTCTATTTGAGCATCAATTTTCAATTCTTCAATAGCAATTTTTAAATTTTTTTCTACTTCATCACATTTTGAACAACCAGCACCTAATACTTTTATTATCATTTTATATTCTCCTTTACCTATGATCCTTTTTTATCTTTGCTTATTCATATTTGTCAATTCAATATATTTTGCTGCTGCTTTACTTTTCTCTATATCCAATTTTAAGATTGGATATTCTCCTATATTGTCTACTATCTCCTGTAATATATTTTCCAGCAACCTATCTTCTATATTTAAAGAATAGAAAGTATATTGCTCCTTTCTTTTATCTTTTACTAAACCTATATCTCTAAGTCTAGCAAGGTGTTTTGAAACATTAGGTTGAGATATACCAGTAATTCCACAAATCTGGCATACACAAAACTCATTGTGAAATAAAAGCACCATTATTCTAAGCCTTGTTTCATCAGAAAGCAATTTAAAATAATTCAATAATTTATCCATATAGTCATTCCTTTCTCTATCTTAACTTCATTTCTTCTCCTACTACTTCTTCCCAAGTATTGAATATACACCTAATTATCTGTGGTCCTATTTTAGATATGATTACTAATTCAGATGTATTTTCACCCTTGTCTGTTGGCTTATAGTCTATAGTTTTATTTACTACATCTACTTGATTCCATCCATCTTCTAACTTAAAGAATCCTTTTATTCTATAACTATCTTTCTTTATAATATCTAGAAACTGAGTAAGTTTTTCTTTTGTTACTTCTCCTTCATAGGTTAAAGTTAGAGTCTTTGGTTTGTTTTCAGGAGTATTAGTAGTGTCTTCTACACCAAGCCAATCTTCTTCTAATAGATCATTTTCTAAAAAGTTATAGTCTATCTTTCCATTTATAGATTCTACAATATCTACTCTTTCATTTATCTCTCTAATCTTTGCTTTAACTTCATTAAGCTTACTATCATCTATCAAGTCTACCTTAGATAAAATCACTAGATGGGCAAATTTAAGCTGCCTTTCTACCGTTTCTATATCTTTTACTTGCTCCAAGAAATTCAAACCATCTACTATACAAATAGCCCCACTATAATCATACACATCACCTTTTGCAACCTTCACAGCTTCTAAGAATTCCCCTATATTAGATGGGTCAGCAAGACCTGAACTTTCAACAATAACATATTCCATATTTCTATCTGCCATTTCTGTTAAAGCAGATACAAAAGAAAGTTGTAAACAAGAGCAAAATATTGAACCTCTATTTATTTCTACAAGCTCCATACCTTCTTTTTGAATTATGGTTCCGTCTATTCCTACCTTACCAAATTCATTCATTATAACTGCTACTTTCTTACCTTCTAAATCATTAAGAACATTAGTTAAGAAAGTAGTTTTCCCTGCACCTAAAAAACCTGTAAGCAAATATAATTTTGTTTTATTTTCCATAATAAATTCCTCCTTAAAGATTATTATATACCTATATGCCTATATGGGTATATGTCTATGATTTTATATTACTCCTCCTCATTACTTTTGTCAATAATTATATAAATTAAAACAGATTTCCTTTTTATGTTTAAAGGAAATCTGTTTTAATTTACAAATTGATATTATCGTCCTTTTTCTGCTTTTCAACCCAAATCTTTCTTATGGTATATACTAATGCACTAATTCCAAATAATAGCAATAACCCCTTTACAAAAGTAGATGGGTCAGATGATTTAGCCGAAGCATATGAATAAACAATAGTTGCTGGTAACTGACCAATACCAGTAGCTAGAATAAATCCTCCAAATCCCATAGATGTGAGTCCCGCTGCATAACTAATAGGGTCAAAGGGTACAAATGGTAAAAGTCTTGCTATAAGTATGGTATTCTTTCCATATTTCTCAAAAAAAACTTCTACATCATTAAGAGCCATTTTACTAGCAAATTTCTCGGCAACTCCTCTACCATAAATCCTTGAGATCCCAAAGCATACAGCAGCACCAGCCATAGCACTAGACCATGAAAGTATGGCCCCTTTCCACCATCCCCAAATAGCTGCATTTGCAAAAGTTATAAAAAATGCTGGTATTGGAGCAGCAATAGCTTGTAATATCATCATTATAAATGAAATCCCTACAGCCCATGCTCCAAATGACCTGATATATTCCTTTACAGATTCCACATCTTTAAATGCAGAAATCATATTTTTCAAACCATCATTTAACGGTTTAATAAAGACAAATGATAGTATAACTACAATTAAAACTAAAAATTTTATAATTCCGGACTTTTTTATTTTATTCATTTTCTTCCTCCTAATACTTTTTATAGTGTTTCTTTGTAGCAATAGCAAATACAACGACTGACAAGGCAAGTCTTATAAATATAATTCCAATCTCATAACTATAGCTATAATAACCTTTCTTTAATGAATAGGCTATAGTTGTAATAGTAATCCAAATAATAGAATTTATCATATATTTTTTTAAATCTAGTTGCAAAATCCCCATTATATAACTGATAAGGTCAAAATTCAATGGTAAAATCCTAACAAATATATGCACTAAGCTACTATTTCTTATATCATTAATTATTATATCATTATTTATATTTATCTTTTTCATCAATAAATTTATTCCATTAGATATTAATGTTTTACCAATATCAAAGCATACATAAGCACCAATAATCCTACCTATAAGACTTAAAATAATCCCAATTAATGCCCCAAATACTTTTATGTTAGCAAAAATCATAATTTCATACTTAAATGGAATAATTAACGCCTGCAATATCATTAAGCCAATAGAAACTATTGGTCTAATGATATCATAAGAATTTAAGTATCCTACTATTGATTCTGAACTATTTGATGTAAATAACAAAGCAATTTCGCTAATAATAGATTTAAATGGCTTGTATGCAATATATAATAATACTGTTAATAATAAGATACTCAGATATAAATATTTTTTATTAATTCTTATCACACTTTTCATCTATAATACCATATAATTATTTCTCTACTTCATTGTGAACACACCATGTATTATAAGAACCCTCATAATTTTTTGTAACTTCGTAGTCTAACATTTCCAATATTAATTGTGAATAAGCTGATCTAATTCCGGATGTACAATACGTAATTACTTTATCTGTCTTTTTAATATCTGCATTTTCAAATAATGAAGTGATCTCTTCATTAGATTTTAAATATCCATCTGAATCAAATAAATCTGTAAATCTTACTTGAATCGCCCCAGGTAAACGTCCACCTTTCGCTTCCCCATAAAGAACTTCACCGTTAAATTCTTTATCTTCACGAACATCAACAATCACATAAGCTTTATATGAGTCCTCCAATTCTTTAGTATTAATAACATGTTCATAGTCTAATTTATCTACTTTTACTTCTACTGGCTTAAGCTTTTTAACATCTTTGGATTTAGGTAAGCCAACGTCCTGTAAAGCTTTTAAGCCACCATCAACCATCTTGATATTTTCATAACCTGCTGCTCTAAGTGTCCATAGAATTCTACCATCTTCCCCCCAACCCTTAGGTCCTTCTGCAAACATAATTATTTCCTTATCTTTCGATAATCCTAACTCACCAAGTTTTTTAGATAATGATTCTGGATCAAGAATTATTCCCCAGTCATAATCTCCTTTTTTTGCGCTCTCAATATTAGATAGATTTTGCCATTTAGTTGTTATCGCTCCTTCTATAGTACCTTTTTTTGCTGCTTCTTCTCCTCTAGCATCAAGTAAGATAAAATTATCATCTTTATAATGTTCTTTTACATAATTTGCATCTACGATATACTTACCTCTAAATTTAGATACCTTTACTTCTTTTTCATTTTCAGCAGGATTTTTAGCGGTTTGTTGACTATTACAAGCTGCCATTGAAAATGTTAAAACAAAAACTAGTAATAGTAAAAAACATTTTTTGCTTTTCATTAAAACCATCTCCTTGTTAAATTATTATTTTTCTATTCGATTGTACCTAACGTTTATTTATAAGTCAAATGTCCCTTTCTAAGCTTTTAAGTCATAAAAAATAAAAAATATATTGAATTAGTATCTAAAAAAATACAAGCAGACAAAACAATCCTGTAAAAATCAATTCCTGGGTTGGTTTTTGTTTTTCCTAACAATTATTAAGATATAGATTAATTTAATATATAGATAATTGTCTATCAAAAATTATTATAATTGTATTTATCCACCTCATTGACAATATTTAAGTAAGTGCATATAATTTCCTATATAGGTGATCACCTATATAGGAGGTGACTAAATGAAACTCAATTATGAAGAAAACTCAAAAATTATTAAAGCATTATCGGATCCGAATAGACTTCAAATACTTGATATATTATCTTGCGGCGAGATGTGCGCCTGTGATATATTAGAGCATTTCGATTTTTCTCAACCTACACTTTCACATCATATGAAGGTTCTAATGGATTCTAATTTAGTAACCCTTAGAAAAGATGGTCTATGGAGTTATTATTCATTAAATTTAATAGAATGCAACAAAATTATTTTATTTTTAATGAATATTATAACTGATACTGAAGACTGTATATGTAAGGATATAAGTAAATGTGGTTGTAAATAAATATTATTATGAAAGGTGAAATGGTTATAGCATAGGAATCTATCTTCCAGATATACCTGAATTTTTAAGTAAGTTTGAATATGCTAATGTCTCTATACCGTTAGCAATTCTAAGTGGAAGTTCCAGTAATGCTTACTCTTGTAAGGATAGAAAATAGTACTAGAGGATGGTTTAATAAAGCTAAATAATCTTTATTGGAGGAATGTTAAATGAAAAAGAAAGTTGCCTTTATATGTGTTCATAATTCATGTCGTTCTCAAATGGCAGAGGGTTGGACAAAAAGATTAGGTAGTGATGTATTAGATGTATATTCAGCAGGAACTGAAAATTATCCTGAAGTAAAACCATTAGCAGTAAGAGTAATGGAAGAAGCAGGAGTAGATATGAGTTATCATTATCCTAAGCTATTATCTGATATACCTGAAGAAGTAGATATTCTTATAACTATGGGGTGTAATGTAGTTTGCCCTTTTGTTTCCAATAGTAATAATGAGGATTGGGGTCTAACAGATCCATCTGGGGGACCTATAAAAGATTATAGAGAAACTAGGGATATAATAAAGAAAAAGGTTGAAGATCTAATTATAAGAGTAAAAAACAATGAGATTTAACAAATAGTACTGTAATCCTAAAAATACAATATTTCTGGCGGAGAGAGTGGGATTTGAACCCACGGTGCAAGTTTACTTGCACAACGGTTTTCGAGACCGCCACCTTCAACCTCTCGGACACCTCTCCTTGACTAATCACTTTAATATTATAACATATAATCTTTATTAAGTATCATAAATTTTTCTTTTAATTGATTCTTTTTCATTCTTACTTATATAGCCTATGGCAAGAGATAAGCGTCTAAAGATATTTATTCTTTTCATTGACAAATCTAATAAACCGTAGTATAATTAAAAAGGTTGTTTTTTGATTCAAGTATGGCCCCATGGTCAAGCGGTTAAGACATCGCCCTTTCACGGCGGTAACCCGGGTTCGAATCCCGGTGGGGTCACCATTATGCTGGCGTAGCTCAATCGGCAGAGCAACTGACTTGTAATCAGTAGGTTGGGGGTTCAATTCCTCTCGCCAGCTCCATTAATATATTTAGCAGGACTTGATTAGTAGTCCTTTAGAGTTACATATCTTTGTATTATAAGAAATAATTCAATAGTGATGATAAATAAAAAAATTCAAGATTAATAAGGTCTTGAATTTTTTATTTAAGGTATCATTTATCTTCCCTAAGCTCCTTAAAAAAGTCTGAAATTATACTACTGCATTGATCTTCCAATACCCCAAATTCCACTTCTAACCTATGATTAAACTTAGGATGATTTGTTAAATCTTCTATGGTACCGCAACAGCCTCTTTTAGGATCTCTAGTTCCAATAACCAACCTATGGATCCTGGAATTGACTATAGCTCCGGCACACATGGCACATGGTTCTAAAGTTACATACATAGTGCAATTAATCAATCTCCAAGCATCAAGATACTTGCTCGCCTCCTTGATAGCAAGTATTTCAGCATGGGCTGTCGGATCCTTCAAAGTTTCCCGTTGATTATACCCTCTGCCTATTATCTCACCATTGTAAACAACAATAGCACCTACTGGAACTTCGTAGGTGCTATAAGCTTTCTTAGCTTCTCTTAAAGCTTCTCTCATATATAAAATATCCATTATTATCACCTTGGTGCACTCGAGAGGAATCGAACCCCCGGCCTACGCCTTAGGAGGGCGCCGCTCTATCCTACTGAGCTACGAGTGCATAGTTTACCAATATAGTTTACACTATTTTAATAGTAATGTCAAATTAGAATTCTTTAAACTTAACCTATGAGTATATCCTCTAATTTATCTAATACTTCTTTATTCCTTTCCATATATTGTTAAAATTATTTACTTACTCTGCTATATTAATAGTAGTTATCGTGAATTTCCCTATAATAAATTTTCTCATAATTTGTATAGAAATATAATAAAATAATAAAACTATATCCTATTAAAGACATAACCTCATTATTTTTACATTCTATGTTTTATATTGTTTCTTCATATTTCCTTTACTGGTTTATTATTTACAAAGTCCCAAGGATTTCTTGAAGGCATCTAAAAATGAAGCTGTTTTCCTTGGATCCACATTATATTCTTTGGAAATTTCCTTTGCTAATTTACCACTTACAATTATAGAAACCGTATTGTTAGCAGTAGGCATCTATAAGAGATACTAATGCACTTATACCTAATTCGGCAGATTTTTTTGCCTTTTACTCTTTTATTTATTCTATACAATAGCCAATCAAATCCTTCACCATTAGATACCATATTAACCAAACCACCAGTTAATAAAGTAATAAAAAGATATCAATCATTCCTGTAAATCCTGAATATACTTGTTGAAATAGAAATAAATGCAGCTATTATAAATACTCCTACTGTAATAAATTTAGCTGGTATTAAAGTAAGTCCTAAATTTACTATAGATTCAACACCACCCATAGCACTAAAAACTGTAGAAAAACCTCCTGCTAATAAATATATAATATCTGAAATTAAATATACAAGTACAAAGATAAGAAAAGGCAATAAAGCTGCCCAATTCCCCTTTTTTTCATTTAACTTCTCCATTTTAATATCTCCTTTATTTAAATTAATTTTTCATTAATAACTCTAAATCAATTGGATATTTCCCATATTTCCTGCCTGCTTCCATAAATATCTCAATGTTCTCCATAGGCGTATGCATTGGAATTTGACATCCTGTACTTAAAATATAACCCATTTTTGAATCATATCCTTTTCTAATACATTCTTTAACGGATTTAAAAATAGACTCCCTATTCCCAGCATAAATTACATCAACAGGCGGAACATTTCCCATAATTATGACTCTATCTCCCATTATTTCTTTAGCTTCTTCTAAGTCCTCTACATTATCTATACTAAAATTAGAAATACCAGTATTAACAACATCTTCCCAAATTTCTTTACTTGTCCCACATATATGGATACCTGGAGCACTTCCAGTCTTTTCCCTTATCTTATCTACATTTTTTTGGAGAGCTGGTAAGGAAAATTCTCTAAATTGTTTTGGACTTATAAGGCTTGTAGATGAAACTGGATCAGCAAAACCAATGGATATACCTAACTTTGCCACCTCCTCTATATATCTATTATTAGATTCTGCTACTATTTCCATTAATGTATGAACCTTTTTAGGACATTTTATCATCCATTTTAGTAAATTCTCTGTTCCTACAACAGACGCAGCCACACTAAAAGGTCCTGACATAGCAGCACTTACATCTACTTTATCTATAAGAGCATCTCTTGTAAGTTTTATGGCCTTAATCAAAATTGGTAAAATGCCATCCTTTAATGGATTGGCAACCTTAAGAGATTCTATTTCATCTACTGATTTAATAGCTGGCTCTAATAAATAAGAAATGTTGTAATCAGGATAAGCTACCTTAGCCCCCATTGCCTCAGCAACCCCTCTAAGACTTGTAGATATTCCCACACTATCATGTTGGAATCTTTCAAATAAAGCTATTTCTAATTCTGACATAAGTTCTGCTGAGTGATAATAATCACTTACTTTTACACCAATAAAAGGAACCATCGTAGCTCCCATATCTGGAACACAGATTACACGATCAATTTCCTCTCCCTTAGCAAAAGCATTCATTCTTTCTCTTGGAGTCATTTCTTCTTTTCTCAATTAAATCTCCTTCCTAAATGCAAAATAATTATTGATATTTAATTCACAATTTTAGCCTATAATCATTATATAGCCTATTATAAAAATATTAAAATCGAACTATTTTATAATAAATATATCTCTATTGATATTTTAAATGTACTAGGTGTAATTCCCATAAATATACAGATTTACGGAAATAAAACTTCATAAATTATACCACCACTATCATAAAATAGTGGTGGTATATAACACTATAAGTTCTAAATATTAAAGTATTTCTCATAAAAGTAATTTTCAAACTATAATATATAAATCATCCAAAATAAAAATTTCTAAAACCAATAATTCAAAGATTAAACTTATACCCTTTCTCCAGTAAAAAATCCTCCTATTGCATTAAATATTCTATTAAAAAATCTACCAATTAATACATACCACTTAGCCTTATTCACATCTTCCTTTACCAAAATATCTGACTCAAAAATTACTTCTCCTTCTTTTTCCACTGTAGCCTTACCTATTTTAGTATTCTTCTTTATTGGCAGACCTATAGCTTCATCAATATCTATGTTGACCCCAATATTTTCATCATTTTTTATTAATTTGGAAAATCCTTTTTCAGCAAAAACTTCTACTTCTTTTATATCTGCCTTTGGAAATTCTATAGTTTGTAGAGGTATAGCTTCATTTAAAAATATTCTATTAGAATAATTGCTAATTCCATGTTCAACTAAAATCTTACTTAATACATTTCTTTTTTCTAATGACTTAGCACCCATTACTACAGCTATAAGACGCAAATCCTTTGTTTCTATATTTTCGCCTCTTATATTGAATGTAGATACATAGCAATACCCTGCCTTATTTGTGAAACCTGTTTTTAAGCCATCTATTTCTTTTATTTCATTAAGTAATGGATTTGTATTTCTTTGAAAATAATTCCTGTTAATTACTTCTATTGATTTAATTTTAGCTGTTTCCAAAACTTCTGGATAATTTCTTATTATATACTGAGTTAACTTGAATATTTCCCTAGTACTCATTTTATTCTGCATATCCTTTCCCCTTATTGGAAGTCCTGTAGAATTATAAAATATTGCATTTTGAAGTCCCAATTTTTTTGCTCTTTGATTCATCTTTTTTACAAAATTGTCTTCACTTCCTCCAGCATATTTTGCTAATGCATATGTAGCATCGTTGCCAGACACTACTATGGAGGCTTCTAAAAGCTCTTTTACTGTAAATCTTTCTCCTGTTTTTAAGTTAAAACTAGACCCCTTTATTTTGGTAATATCCTCATCTATAGTTAGAATATCATTTAAAGAAAGATTTTTTTTGGTTATTTCATCCATAATTACTAAATAAGACATTAATTTTGAAATACTTGCAATTTCAACTACCTCATCTATATTATATTCCTCCAATATCTCACCAGTTTCAAAATCTGCTAGTATATATGATTTTAAATTCCTTTCTATATTAAGGTTATTAACCCCAATATCCTCTCCATAGGATATTGGACTGGTTATAATAATCATTACCATTATCAATATAGATAATATCCTTTTCAAATAAATCCCTCCTATTATATTGTAACAAATATATTACCTTATTTATATAATGTATTAGATATTCCAAGAAATCTTGCTGGAATACCTAATACATTTTTATAAGGGGGATTAAAATGGGTGAACGTAGAGGTTGTTGTGGAGACGATTCTAGTCTATTATTCTTCTTTTTACTTTTAGTAATTCTATTCTGTGGGGGTTTTAATTTCGGTTGTAGAAGATAAATAAAAGCAGGGAATTTATAAATTCCCTGCTTTTATTTTCTTTAGTTACCATTTAAATATTCATTAATCAACTCATTAAAAGATGTATTAGTTATTTCCTCACATAATGTAATAAAGTCTTCTGTTGTAGCTATGCGAAATTTATACTTATTATAGTAATTATTCAATATATCATATAATACTTCTTCACCAAAATCCTCTTTTATCTTATCTATAAACATTGCAGCCCTGGAATATACTAAGGGACCATAATCCTCCCATCCTGCAAATTCAGATAATGGTTTATTTACTACATCATTCTCACTTAGATAGTGTACAGCATATTCATATCCTAATTTTATATTTTCATCATAATATTTTCTTGCTTCTTTCTTTCCTTGGATTTCATTTATATATATTACCTCTGAATATGTGGCTAAACCTTCATCAAGCCAAGCTTCATCTACTTGATTGTTTCCTACAATTCCATACCACCATTGATGAGCTGTTTCATGTACTATTACCTTCTCTAATATATCTATTAAATATTTATGAAAATAATCATTGGATATAAATACTATACCAGGATACTCCATACCTGAGGGAAACTCTGTATTAACTATGGAATACCATCCATAAGGATATTTACCAAAAATCTTATTAAATATTTTAATGGAATTTTCTCCTATTTTTAGACTTTCATTTATAAGTTTAGAATCATTATTTATTGAATAAACTTTAATTATAGTATCTTCTACCTTTTTTTCTTTGACTACGAAATCCTTACTAGCAGCCCAAGCAAAATCTCTTATTAGCTGTCCTTCAATCTTATAAGTCTTTTTATCTCCATCTTCCCTTTCTGATATAATCTTCCCACTGGCAGCTACTATAATTTCTTTAGGAGTTGTTATAGAAACTTTGTAGTTGGCAACTTCACTATAAAAAGGATCACCAACCTTATAGTAGGGATCTAAATTCCAACCATTTTTATCATATACACAAGCTATAGGATACCAGTTACCTAAATTTATGCCTTTATCATGATATCCAAATCTATCCTTAGTCGTTGGTAACTTTACCATGTATTCCAGATACAGATCTATTCTTTTACCTCTTTCCAGCGGTTTTTCAAGTTTTATATTAAGTATCGTATCTTTATCTTCATCTATAATCCATTGTAAATCCTTATCTCCTATCTTTACCTTTTCAATTTCTATATATCCAGGTTTATAGCTTGAAGGATTCATTTCATCACCTATATTAAATAATATTGGTGCTTTTTCTAAAGATTTAAAAGCATTTGGATATAGATGAAAATATATATCTTCTAAATCTATATCTGTATTATTTACATAGGATACTGTCTGCTTTCCCTTATATGTCATATTTTCAGTATCTAAATTTACATCAATCCTATATTCATTTATTTTAGACTCATCAAGTCCATTAAGATTTTTAACTATAAGTGCATCTGCATTTATAGTTTTCCCCTGTTTACAACCTGCTAAAGATAGTACGATAATTAACAATATAATTATAAATAGCTTAATCTTTTTCACTATATTCCTCCTCCCCATATATTAATATTAACTATATCCAAATAAATTATCAATAAAAATCAGGATATTTTAAAAAACATCCTGATTTTTATAAATATCTCTTTAATTTTAAATTCACAATTAACAATTTGAAATTGGTGTTAGCTTCTCCAGTCCGCCCATATATGGTCTTAACACTTCTGGAATAACTACTGTGCCATCTTCTTCTTGGTAGTTTTCAAGTATGGCAGCAAAGGTTCTGCCTACTGCTAAACCTGAACCATTTAAAGTATGGACAAATTCAACCTTTCCTGTATCTTCCTTTCTATATCTAATATTTGCACGTCTAGCTTGGAAATCTTCGAAATTACTACAGCTTGAAATCTCTACATATCTACCATAGGATGGCATCCATACTTCTATATCATAGGTTTTTGCAGATGAAAAGCCTAAATCTCCACTGCAAAGAGATACTACTCTATATGGCAATCCTAATTGTTTCAGAACTTCTTCCGCATTATTGGTTAATTTCTCTAACTCATCATATGAACTTTCAGGAGCTACAAATTTAACTAATTCTACTTTATCAAACTGATGATTTCTTATAAGCCCTCTAGTATCTCTACCTGCTGCTCCTGCTTCTTGTCTAAAACAAGGTGTATAAGCTGTATAATATATAGGTAGACTCTTTTCACTTAATATATTATCTCTTTCTAAGTTAGTAAGTGGAACTTCAGCTGTTGGTACAAGAAAATAGTCTTTACTAGGTAAATGAAACATATCTTCTTCAAACTTTGGTAGTTGACCTGTACCTATCATACTATTCCTATTTACCATAAAGGGAGTTGCCATCTCAGTGTATCCATGATTCTCAGTGTGTAAATTAAGCATAAACTGCGTAATAGCTCTTTCTAATCTTGCTCCTAATCCCCTAAATACTGTGAATCGAGCTCCTGTAATCTTCGTAGCATTTTCAAAATCTAGTATATTTAAGTCTGTACCTATATCCCAATGAGCTTTTGCTTCAAATTCAAATTTCTTTGGTTCTCCAAATTTTCTTATTTCTACATTATTAGTATCATCTTTTCCTTCTACTACAGATTCATGGGGCGCATTTGGTATTTGAAGTAGAGTATTCCTTAGTTCTTCATCTATTTCCTTTACTTTAACATCCAATTCCTTTACCTTTTCTGATAACTCCTTCATTTCAGCAAATATATGGGAAGCATCTTTCCCCTCCTTTTTAAGTTTGGGAACTTCTTTTGATGCAAGGTTTTGCTTTGCTTTCATTTCTTCCACTTCTACAAGAATAGCTCTTCTTTTCTCATCTAATTCAAGAACTTTATTAATCGGAAAATCTCCTTTTCTTTTCTGTAAAGCCTTTATTACTTCATCTGAATTTGATCTAATTCTTCTAATATCTAACATATATATAACCTCCTTAAATTTTTCAAAGTTTCGCAACTCAAATCTATTTATTCGCTACGCTCATATAGATTTGACCCTAACGGGTACTCCCAATGATAAATTCTACATTAAGGTTGGTGCTCATTGCGTTTGACCTACTAAAGCTCACAACCTTATTCTACCCCGTAGGGCATAATTCGGTGGTGTCCGTTAGGACCTATCATTCGGCTAAGTTAGGTCATAAAAAAACTCTCGATCCCCACATAATAGTAGGGACGAGAGTATTCCCGCGTTGCCACCCTAGTTAGCCAAAAAGGCTCACTCGAAATTTATTAGCTCAGGGTTGGATTCAATATTTCACCTTATCAATTTCCACCATCCATTGACTCTCTAAAAAAGTTAGATATTTACTATTTCCCTTCTCTGCTAGGTATTTAATTATAGATATTATAGCATAAAATTTATAATTGTCAAGGAGTAAAAATAAAATATCCATTAAATAGTTTAAACTTTTAATGGATATTTTCATCTTTTGCTATTTATAATATTTTATCTTTTGTATGGGAAGACTTATGCTCCCATTTCTTTTATACCCCCCAATCGTATGTTAAAACATTGATTTTTATTTTTAAGCCTTATAATTTCATATCCCCTAATTTTATAAATCCCTTTTCTCGCATCCATTCTGAAATACCAAAAGATATTATTCCAGGTAAAATAAAATGCATCATAATAATTAAAATTAATGTTTTAGGTGTAGCACCCATTGCATCTATGGTAGAAAATTGACCTACTAATCCGCTGGTTCCCATTCCTGCACCTATTTTAGTACCTTCCATTTTAAGTATATAAGTAGATATAGGTCCTAATATAGCAGATGAAACTATGGCTGGAAGCCAAACCAAGGGATTTTTTACTATATTTGATATTTGTAACATTGATGTACCTATACCTTGAGCAATAAACCCTCCAAATCCATTTTCCCTATAGGATGCTACTGCAAATCCTATCATATTAGCTGCACATCCTACTGTACTTGCCCCTGCTGCAAGACCTGATAATCCTAAGGATATGGCAAGAGCTGCTGAACTTATGGGAAGTGTAAGAACTATTCCCATTATTACTGATACTATTATTCCCATTGGTATAGGATGCATTTCTGTTGCCTTGTTAATAATCTCTCCCAAAAAATTCATTATCATAGCCATATATGGAGCTATGTACTGTCCAACAAATCCACCTATTATAATAGTAGCTAATGGAACTAACACTATATCAACTTTAGTTTTCCCACTAATTAGCTTTGAAAATTCTGCTCCTACTAAAGCTGCAATAAAAGCTCCCACAGGCTCTCCTGTGTTTATAATTGCTGTACTACCTTCAAAATTAATACTTCCTGCACCTATTGCTCCTACTACAACTGAAGCAAAAATACCTAAAGGTGGAGCTCCTACACTATATGCTACTCCCGCACCTATTGCTGGTCCCATTAATTTTTGTGCTATGGATCCAAAGTTAATAAGCTCTTGAATACTAAATAATGTTCCTATTTGTTTAATTATTAGTCCAATAAGTAAAGATGAAAAAAGTCCCCAAGCCATACCATTTAATACTTTAACAAAATAGTTTTGTATGCCACCTTTTGATTGTTTTATTTCAATCATCTCCTCACTCGCTTATAATTACAGCTGTCTTGTCACCTGTAATTATAAATATAACATCCTAATCCTCTTTTATCAAGTATTTTTTTTCTAAAAGAGCCTCTTTTATTCTTCTTAAGGTGTTTTCATCATCTGCTTCTATAGTATGTAAATGAATACCATCTGTTAAAGAAGATAAGGGCTCTGCTTTAGTTGCTTTTAAGTTATCTATAAATAAACTTAAATCATGTCTAGAACCTATTTGTAATTGGGATCTTATTTCTCCGTACAAAGGATGCTCTACTATTACATCTACAATCTTCCCACCTAAATCGATGATTGTTCTCAATTCTTCTTCCAACTCTTTATTATTTTTATGGGTGCAAACTATGGTCTTCGTTGTTTTTCTTTTTTCATGAATTTTAATTATTAAATATCCCTGAGGAGTAGCAAGTATATTTTCTCCTCTGGCCCGTAATATTGCAATATCTTGAACTATTACCTGCCTACTAACATCTAGTTGCTCTGATATATCTATTCCTTTAACTGGTTCCTCTGATTTACTTAAAATATTTAATATTTCCTGTCTTCTTTCATTTGCATTCATAGAATTCACCCCTTCATTCAATTGTGAATTAACAATTTACTCCCAGTTTCGAGACTGAAATTTGTTCACTCATTACATTGGTACAAGTTTGGTGCTCATTGCGTTTGACCTACCTACGATTTGCAAAAGCACAAATCGGGTTAGGTCATAATCATTCCCATCTAAGATCATGTCCATAAAACTTAAGAGGAATAAATTTATCCAATATCCTAGAAAACACCCTATCCGTATATGTATCGGATATTTCCTTCGGTGTTAGATTAGTTGATATTATAGTTTTTTTACCTGCTATTATTCTAGTATTTACAATATTAAATATCTCCGCATTAGTAAATGTATTAGCTACTTCTGTGCCTAAATCATCTATAATAAGTAAATCTGCTTCAAATAATAAATTGTATTGATAGTCATTGTAATTTCTAGTGTCTTTTCCAAATCTATGTTTTTCTATTATTTCAAGTATTGTAAATGCAGTTTGATATATTACTATTTTGTTTTTATCTAAGAGAGATTTAGCTATACAATTACATAAAAATGTTTTGCCTAAACCTGTAGTACCATAAAGCAACAAATTTTCTCCATTGTTTTCAGTAAAGTTGCTAATAAAACCCTCTGCTATACCTACTATATCTATCATGTTTTCCCTAGGTGTCATTCTTTCATTTTCAAAGGGCTCATCTTTAAATATATTAATATTAAAAGATTTAAAATTTTCTTTTTGAAGAACATTTTCTATGTTAGACATTTTATATGCACGAGATACTAAGGCTTGTTTCAAACAATTGCATTGATTACCAGTATCCAGATACCCTGTATCTTTACAACTCTCACAGTCATATTTAATATCCATATAGTCCACCGGAATATTGGATTCGGTCATTAAATAAGCTTTCTCCATTTTTAGCTTTTCAATTATCTTTTTTGCATTTTCTATACTTTCTTTATATTTATGTGGATTACCTATTATATATTTGGACATGGAAAGACCTGTTTTAAGAATATCCTCATCTATCCTTTTAATTGCAGGTATCTTTCTATACACCTTTTCTTTTCTTATTCTCTGTTCATGTAATTGTTTATCTCTTTTTCTCTCATACTCAATTGAAAGTTCTTTCAATATATCTTTATACATATTTATACTTCTCCTTTTACCTTCTGGTTATAAGCTTCCCTCTTCCTTCTTGCAATGGTTTCCAATTCCTCAGATGTATACTTATCTGTTCTTTGCTCAAAATTATGAAATCTTGTCTTAAGTGGTGTACCCTTTCCCTGAGCAGGTTTTACTACTCTATATTCTTTTTTCTCTTTAGGTTTGTCCTTTACCTCAATATCTTCTAAAGTCTTAATATCTTTTTCATACCATGATTTAAGGACTCCGTCAATATAATTGACACTAGGATTTGAAACCTTAGATGAAGCTTCACATCCTTTAAGTACTATCTCCAATGGGAATTTATATTCTTCAAACCACTTATCAATTACTTTCATCTCACCCTGTGTAATGCTTCTATTATCAAACCCTAAAGCTCTCATAACTTTTTGATATCTATAAAATTTTTCATCTTGGTTCTTAAAATGTTCTATTATTGCATCCATGTTTGTAAGTCCACTATCATACCAATTCCTTATAATACCCTCTATATAATTTACATTTCTTTGTCCTTTTCTTTCTACTCCATAAAAAAAAGCTTTCTCTATTACATCTGGATTCATATTATAATTTTCTATCCAAGATAATACTTTTTGTTTTTCAGTAGTTACTGTCTGCCTTCGCATTATATAATCTATCTGATTAAACATTTTATTTATAGCAGGTATTTGATTTGCATCAATTAATTCTTGAGGAGTAATGGATTTTGGTTTTTTAATGATTTCTTCTCTACTATTAAATAGGCTAAGGTTATTTTTTATGTATAATTGCTTTAAATTTAAAAATTTTACTTTATAGTTATATTTATTATCTTCCTCTCTAGGAATCTTTTTTATTATTCCTTTGCTTTCCCAAAAATCCCAAGCCCTTAATACATCTTCCAAAGGTATTTCTAAGTGTTTTGCTATGGTTTTATTATTTACCTCTATTTTTTCATCTCTATCATGAGCATATTTATACCCTAGTAAATATACTTTGACATAAGTTCCATTTGCCATGGGCATAAAATCATTTATAAAAATATTTTCTATAGGGGTATCACCTAAATCCATATCTGTAGTTTCAAGGGTGAAACTCATATTATCAACTCCAATATTTATATCAATTATTTCCTAATTTCAAAAAATCTTTTCTTAGTCAAAACCATTTTATAAATATAATTATATATCTTTTTATCCCCTATTACAAAAGAAGATTTTTGTTCCAAATAATACATATTAGACAAATCTAATCCTGAATCAAAAAATTCATCAAGATAATATGCCACTGGCTTAAAACCTATCTTTTCATAAACCCTATATGCTCTCTTGTTAAACTCTGCAACTTCTAAGAACATTTTTCTCATATTCATTTTAGTAAAATAATATCTTAAAAATGTATCTAAAATTTCCGTCCCGTATCCCTTATCTACATGGTTAGGATCTAAAACTATACCTAATGTAGACTCTCTCCTAATTATTCTTATATCCTTTATTCCCATATATCCTATTAAATATCCTTCTTCATTCCGTATACCATAATATTTATTAAATAACTTCCTTGCTTTCATTCCATACCAAATCTTTATTTCCTTATTATTCATTGGAGGAAAATTATAATCCTCTATCAAAGGATTCTCATGACTTCCCCAATTCCTCATTTCATATACGTCTTCAAGTTGTAAATCTTTTATGATAATTCTTTTACCCTTAATCTCCAAAGTAATCACCCCGTCGATCAATTTACAATTAACGATTAACAGTTTTAAACTTATTATTAAATATCTTTTAACTAATCAGATTATTGCCTTAAGAATAAAAATTCCTATAAGTAAATAATAAACAGGATTACAATGAAAAAAGTCTATTGTAATCCTTAGTCTCTTTAGATCTTAATAATTATTCTTTGTTAATTGCTAATCGTTAATTGTTATTCCCTTGCCATATTAACAAATTTAGTAAATTCCTTCTTAAACACCAATTCCAAACTTCCCGTTGGTCCATTTCTGTGCTTTGCTATAATTACTTCTCCAATATTTTTCTTTTCTGAGTCTTCATGATAATATTCATCCCTATATAAGAATAGTACAACGTCAGCATCCTGTTCTATTGCACCAGACTCCCTTAAGTCCGATAGTATTGGTCTATGATCCGTCCTAAGTTCAGGTGCACGACTAAGCTGAGATAAAGCTATTACAGGACATTCCATTTCTTTGGCTAAAGCTTTCAATCCTCTAGAAATAGCTGAAATTTCTTGTTGTCTACTTTCTTGACGTCCATCTAATTGCATTAACTGCAAATAATCTATCATTACAAGGTCTAAACCTTTTTCTATCTTCAATCTCCTACATTTTGCTTTCATTTCCATTAAAGAAATCCCAGCTGTATCATCTATGAATATCTCTGCTTGAGATAATGGACCCATAGCATTTATAACTTGTATCCATTCTTCTTCAGACAATCTACCTGAAATTATCTTTTGAAGGTCTACATGGGCAGTGGCTGATATCATTCTTTGTACTAACTGTTCCTTGGACATCTCTAAAGAAAATACAGCTACCTTTGCATTAGCCTTTAAAGCAGCATTTGTTACAATATTTACAGAAATAGCAGTCTTTCCCATAGATGGTCTAGCTGCTAATAATATTAAATCTGATTTTTGTAATCCAGATAATTTATTATCTAAATCTATAAACCCAGTAGTTAAACCTGTCAAAGTTCCTTGGTTTGCAGCTCTTTCTTCTATCTGAGAAAAACTAGATAATAATACTTCATTAAGAGGAGAGAAACCTTCTCTATGTCTTCCTTGGGTTATATCAAATATGGCCTTTTCTGCATTTTCTATTATCGCATTTACTTCATCTGAATTTTCATAGGATTTAACTATTACATCATCACATGACTTAATCAATCTCCTAAGTATTGATTTTTCCTCTACTATTTTACAATAGTATTTAACATTAGCAGTGGTTGCTACTCCACTGGATAGATTTGCAAGATAAGTAACTCCTCCTGTATTTTCCAATGTTCCCCGTCTTTTAAGTTCTTCTGATAAAGTAATTAAATCTACTGGTTCATTTTTATTAAATAATATCAATATTGCTTCAAATATCTCTTTATTAGCTTCCTTATAGAAATCATCTGGTCTGATTATTTCAATTGCAGTGTTTATAGCTTCTTTATCTAAAATCATAGCCCCAAGAACTGATTGCTCTGCCTCTAGACTATGGGGAGGAATGCGTCCAATCAATCCACTTTCCACTTTTCCCACCTCATTATTGTTCTTTTATATTAACATTTAGCTTGGCTACTACCTCTGCATACACTCTTACATCAACTTGAGTATTACCAAGGGACTTTATATTATCCTTTAATTCTATTTTTCTCTTATCCACATCTATCTTATGTTGTGATTTTAATGCATCAGCTATATCTTTTGATGTAATAGAACCAAATAGTCTTCCACCTTCTCCGGCTTTCCCTTGAATTGTTACTGTAATAGAATCTATTTTTTCTTTAAGTTTTAAGGCCTCATTATATTCATTTTTCTTTCTTTCTTCTTCTTTTGCCTTCTCTTCCTTCCATTTCTTTAGATTAGCTGGTGTTGCCTCTACAGCATCGCCCTTTGGTAATAAAAAGTTTCTAGCATAGCCGTCCTTCGCATTTACTAAATCTCCCTCTTTACCTAATCCCTTCACATCTTTCAATAATATTAATTTCATTCTTCTTCACCTTCCTTTAAAAATTTATCTATGGTTTCTGTAAGTATAATCTCTGCTTCATCCATGGTTACATTATCCAGCTGAGTCCCGGCACTAGTTAGATGACCACCGCCTCCAAGACTTTCAAGTATTAATTGTACAGATATATTTCCTAAAGACCTTCCACTAATATGAAGCTTATGGTTTACATAGGTCATTACAAAAGAGGCTTCAACTCCATTAATATTAAGTAATTCATTTGCCGCTTGGGCAGCTATTAAAAGTGAATCTTCCATTTGAGTTTCAAGCCTGCCTATGGCGATTTTATCAAATATAATTTTTGAAGATTTTACTACTTCTGCTTTATATATAAATGTATTATAATCATCCCTAAATAGTTGCCTTACTACTGTAGTATCGGCTCCTGCTCGCTTTAATGTAGATGCTGCTTCAAATGTCCTTACTCCTGTTTGAAAACTAAAATTCTTTGTATCTACAGTAATACCTGCCATTAAAGCCTCAGCTTCAAATTTTGTTAAATTTATTTTATCACTCATATAAGACAATACTTCTGTAACTAACTCACAGGTAGAAGATGCATATGGCTCTAAATAAGTTAGTACAGGATCCTTTATAAATTCTACTCCCCGTCTATGGTGATCTATAACTACTACCTTAGATATAAGGTCTAGAAGTTCTGGTGCCTCTGTAAAGCTTGGCTTATGATTATCTACTACTACCATTAAAGAACTATCATTTGCTAATTCTAGTCCTTTCTCCGGTGTTACAATTTGCTCTAGAAGTTCAGGTTGTTCTTTTAACATTCTATCATAAATATTTTTAATAGAAGGATTTTCTCCACTTAAAATTAAATAACCTTCTTTATTCCTGTCCTTCACCGCACGTAATACTCCTACGCCTGCACCAAAGGAGTCCATATCTGGATTTTTATGTCCCATTACAAACACTTTATCTGCTTGGTCTATAAGTTGTCTTAAAGCGTATCCAATTACCCTAGCCTTTACTTTGTTTCGCTTTTCTATAGCTTTTGTTTTTCCACCATAGAAGCTTAGTTGACTTCTAACTTGAACTACAGCTTGATCTCCTCCCCTACCTAATGCAATATCTATTGCCGCTCTTGCTTTTTCATAGGCTTCAAAGGGATTACTACCTCCTGCTCCAACTCCCATACTTAATGTAATAGGTATTGTATTTCCTAAATCTAATTCTCTTATTTGATCTAATATATCAAATTTTTTACTTTCAACATTTTTAAATCCGCTATTTTCTATAATAATAAAATATTTATCATTCTCATATTTTCTTACAACCCCATTATATTTAGTAAAATAAGAGTTAATATTTTTATCTATCTCTGCCATTACTAATGGTCTATTTACCTCTGGAGTACTACTTTTTACATCATCATAATTATCTACATATGCCAATGCAACTACTAACTTTTCTTTATTATATTTTTGCTCTAAATTTACCAAATTCGTATTATCCACCCAATAAAGCATAACTATCATATTATTGGTACTATTAGTCTTTTTTGTATCAACTAAATTTGGATATACTTTGTAATCCCTATTTCCATACTTTATATCTAATGGTTTCATATCATTTTCTTTAAATATCCTATCCAAATTAATTCCTGGTATTAAATCAGATAGTTTTTCGTTTAATAACTCAATTTCCCCCATTAACTTTAAAAATGGTGTATTATACCAAGATATATTACTATTCTCATCTAATATAACCAAAGGAAAGGGCATATTAAATATTGCATGTTTAGTTGCAGATTCAAACTCATCTCCCAATCCTTCTATATATCTTTGAAATTCCTTTTCTTTCTTGTTAGCACTTTTTATATTGTAAATTATTAAATAAGCTATTAGAACTATACCTAATACAGACAATATAGGTTGATAAAGGGATAGAATAATAACTAATACCCCTATTGCTATAAGGTAGATATAACTATCCTGCCATAATAGTATCTTTTTATTTTTCATAATATCCTCCTATAAGGATTTTCGCCTTCTTATTTTTCTTATATCAAAGATTGAATCCAAAATACCTATAAAAAACAAAATACTACTCATAGGTATAAATATAATATTTAAAGAAATAATTAAAATTCTAAATACTAAATGGAGTTTAGATTTAATTAAAAGAAAATCTAAAACTGCTAATCCCTGAAGGAAAAATACAAAGCTAATTAAAAATGTAATATTAATTAATAATGCTTCATGATATTGTATTTTCAATGTCTTTATTATAAAAGCTGTAAAAAGCATTATTCCAATTCCAGGAATAATATTATTAGGTAGTTTAAATTTAGAAAACTTTTTATAATTTGTAATTCCGTATCCCATTTTTCTAAGTATAATAGATGAAAAGAGTAGATTAACATAACTTACAACTAAAGAGAAAATTGATATTAAAGATGGTATAAGTATGATAATGGTCTTATATGCATTTTCTAGTAAATCTGTTGTTCTAAGAACTTCATATTTTGACATTCCCATTTCATTTAACATATCTATTTGCATGGTTAATAACTGTGTGAAATTATTTTCCAATTGCTTAGTTAAATTTAAGTCTGATATATTTGCCTCTAATCCTATTAGGACTAAAAAAGAAATGAAAAATGCAATGGTAGTAATCAATATTGTTTCCATACTACTTTTTCTTTTGCTAATACAATAATTTAATGCAAGACTTAGCGGTGCAAATATAAGAATAATTGAAACTCCTGATATAAATCCAAGAAGTACTCCTATTATTAGCGATGTTGCCGTTATACTTATTACATTTATATATATCCCATTTCTTATACCTAATATTGCAAAGGGTATTGGAATAAATAACATTAACAAAGGCACAACATGAATACCATATACTATATATAAGGCCATTATTGATATTACTATTATGCTCTCTATGGTACTTTTCTTTATCTTATCATTATTCTTCAAAAATTTCACCCCTAATCTTTATGTTTATCAATAAATTCCAGCAATATACTTAAATCTCCATACCATTTTTCTATTTTATGTTCTTCTATTAGGTTGAGCTTGATATTATCCCTTAATGCAGATTCTATATTTTCATAATCTAGCCCTAATCTTTTACCCAAAAGTAAGGATTCTAATATAAGATTTGAAATAATGTCCTCAAGGTTTTCCTTTGTACTCTCTTCTCCATCTGCCAAAGTAGAATATAGGTTAGCTACAGTATTAAGTAACTGAGCCTTAAGCCATTCTACAGTTTTCATATTTTTTATAATATCTATATCTTTATTTTTCATCTCATTCCCATCCTTTAATTTTATATTTTACCTTATTAAAATAATACAAAGTATAGGGAAATAAGTCAATTGAAAAGTCTTTAAAAAAATAAGAGAGGGTATCCTCTCTTATTCTGCACTATATGGTAATAATGCTACTTGTCTTGCTCTTTTTATAGCTATTGTAAGCTCTCTTTGATGTTTTGAACAGTTTCCAGAAATTCTTCTAGGAAGAATTTTTCCTCTTTCTGTTATATATTTTTTAAGCTTATTTATATCTTTATAATCTATATGATTTGATTTATCTACACAAAAGCTACAAACTCTTTTTCTTGGTTTAAATCTTCTTTGCATCTTCTTACCCTCCTTCTAGAATGGAATGTCATCATTATCAGTGGGATGGAAGCCTTCTATACCACCAAAATCTAGGCCAGAATCATTAAAATCTGAGGATTTATTTTTATCTCCCCATTCTAAGAATTCAACATTATTAGCTACAACTTCCGTTGTATATACTTTAACTCCATCTTTTTCATAGGAGCCAGTTTGAATTCTACCTTGGATACCTACTAACCTACCTTTTACTAAGTAATTAGCACAGTTTTCCGCCGGTTTACCCCATACGGTTATATTTATAAAATCTGCCGTTGGCTGATTTCTAGATTCCATTTCCTGCTTTTTTTCTCTGGAAAGCCCCTTATCAACTGCTATTCCAAATCTTGCAACAGCAGCACCACTACCAGGTATATACCTTAATTCTGGGTCTCTTGTTAACCTTCCTATTAATACAACATTATTCAATATTCTCACCTACCCTTAGATTATTCATCTTCTCTAATGATCATATGTCTCATAATGCTGTCAGAAATTCTAGCAACCCTATCTAATTCTTTGATAACTTCTGGTGTACTTTCAAAATTTATAAGTACATAGTATCCTTCACCAATATCATCAATTAGATATGCAAGTTTTCTAATACCCCACTCATCAATGTTTATAATAGTTCCATTTGCTTCAATTATACCCTTGAATCTTTCAAGGATTTGAACTCTCTTTTCCTCTTCACTTGGTAAAAAGATAAACACCGCTTCATACTTTCTCATGCCTTTCACCTCCCTATGGACTATCGGCTCTATCCTAAAGATAGAGCAAGGATTTACCAAAATATTATATCATTAATACATAAAGTATGCAAGGTAATTATTTCATAGATTCAATAATACTGTCAGCCATAGAATCCATTGAGTCACAATCTTCTACTTTCATACTAGAAGTTAATGTTATATCATTATCTAAAATAGTCATCTCCTTCATTTCATTTAAAAGTTCACGGATTAATTTCCCTGATTGAGGAGTCCAAGACCCATTTTCTATAATGGCAAAAGTACGCTTTTGAAGATTTAATGCCTTCATATCCATTATATAGTTTAACATTGGTGGATAAATCTTTAAATTGTAGGTTACAGAGGCAAGAACTACATGACTGTATTTAAATGTTTCAGCAATTAAATAGGATACATGAGTTTTTGAAACATCATACATAACTACATTTTTCATTCCCTTTTCAACTAATTTTGTTGCTAAATAATTAGCAGAAGCTTCTGTATTTCCATACATAGTTCCATAAACTATCATTACCCCCTTTTCTTCTGGCTCATAGCGGCTCCATTTATCATGCTTATCTATAAAATACCCCAAATCCCTACGCCAAACAGGTCCATGTAACGGACAGATAATCTTTATATCAAGATTTCCTGCTTTTTTTAGAAGAGATTGAACATGAGGACCATATTTTCCTACAATATTAGTATAATATCTTCTAGCTTCATCAATCCAATCTCTATCAAAATTTACCTCATCGTTAAATAGCTTACCATCTAAAGCACCAAATGAACCAAAGGCATCAGCAGAAAATAGCACACCATTAGTGGTATCATAGGTTACCATTACCTCTGGCCAATGAACCATTGGAGCTGTAACAAATACAAGATTATGTTTTCCAAAGGACATACTATCTCCGTCTTTTACTTTTATCACCTTATCATCAATACTAAATCCAAATTGATGCATAAATAAAGAAGCCTTTTCCGTACATATAATCTTTATATTTGGATAACGGAGAATAATCTCTTCAATACAAGCTGCATGGTCTGGCTCCATATGATTGATCACCATATAATCCAAAGTTCTATCACCTAATACAGCCTTAATATTTTCAAGAAACTGACGACAAATTGCCCAGTCAACAGTATCAAATAATACTGTTTTTTCATCTAATAATAAATAAGAGTTATAGGATACACCTTTCTCTATTGGATGAATGTTTTCAAATAAAGCAAGACGGCGATCATTACCACCAATCCAATAAAGATCATCAGTTATACTTCTAACGCAATGCATATAATAATCCCCCTTTATAATTAAAATATCTTATTAATATTTATATTTATTATGCCTCTATAAACATATCCTTTTCTTCACCACAGGAAGGACAGGTCCACTCTTCAGGTAATTTCTCAAAGGTTGTACCTGGACTTATTTCACCCTCTGGATCACCTACTGCTGGATTATATTCATAACCACATCCATTACATACATGATATTTCCAAGTTGGAGAAACCTTCTTTGGAATAGCTTTTTTCATCTTCTTCATAGGTGGTGCTTCTTTTTTAGGCTCCCCATTATCTAAAGCTTCAATAAGTAGTGGTAATACCTCCATTACATCACCAACAATACCATAATCTGAATTCTTAAATATTTTTGCATTAGGATCTATATTTATTGCAACAATTGTTGTAGCATCCTTTATACCTTTTAAATGTTGACCTGCTCCTGAAATACCACAGGCTATATAAAGATTGCCATTAAATTTTTGACCTGATAGACCAATATAGCGATTTAATGGTACATATTTAAGATCTTCAGCTACTGGACGAGATGAACCTATAGCTGCCCCAGCTTGAATTGCCAAATCCTCTATAAGTTTCATATTTTCCTTTGCTCCTATTCCCAGACCCACACTTACTACTCTATCTGCTTTAATTATTGGAGTATCAATAGGTATACCAACGGTAAAATCATAACCCTCCGCTTTAAGAGCCTTTACAAGTTCATCGACCCTCTCCTTAGGAGTACCACTGTTAAAAATAATCTTCTTACGATAACCTGTAGCTGGACCAATCTTAGGAGCTTTACCTCCATTGTCTGTCTTTGGCATTTTACCTATAATATTAGCAGCTATAACAATACGTTGGATTTCATTAGTTCCTTCATATATTGTACAAATCTTAGCATCCCTATAAGCACGCTCAATATCCATACCTTTTAGATAGCCACTTCCACCAAATATTTGAAGAGCATCGTTTACAACATCAAGGCAAATTTCTGAAGCATACATTTTTGCCATAGCAGCTTCAGCACCATAAGGCTCATTATTTTCCTTTAACTCCGCTGCACTATAAACTAAAAATCTAGCCGCTCTAAGCTTTGTTGCCATATCAGCTAATTTAAAGGAAATAACCTGCTGTTGACAGATAGGTTTTCCAAATTGAACTCTTTCCTTTGAATATTCCAATGCATTTTCATAAGCACCTTGAGCAATACCAAGTGCCTGAGCTGCAATACCAATACGACCTCCATCTAAGGTTGACATTGCAATCTTAAAACCTTGACCCTCTTTACCTAATAAGTTTTCCTTAGGAACTTTTACATTGTTAAAAATAAGCTCTGAAGTGGCAGAAGAACGAATACCCATCTTATCATAGTGTTTACCAAAGGTAAATCCTTCCCATCCCTTTTCAACAATAAATGCACTAATACCACGAGTTCCTATATCTGGTGTTGTAACTGCAAAAACTATATAAGTATCTGCTTCACCTCCATTGGTAATATAAATCTTTTCTCCATTTAATATATAATAGTCACCTTCTAATACCGCTGTTGTTTCTGTACCTCCCGCATCACTACCTGCATTTTCCTCAGTAAGACCAAAGGCTCCAATCTTTTCTCCCCTTGCTAAGGGAATTAAATATTTTTGTTTCTGCTCTTCTGTTCCATAGGCAGAAATCGGATATGCACCTAAGGATGTATGAGCAGAAAGGATTACACCTGTACCACCATCTACTCTTGATAGTTCTTCAACGGCTATTGCATAGCTAATTACATCAAGGCCTGCTCCACCATATTCATTGGAATATGGTATTCCCATCATACCCATATCTCCTAATTTTTTAATTGCTTCCGAAGGAAATTTATTTTCTTGATCCAATATAAATGCAATAGGTTTAACTTCTTCTTCGGCAAACTGTCTGATTATTGCTCTCAAATTCTCATGTTGCTCTGTAGTTTTAAAAAACATATATACGCCTCCTAATAATTAAAACAATTTAATAAATGTTTTTATACTTAATTCTAGCAGCCAACTTTCTTTTCCTTCGACCTGTTTTTACCCTCTTAAAATCCGATTAATCAATCTTTATAGTTTGTTGAAGAAGAAAAAATCTATATATTTTACATAGATTTAACATTGCCATAACAATGGATTTAACATTTATTCTATATACTAAAAACAAACAATGAAATTAAAGGGAGGAATTAAATTGAAAAAAATAATTACTTTATTATTATCTTTTATTTTAGTAGCATCACTTCTTATAGGGTGTAAATCAAATAATCAAGGTAAAGAAAATGTAACGAACACAAATGTTAAAGAAAATAAGGATGCTAAAAATGATTTTAATCTTTCAGAAGAAATTGTAGTAGTTACTAGAGAAGAAGGCTCTGGTACAAGAGGTGCTTTTGTAGAGTTAACAGGAGTAGAAGAAAAAGATGGTACTGGAAAAAAAATTGATAGAACTACAAAAGAAGCTATAACCCAAATGAAAACAGATACTGTACTTACAACAGTTGCTGGAAATGAATATGCAATAGGTTATGTATCAACAGGTTCCCTTAATAATACAGTAAAAGCATTAAATGTAGATGGCATAGCCCCTACAACTGAAAATATTAAAAATGGCAGTTATAAAATAGCTAGACCTTTTAACATAGCAACAAAAGGTGATATCTCTGAAATAGCTAAGGACTTTATAGATTTTATAATGAGTAAAGAAGGGCAAGAAGTTGTTTCTAAAAGCTATATAGCTGTAGATGATAATGCAGAACCTTACAATGGTTCTAAACCAACTGGCAAAATTGTAGTAGCAGGTTCTTCCTCTGTTACACCTGTTATGGAAAAACTTAGGGAAGCATATATTAAAATTAATCCAAATGCTCAAATAGAAGTACAACAATCAGACTCATCAGCTGGTATGCAAGCTGCTATAGATGGAACTTGTGATATAGGCATGGCTTCAAGAGCTTTAAAGGATAGCGAAAAATCAGAACTTAAAGATATAGCTATAGCATTAGATGGTATTGCAGTAATTACTCATCCAGAAAATACTTTAACGGATATATCTTTAGAAAATATAAAAAACATATTCATAGGTGAACTTATTAATTGGAGCGACATTAAATAGAAAAGCAGGTGATTAAATGAAATCAAATTTCTTTGAGAAATTAATGGAGATAATATTCTTTATCTCCGCTTCTTTCTCTATAATATCAGTAATTTTAATATGTTATTTTATGTTTTCCAATGGAATACCTGCTATTGGGAAAATTGGAGTATTTAATTTTTTACTAGGTAAGGATTGGTCACCTTCAAACATCCCCCCATCTTTTGGAATATTTCCTATGATTGTGGGAAGCATTTATGTAACTGCTGGTGCTATAATTCTCGGAGTACCTATTGGCATTTTAACTGCTATATTTCTAGCTAAGTTCTGCCCTGAAAAGCTATATAAAATTTTAAAACCTGCAGTAAACCTAATGGCTGGAATTCCTTCTATTATATATGGATTTTTTGGTCTTGTTGTATTAGTACCTTTGATTAGAAAATTATTTAGTGGTACAGGTTCTAGTATATTGACAGCTTCCATACTTCTTGGAATAATGATTTTACCCACCATAATAGGACTTTCAGAAGCAGCTATTAAGTCAGTACCTAGCAGCTATTATGAAGGAGCTATTGCCTTAGGTGCAACCCATGAATATTCAGTATTCTTTGCAATGTTACCTGCAGCAAAATCAGGAATCCTTTCGTCTATAGTGCTTGGAATCGGTAGAGCCATAGGGGAAACCATGGCAGTAATTATGGTAGCTGGAAATCAAGCTCGTATGCCTAAGGGTTTATTAAAGGGAATACGTACTTTAACTGCTAATATTGTAATAGAAATGGGATATGCAGCCGATCTCCATAGAGAAGCATTGATTGCAACAGGAGTAGTATTATTTATATTTATACTGCTTTTAAATGGACTATTTTCTATTTTAAAAAGGAAGGTGGCATAATTGAATAAACTTAGTAAATTAATTAAAGGGCTTGTTATATTTTCAGCCTTTGCAACCTTCTTTACTTTATTCGCTATAATTGGATATATATTAATTAAAGGAATCCCATATCTAAAGCCTTCATTATTTGCTTTAGAATACACTACAGAAAATGTTTCTTTGCTTCCTGCAATAATTACTACTCTTATAATGACTTTTTTAGCTTTAATAATTGCATCCCCTATTGGAATATTCACTGGATTCTATCTTATTGAATATGCAAAGAGTGACAATAAATTAGTTGAAATAATAAGATTAACAACTGAGACATTATCGGGAATTCCATCTATTGTATATGGATTATTTGGATTATTATTCTTTGTAACATATTTAGGTTGGAGTTTTTCAATGGCTGCTGGAGCTTGTACTCTTGCAATTATGATTCTCCCCCTCATAATTAGAGCAACTGAAGAAGCTCTCCTAGCAGTCCCAGATACTCTTAGAGAGGCTAGCTTTGGATTAGGTGCTGGTAAACTACGAACTATATTTAAAATAGTTTTACCTACTGCTATGCCTGGAATATTGGCTGGAGTTATTCTTGCAATAGGACGAATTGTAGGTGAAACTGCAGCACTTATATATACTGCTGGTACAGTACCACAAATACCTAAAAATTTATTTTCATCAGGCAGAACCTTAGCAATTCATATGTACTCCCTTTCTAGTGAAGGACTATATACTAATGAAGCTTATGCAACTGCTGTAGTACTTTTAATTGTTGTAATTGGAATTAATGGAGCATCTTCATTAATAGCTAAAAGATTATCTAAGGGGGATTTAAATGAATAAAATTATAGTTGAAAATTTAAATTTATATTATGGTAGCTTTCAAGCTCTTAAAGATATAAATATTAATATAGAAAAAAATCTAATAACTGCCTTTATTGGTCCGTCAGGCTGTGGTAAATCAACATTTCTTAAAACACTTAATAGAATGAATGATTTAGTTGAAGGATGTAGAATAGAAGGAAGTATTTTGTTAGATGGGAAAAATATATATAGTAATGGAAATGGTAATGGCAATATTGATGTAAACCTTTTAAGAAAACGTGTAGGCATGGTTTTTCAAAAACCAAACCCTTTCCCAATGAGCATATATGATAATATTGCCTTTGGTCCTCGTACTCATGGCATAAAATCAAAAAGTACTCTTGATGATATTGTAGAAAAAAGTCTTCATAATGCTGCTATATGGGATGAAGTAAAGGATAGATTAAAGAAAAATGCCCTTGAATTATCTGGTGGACAGCAACAGAGGATTTGTATAGCAAGAGCCTTAGCTGTTGACCCAGAAGTATTACTTTTAGATGAGCCTACATCTGCTCTTGACCCTATATCCACTGCCAAAATCGAAGACTTAGTACAGGAATTAAAAGATAATTATACAGTTGTTATGGTAACTCATAATATGCAACAAGCAACTCGTATTTCAGATAAAACTGCATTTTTCTTAAATGGAGAATTAATAGAATTTGAAGATACTGACCTTATATTCTCTAAGCCAAGGGATAAACGTACGGAAGACTATATAACAGGAAGATTTGGATAGGAAGGATTGATTTGTATGAGAAATAGATTTGATAAAGAATTAGAATTATTAAATGAAGAACTTATAGAAATGGGAAATATTATTGAAAGTTCCATAGAGGCCGCTGTTACTGCCTTAATTGAACAAAATATAGAGCTTGCAAAACGAGTTGTGGAAGGTGATAAAGAAGTAAATGATATAGAAAAAAGTATAGAGAGAAGATGTCTAAAGTTATTATTACATCAACAACCTGTAGCCAGTGATTTAAGGATGATATCATCAGCATTAAAGATGATTACTGATATGGAAAGAATTGGTGACCAGGCTTCTGATATTTCGGAGATAACTATATGGCTTGCTGGTCAAGAATATATAAAACAGCTTATTCATATACCTCAAATGGCAGAAGCTACTATAAAAATGGTAAAAGATAGTATCGACGCTTATGTTAGAAAAGATTTAGAACTTGTAAAATCTGTTATTGAATATGATGATGTTGTAGATAATTTATTTAATATAATTAAAGATGAATTAATTGAGTTAATCAGGGAAAGTGCTTCTTATGGTGAACAGGCAATAGACCTCATAATGATAGCTAAATATTTTGAAAGAATCGGAGATCATGCACAGAATATAGCAGAATGGGTTTATTACTCTATTACAGGGGAACATTATGAAGGAAATTATAAAATTTAAAAATAGACCAAAGAGGATTTTCATTCTTCTTTGGTTTTATAATATACTTTTAATGATATAATTAAATCAAATATATTAATGGTTTAAATTGACAGCTTTATAAGCAACCTGTGTCTATTAACTCATAGGAAGGTGGTTTTATGAAAACAATTTACTATGTTGAAGATGATGAAAGTATTAGAGAATTAGTCCTTTACGCATTAAAAAATAATGGGTTTGAAGTTAAAGGCTTTGAAAATGCTGATGAACTCTATAATGAAATTAAAGTTAAAGTTCCAGATTTGATTTTACTAGATATAATGTTACCTGGAGATGATGGCTATAAAATACTCAGTAATATAAGAAAAAACAGCATCACTAAAGATGCATCCATAATTATGCTTACTGCAAAAACTAGTGAATATGATAAGGTAAAAGGTCTTGATATGGGAGCAGATGATTATATCTCAAAACCCTTTGGAGTAATGGAACTAATATCTAGAGTCAATGCTGTCCTTCGCCGTAGTATTAAATTAGAAGATACACAAAGTTTATTATGTATAGATAACTTATGTTTAGACGAAAAAAGACGAGTTGTAACTGTAGATGAAAAAGAAATTAATTTGACCTTTAAAGAATTTGAACTATTACATTACCTATTGAAAAATAAAAATATCGTTTTATCTCGAGATAAAATAATGAGCGAAGTATGGGAAACTGATTTTGAAGGAGAAAGCAGAACTGTAGATGTTCATATAAGAACCCTAAGATTAAAGCTTGGTGATACTGGTAAAATCATTCAAACCATAAGAAATGTGGGTTATAAGATAGGAGGGTAAAGTTTGGAAAGAAAGATATATTATAATCTTGCAGTAATAGCTACTATAACTGCTATTATTACTTCTATAGTCCTAGTTTTTTTATTCTATGAATATTATAATCCAAAAGATATTATAGATGATATTAATATCAACATCTATGATATTAATAATCTACCCCAAGAAAAAGAGCTATCTTCTTATGATTTAAAGATAGATGATAAAGTAGTAAGGATATCTAAGCCTATTCAGGATATAAAACATACTTTCATAGGAATATTACCTGCCATGGCTGGACTATTAGTCTTTATCTTAATATTTTTATACATTATTTCCTCCATTTTAACATCAAAGATAATTAAACCTATAGAAATAGCTTCCTATAATATTGAAAGTATATTATCTGGTGGAGATGTTGCAGATAGCACAGTGTATGAAGAACTTCAACCATTTATTAGAACTATTGAAATACAGAAAAAGCAAATTGAAAATTATATTGAATCTTTAAAAAAGACAGAAAAAATAAGAAGAGAATTTACTGCAAATGTAAGTCATGAACTAAAAACTCCTCTAACCTCTATAAATGGATTTGCCGAAATGATAGAAACTGGAATGTCTAACGATGATGATATTAAAAGAGCTGCTTCTATTATCCAAAAAGAAGGTAAGAGGCTTTTAAGTCTTATAGATTCCATTATCAAACTATCACAACTTGATGATTTGTCTATTAATAGAGAATTTTCTTCAATAGATTTACTTTCTATAACACAATTTGTATGCTCAAATCTGGAAATTAATGCAAGGGAAAAAAATATCTCCCTAAATATAACTGGAAAAAGTACAATTATAAAAGGAAATCAAAGAATGATTGAAGATTTAATATTTAATTTAGTAGATAATGCTATAAAATATAATAAACTTAATGGGAAAGTTGATCTAGAAATATATTCTATTGATAACTGGGGTATTCTTAAAGTTATGGATACTGGTGTTGGTATTCCTTCTGAAAAACAAGACAGAGTCTTTGAGCGATTTTATAGGGTGGATAAATCTCGTTCAAAAAAAGTAAATGGTACAGGTCTTGGTCTATCTATAGTAAAACACACTGTGGAGCATCATGGTGGCAAAGTATCTCTTTCAAGTATTGAAGGTAAGGGCACTACTATAGAAGTAAGATTACCTAAAGCTAACGCTAATTATTAATTCAAAAAATCTTTTTCTTCCCATAAAAATAGGCTCCTCCTCATAGCCCACAGTTTATTATTTTAACTGTCTGCTATAAGGGGAGCATATCATAATATAAAGATCTTTTTATTTATTAATCTCTTGATCTTCTAATTTATAATTAATAACTATCTCATAGATTCTTTTATTACTTTCCCAAGCCTCTTAATACCTTCTACTATTTTTTCTTCATTCATATTTGAATAATTTAATCTAAAGGTATTTTCATTTCCTCCATTAGGGAAGAAAGAGCCACCTGGTACATATGCAACATTTTGTTCTAATGCTTTTACTGCTAATTCTCTGGCATTCATATATTCAGGTAGTACTACCCATGTAAACAGACCACCCTCTGGATAAGTAAAGCTTACTCCTTCTGGGAACTCTTCCTCCATAGTCTTTATCATTACATCTCTTCTTACCTTGTATATATCAATTATTCTTTGAATATGTTCATCTATATTATATTTTTCTAGGAATTTTGCTACTTCCATTTGTGAAATAGTACTTGATTGAAGGTCTGCACCTTGTTTTACAAGTACAAATTTACTTAAAAATTCTTTATCAGCTGCTACCCAACCAAGTCTTAAACCTGGACATAATATTTTAGAAAAAGTCCCTAAGAAAGCTACTCTTCCTTCTGTATCAAAATGTTTAACAGCTGGTAATACTTCACCTTCAAATCTTAATTCACCATACGGATTATCTTCAATTATACCTATATTATACTTATTTGCTAATTCTACTAATCTAATTCTTCTTTCTACTGACCAAGTCTTACCTGATGGATTTTGGAAGTCTGGAATAACATATATAAATTTAATGTTTTCATTATTCTTTAATACATCTTCTAATTCTTCCATATTCATACCATCTTTATCAGTAGATACTTCTATAAACTTTGGTTCATAGGCCTTAAATGCATTGATAGCACCTAGATATGTAGGGCTCTCGCAAACTATAATATCTCCTGGATTTATAAATATCTTAGCTGCAAAGTCAAGTCCTTGTTGTGATCCACTTGTCACTAATATGTTTTCAGCTTTAACATCTACTTTTACCTTTGCCATTCTCTTTGCTATGGCATCTCTAAGTGGCTGATATCCTTCTGTTGGACCATATTGTAATGCTTGAGTTCCTGTGTTTTCTAAAACATCTTTTCCAATCTTAACTAATTCCTCTATTGGAAAAGATTCTGGTGCTGGCATACCACCAGCAAATGAAATAATATTGGGTTGTTGTGTCAACTTTAATAATTCTCTAATTTCTGAAGCCTTGATGTTGTCCATACGCTTTGCATAATTTAATGACATCACACGCACCTCCATTTAATTTAGGTTTCCCTATAACCTTATCTATAGTTTACTATTAATATATTTAATTGTCTAATGATTTAATACAATTTATATCATAATATTTAAAGTTTATCTATTTGGAATATTTTGAAAATAATCTATTTATAATTTAATAACTTATATAGTAAATTTCTCTCATACCTCAATAGCTGGTTATGTAGACTTTAGATTTAAAGGTTATTTGTGACTAATCTCTTATTATGACCTTTATCCGTAACTAACACAAAAAAGGAAATAAGATTAAATCTTACTTCCTTCATCTTCCTTGTCCATAGCATTAGCTATAAATCTTTGTCTAGCATTTCTTACATGTAATCTAGCCAATCTCTCACTTTCATCTTCATCTCCATTAATTATTGCTCCAAGTATATCTCTCGTTTCATGGTAAGCTGCTATTGTATGGTTTAGGTTATATAAAGATATTTTTCTAAGTCTACCTAAATTTTCGTTTAAAACTATCATTTGGTTTTTAAGTTGTTTATTGGTTGTTAAGTCAATAATAGTTTCAGTCCACTTAGCGTGTAAACTAAGTAAATTATCATAGTTCTTTGCTTTTATACTATTCTCCATATCTTGGACTATTTCTTCAAGAAGTTTTACATCACTTCTGCGTATATTTGTACATATAAGTCGTATCGTCAATCCCTCAAGATATTCTCTCACCTCATATAATTCTAAAGCATCACCAATAGATATTTCACTTACTATTGAACCTCTTCTTGGAAAGTATGTTACTAAACCGTCCTGCTCTAGCTGTTTTAATGCCTCTCTAACTGGAGTTCGACTTACTTTTAGTTTCTTTGCTATATCACTTTCTACAAGTCTTTCACCAGGCTTTAGCTGATTTTTAAGGATATTTAACTTTAACTTTCCATATACTTCTTCAGATATTGGTTTTTTTAGTTTTATAGTAGACATATTTTTCTCTCCAATCATGCAAATCTAATATAGTATCTATTATTATAGCAATTTAGTTGAAAAAACCAAAATATTATTTACAAAATGATTATTGTACTGAAAAATAAGAACAATATATTTGATTAACCTTATAAATTAACTCTTCTAATGAATGAGAACTTGATCTACTACAAACTTTTGCATCTTTATCACATAATAAGCATTTCCTTGGATTATATCCCAGACCTCTTCGGCTTATCTGATTGTGATTAGAATCAAAAACATCTATATCAAATAATCTTCCTAATTTATGAGTTTCTTCTATTGTTGTTGTAATCCTCTTTAATTCAATTGGATCAATACATAAGGAAATATACCCTTCTGGTCCTGTAATTTTATATATATCTTCAATATAATCTATTTTATATCCTTTGTCTTTTAAATTATTTATAATTGTTTTCATACCTACCTCATGTATTTTCCTATATTCTATGCTATCCTTATTGGATCCAGGTATATTTAATGTAAAAGATATTATACTATTTTTATATTTGTGAATTATTTCTTTTTGTTTTATTTCTCTATCTTCTCTTGACTTTAATATTTCCATCAAAATTTTTTTATCTATCATATTAATCCCCATTCTCTAAATAATATAACATTAAAGTAACTGCAAGTAAATCTGCTGCACCACCTGGACTAATATTTTTTTCTACAAAATCTCTATCCATTTGCTTCACAAATCTTTTCCCTTGTGGTGTTAAATAACCACCAACCTCTATAGCTTCTTTTGCTTTTTCTTGAGCATACTTGAGAGTCTCCATATTATTCCTGCCTAATATATTACAGTCTTCCGTATTACTTATTAAATGAAGTAAAACCTGTACTAAAATATGGTTTATATGATATTTGTTCTCCCTCATTAATTCTTTAAAAACAGGTAAAGAATATTTTGTTACTGTGGCAAACCCTGACTCTACTTCTCCCCTAATGCCCTTTACTCCATATTTTTTATATAACTGTTCTCCATAGGTTAATTTATCTTTTCGATCAAGATGATATAACTCTTCAGTTAAATCCTCAGCCATTAATTTTATTAAGGTACATATCTCTCTTGATTCTAAGTACTCAGTGTTTTTCTTTTTAAATAAATTTCCTGCAGCAGTAGCAATTATTCCAAGAGAAAATATTAAACCTTTATGTGTATTTACACCATTAGTTGTGTAAAACATCTTTTTTTCTGCTTCTATGCCAATAGGTCTTATATTATTTAATAAAAACTTATAATCATCTTCTTCAAATTTCATTCCAGCCATAGAACATTCATAGAAATAAGGTGATAAAACTATACTACTGCTTAAAAATGTAAAAAAATCCATATCATTATGAGAACCCGAATTTTCTCTATCTACAAGACCTGGTTTAGGAGTTGCTGATACTTCAAATAACATAGATTTAGTAGCTAATCTACTTATATAAATACTAAATTCATGATTAGTCATTTTATGGCTCCTTAATTTAATATAATTCTGCCTATATGATTTCATATAGGCAGTTAAGATTCTTACTATATATTATTTCACCTGTCTAATTATGTCAATTACAGTTCCATCTCTGTACTGAACAATACCTACTATTTTTTCACCAAATTCAATGGTTTCTGGCTTTCCCGTTAACTTTTCTGCCATTTTTTGCAGTTCATCTATTGTATATAAAGGTAACTTAGCTTTCCTAAAATTATCTATTAAATCTTGCCTTAGAGGATTTACTGCTATTCCATAATCAGTCACAAGTACATCTACAGTTTCCCCAGGTGTAACAACTGTTGTAACTCTGTCTACTACTATAGGTAGTCTCCCTCTAATTAGTGGAGCTAATATTACAGACATCTTTGCTCCAGCAGCAGTATCTGGATGTCCCCCTGAAGCTTGACTAATTACTCCATCTGATCCAGCAATGACATTTACATTGAAATCTGTATCTATTTCTAAAGCTCCAAGCATAACTATATCCAAGTTATTTACTGCTGGTCCTGAGTTATGAGGATTGGCATAAAAAGATGCATCTATTTCAAAATGCTTTGGATTCTTTCCTATGGACTCCGCAGCAACTAAGTCAAAACATTGAGTATCAAATAACCCTCTAAATAAACCTTCTTCATGTAGTTGGACTAATTGAGCTGTAATTCCACCAAGACCAAAGCCTCCTACTATATTTTTTTCTATCATCTTATCTCTTAGCAAGGATGTAACAGCTAAGGAAGCACCTGATGCCCCTGTTTGATATGAAAAACCGTTTTTAAAATAACCAGATGCTTCAATAGCTTTTACTGCATTTTCAGCAATTAGAATATCTCTTGGATTTTTATCATGCCTTATTACTCCTGAAACTATACCCTTTGGATTTCCTATTGAATCTACAACAACTACATAATCAACTTGAGTTTGATTAATGCTTGCAGGTAAACAAGGATATTCAACTAAATTATCAGTTATCAAAACTACTTGATCTGCATATTTAGCATCTACCATTGCATATCCCAAGGAGCCACATAAAGATTTACCATTAAATCCATTAGCATTTCCATATTCATCACAGGAAGGAGCACCTAAAAAAGCAACATCTATTTTTAATTCTCCAGATTCAATAGCTCTTGCTCTTCCACCATGAGATCTGATTATTACTGGATAATCCATTATTCCCTCAGAAATTGCTGTACCAAGAGGCTCTCTAATTCCACTGGATTCAATCTTAGTAATGACTCCATTTTTTATATGTTCTATTAATGACCCATGACATGTCCCCAAGGAACTAGGTGCTAATCTTAAATTCTTTATCCCCATCTTTGCAATTACATCTACAACCATATTAACTATATAGTCCCCATTTCTAAAATGATGATGAAATGAGATTGTCATACCATCCTTTAATCCTGTAGCCTTCACTGCTTCTTCTATGTTCTTAATTAATTTACTTTTATGAGGTAATGGTCTTTTTAACTTGGAACCAGCTTTGATTCCTTCTGGTACAACACTGAATGGCTTTTCATATGGTCTCAAATGCCCAATCCCTTCAATGTATTCTGGTATATCCCTTCCAACACTGTTTTTAACCAATGAAATCATCCTCCTTATATACACCTGTAGCTTTAGCTAGTTCAATAACCCTATAAGCTCTATCTACTATTGGTCCGTCAACCATTTTTCCATCAACAGCAATTACTCCCGAACCTTTGCTTTCTGCTTCTTTAATCCCATATAAAACCCTAATTGCATGTTGTATTTCTTTTTCTGTAGGTTCATATATTTTATGTGTTAAACCTATTTGTCTAGGATGTATAACTGATTTTCCGTCAAATCCCATCTGTTTAATTAACTTAACTTCCTCTATAAAACCCTCATCATTATTAACATCTGAATATACAGTATCAAGGGCATATATTCCTGCTGCTCTTGCTGCTAAAAGCAATTGACCTCTAGCACTTAATAATTCTACACCACCAGAGGATCTTGTAGTCTTCATATTAGTAACAAAATCTTCTGCCCCAATTGCCATAGCAACTAATCTCTTACTAGCCGTAGCAATTTTATATGCATTCATTATTCCTAAAGGACTCTCTATTGCGGCCATTAATTTTATTGTTCCCACTTCAATATTTATCTTTTCTTCTATTTCTGTTATAAGTTTATCAGCTTCAATTACATCTTCAGGTGTATCAGTTTTTGGTAACCTAATAATATCAGGTTTTGCTCTAACCATAGCCTCAAAATCATCCCTGCCAAAAGGAGTATCTAAGCCATTTACTCTTACAACAGTTTCAGTGCCTCTATAATCTATTGTTTTTAAAGCATTATATACTAAAAATCTAGCTGAATCCTTCTCCTTCAATGAAACTGCATCTTCTAAATCAAACATAATTGAGTCAGAACCATAAATATGTCCATCTGTTATCATTGAAGGATTGTTACCTGGTATAAACATCATAGTTCTTCTTAATCTAGCCATCTATATCACTCCCCCCAGTTATAATTTGAACTTCCTGTAGCTCTATATAGAGCAGCTTCTGTTCTTGCCTTAATAACATAATCTATTGCACCTTTGTCTACAGCATTAACTAATGCATTTTCCACTCCATAACTTTTTATAGTATCCTTAATCACCTTTACAATCTGTTTTCCGAATTGTTTTTTCACTGAGCTTTGTAATATTACTTCAATACCTTGACTATCTCTTGGCTGAATAGTAATTGTTATATCACTGGATTCCATAGTTCCAGCAATCCCTACTTTATTAATTTCCATATGTTGAAACCCCCTTTTTAAATTTATATATATTAAAAAAACTTAAGTTCTCAATTAATTTCAATCTTGGCTTAATGTCTAGAGTTAGTATTTCTAATTTTATCTATTATTGGATTTGCTTCATCAGAAATCAAGTACTCATACGTTGTTGATGGTACAATTTTCTTTATAGACTCTAAATCATTATTTTTAATATATTCTCTTACCTTAGAAGCACTTATTACACTTTCGTCTTTCATAATTCTAGGTACTTCTGTAACTTCTATCTCATAATTAGGTAATATCCTTTTCATGATTTCATTATATTCTTTAGTTACAAGACAATATGGTTCTTCCCCTATATATCTTCTATTTATTCCGAGAGAAGGAGCAATATAAGAAGCAAAGATTTTTAAATCTAATAATGCATGAGTTTTAACAATATCAGATGATTCTTTCATAAAATATGAAGGGAAAGTAGAGTTAGAAATAATATAATCCTCACCCTTATGAATAATTATATTAGATAAATGTTTTGTTCCCTCTTTTACTAGATTAAATCGTACACTAGGGGGAAAAAGTGACCTATCCTCCCAGACTATAAATACATGTACAAGATCACTACTTAAAGATGCCTTTTCTATTAGAAACTGATGCCCTAAAGTAAAAGGATTACAATTCATGACTATAGATGAAATGATTTTACCATCTTTTTTATATTTATTAAGTTTTTTTGTATACCTTTTTATCCCTTGGGGGTCATTTTCTAATAAAACTACTTGTTCTTCCACTTGTGCTATTTCATAAAACCCCATATCCTTAAACATATTAATATTACTTGGTTTTGTAAATATAAATAGATGAGTATTTCCTCTATGATACTCTTCACTTACTAATAAAGATACTATCTTATTGGAAAATCCCATTCCAAGATAATCCGTATCTACTGCAATGCATTTTAGTACTCTCCCTGACAGTGAACCTGTGCCGACAATCTTATCATCTTCATAAAGAGCTACTGTATATTCTACATCTGTTTCTAGATTAAGACCTTGAGACAATAGAAATTCCTCAACTTGAGCCTTCTCCCTTGGATTATTCAAATAAATCGTCCTTATATGAATATCTTCGCTTATCATTTTTATAACTCCCCACCATTTATATTAAGGATTGATGCATTGCTTAATTAATTTAAGCAATGCATCAATTTACTTATTCTAAGTAAACATATTAAACACTATAGATGCTATTATAAGCATTATTCCTCCACCAATTCTCGAGGAAATTTGTGCAAAGGATATTAATTCCATTCTCTTTGCTGCTCCTAATACAGCAATATCTCCAGATCCACCTCTATTAGCCATGCATAATCCTGCAGTTATAGCCGATTCAATTGGATAAAAACCTACAAGATATCCAAGTCCTGCTGTACCCAATACTGCTCCTAAAACTATAAATCCTGCTATAATAACATTACTAAAAGTTATTGCAGCAATTATTTCCCCTAAATCTGTAAAAGTTACACCTACCCCTATCATAATAACCCATAAAAACTTGGATGAGAAGAAGGATTGTAATTTCTTAGTACCTTGCTTTAATGGCTCTGGTATAAAGTTTAAAATATTAAATAAGGAAACAAATATTACCATATATGCAAAAGCATGAATCTTAACTCCACCTATTGATGGTAATATTTTCTTTGCCATTAAATTACCTAATACATAGAAACCAGTTGCTAAAACCAATCCAGCTGCTATTTCTGTAGCTGTTATTTTAAATTCATGGTCTTTATCTTCTGCATCAAAATTATCTCCCTTTACTAGCTTACCATTTCCAGTTAGTTTAGGTTTTTTCTCCCCTAATTTGTGTAATAATGCTCCAACCATTATACAAATAATATTTGCAATAGTTAATATAGGAAATGCAAAAGACAAATATTCCGATGGATCTTTTCCAGTAATAGAAGTGAAAATTTCTGACATAGGAATTGCACCTGCTCCAGTTCCTCCACCCATAATTGGTAATACATATTTCATTGATATTTCTGCTGGTGATACTCCAAATAATAATCCACCCATTATTCCGAATATAAATGCGCCTACAATACCTGCTAATATGGCTGGAATATAACCAGTTAAAGCTCTCATTAGAAGCTTCCTATTTACAGAAAGAATACTCCCTGTAATAAGAACTGAAATAAATAAATTAAGAAAGTCTGATTCGTCCATAAAGATCTTAATACTCTCAGCAGCCCTTTCAGGTAATATTCCTGCATAGAGTAAATACGCAGAGCCTAAAAATGCTAAAATTGCACCGCCACCTACATACTCATTCCAAATAGGGATACGATCTCCTATTTCTCCGAAAATGATTCCTAAGAAAAACATAATTGCTAATGCACCTGTGATATCTTTGGGCAGTACACCAGTAGCCGCTGCAACCCAAGCTACAATAGCAAATACCAAGAATAACGGTACTGGAATTCCGAACATCTTAAAGTTTTTAAAGCTTTTTTCATTTACTTTAATCATGACCTGACCCCCTTGATTTTTTAGATAATTGGAAATATTATCTATTGTATACAATCATATACTATTGTATACAATTTATCAAGAGTTTTTTACATTAAAATTTGTATTAAAAAAACCCCACGAAATCACCAATAGAAAGGATTTCACAGGGTTATAGAACCTATAATTTTTAAAGTATTTTATAGATTTAAAATATCTATTTTTACATATTACTCATATATTTTTTATATTACCAATAATATTCATTCTATTTATCTCTTTTTTGCATTTAGATTTATATTTATATTTCTATTAAAATATTCACTATCTATTATAAATAATTACTTTATTAATTTAATCTTTAATAAATCAATAAATTATCTTTTTCTACTTTTTTCTTAATACTTTTTTTATTTTTACTTTCTAAATTAGAATAAATTATTCTTTACACTAAAAATCACTTCTAATTTATTAAATAGAAAATCTGCAAGAATAATATAGTCTCTATTCATATAAAATAAGTTTAATAAACCATTTACTGATAAACAAGGATATCCTTTTAATTAAAAATATAATCCCCAGTTCTAAATATAGAATGAATATCTATATACTTCTTGTTTAAACACTTAATTTTCTTTACCTTTATGATGAATTATACTAATCCATTTTTCATCGACTAATATCTTTCTAATTCTCTTATCAAAGTCTATTCTAGGTATCCAAATTTGTCTGTCACATCCTAAACATTTTATCTTTATATCTGCGCCAGTCCTTAATATTTCCCATTTATTCTCTCCACAAGGATGCCCCTTCTTTAGAGTTATAATATCCCCAACTTCATAATTTAATATCATTGTTCTTTCCCCCCAAATATTACTCTTTTTGGATAAGGTATTTCTATATTTTCTCTATCAAAGGCTTCTTTTACCTTTTTCCTGATTTCTCTTTCCACTGCCCACTGCTCCATTGGTTTAGTTTTTGCAACTATTGAAATAGATACATCAAAATCTCCTAAATCTGTAACTCCTAATATAGTAGGGCCATCCAGTATATTATCATTACTGGACTTAATTCCTTTACAAACTTTTTCTAACACTCTAATAGCATCATCAATGTTTTCTTCATAAGCTATAGATACTTTAACTAATGCCCTCATAGCTCCTCTAGTTTTATTAGTTACAACTTGAACTCTTCCATTTGGAATTATATGCAAATCTCCAGAGAAATCTCTTAGTTTTGTAACTCTTAGGCCCAATTCTTCTACAGTGCCTTCTAGAGATTCTATTTTTACATAATCTCCCACAGCATATTGATCTTCAAATAAAATAAAAAAACCTGTAATTATATCCTTAACTAAGGACTGAGCACCAAAACCTATGGCAAGTCCACCTATTCCTGCTGTAGCCAATATGGATGTAGTATTTATATTAAACATATCTAAAATCATTACTATGCCTATAAAATATAAGATATATTTTACAATTTTTTTTAATACCTCGCCAATTGTAGTAGCCCTTCTATTATTCACAAAAAAATTCATACCTTTTTTATGCTTTAAAGTTCTATCTATGAGCTTATTAGTTAAGGAAATAATTACTTTTATAGTTATTACTATTAGTAGTATCTTTAATAGTTTACCTAAAAAATTTAATTCTCCATTATTATTTTTTAGATAATCATCAGCAAAATACTTAATATTATTTATTATGTTTTCCGTTGTTTCCATAGAATTAACCTCGATATTATCTTAGCTTTTCAGCCTTATTATTTGAACCAGTCTTAGTATATTTATATATGCTATCTATATTTATTTCATTACTGTCTATTATTTCTTCTACTTTTGGGAGATCATCTAGTGGAAAAATAATTGCTAAACCACAGCTAACTGTAATTTCTCTAGGTGTGGGTATGGTTCTAAAATTTATCCCTTTTTCCTTAAATACTCCTTCTGCTTGTATAGTATGGTGAGTAGATTTATATGTTGCTACTCCATAAATCTCTTTATTCATCTTTGTCTCCTATCCTATATTTATGGTGTTATTTGCATTTCGCATTTTTTCATATATACTGTACATATTACCTATTTCTCCAACTTGAAGTTTATCCTTTATATTATAATAATCTAAACAAGTTCCACAAGAAATAATTTCAACTCCTTCATCTGCCAATGCTTTTAAATCTTCTAAAACTTCAGAGCCTTCACATGTTAAATAAACTCCTGCATTAAAAAATACCATAGTAGCAGGCCAAGGTGTAGTTTCTTTTACTGTATATATAAAACTCTTCATTAGAATTTTACCTAATTCTTCTCCTCCTACACCCATTTTATCTGAGCCAATAGCAATAGTTAAATCTTTAAATGTATCTGGAATACATACATTTAAATTTAATTCTTCTCCTATGCCACCCTTAGTTATATGAATATAATATTCATTTTCTTTACCTTTATCAATTATAAAGCTGTATCCATAGGATGCCGCTAGTTTTGAGACATTATCCTTAGCTACTTCATTATCAACAATAGTAGTCACTATTCCATTTGTTAAATTATCTAATTCTTTTTTTGTCATTATAACTGGTTTTGGACATAATTGTCCTCTTGCGTCTACTTCTATTCTCATTATTATTCCTCCTATATTTTCAATTAATTATATTATACTAATTTTATATAGCATAGATAAAGCTATTAATAAATGTTATATATATATATTTAATATAGATATAATTAATAACAAGAAGAAATTCAATTATTTTGAGTCTCTTATTCCATTGGATATTATTTTAATTCCCAATAATATTATAACAATAGGAATTAAATAAGAAATAAATTTCCAAAGACCTACCCTTAATAAATCCTTTGATCCTACTAGAGATATTGCTGAAGTAATTAACATTATAATAGATATATTTTTAGGCCAATCTATATCTTCTCTTTTATATCCTATAGTATATATAACAAAGAAAGCAATTGAAAACAGTAAAAATCTTATCCAACTTACATCAGCTTTTACTATCTCTTCAATTAGACCATAGAAGCTTATGGCTGATAACAAGGTTCCTAATACTAGAAAACCTTTATTACCATGTCTTTTGTACATCACTAAGGATATAATACCAAAAATTAATTGATATATAAAGGATTTTACACTAATAGTTGTAAATAAATACTCATCTATAAGAGCTACAGATGATATCCCAAGTAGGAGTAAACCTGCTATTAAATAGACTGTATTTCCACTTTTCAAATCCCATACTATCAGTCCTATTGCTAATATAAATAATAGCCAATCGAAAGTAAGTACATTTAAATTCATAAGTAAAAACATCAAACCTATAAGTATCAATACTACACCTAAAGAATAGTTTGCTTTTTTCATATTTTCCCTCCTACTTAATTATTTATTACATTAATAGATATACCCATAATTAGACATTTTTCACTTTATTTTTACTTGATATTCTATATACTTTTATTTCTTCTGGTCCCCATAATAATATCTGGTCTTTATTTGTAAGTATTCTAATTATATTATCCTCATGTTTTAATATCTCCTTATTTCCTTCTATTATAACTACTTTGTTATCTCCATAAATTAGAAATCCTCCTTGAAATGGTAGTATCTTCTTATAATCATCTGTAAAACTAATTTTATTTTCACTTTTACCATCAAAGCCAATGATTTCTAAATAATTACTATATAAAATATATACCTTATCTTTTCCAAGATATATATCCTTTATTAAATCAAATTGTTTCTCCCAAATTGTCTTTCCTTCCTTAATAAAATAAAGAGAGCTATCACTTAAGGCAATAATATCATCTTTTGCTGTAAAATCAAGATATATGATTATTTCACTATCAATGTCTATTGAATTTAATTTTTCATTATTTTCCCCATAACAATCTATTTTAGACTTTAATATCTCTCCATTTAAACTCAGTGAAGATATTGCTGATAAATTTCCTTGATTATTTGTATTATATGTAAGAATATTTTCACCTTCATAAGATTGATTTAATATTAATGCACCATCTTTATCTATTATCTTTATATTTTCCGTATCAGGAGATTTTATATGATAAATTAGATTTTCGTGACTCTCCTTTAAATTAAATATTTCTTTATTTAATTGTAATCTATCCTTAGTTTCCCCATTCTTATCTAAACAATAAATATCTCCTGTGGACTTGTCCGCTACATATATATATTTATCTCCATAAGAAATATACGGCTCTGTAAAATTAAATTCCTTTTCTAAAATAGGTGTACCATCTATTTTCATAAATGATATTTTATTATTACTCCATTTTACTATTGTTTTATCATATATATTGATATTTTGTATATCTCCATTATTTTTAAAAGAATTTACTAATTCTAAAACCTTTTCCTTACCTGAAACAGAATTTATAAAGTTAATTAGTTTGTTTTGATTTTCCTCTTTTAATAAAAACATACTCAACGTCAGAAATATTATTATAAATATTTTAAAACCTTTAGATCCAAACTTTTTATTTTCTTCCACATAACCACCTCTTAGAATTATCTTAATTTATTATATCATATACTCAAACACTATAACAATTTAATGGTTATTGATATTTTATTTTAAGATTCTATTAGTTTTAACTGTATTAATTTCATAATTTTAATATAAATATTAATATCTTTAATTTATTTATTAAAAATATTAATATTTATATTGACATTTTTAATATTTGATAATATTATGATATTAACAAATGAGTTTTCAAATATAAAATATATATTTAAAACTTGGAGGTGTTTAAACTGGCATCTAAAATTAAAATTAAAATCGTAGATAAAAATAGTAATTTTAAATTGTGGATACCTAGTATTCCTTTTTGGTTAATTACTTTCTTATCTCATATAACATTAAAATTCAAGAATATAGCCATAAGAGATGTAGATTATCCAGATGATGATATAAAGTTTTTCTTAAAACAATTGGACAATAAGATGATAAAAAATGTAATTTATGAATTAAAATCATATGGCAAATTCGATTTAGTTGATATATCTACTGGTGATGGAACAATAGTTAAGATTTCCATAGGTTAAATAGAGAAAGGATGATGATATGAGAAAAGAGGTATTAGGTAAATGCCCCATATGTGGTGAAGAACTTTATGTAACAAAACTTAGCTGTCATAAATGTCATACACATATAGAAGGTGATTTTACACTTTGTAAATTTTGTAAACTTAATGATGAGCAGAAAAATTTTGTTGAAATCTTTATAAAAAGCAGAGGAAATATAAAAGAAATAGAAAAAGAATTAGGTATATCCTATCCAACTGTTAGAGGAAGACTTGAAAATGTAATTGAGGCTCTAGGATATAGTCCTAAATATACAGAGCCCACAATTGATAAAAAAGAAGTTCTGAATAAGTTAAATAATGGTGAAATAACATCTGAAGAGGCTCTTAGGCTCCTTCAAGGTGAAGAATAGGAGGGGTCAAAGTGAAAGAAGAGAAAATGATGATCTTATCAATGCTTGAAGAAGGTAAAATAACTGCTGAAGATGCTATAAAACTTATGGAAGCTTTAGAAGACATGGAAACACCTAAAAATCATAATAAAAGCAAGGAAGAAACATATGATGATTCTCAAGAGGAAAAATCTTCAAAACCTATATTTAATACTCTTGAAGACATCGGTTCAGATATTAGTAATGTATTATCAAATATGTTTGATGGTTTAAAGGATGTAGGTAATTCATTTATATTTAGAAATAATTATGAGACTATTACCACAGATCTAAACTTAGATATATCGGATATGAATCTTCCAAAGTTAGATTTAAAGACTGTTAATGGATCTATACTTCTGAAGCCAACCATCAATGATAATCTATTTATCAAAGTTACCTGCCAATATAAAAAGGGATTATTTTCCCCAGATGAACCATATTTTGATTTTAGTGCAAATGAAAATATAATTACATTTAATCCAAAATACAATAGCAATATATCAATTAAATTAGATGTTTCATTACCTAGAAAGCATTATGACGAAATAATACTAAATTCTAGTAATGGAAAAATAGATATCCAAGAATTAAATACTGATATCTTAAAATGTATAACTACTAATTCATCTATTAATATAGTAAAACTAAATAGCAAAGAAATTGATTTAACAACTAAAAACGGAAAAATTGAATGTAAAGATATAAGTTCAAATATTATTAAATCATTCACTACAAATTCCAGTATATTTCTAACAGATTTACGCAGTTTAGAAATTGAAGCTAAAACAGCAAATGGTAAAATAGTTGTTAGTGATATTGATGCCCAAAAAATAATATTGAAAACCTCTAATGCATTAATTGAAACAGAGGATATTAATTGTGATATGATTCATCTAACTACTTCTAATGGAAAAATTATCTGTAATGATATAGATATGAATAGGGCAAAAGAAGTAAGATTAATGACTTCCAATGGCTCAATTAGCTCTAAAGTTTATGGAACCAACAGAGATAGTTATTTTGATTTAGAAACTTCCATGGGTAATATCTCTCTCGAAATCCCTAATCTCGTATATAAAATTAATAATCAAGCAAACTTAGGCTTCAAAAAAATAGTAGCCCATAGTATTTATTTTGATGAAGATAAAGAGAATATAAAATTTATTGTCTCTACATCAAATGGTTCAATAAATATATATTAAGGAGTGGGTCAAATGCAAGCAGACGAAAAAATGCAAATCTTGACAATGGTTAAAGAGGGAAAAATCTCAACTGAAGAAGGTGTTCAACTATTAGATGCTCTTAATAACACAAACTCTCCAAATAATACTAATATGAGTACTAAACCTAAGTGGCTAAAGGTAAAAGTCTTCGATCCAGAAGACGCCACTAAGGTTAATGTAACTTTACCTATCTCACTTATTAATATAGGAGTTAAGTTTGCTTCTAAGTTTTCCCCTGAGTTTAAAGAAGCTGGACTAACTGAAAATGACATAGAAGAAATATTGACAGCTATCAAAAATGGAGAAACTGGTAAAATTGTTGAAGTAGATAGTGAAAACGGAACTAAGGTTGAAGTTATAATAGAATAATCCCACAATTGTGGGATTATTCTATTATAAAGTATATTATATCTATTTTCTGTATTGAATTTTCATATTTTCTTGATATTAGATTCAATGACTAATATTTCCCTTGATTTAAGATTATATATTTCAATCTTATAAATATATATTATCAAATTTTTCCTTTTGTGTTTATTCTTATATGGAATCTGTTATAATAAATGTATCCATACATTTAAGGAGGATAAGTATGAATAAATTTATCTTAAATAAGGATATAGATACACCTTTATATATCCAACTCTATGAAAATTTTAAAATATTAATAGAGGAAAACAAATTTGAAAAGGAAAAGTTACCTTCTATCCGTAGTCTTGCAAAATCCCTAGGAGTAAATAATGTGACCGTAGTTAGTGCTTATAAACTTTTAGAGAAGGAAGGTTATGTTTATTCAATTAAAGGTAGTGGAACTTATATAAAAAAATCACCTATCTCTGAAGATATGCCCTATTTAGAAGAAGGTACTATGGAATTAATGGTATCTGGTATACTTCCAATATCAAAAGATAGTATTAATTTTGCCTCTATGTCTCCTACTCCTGATTTATTTCCAATAGAAAAGTTTAAACAGGCATTGGTAGAAGTATTAGATAGAGATGGAGGACAGGCTTTTTTATATCCTGAAATTACAGGATACGAACCACTTAGAGAGTCCATATCTAAGTTTCTAATTGAAAATTACAATACAAGAGTAGATAAAGATGAAATTCTAATTACATCTGGGGGACAACAAGGTTTAGACATAATATCAAAAACCTTAATAAATCCTGGAGACTGTATATTTGTTGAAAATCCAACATATTCTGGTGCATTAGCTGTATTTAAATCTAGAGGTGCCAAGATTATTGGGATACCAATGAATGAAGATGGTATAGATACTGAATTATTAAAAACTTATTCTAAAAGATATAGACCAAAATTTCTATATTTGATGACTAATTATCAAAGCCCTACTACCTACTCCTATAGCAATGATAAAAAGAAAGAACTCATATCTCTATCAAAAGAAAATGATTTTTATATAATAGAAGATGATTTTTTAACAGATTTGTCTTTTAATGATAATGATAAAAATCCCATCCTAAAATCCATGGATAAATTCAACCAAACCATTTTCATTAAATCCTTTTCAAAGATATTTATGCCTGGAGTTCGCATGGGTTTTATTACATTACCTAATAAATTATTTAGAGAAATTATAAAAGCTAAACATACTACTGATGTATCCTCATCAGGATATCTTCAAAGAGCCTTTGATTTATATTTAAGAAAGGGTTATTGGAAATCACATATAGAAAAAATTAAAAAAGTTTATTCCGAAAAATATAATATTATGACTAGAGAGTTAGATAAATTAAACAATTATGGAATATCCTATGTAAAACCTAATGGTGGTCTTAGTATTTGGCTTAAATTACCTAAGGAAATAGATTCTGTTGAACTTTATAATCAATGTGCGGAAAATAACCTAGCAATTGTACCTGGAAAGGTCTTTTTTGTTGATGAATCTATTTACTCTAATTATATTAGGCTTAGTTTTGGAGCAGTAGATGATAATGATATAGTTGAAGGTCTTCGTATATTGGAAAATATAATATCTAGACCATTTAAGAATAAGAATAATAATTATTTACCATTTATATAGGAAATTGGAAGCTGTAGCAAATTTTAATTTGCTACAGCTTCCAATTGAGTTCCTAGATTTATTGTTCTTTTAATTCTATTATTTTTTTGATCATGTTTTTTCGTATTTCCCATATATTTGCCTGTACTCCAAAGACATTCCAATCCTCAATATCAAATATTCTAACCCAGCTATTTATTATTCTTCTTTTTTCTAAGGGGTAAAAATTAGCATACTTTCCTTCAAAGAATGAATAACTATCTATTAACCCTAACCTTTCTATATCTTTGAAGTATTTTTCCTCATCATCTTTATCAACTGGAATATAATGATGATTTAATACAAAATCCCACTTTCTTCCATCAAAATATATTACTTCTGACTCATCAATCTCCAGTTCATAAACAACTGTATCCTGTGTAGGTACATACATACTTTCTTTGGATATTGCACACCATATAGGAAAATCTACTCCTTCTGGCTTGCATACTCTTCCACCTGCAATTCTTACAAACCATTTATACAATTCAATATAATGATAGGCGATATCTCCAAATTGTTCTATAATATAATCTCTCTTAACCCTATATACACCATATTTTTCTATGGCTTCTAAACTCCTTTTATCTTGTCTAGTCCATAGTCTTACTATAATATCACCTCATATATCTTTTATTTCTCTTCCTTCAATGCCTTCATCAATGATACTGTTGCTATTAACATTACAAATATAAAAGGAAATGCTGCTGCTACTGAAGCAGTTTGTAATGCTTGAAGTCCTCCTGAAAGTAATAAAGATGTGGCTAATAAAGCTTGAACTACTCCCCAAACAAATTGTTTTTTGGATGTAGGATTTAAATCTCCTTGGGAAGATAACATTCCTAGTACAAAGGTAGCTGAGTTTGCAGATGTAATAAAAAATGTACATAATAATACTACTGTAATTAATGATAACACTGTACTTAAAGGATAATTGCTAAATACTTGGAATAACGCTGTAGATGGATTACTTGCTGCTGCAGCCAATCCTTCAACTCCAATTTTATCAACTAAATTTATCCCCATTGAGCCAAATGCTGCAAACCAAACAACTGATACTACAGCAGGTGCAAGTATAACTCCTCCTATGAATTCCCTAATGGTTCTGCCTTTTGAAATACGTGCGATAAAGGTACCTACAAATGGAGCCCATGCTATCCACCATGCCCAATAAAATATTGTCCATGAATTTAGCCAACTATTATCACCAAATGCTTCAACATGAAGACTGTCGCTTATAAAGCCATTAATATATTGACCTAATCCATTAGTGAACGAATTTATTACCTTTAGTGTAGGTCCTATTATGATAGTAAGTATAAGAAGTCCAAATGCCAACACTAAATTTATATCTCCTAATAGTTTTATACCTTTATCTATTCCACTAACTGCTGTCCAAATATATAGAATTGTAATTACTACAATTATACCTATCTGAACTAATTTAGTCTCTGGAATATTAAATAGATAATTCAATCCACTATTGATTTGTAAAGTTCCAAGTCCAAGGGATGTAGCTACTCCTGCTACTGTTGCAAATACTGCAAGTATATCTATTAGTTTACCTATTGGACCATTAACTCTTTCTTCACCCAATAGTGGTATAAAAATACTACTAATTAAACCTGGCTTATTTTTTCTAAATTGAAAATATGCTAGGGCAAGACCTATAATACTGTAATTAGCCCAAGGATGGAATCCCCAGTGCATAAAGGATGATTTCATCGCAAAATTTGCTGCTTGTAAGGTTCCTGATTCAATTCCTGGAGCCGGATTTACAAAATGTGATATAGGTTCAGCTACACCCCAAAATACAAGACCTATACCCATCCCTGCTCCAAATAACATTCCAAACCAAGAAGTCGTACTATATTCTGGCTTTGAATCATCTGGTCCTAATTTAATGTCTCCATATTTACTAAATGCTAATATAATGGCAAATATAACAAAGATAAACATAGATATTAAATAAGACCATCCAAAATTAGTTGTTAGGAAATTAAGTAATGAGTTTGCAAAATTTGAGAAATTCTCCTGTGCAACTATTCCCCATAAAACTATAGCTATAGATAGTGCAAGAGATATATAAAAAACCGTATTATCTTTTTGCTTTGTTTTATTCATTATAATTCCTCCCATTTTAGAGTAATCTAGAGGTGAATTTATAGGGGTGTTTATACACCCCTACTGTTTATTTAAATTTTTACCTTAAATACTGTTTGCTCTTTAATATCTTCAGTTAAAGAATCTAAAGCTACTCCAACTCTATGGTATCTTAATTTCCATTGTTGTTCTTTAGATGTTGATGGGTCTCCTAGTGGATATGGAATAGATATTGTAGGTACTATCTTATTTGAGCCTACTGTTGTTGCTACAGGTATTAGGTTACACATTTGAACTACTGGTATACCTGCTCTTTCAATTTCTTTTACCATTGTTGCACCGCAACGCGTACAAGTACCTCAGGTTGAAGTCATAATAACTCCATCTACATTATCTTCTTTTAATTTTTCAACTATTTCTTTACCCATTCTAGCTGCTTCAGCTTGAGTCGTTCCAGTTCCTACAGTGCTATAGAAATAATCATGAAGTTTACCTATTTTTCCTTCCTTTAGATATGTCCTCATTGCGTCTATTGGCATTATAACATTCGGATCTGCATCTGCTGCTGCAGGGTCAAATCCAGCGTGAATGGTTTTATATACTCCTGATTCTAATCTTTCATCCTTAGATATATCATATCTTCCCCAACGTGTAGCGGAAGCAGATTGAATTCTATCTGGATTATCTACTGGCACTATTCCACCAGTTGTTACCATTGCAATATTTGCTTTAGATAAATCCTTAATTGGTGCTGCTATAGGAACTCTATCTTGTTTTGGTATTGGAAGTTCTGTTTCAAAAAGCTTATTGTTTAATTTTTTAATCAACATATCTACGCCTCTTTCTGCAGCAGTCTTCCCTGATTCCAACCACATTTGAGCTCTAATTCCCCTTGGGAAAAATCCTTCTTCATCGGCTGAGCCTGTTTTCTCACCTTTTAATATTTTATTTGCAAAGTTAGCTATTACCTTTACATCATCTCTTAATTTTGCTGCTGATTTTCCACCTTTGAATATATATATATCTTTTTTAAACATCTCTACTCCAGGATTTTCCTCATTCATAGATGTGACAACTGGAACATTAAATTTTTCTTTAACAGCTTTACAGATAGTCCCACATGCCACTCCATATCTACCTGCTTGAAATGCTGGACCAGCAACAAATATATCAAATTCTTTACCTTCTAAAAATCCTAATATAGTTTCAACTGCTTCATCTGTATTAGAACCCATAAAGTTATCTCCACAGATAATAGTATGAGTAACTTCTGCCTCAAGCATACTATTTAGAGCAAGAGATGGTCCTACTAATCCTTCTCTAATCTCTGGTTTATAATCAGCAGTATCTTCTCCACCAATACCTGCAAAGAATTGATTTATATAATGAATTGCTTTTTTCATCTCTCCACCTCCTAAAATTCTTTCATAGTCTTAGTTGACCAACCTGCTATTCTATCTCCACAGAACATTGCATTATTTTCCATAATAATTGAGCCATCTTCTCTAACAGAAGCTCCTAATATTTCGTCATATGCCCATCCTCCAGATAATCCATCTCTGGCTAAAGCTTGTAATTCACCTATTACTTTATCAGCTGGAGGAAGTTCAATTAATTGAGAAACGTTTCCTGTAGACACCAGTGCATTTGCTTTTTCATCTAATGTAACAAGTGGTTGGGAAGCTCCATCTCTACCTGTACATTCATTACTTATACCTACTGTCTTTACACCTACATCTTCTAATGCAGCAAGACATAAAATATAATCTGCATCAGGATTTCCATATCCTTCTTCAGTAACTATAGCTCCATCAGCTCCTAAAGATTTTGCCATCTGAGCTACAAATATAGCTGAACGTTTCTTTTGTTCTAAGGATACGTTTAAGTTTGACATGATAACACCTAAGAAGTTAATGGATTTTCCATGTTCTTTATATAATTCTTTAATAGTAGGGAAATTTTGGAAGTCATAAGTTGCCCATTTTGATGATGCTGGCATGAAACTACCAGATATCAATGCTCCATCTAATACTTCGTTTGGATTCATAAAAGAAGGAACATATTTATTCATATCCCATCCATATACTAAGTCATTATATCCCAATTCCTCCATTTGAGATTGAGGTTGCATCACTAATACAACTGATGGAAGCTTGTTTATTTCTTCTGATCTTTTAGTTATTGGCTCTAACTCAAATGTTTCAATTTCTTCCGGTTTTAAATCTTTCACTGTATTTCCTAAATATTCTGCAAATCTATGGGATGCCCATCTAATTGCTCTATTTTTCTTTTGTTGCTCAAATCTTTCAAACTCCTCATCTGTGTCCGCTACTATACAGATATTTATTAACTCAGAAAATAGAGTATACTTAGCTCCTTCTCCACCCATATCGATTAATCCATCACCAAAGCTGCCATAGTGCATGCCTACGCCTAGAACACTGCATCCTTTCAATGCATGTACTCTTCCATTACCTGTGGCTTCAACATCTCCTGTAACTCCGGGAAATACTGGTCTACCATCTGGACGAATTCTTGGTTCTACAGCCTCTTTAACTGGAACTATTCTTGTACTCTCACCTGGCTTGGCTATTACTATGTCGAGATCTATAATGTGTTCATCTTCTTTGATAAAAGCCATAGCTTCTTCCTTATTTATGGAAAGAATTCCATTATTAAACATGGTTTTCTCTCCAAAAACAACATCTTTTACTTGGAAATTACCAATTTCTAGTTTCATCTCTTCACTCCTTTTAAATTAATCATGATTATGTTTGTTAAACATCATGTTATCATAATCATGATTATATTTCAATCATAATTATAGATAATTTTTAAAATATTTTTAATAATATAGATAAACTTAATACTTAACTAGTATGTTCCTTCATAGAGTTATTTATATATCTTTTATTTTAAATACTTATATTAAGTTAATAGTTATAATTAATTTGTACAATATCCTTTTTTATGCTAATATATCTTTAGAAAAATAATTAAATTTGGTGATATAATGACAAATAAAGAAATACAAAGAAAAAGAATGATGTCATATTTTATTAACGCAACTGATGAATTAATATACGAAGAAGGAATCAATGGAATAACTTTAAGAAAAGTGGCTGACAGAGCTGGCTATAATAGTGCAACTTTATATAATTATTTTGAAAATTTAGATCACTTACTTTTCTATGCGGCTATGAGAAATATAAAGGACTATGCTCTTGCTTTAAATACATATTTAATTGATGCAAAAAATTCAATGGATGTCTTTTTAAAGGTCTGGGAATGTTTTTGTGACTATGCCTATGATAAGCCAGAAATATATAATGCCATTTTCTTCCCTAATTTGGAAAAACCTTTCGAAGATTATGTGGCTGAGTATTATAAGCTTTTTCCCGAAGATATGGTTAGTAGTGATGAAAATATTTCTACTATGCTCTTAAAAAGGGATATTAATAAAAGAGGTGAAACCACTGTAATTGGATGTGTAGATGAAGGTTATATTCGTCCCGAAGATGCAAATAAATTAAATGATATGACACTTTTAATCTTTGAAGGTATGCTAAAAAGAGTATTAATGAACAAAATTTCCTATGATGACGCAAGAAATAATACTATGGATTATATTAAATCCATAGTAGAAAGATTTTTAATTAAAGAATATGATTTTTATTATTAAAAAACTCCTTAAATAAGGAGTTTTTTCTATTGATAAATCCCTCATTTGACTTAAATCTAAGATTTATCAATTCCATGTTGAATGAATTCTTCAATGATACTATTGAACTTAATAGGATTTTCATTTACTAGCAAATGAGTACAATTTTCAAAGACTACAATTTTAGATTTGCATATATTTGAGCAAATATAACTCGCAGTATCAATTGAATAAAAAGTACTTTTTTCACCAAATATTATTAAAGTTGGTACATTTATTTTGGCTAAAATAGCTCTATAATCTTTTTCTATCATTGATTTCCACATAGAGTACATTACATGAGGTGAATTTTTATTCATCTTATCCATTGCAATATTAAACTGATTTTCATTCAAATATGGAACCATTATCTTTATAAAGTTTTCTGCAAAATCCATCCAATTGTTTTTTATTAGTTTTAAATCCTTTAAAGCATCTTCCATACTATATCTTCCATGATATAAACCTAAATTCCAATTACTATCATTTATAACCTTAGGACTTTTATCAATAATACATATTTTAGATATATTTTCTAAATCAAATAAATTTATATATTCAAATATAATAGATACTCCCATAGACCAGCCAACTAACATTACTCCTTCTAATTCTAGATAGTCTATAAGTTCTCTTAAATCTAATGCAAATCTTTCTAGATTTAATCCGTAGTCTACCTTTTCTGATATACCATGACCTCTTAAATCATAAGTAATCACTTTGTATTTCTTAGATAATACTCTTTGCTGTATCCTAAAACAATTATGATTTTCTGTAAATCCATGAATAAAAATTATTGGAAAACCTTCTCCTTTAATTTCATAATATATATTTACATTATCACTTGTAATAAAGAAACTCATAAATATCACATCCTAATTGCTTTTCATTAATAATTATATATCATTTAAGGAATTTTAAAGACCATGTTCTACATTTATAAGACTATCAAAATAAAAAGTAAAATGACAAATCCTATTACTCCAGAAATTGGATATAATATTGCTACTAAATTAGAAAATCCAAATTTGGCTAGAGGAATAGATAACAAACAGAATAAAGTTATTATAAGATTCTTATACTTATTTTTAGATACTTTATTCATAAAACTAAAACCATTAGCCAATGCAGTGGTAAACATTGCAACCCATAATATAATTGAATAAAATTTTCTATATCCATTTCCTATATAATTGCATATTCTCAACATTGGAATATCTAAAACAGCCACTTCATCATAATAAACAAGCATGGAACTTAATATAGATAAACCAAGAATAAGTAATATTATTCCTCCTGATATACCTCCTAGAATAGCTGTTTTTTTGCTATCTATCAATGGTAATAAAGAAGAAAATACTGTAATAATAATTAGTGAGTTAGAACCTAGATATAAAAGAGAAGATGTCAAAAAATTTCCTTTCAGCGTTAAATCTACTCCATTTATATTAGATAAATGATATCCCTCTTTTATATTTAGATATATAGATGTAAATATAATGCCTATAACAAGTAAAGGTACTAACAAGGAGTTAATAAAAGAAAGTCCTTCCAAACTAAATAAAAATACTATAAATGACATAACTAACATTACAATAATCCCAAAGTCAAAGGATATATCTAATTCTTCCTTAAATATTGCACCACTACCTGCAACCATAACACTAAATCCTGTATATAAGAAAATTGTCATTACACCATTTAATATTAATCCAAATTTTTTTCCAAATAATTTACATATTAATTCTTCAAATCCATTTATTCTATTATTGTATATCTTTAAAAGGAGTAATCCTCCTATTAAAGAAAATAATATTCCTGATATGATTATACCAAAAATTCCCTTTACCCCATATACTCCAAAAAATTCTATAATTTCTCTCCCTGAAGCAAAACCTGCCCCTATAACTGTACCTACATATATTGATGCTATTTTCATCCATCTATTATTGATCTTTTTCATCATCTTCCCCCTTCCAATATTTAATAATATTAGAATAGGGCTTATCCTATAACAATTTAGTATAAAAGAAGTTCTACTCTTAATTAAGAGTAGAACTTCTTTTATACATTGTGTATATGTTTTAACATCTTGAAGAACATTTTATCTCTTCTCTTTATTGCTTCCTCATCTTTACCGTATGAATAATCATAGAAACCTTTCTTTGATTTAACACCTAATTCTTTGTTATTCATTAATTTTTTCAATATTTCTTGTGGTTCTTTTACATCAGATAAATCATTAAATAGATATGAAGATATATAGTAAAATGTATCTAATCCGCCTAAATCTGCTGTTTCTAAAGGTCCTATTATTGGATATCTAAAACCAGGACCATATTTCATAGCTCTATCTACATCTTCAAATGTAGCTATTCCTTTTTCCACTATATTTAATGCCTCTCTAAATACAGCAAATTGTATTCTATTACCTATAAATCCTGGGACATCTTTTTGAACTACTACTGGTTCCTTATCTATTTTCTTTAATAATTCCAATAGTATATTTATAATTTCATCCTTAGTTCCATCTCCTTTAATTAATTCAACTAATGGTATAATATGAGGTGGATTCCAAAAATGCATTCCTATAAATCTACCTTTATTCTCTACCTTCTCAGATATTTCTGTAATACTAAGGCCAGATGTATTTGTTGCAAATATAACATCAGCCCTAGCTATTCCTTCAACTTCCTTCCAAAAATCCTGTTTTATATCCATTTTTTCTATGATAGCTTCAATTATTAAATCGCAATCTGAAAATACTTTTTTATCTACATTATATTTTATATTTTTTATTGTATTTTTAACTTCTGACTCTCCCATAAGTCCTTCTTCAATTAGACTTCTATTAAATATAGATACTAATTTTTTAGAGTTTTCTAGAAATTCTTCTTTAACATCAGTTACTACTACTTCATATCCCTTTCGTGCAAATATCTGAGCTATACCAGAACCCATAGTACCTGCTCCTGCTATACCTATTTTTTTAATCTTTTCCAAATTCATTTTATACCCTCCTTTGATTAATAACTCCTACCTTATAAAGATTAGGAAGGGAATTATCTCTTATTTATCTTTTAATAAATTCCTAAATTTGCAATAATTATAGCTGGTATAGATGATAGTACAGGTAATACTAGAGAAGTAATAAAAATATCTATATAAGATTCTTTATGAGTCATACCAGTTATAGCTAATAGTGTTAATACTGCACCATTATGAGGAAGGGTATCAAGACCTCCAGATGCTAAAGATGCTATTCTATGAAAAGCCTGAGGACTTATCCCTGTTTCTAATGCTAATTGATAGTATTTATCTCCTAAGGCTGCTAATGCTATTCCCATTCCTCCTGAAGCTGAGCCAGTTGCTCCAGCTAAAATATTAACTGCTACAGCTTCAGAAATAAGTGGACTACCTTTGATTCCAAGAACTAAATCAGTTAAAGTTTGAAAACCAGGTACTGCTCTTACTATTGCACCAAAACCAACTGCAGCAGATGTATTGATAATAGCTGTAATAGAGCCTGTTGCCCCAGCACTAATGGTTTTAGTAAATCCTTTATAAAGTTTAACATTAGTTAGCATTGATAGTATTATACCTGAAATTAATGCAAGAACAATATCCCAATTTAATAAGTTTAGTGTCAATATTACTGAAAGCAAAGGTAAAACTGATATAAATGGATTTGGTAAATTCACTAATACCTCTTCATTATTTTCTTGTTTTTTTGGGGGTTCAGTAAATACATCACCTTTTGTGAAAAGTTTTTTCTCTCTCCATATAAGATATGAATAACCTAATCCAAACATAAATAAAGCTGCTACAGTTCCCATTATAGGGGCTGCAGTAGGTGTTGTATGAAAATAATCCATTGGAATAAGGTTTTGTATTTGAGGTGTTCCAGGTACTGCCGTCATAGTAAAAGTAAAAGATCCAAGAGCTATTGCTCCAGGTATAAGTTTTCTAGAAATGTTAGCTTCTCTAAATAAAGCTACTGCTAAAGGATACATTGCAAATACAACTACAAACAAACTAATACCTCCATAGGTTAATACTGCACAACCAATAACCACGCCTAAAATTGCTCTTTTTGCACCAAATACTTTAGTTAACCATTGAGCTATGGATCTAGCAGCACCAGTATAATCCATTAAATGACCAAATATTGCTCCTAACATAAATACAGGAAACCAAGATTTTGTAAAACCTACAAAACCAGTCATATAAGTATCCTTATATGCTGGAAGTAACTCAAGTTTACCTGTTAAAGCTACTACTAATGCACATAGTGGAGCTACCCAGATTATAGAGTATCCTCTGTAAGCTAAGAACATCAATAACACTAATCCAATAATAATACCTAGCATAATTTATTTCCCCCTTTTCTTTTACTCAATATTCTATTAATCTTTTGTTTTTAATAATTTAATCTTTTGTTTTTCTATTAAACTAAAGTATTTCTAGCCAGCTGTCCAGCCACCATCTATTGTAAGGGTTGATCCTGTAATGTGTTCTCCTGCATTTGAACACAAGAATTTAGCCACATCTGCAATAGTTTCAGGCTCTATTAGTTTTTTAACTGCTGCTTTTTGTAACATTACTTTTTCAATAACTTCTTCCCTTGATATTCCATGGGATGCTGCCTGAGCATCAATTTGATTATCTACTAAAGGGGTTCTAACATATGCAGGACAAATTGAATTTACAGTTATTCCATAAGAGCCTCCCTCTAATGCAGCAGTTTTTGTTAGTCCTGAAAGACCATGTTTTGCTGAAACATAAGCTACTTTGAATTCTGATGCTACTAATCCATGAATTGAGTTTAAATTTATTATTCTTCCCCAACCTTGCTCCTTCATTGAATTCCATACATATTTAGTTAATAGAAACGGAGCAGTTAGCATCAAATTAATCATAAAATCCCATTTATCCTCTGGAAAATCTTCTATTGGAGATACTGTTTGAATTCCCGCAACATTTATAAGAATATCTACTTTTGAATATTTATCTAAAGTATAATCAACTAAACTCTTACAACCTTGTCTTGTACTTAAATCTACCTTAAAATAATCTGCGTTTATTCTTTCTGATTCATTTTTTAATCTTTCTTCATTAATATCAGCCATAACTACCTTAGCACCATCTTTAGAAAAAGCTTCTGCAACTGCTAATCCAATTCCACTAGCCGCCCCTGTTATGATACATATTTTATTTCCTAACATTTTTATACCTCCTCAATTTAATTTATTCGATAATTAATATAGCAAAATTCGTGCCACTAGAATTTAACTTTAATGTTAGATTTTTATCTAAATATCTGGATTAAAACAAAAAAACAAGTATATTTGCCATCATAATATACTTGTTTTTAGATAATCTTTTATTTTTATTTATAATTTTTTAGATTAATGTAAGATTACGTTTACATTAATTTACTTTAAATTAATGAAGTGTAAATATTTCCTTACACTATTTTATTATATCTAATCTGGATGTAAATTTTTCCGATAATTATAAGAATTGTCAGAAAAATAACATTACATGTCTATGTTATATTTAGAAATCTTTTCATATAGACTTGTCCTGCTGATATCTAGAGCATTTGCAGCTAGTGTTTTATTTCCATTAGAAATTATTAAACTATCTATGATAGATTGCTTTTCTACTTCTTCTAAAATAGACTTTAAGCTTTTCATCTGCTTATTTCGTGTCATCCCTGTAATCTTAGAAGGTAAATGTTCTGGTTTTATTATAGTTTCTTCTTCTAGAAAATTTATAGCTCTTTCTAAAATATTTTCTAATTCCCTTACATTACCAGGCCAATCATAGTTCTTTAAATACTCTAATGTATTATCTAATATATTATCTACTCTTATATTTTCACTTTTAGATATCTTATCTACTAAATATCTAGAAAGAATGGGTATATCTTCTTTTCTCTCTCTTAGGGGAGGAATTTTTATGCTAACCACATTTAATCTATAATACAAATCTAATCTAAACATACCTTCAGATACCATTTTTTCTAAATCCTTATTAGTTGCTGCTATGACTCTAACATCAATTTTTTCTGAAAAATTAGAACCTATTCTTTCTATTTCTTTATCTTGAAGTACCCTCAATAATTTTACTTGCATATTCATAGGTAAATCCCCAATTTCATCTAAGAATATAGTTCCTCCATCTGCTGCCTTAAACTTACCAATCTTCCCACCTTTTTTAGCACCTGTAAAGGCTCCTTCTTCATAACCAAATAATTCTGATTCTAATAATTCATAAGGAATTGCACCACAATTTACTTTTATAAAAGGTGAATCTATACGTCTACTGTTATTATGAATTGCATGAGCAAATAGTTCTTTTCCTGTTCCTGATTCACCTAAAATCAATATATTAGAGTTAGTCTTTGCTGCTCTCTTTGTAAGATTTTTCAAACTTTCCATCGGCTTGCTTATGCTTATAATACTATCTAAAGCATATTTAGCTTTGTTTACTTTTTTAAATTCATCTTTATATAAATTTAATTCTTTCTCAATTTTATTTATTTTCATATATAATGAATTTAATTCATCTACATCTTTAAATAAAACTTTACCTACAGCACCTATTACTTTACCATTTACAAACACTGGGATTCTTGTAGCTATCATTTTTCTACCTTTTATTTCTTGAACTTGTGCTATTTCTGATATTCCTGTTTTTATTACAATATCCATCCTAGTATTTTCTATAACTTCCCTTACATGTTTTCCTATTGCTTTTTTTCTGTCTACTCCTAAAAACTCTGCATAAGGATTACTCAACATTTCTATATATCCATCTTTATTTACATATACTATAGCATCATTTGTAGCTTCCATCACCGTATTTAATAAAGAATATGCTTCTATCTCATCATCAAACTGTCTAATAATTTTTTTATAAGTATCTAATTTCTGAAAAATTATATAAGCTCCTTCTTTAGTATCATCGTTAGAAATTGCCTTTTTTATTACAATAATATCTTTGCCATTATATTTTAATTTCTGGGATTCATGTTTTTTATTAGAATTTAAAAAGGATTTAATATTAAAATTAGATAGGACATTAGATAGGTTTCTGTTTAGATTGTTTTCATCAAATAATTCTAATATATTTAAAACTTCATTATTAAAAAAACTTATATTACAATATTTATCTACTACTAAAATTCCTATTTTAAAAGAATTAGCTAGATTATATAAATTTACCCCGTTCTTAGACATTATTGCCCACTCCTATTTATATTCTAATATAATTATACCATTATATTATATAAATCTAACTTTATTTAAAATATAACATAGTTTATAGGTCATAAAAAAAGCCCTACTACGACCAACGTAATAGAGCTTTTTATTAATTTTATGTAGCC
>NZ_DAMCHJ010000002.1:0-233838 GCF_032104385.1 Tissierella sp.
CAAATGCTTTAGTCCAGCTACTTTCTTCGTAAAAGTAACCCTTATCAACCATATATGGAGCTATTCCACCATTATTATTGTGACCTGTTCTAAAGCAATTTATATATTTAAAAGCTCCTATAGTAGAACCATTAGAATGGTGAACCCATTTACCGCTTATGTCTTCTGGCTAATCACTTCCTCAACGGCTTTATATCCCTTATCAAAAACATTTTCTTAGTTCTCCTCTCTGCTGCTTTTGATGCTATCAACGCTAGTGAGAAGTGATTCTTCTTCCTGAAGGAAATCAATCCATGAAAAAAGTTCAAAGTCATCTGTCATTGCCATTTTGGAATTTCCTAATTTAATGGTGTACAAAGCATTTGAACATTCCTTTTATTGTTATAGGCTTCTTCAATGTCCATTATAAGAGGTTGAATTTCACTTTCTTCGATTAACTTTATCCTTCCCTTCCAGCTCGTCAATCTTATCAAGCATTCCTTGAACAAAGGCGTTTTCAGACACAGACCTTGTCAGCGTCATATCTACATAAACGTCAATGTTTACAAGCCTATCAGTCCCTACAATTTTCTCTTCGTTAATATCATATGTGAAATTTTCAAAAATATATGAATCTCCACATGTATCAACTAATTGATTTTGAGATTAATTGTTCTGTATCTTGTTTAGTAATATGGTTCTAAAGATATTTAATAGTGTTGCTCATTTTTTACTTATTTAAAAGTTCATATTCAAATTTTTCAAAAACACCATCAATCCATTCTTGGTCATCCCATAACTCTGGATTATCAAGTTTTTAACCTTATGGTGACCCGTTACAATGGTATCTACACCATCCTTGTTCCCAAAATATAAATCAACAATTTTTAATGACTTTTTTAAAGATTGAACTAGCATTTTGCAACTCATTCCAGATCCTTGGTTAGAAAAATATAAGTTTAAGTAGCAAAGATTTTCATTGAGAATCCTGAACTCTAATTCATTAAATTCATTTTCCAAACCGAAAATCACACCAATTCCATCCTTTAACTCCTTCTTTTGCTCCAATTCTAACATCTTATTTACAAATTTAAGTAGGTTTTCATTTGAGATATAATTTTCAAATGATACTCTTTCTTGTTCTGCAACAGCTCCAAGTATAAAGATTTACAAAAGCTTTCCCAAAGTTCGCAATGGTTTCGTAATCATAATCACTAATTTGATCTTCTTTGATCGAAAATTTTTGATTAGCCAAATCACTTAATATTTCTGCTACTGAGTTCTTTGGCGGTTCAAAAGAAGCTTCTCTATTTGGTATCGATTCTATCGAATTTTCTTTTATTTGAGTTTTATTTGGGTTATTCACTTTTTAAGAACAACCCACAAAAGCCAAAAGTACTAATACTACTATTCCTAATGTTAATTTATCTACGGCAGTTATAAACTTTTTATTGAACATAGCTTAAACCTACCCCTTCTATAATAATTCTTTAATATATATCTTTTGGATTTTATTTCATAATTGGATACTTCCCTTCTACCGAAGTCTTCACTGTTTCTGTCACTCCATTTCTTGTAACTTTTGCAGTTACACTAAGCCGATAAGTATATCCCTTTGCAACAGCATCCGTTTCATAAAATGATAGTGAATCTCCTTTTGAACTTTTTTTCCAAGAGTTTTCAGGTGACCATCCCGACAATCCCTTACGCTCCAACTTAAATGTTGCAGATATGCTTGAAGTACCAGAAATCCCATTAATTATACCTACACATTCTGCTTTACCATCTGCAAAATACAGATCAAGCTTTACATCATTAGTGTTTTCCCACTGTGGAATAATGGGTGTTTCTACATCAACATATTGAACTACATTTGGCGACATTTCTGCAAATACTAGAGTGCTTTGGCTTAGAAATAGCATTCCTATTAAAATAAAAGTCGCAACCCTTTTAATTTTCATTGGTACCACATTCTTTCATTTTATAGAGCCTTTTCTGCGAATCTTTTGTTTATTCTTCTAATATAGATTCTGCTATTTTTTTCAATTCATCTATAGGCAGTTTACCCCACAAATCAAAAGTATGACCATTCGTATTCCATATGACACCATTATCAAACTGATCATTGACGGAACTTATAGAGAACGCCTAATTCTCTAATATTATACATCTATCTATTTCGTGGTTTTCATTATCAACAGATATATTGGTAATACTCTCTTCTGGGCGATAAGAAAATCTAATTTTGTCACCTTGATTATTTATAAACTCTATATTTGTGATATTACCAAGCATTTGAAAATTTTTCAGTACATATCCTTTAGGCAAGTAATTCAAAGTCCAATCTTTCTTCTTATCAATTACTTTGCCATCTTTAAATGTAAATGAAGTAAATTTTTCATACCATTCAACAAGAACCTTTCCTACCGTTGCCCGGACTTCAGTATTAAAAAGCAATGTGCTGAACAGTAACCCTAATACGATAATAAGAATTGATGCTATCTTTCTACTGTAAAACATGATAGCCTTGGCAAAATCTTTTCTACGATTTTTTGCAAAAAGTTTTTTCATCCGAACTTCAAATTCCAGAGAAAATGAATATATCTTGGCGAGTTGTTCATTCGGCGGAATAGAATCAATCTCCTCATTAAAATCATCAACGACTGCCTGACGGAATAATGCTTCAAAAACCATGTCATTTACTTTACGTTTATTCATTTTTCTTCATATTTTTCTCCCTTCTCCATAAGCTTGCGAACCTTTTCCTTCGCTCTCATAACTCGTGTATCAACATGTTTTGGTATCATGCCAAGTTCTTCACCAATTTCTTTATATGACATGCTTTGAACATACTTCATAATCAATACTTGCCTACTTATTTCATCTATTGAATTCATATACTTACGAATAAGTTCATATTCAGATAAGAATAGAATCTGCTCATCAACAGGCACCTCATCTGATTCAAGAAATATTTCTAATTCTTCTATTGATTTATTAGCAAAAGGTTTTTGCTTTCTTAATATATCAATACATTTATTCCTCACTATAATAACGGCTGAGCGACGAAAATCCATACAATGTAATTTTCATGGCATATCGCAGAAGAACATATTTATGCTCCTTATATAAATCTGTCATCTTTTTTCTTTCCTGTTCATTATCAAGCATGGATAAATATAAAGTTAGCAAGTTACTCACCCCTCTCTCCAAGGATCTGTTGGCTTCATTGTATCTTTATGTATTACTCACACTCTACTAAAACAAATTACACCTTTTATACGACTTTCTTTACAAAATTTCAAACCATACGCACTAACATTGCAACTTTTCTGCTGCTTGTGTTGTTGACATATAGTCCATCATGTTCCTCATCTCTAACTTTTTACCATAAGATAATTGTATACAGTTAGATAAATACTTTCAACATATATTTGTTAAACTTTTAGCTAGAGTTGAGAATTGTGTAACTTCACTCTTCACTTCTTTTACGCTCCCCGCAATTTTATAAATCAAGTATTACTAAAAATTAGTCCTAGAAAAAATAAATCAATATTATCATGTAGTTCTTTCCAACGCAAAAAGGTTCTGGAAAAACCATAACCTTTGATTAATATGCTTCTATCAGATAAATGCTATCGTGTTAAAATATCATTTAACATGAAAATCTACAGATAAATCATACGTCTCTTATTCTGTATATATTGTTTTAACAATACGATATTCTCCTCCCTGGTAAAATTGAATCCCCTCTAAACTGCAAACAAAACTTTTTTTGTTACCATGATCAATGTCATAGAGTATATCTTCATATGATACTGAAAGAGGTACATCTTCCCATACATTTTTATTAAAATGTTGTACTTTATAATTATAACCAACCGTTATCGTATCACCACTATTATTGATAATATCAACTGTAATATCTTTCATTTCCATTGTAATAACATTTTCATAGTTATTAATCACCATCGTTACATCATCAACAGAAATATTTTGTTCACTATCAACCTGTTTCATACTATTACTTTTTTCATTATTTATTTCTTGCAAAATTTCACTCCCTGAATCATTCCTTTGTTGGCAACCACTACAGTAAATCACACATACAATAAATAAGACAATTATTCTTTTCACAGATGTTTGCCTCCATCTTAAGAAATGTAACCTTTTAATATCTAGTAGTACTTAATGCTGAATTGATTTCATTTGCTTTAATAAAGTGAGCATAGCCATCATGCCTTCCCTTGTGTATACCCAAAGTTAATCTTGCACCAGTTGAACTAATATATGAATATACAACTCCACCACTATCACCACTAGAAGCAAAGTGAGCTGCTGTTACAATTCCTACTACATTGTTTCTTTTCACACAATACCCAATTGATGCACTTGAACCGCTTTTACTTATTTTGGCTCCTGGTTTAAGACTTACGTCTTCAATATCTTCCCCTTTTGATTGAGCAAAGCTAATCATCTAGTCATCCGTTACTTTTCGCTTAAACTCCGCTATATTCTCATCTGTCAACTCATCAAATTCGACAATGATCCGATTTGATGAATCCGAAAGCTTGAAATAATTAAATTTATTTGCAAAGTCATCTTCGCCATTTAGTTTAAATTCATTGATACGATTCATAGTATTAGTTAACTCAACATATGAGTATTGACATGGCTTAATGATAATATCTGAATCAATCTCATATATTTGTTTTTCCAAATTTTCCGAAACAGATTTTAAATACACAACTAAATTCCAATCATCATCTGTATAGGCTCCTCCATATTCTTCGGAAAGAAAATTATTCTTTCTTGCATTTGTATTAACAATTTTCTCCTACAATTTTGTGTAGTTTTCTAATGCTTTGCTCTGTTTCACCAAATATGTCTCATCGTATTTCTGCAAATTTTCTTTTTCTTCCACCGATAAACCACTTAATATCTCATCTGGAGTATTATCTGCATATGCTGTTATAGCAAGTCCCATAAGTAACGTAAAGCCTAATAAAAGAGCAACTAATGATTTCCATTTTAAATTGTTCATAAAGTTTCCTCCTTTTCTATCATTCCCATAAACATAAAATACAAAAGTTATCTTTTTATTCCCATAGCTAAATCAAATGAACAGAAACAAACAATGCCCTCACAAAGAATGATATCTATGTTCCGAAAAAATTAAAAATTCAAAGAAAGGGATTTTAAAATAATTTTCTCACTCTTGTAAAAAATATTTCCTGAATAACAGAATCTACTTACAGTACATTAATATTTAAATATCTCGTTAATTATATTGCTTTTTCTTTCCATAACTTAATCTACTTGGATGACATTGAATTCCTAATCTACACAAATAACCTTTCTTTTTACTATCATCATATTTATCAGTGATATAATCCATCAATATATTATCCATTGGTATCACATCCTTTCATTTTATAGAGCTTTTTCTTCTCTTACCTAAATAACGTTTGAAAGAATGTTTTCCCTACAAGATTTTTAAAAGTTCTTTAAATCTTTTTTAAAATTCACCAATTTCTTTACTTATTAATTGCAAATATTAACATATTATTTTTACTATTTTTGAGGAACTTTGAATTTTCTTTTGTAGAATTAAATGTGAATGTAAGAATGATTCTTCCTTATAATCGGTTTAATCTTGTTTACACTTCCTTCATTTATACATATTGTGCTTTCAAAAAAGAAACCTATTATGGATTTAAATTACATGTTCTCACTACAATTGATGATTATGTTACAGATTTTGTCCTTACTCCAGCCAATATTGATAATAGAGAAGCTGTATGGGAGTTGGTTGAAGCCTATGACCATATAACTATTCTAGATGATAAGGGATATGCCAATAAGTATTTATCTCCAGATTTAGAGACTAAAAAAGAACTTCAGCTGCTATTTATAAAAAGCGATAATGTTAAAAACCCTCATCCAAAAGGGCTTCGTCAACATATTTTCAAACTCAGAATAGGAGTTGAAACCACTTTTTCACAATTATCTGGGCAACTAAATATCAATAAGATTCAACTAAATCTTTATTGGATCTTGTTACAAGATTTATAACAAAGATTTTAACCCATAATCTTTGTTATAGTATCAATCATATGCTGGGGAATGACATAGATCTAGGACACATTAAACAACTCATGTTCGGATAATATTTCTAAGTTATTTTCTTAAGAGATATCTTTTTTCAAAAACTAATTGGCAAATTTATCTAATCTCAAATTTACTAGCAAAACAAGTTAATAAAAATAAAAATTATAAATAAAATAAAAAGTATACCCATTTTAAATACCCTCTTCATATTTAACATATGTTTAGCTGCCAAGAATTATCATTGCTACGTTTAATATAAAAAATATGACTTAATCTTTAGCAAGTTCTTCAAGTTCAAATTTTAATTCCTCAGGAAGTTTTACTTTAATATATTCAAGTTTACCAGTTGGTTCAAGCCCTGTTTCAGATTTAGACATTATCCCTTTAGGAATTATCATATTACCATCTTCTAATAAAATAAGTGTCCTAAGATAAGCATTCTCTAAAGAAACGACTGATTCTGTTTTTGAGTCTTCAATTAAATCAATCCTAACAATAACATCTTCTTCAAATGAGTCAACATATACACCCTCAAGTTCTCTAAGCTGATTGAATATATCTTCGATAGTAATTTTATTTTCGATTTTTCTCCCTGAATTTATAGTATCCAATAATTTATTTTGAATTTCTTCAGCCTTTTTCATATCTTCTTCAGACATTTTTGTAGAGTCATCATACTTTTCATTGCATGATTTGATAAAATCCTTTGTTTTATCTTCTATTTTATTTAATGCCATGAGTTGATTGTTACTGTGTATTATTATTTCGTCTGGTGTAATTAAAAATTCTAAACTTACATTGTTTGATGTGCACGATACCAAAATTAACCCAAAACATAAAATTAGACACATAGTTAATAAAAACTTTTTTATCTTCATATAATTCACCCCTAACTAAGATTCCGATATCACATTTTACTACTAATTGTTCATCTATAATATATAATTCCCCTATCAATATATCAATCAAATCTAACTATTTCCTCCCCAAATATCCCCGATCATCCAATGTCATCTGTCAAACGCCCTATTATTCCTTGTCTAAACCACAATGCGTCATCAGAATTGCTGCTTCAACGTGGGTTGAGGGTACAATAGTGATGTCAACAAGACTTATTGGTTCCTTGGTGTAAGGGTATTTATCGAATTATACAGTGTATTCAAATTATTCTACAAGTAGTTATTTTTTCAACCTGCGTTGTTAGAACTCAATATGATTTCCTTCGCTATCTTCTAATTCTGACACATATCTTTCCGATTTTAGTAATAAGAAAAACAATTTTAAGTCCTTCCAATTTTCTATTAAATTTATCGATATTTTATATCGAAATACTTGGTAAGCAATTGCTTCCAATGGCTTGCTAATCACCTTGAGTAATTGTTTTATTTTTATCTACTGCTACGGGTTTTGAATTCTTAACCTATGTTAGTACTAAACAGACCATATTCGCTATTAATTTCAGCAAGTGTTTTACCAGAATTATAAAGTTCTGCAATTATGTTTTTATATTCTTCTGTACATCTTTTTGTCTTTATAGACGCTTCCTTCCTTTTTTATATTTTGTAACATTCGGAAAATCATGTCTACAATATTATACTAATACTACTTGCAACGTTTTCAAACATGGGGCTAACCCACAATTTGAAAAATAAATTCGCATGGCTTTTCACCTTTGCTGTTTATCGGCGAAGAAATTACTTCTTTTGTTTTCAGTTCAACACCAAGCTGTAACTGTAAGTGGCGACGGCCTGACCCGGCGCAACAGTAACAATACGAAAGCGGCATGACGCAATCGCCAGCGTTGTTGTTTTCCAAAGCAAGCTCTGAAACCTTTACGCCTGTTATAACGGTGGCAGAGCAGACGCATTTATATTTCCCATTGTTATCAAAAGACCATTTTACTGATAATGTGTTGTCAGCGTTGAGGATGATTTTTTCGGAGTCGGAAGATATGCTGTTGACATGAGCTATCCTTTCACTCAATGTTTTACCCACGATTTCCTTGCCGATTTTTTCACATCGTTTTAAAAATTCCTTACCGCCGGTACACGCGTTCGAATCCAAAATCTGATGCAGGGTATCTGAGTCAAGTGTATTTTCCATCCGCTCAATCACATTGACGAGGTTGCTGTTGCCTATTATCTCTTTAGTGGTTTTGTCATCAACATTATTTTTCGCTAATCCTTTTTTTATTCCATAAACTCTTGCCATTTTATTTCCCTCCGTTTTTAATTTACTTTATCATAGTTAATAAGAGAATAGCACGTCAAGTTAAAAATATTTTTTACGAATATTTTACCCTGTCACTAAACGGTAAGCAATTCAAATATCCGTACACACTTGAATTGCTTGCTGGGGTCGCGCCCCAAGCCCCCCACTTCGGATCAACTTGACCCGCGAAATTTGATGTGTCGCTTCGCTCAAGGTGACAATGGGGGTGGTTTGGGAATTGTACATTGTAAACTGATGTTGACAACAGCATGTCATATTTGATAATATAAATAATCTTCATTTTCAACTTCTGATTTTATAATTTGTTACTATTACAATTTAACATATATAATAGCTAAATCAATATAAAATAATTTAATACATATTTCATTTGCTCTTTTCTTTTTCTCTTAATATGCTCATGTTTTAAATATTTACTTTCTGCATAGCTTATTTAACTTCCCATAAAATATTCTTAGGAAAATCAATCATCATGATTAAAATAATCCACATATAACTTTACCGCATATTTGCATAGCAATAGTTAAATTATAATTATTAGTTTTCTAATATTATTACTTATCCCTAATAAGCAAAAAGAACAAAATAGCATCATCTATTCTGTCCTCTTCCTTTATGTTGAAAAATATTTTATTGTGTAATTATATATTTGATTAATCGTATTATATTACATATTACCCAACTAAGCAATTCTCCAACTATATTCAATTTTTATTATCCACTATTCTTTCACTAATAAAGTCACACACTCAACATGCCTTGAGGTGACAATAATGATGCCATAGATTGATATTAACCCCTTGGCGGTAGAATATGCTTTTTAATCAAAACATCTATATTACTTCAAAAATAAACTCACAAGGTTTTAAAGCATTTGTATTAATTAAAAAAGATTTGATTTCTCTCAATTTCAACTTAACCTGCAAGGCGTTTTGATAATGATATAAAAGTGCCCAGCACAACATCCGCAATATGTAGAAGTGACTGAAACAGGCTTTTTCAACTTCTTAATTGACGGTCAGGCACAATTGTATACACCATCTTGAAACTAAAAAATGCCCGTTGTAATAGTACCGTCTTCATTAAGTTTCGGGTTTCCCATATATTAAATTGAGGAAAGTAGTTCGATTTTTTCATCAAGTGGTCTGCCTATATTTTGCTTGCCGAATTTTTTACATTTCTTGTTCCTTTGTTCACCTTTACAGCAGCCTTGTTTTCCATTACTGATAAGCATTGTTCAGGCGAGAGCATGTAATCCATTTGATTGATTACCGTAAGGTTTTATGCAATGACTGGAGCCTAATATCCACAAATAAAAAAGTATTAATTTATTTTTTCTTCATAGAATTTAATTAACTTACCATCAAACCACATATTTAAACTAACATCATATCCTATTATATTTTTACATGTTATCAACATTATAGGTTCTGGACAAGCAAACCTTGCATCATTTGATATTTCCAACAATTGTTTTTTATCTTGATAACTTGGATTAGCCGAATTATTAGGATGAAAATGCCACTCTCCTAAATAATACTCGTTTACCTTCCACTTATTGCTCAGCAATTTCTTAAGTCCCTTAATCCCTCGAATAAACCATGTTGAACCTAATTTTGAATCATCTGGTGGAAAAGTAAAATCTGTTATTATAACTTTTTTCAAATCCACAGAGTAATATCCAATAATAATTCCGCCTGTTTCATGATTTTTAACTTCATCACATATTCGAAATACCTTATTCATTACATTCATTGAAACATCTATAATAATATTATTTCTATTATTTTTATATCGCATTTGATTCCTCGTATCCTATAAAGTATCCATCTTTATTATATTTTTTCTTATATATAAATCCTCTAGTCTTATTATCATTATTTGTAATATAATTATTAATTATCGAAGTTGCTGTTGCAGAAGCAAGCATTACATCAGATGTAAAAGCTGGAAAAGCGGGACTCCAACATCCAATTCCATCCTGTGGCAATTCTTGAAAATCCATATTATTTCTGTCCTTATTTATTTCTTCAAAAAAGAAATTTTTATAATCTCTGTAAATTAAATTCTGCATATCGCAACAATATAAATATAAATTATCTGCCTTAAACCCAAATGAAACTGAAAAAATAATACCTTTGCAATTCTGTTTATGTTCTGAGATATTGAATATAACCTCATCATTAGCTGAGCAATCGATAATAACATTATATTGATTTAATATAGTAATATTATTAACATCCAGTTTTGATTTGATACTCTTAATTCTAGCATGAGGGTTTATATTATTTAACATCTTTGCTAATGCTTCTGATTTTATGCTATCAACATCCTTAAAGTGAAGAATATGCCTACTGTTATTTCCTATCTTATAAAAATCATCATCCAAGATAGTTATATCCTCAACACCATTTCTTACTAATTGCTCACATAAATATGCAGATAATGTTCCAGCACCAATAATTAAATATTTACTTTGCCTTACTTTTGTATCATACCTTCCCCTAAGTAAGGAAGAGTAAGCACTCCAGTTTTCATCTCTAGTCCATTCCAACCTGTTCTCATCTCTATATATTGTTCTTTTATCATTTTCAAACCAACCCAATTCATTTTTTCTAAAACCATTGGCATATCCTTCACCAAATGAAAGAGTTGGTAAAAAAATTGATTTCCATTGATAGATATATCTATCTTGTCCTACTTTCTCTTGGAAAGGAAACCCGATTAATAAAAAATGTCTTTTTTTATCTCTGATATTAGGTGATAATTTTCGTATCATTTTAATTAAATCCATTCCTTGTTCCTTTAAAGCTTTCTTAAGTTCATACCAAGTATTTGGTGCCTGCCAGCCATTGATTACTGGTAGTGATTTCATTCTAATCCAGATAGCTTTAATAGGTTCTTGACTAGCTATTTCTTCTTCAATTGATTTTCCCCATTTATAAGTATTTGCTACATTACCGTCTCTGGACATATACTCTTTAATTATAAGTATATCATCTTTTAATATATACATGTTAGCATATCCGCTATTATACTCACAATCATTCCAAATCATTTCAGATACAATATCTTCTGAAGATATTACTTTATAAAAGTTATTAGTCTTAAAATCAGGTAGCTCTAGCCATTGGTTGTTCCCTATTAGTGTGCCTGTAGATGCTTTATTTATCCAGTTAACAGCTCTAGTTAAATGCCAAAGTATTCTCGCATAAGAATCTTTGGGTTCATCATTTGAAAAAATTCCTTCTGCTACTCCCTGAACTTCTAGGCATAATTTTCCTTCACGCCATATATTGTTTTTAGAAGTCAATCCATTGTTGGATTGGTGAAAGTAAGTATTAGTAATTCCATGATTTACTGAAGGGTATATTCCTATCTTACCATTAGGATAATTGCCTTCAGCCGTTAAACACCAATTCGTAATAGCTGGAAAATCTCCTTTATTCTTATTTAATAATGAAAATTTGAAATACCATACATTAAAATTCTCATCCCATTTCCAATCTTGAATCAATGAACACTCCTTAAGTTCATCAACCGCTCTTCTCCCTATAAGTAAATCTTCTGTAATTTTCATTAAGCAAATCTTCCCCCAACCAGACTATTACTTTGAGTTTCTCTTTTTGTAAGATTATTTTTATTGTTTTCTTCAGGTCCCTCTGGAAATTTATTTCCCAAAAGCTCTCGCCAATACTTTGCTGCATCAGTAGTAGATTCAGCATCATAAGCTTTACGAGCTATTTTAGCAGCATCTTTAACAGTGTCATAGAAGTCATTATACTCCTCATTAGTTAACCGTGCAAATACATCATGTTCCGGTACTCCCCTATCTTCTAAAAAAGGTTTAACTGGATAATTTTCAACTATATATTCTAGTGTTTCAGTTATTCCTTGTGCTACAGATTCAATCGCATTTGGACAACAATCACCTATAAAATGCTCTAAAGGATAGCTTTTGGGATGTTTAACATCAGGATATTTTTCCTTTCTCCACCATTTTAAAGATTTAACCACATTTATATAGTGTCCATTACACTCTTTATTTTTTTCAATAGTCCATCGTATTTGTTCTATTGGATGAGTTTTATCCCATACCTCTGCATTTCTGTCTGGGATATAAAGAGGTTCATCTTTCCATTTAGAATTGTTGCTCATATTCATAAAATTTGCTATACTTTCTTCCATCTTATAAAAAATAGAATCTTCACCAATAATACTTTCAATATCTTCATTAGACCTTACAAAAAAATTTTCTATTGATTTTTCTTCAACTTCTGAAGGTGCGGAAGTTGGAACAATATCTAAATCTACATGGCTCATTTCAATACCCCATGACCTTCCTTGTTTCTTGAATTTTCCACTGTAATATTTTTCAAGAAAAGAACGGAACTTTTCTAATGCCTCATCTGGTTCCACTTTATCTTTATCCAAGTTAGTTACTATAATAATATCAACATCTGAACGGCTGCCATTTTTGGGTCTCACCGCTGTTGATCTCTTATAACTTCCTTGTAAAAAAGTATCTATTACAATATTTTTTAAGTCATCATAACCATTTAACCTTTTTCTTAATGTCTCATGTGCACTCTTAAGCTCACTTACTTGATTATCAGTCAGCCTAATTTCCCTTAAAAAATCCCTAAAATAAGTTTTCATATGATTAGCCATTTCAATTCCCTCCTAATTGTATTTATAAAATAGTTATTATGTGTATTTACACAACCTCTAAACTTTACAATTAAATACTAATTAATTATCATACTTATTTGGAAATGATATTCCAGGATTGTAAGTTCCAGTATGGTTCTGTTCAAAATCATATTCATAAATAATCGTTGATCCTATTCCTCTTGATAGAGTTCCTAAATAATATACAAATCCAACTGGAGCACTTATGAATACATGTAATACCGCTAATCTTTCTTTTCGTTCTCTATTATTTAAAATATTTATAATTTCATCTGCTAGTTGTTTTGCATGATTTCCGTTTAAGATCGTATTGTTAGATTGTTTAGGTAATTTGCAATTTATTATTTTTTTTACTTTTATATCCTCATCTTGTAAATATTCTTTTACATCCTCATATATATCACGTGTAATATTAATTATTAATGCACAATCAAAAATGTCTTCTCCATATTCATTTTCTTTCCAGTTAGTAATTAAAGATTCATATGTGGTTAAATCTTGGCTTATATTCCATTTTTGTTCACCAGAAAAAGCTGTACTTTGAACAGGATAAGATTCAATTCCACTTTTACTGTCGAATAATCTTCCTATAGCAAACGTAATAGATGTATGTGCATTTATGTGTAACTCATATTTATAGTCTGGGTTACTTATATTCATAATTTCTTCTGATAACTTGCTATAAATATCTTTATTCCAATGTAATCCATTTTTTAAATATCTTTCTTCAAACATATTTATAAAGCAAATTGAAGAGTCCGCTTCATTATGTGTCTTTAAGGTTCCTCGTTTAAAGCTTCTTATTGAGACTTTTTTAATTTTCCTCATTTCATAATCTCTTAATTCTAATATCCAATTTTCTAATTTTTTATCAAAGCTTTCTCTAGATATTTTTTCACCCGTTGAAGAGAGTATCATTTTTTCTGTTGCAATAGCATTTGTTACTAATACTAATTGTTCCTGACTTAATTGGATACTTTTCTGACTTAAATAATAGTTCAGTTTATCTCTAGTAATTCCCATTAAATGGTCTAAGCTTATTGACAGTATTTCTATTGAAATCTTTGTATTACTATATTTTTCTACATCAAAACTTTCTAATATTTTCTGACTACTATCATCTAATTTATTAGTATAATATTTTTCAAGGGCATTTGATAAACCCGAAACACCTTCACTTACTGATCCAATTAAACAAATCTGGCATTCTTTAGATGATAATTCTGTGTTTTTGGTATCTTCATAGATATCATCTATCCATTCCTTAACCTTTGTTAAGCCAAAAGCATTTATAGAAGATTTAACTTGAATTGCTTTATTCAACATATCTCCATTAAATAGTCCTATATCCACTTTGTCTTCATTAGTTTCAAGCTCTACAGAAATTTCAGTCCAACTATCTTCTTTTAAGGCTTCTAATACAGCCACTAATGCTTGATAAAATATCCCTCTTGAGGTTTCTTTTCCTCCCATATAAATTAATCACCCCTTTTTCACTCAATCCACCAATTTCTTAATCATAGTCCTCATTTGTTTTTCAAAAGATACATTCAACCCATCTTCTTCCATTGCTTTGAAAAATCCCCTTGCTGATTCTATTCTCATATTTTCATCATCCTTAAGGCTACTTTTTCTATGAATATCCTTAGTTTCCACAATAAAATTAACTACATAATCTACATCTTTTTTCTTCAAAACATACATAAAATCTGGACTGTTTGTACCACCATAGTATAGGGGAACTTGAATACTTCTTCTTGGTATTTTCCTAAATACTATAACTTCATCTATGCTAGGTCTTGCAATAGTTTCTCTTTCCTTTGGTGAATAATATATAAAACTAACTATTTATTAAAAGTTTTTCAAAATTATTAATTGCTTTTCCCTCTCTCATAATTGGTTTTGTGGAAATTTGGAAGTCTAAAATAGACTTACTCTATCCATTTTGAATAATTTTTTGTGCATACAACATCCTTTACCCACTAACTTTTATCTTATCCATTAGTGAAATGTTACTGCTCCAAGGAATTTGTGCAATAACCTCTTGCACAATTTTATATTCCTGCCAACATTCTGCAAATTTCTCGCTGAAAATCCCTTCATTCCAAGAAAATCATCTTGTAAATCCTTGGACATACGATTAATTACTTTGGCACCCCAGCCTAATTTACTCTGACTTACTAATATTTTATCTCCAATCATCCAATATAATAAAATCATTTTCCTATTAACTGCTATAACAATATTCAAACGCTCCTTCTTTATACTTTGTTTTATATCTTTAATGAATTTTTCATAATTGTGATTCAATTCTCCTTTAGGCATTGCTACTAGAATAATATCCGTCTTTTTTACCCATACGTTTCCATTCCTCTTGTCCCATATTATTTTATTCCCTTTCCTATTATTTTATAAACTAAAATATAGCACCTATAAAATACATATGAAAATCAACTTACAACCATAATGCCCATAAAGGTATCTCACACCTGCTCTAATTCTCGTAACACCTTTATTTCTGGATTTTCTGTGATGAAATCCTCCATAAATTCTGGTAAATATTGTTCACATATATCTGCTCGTACAATTGCCTGCCCTCCATATATTAAGAAAACAGCAGCATCTAACTGACTATTAATAACCATTGGTTTTTCTATAACTTGCATACAAGCTTCTATTGCACCTTTTGGCTTTACTGGTCGTAATCTTCTAATTTCTAATTTATATTCATTGTCTGCCCATCCTATCCATTGGGTTTGTCCCCCAATATAATCATCTTTCAATTCAATCCAGTAATACTCTGCATCCTCTGTTATTTCATAATTATTCAAGCATTTCAAGTAGTGACTATATAATTCGTTGTAGCCATCTTCTCCCTTTAATTTGTGCTTGCGCTCTTCCATCTGTTCTTTATAGCCCCTCAGTCCAAGCAAGTAATCCGCAGAAACATCAAAAAATGTTGCCAGTTTAACTAAGGCATAAGTATCTGGTCTATATCCCCCCTCATACCTTTGTATCGATTTTACCGTGGTTCCTAACTGTTTTGCAAGCTTCTCTTGACTTAATCCAGCTGCCACTCTCAATTCTTTTATCTTTTTTGCAAATGACTCCATGTTCTACCTCCTTTATAATCTGATTATATCGTATGTGATAGGGGATTAGTAGAGACACTTTTGTCCTATAGTGAGGAATAATTCTAACTCAATTATGTTGTCTTTTCTTCATATTATTTAGCTATTTTTATGTTGCAACAGGATTATAGATTCCACATGCCTTGAGGTGACAATAAAGATGTCGTAGGTACCCAGTAAGCCCTTGGTGGAATAATCACTTTTATCCCATTTGTATATATTTTCCTCATTCTTTACTTCTTTTTTTAATTGCAAAACTCTATCAAAATCACTTTCGTATAATCTATCTTGAATAATTCTATACTTTTCAAATTCACTTTCTGCATGTGCCTTTGCAGGTTAGGCTGATATTTTACCCGAATCCCGCAAAACATCTCGATCCATTAATGTTAAAAATCCATTTAATTGTTTTTCCCAATCTCCCATAGTCATTGGTATATGTCGCATAGCCTGCAACTCAGCTATATCAAGGTAAGGAGAAACATGCTTTACACTACAATTAACCTGCCTTGTCCCCTTGGTTTGAACTATCTGGTAATTTCGGATAGTTGATTCTTCGATTAACTCGGCATCTGCATATATCTTCTGAATATGATCATTAATTGTCCTAACATCTACATCATAAGTGTTGATAACATTTTCTGTGTCAACCAAATGTTTTCATCTTCGTAGCGCATTTCAATACTATCAACCTGGTCTCCTATGAATGCAACGTATGTCAAGTATTCTGCAGCACCTGAACGAATACTTATATCATTTTTCTTTTTAGACATTATGGGATCTCCTTTCTATTTATCTATTTATATTTAAAACTATTGTACATATTAGTGTAATCAGAACGAATGTTTTTAATATAGTCATCTTCATTTTACTGCTTTAATTCATTAGGCACTATAAATAAAAATATATAATATTTACCATCCCTATCTATGAATATGTTTCCATAACAAAAATCCATTGATTGTATAGATGACATTCAATGGATTAAACTATTGATATTACTATGCTTTATCATTTCTCTAACTTCGTGTTAGCCTCGTTTTATTGTTATTGCATTTATTAATATGTTCTTGTTAGGTATCATTTCTCAAAAACCTTTTAGTTCTGCCAAAGCCCTGTGGGATCTAGCTAATTGTTTTAAAATATATTTTTTTCAAGATTAACATTTGATGGTAACTTAGATAATGTACTAGTCATTTTCCCACTTCTATTTTATTCAATAATATGTATTATATAGATAAGTCCTTCCTATTACAATATTACAATAGAACATGAGTAAAATTTGGGTTTTTTTACCTATGTTTTTATGATACGAGTAATTGTTACCTATGTTTTACTTATGTCATTTTAATATATGTATAGTATTTTAATTTTAGGGGCCATTTTTTAATTAATATTTTACTGTTTAGTTGAATATATTTCATATTCTACATTTTCAAATATTGCAAGGTTTACACGATTCAAAAGCAAAACATATTTATTCTGATATCATTATCCACATTGAATCATCTGGTATTTTTCGGAAATATCAAGGACTACGCCCACTGATTTGTGTCCTGCTATAGAATCTCTAACTATGATTTCTGGATCTCTAGCCAATATATATTATCAATATTTATTTTTCCAGATAAATTTTGAAAGATCCTTGAATATGCAATATTTATAGAATCCTTCCTCAACCTCCGACTAAATTATTCACAACTACAAAAAGAGACCAAGCCCATGCCCTCATCTCCTCCAAATTAACCCCACATATTCCAACAATCCAACCAATGCTCCAGCACTATCAATAACTATATCTCTAACTTACCCATCTTTTCCTGGGACAAATAACTGATGTGCTTCATCACTTATGTGCATATTGTAGACAGATTAACGTAGTAAAGCCAATAATTTTATACCCATTTACTCCGCAACTTCTTAGTTCCGCTGCCCAAAATACTCCCAAGACTAAATAGGAAAAGAAATGTGCGTATTTCGTGATAGTATGGTTAAAGCTCCTAATCTTAATCTCTACATCAGGATCTACCTTTTCAATAGTTTCAACTATCTTTTCAGTAACCCCTCTACTCAATTTGTTTAATCGGATGCAAGTTTATAGGATTAGAAAAATATCAATGTCAGTTACAAGAAAACCAACAACCAAGGAAGTATTCTTCTTTTCATTCAACGATTACCTTATATACCTACGACCAACTTCAAAATAACAAAACTAGTTAATCCACTTATTAAAAATACTCAATACTTCTTCATCCTTAATTTTTTCAAATAATATATCTAAAATTCCCATATGTATTTTACATGTAAAATCCATAGGTCCCTTTGAAAAAAGGCTACTATTTTCCGAATAAGAAATAATAGGGCATACTCCACAATAAGGTTGATACACACAATCGCTGCAATATGGAATTGCTTCAAGACACGAAGCAGAACATACTGCTTTACATGCAGGACAGTTTACTACATCGTTTATGGCTATATCAAAAATACTTCCCATATAAAAACTATTGTCACCCATTTCGGCCATCATTCTGCCTTCATCACATGTATATAACCCTCCGTCATAGAAATAGGCTACTTGCCCTATCCCCGCTCCACATGGTGAACGGAGTTCCATATAATTAATACCTCTTTGGTCAAGTATTTTGTTTAGTAAGATTAGGGTATATCCTTCCCTAATAAATTTACCGCTCTTATTTAAGTCTATAATATAATCTAAGATTTTTCCATAAAATTTAATAAATTCTTCAGCATCATAACCAACCCGATTCCATATCTTTTTGGCATTACCCAGCTTAGTCAGTGGTCTTATAAATACATCCGTTAAACCTAATATATCATATGTATCCACTATTTCCTTATATCTTGATAGACTATATCTAGTAGTAGTTTGAATGCCGCTAACGTTGATTTCTGATTTCTTTAAAAGACTTACTCCTTTTTCCATAGCTCTATATGAATTTCCATTACAAGATGGCCTATTAATATTATGTAGTTCCTCATCTCCATCTATTGAAGTAGATATATTAAAATTGTATTTATGAAAAAAATCAATCATATTCTGAGTTAAAAGCATCAAATTGGAAACTAAATTATACTCAATAATTTTATCCCCTTTAATTCTTTCTGTATACTCTACAATATATTTAATAATATCAAAATTAATTAAAGGTTCTCCACCTTGAAATTCAAAGGTCAGAAAATCTTCTCTCGATTCTAAAGCTATTTCTACGGATCGTTTAGCAACATTTTCTTTCATACTATCTTTTCTTATACTTGATCCACTCGCTTGACAATAAATACAACTTTGATTACAACTAGGAGTTACAACAAAAATATGTAGATTTGCACCATGAAACAAATAATCTTTGTAATTTCTAACATGATGATAAGTATCATTAATGAAAATTTCTTTATTCCCATTAGTTATAAACTTCTTATCAATTAACTCAGAAAATTTATCTGAATCTAATTTTGTTGAATCAAGCAATAAGTTCCTAAATTGATCATTACTTAGAAAAGAATAATGACCCAAGTCATTGGTTATAAGCATATCATTGCCATGCTTTTTAAAATTGAAATAATTATACATATCGCATCCTCACTCAATAATATAAACTTTCGGTTTTATGACCGAATATGTAGAGTTAAAAAATCCCCCGCACTGTTCTTTGCCCTTGCATCCGTAACAATCATTGGAATATTTAACCTTTTCAATAGAAATACTTTTTTGACATAGACTCCATAAGTCCTCTTCAACATAACAAAGAGGAAAATTATATAGTTGAACCTGAATCCCAGCCTTTATCAATATTTTTACAGCTTCCTTTAAATATGCATTAATCTCGCTTAGATCAACCCACACACTGGATCTATTAACAAAGGAACTTCCCATTACCTCGAGAGACATAATATTAACTCTCTTAATGTCTTTAAATCTTTCAGAAATAAAGTTTGCAATTTCCTTAAGGATTTTATAGTTCATCTTCATTACAACCACTCTGATTTCTATTGATATATTTAAGCTAAGTAAATTGTCAATTCCTTTTACAGCCTGTACAAAGCTTCCCCTACTTTGGGTAATACTATCATGACCTTCTTCAGAGAAATGATATATAGGAATCCCCACCATAAGAAATCTCGGGATAGCTTCATAAAATTCCAAAGAATATTTTGAATCCGAAAAGCTCCTACCATTAGTAAGTAGTAAAAAATCTGTATTCTTAAATCTATCCCTACATTTTCTTAACACCCTTATCAAATCATACCTTATTAGGGTTGGTTCTCCCCCCGTTATACAAACAAATTCTAAATCCTCTGGATATTCATCTATCTGCTCCAAAATATCATCCACAGTCAAACCAATATTCTTTCGTCTCCTCGATTCAGAATCGGGACACATAATACAATTTGAATTGCATTTATTGGTAATATATAATACTTCCTCCTTGATGACCCTCAAATCATTCATTTACTAAATCCTCCCAATAATTAGATACAAAATCATACCTAAGAAAATAAATATAGAAAATGGCATCAGTCTAACTATTTTAATCATGGAGATACTTCTCCTTGTAGCACATTCTATTATCCGCTTTGTTTCCTCTTCATTTAGTCTGCTTCGAGTTGTCTCATCTGTAAATATGCTTAAACCAAATAAATTCAATACTAGACATGACTCAAAAGATAATACCATTCCCCTTTTAAGAGATTCCACTTTAATACCCTCATAGTTAAAAATATCTGTAAAAAACTTTATAACCATTACAAGAATTACAATAATAAAAGAGTTAACATATATGCCTGCTAGCAAATTGAATCCATCAGAAAAAAATACCCATATAAATAATAAAATGCCAGAAACTAGATAAATAATATATTTATGCTTACTATTTTCAATAAAAGAATATACACCACTTACCACAAAAAAAACTATAATATAAATAATGTAGTTAGGCAATCCTAAAGCTAAAAATAACTTAGTCATCATCATAAATGTGAAATTACCAAGGGTAACTCCAAAAATCCATTTTACTAAAAATAATCCTATCTTATTTTTAGTAATCACCATGATTTTAAACCTATTGCTAATAACCTCAATATTCCTAAGACTATGATAAATGCTGTCAAAAATAACATAAACATATGCCAAACCAAAAGTTAAAGAAAATAAATAAATCCCGTGGTACTTTACTAAAGAAAAAAAGTTAGTTGCATCATAAGGCAAAAGAAAAATAATAGTGCAAATCAACTTTGCATCCCCTGCAGCCCATATCCTATACTTATAGAGCAAAAGAGCTAAGAGGATACAAATGGCTAAATTGACTAAATAACCTGTCCTTAAAATTGAGTCATATCTTAAAAAGTTTAAAACTACAATTGGAAATGAAATAGCTATAATAAAAACTAAATTCTTATTATAAACTTTACCATATTTAATATCTGATATGGAGGAAACAAGACCAATAATCAGGGCCATAATAATTAAGTAGTATCTATAAAGGCTAGTCATTGAGATTTCCTTTACTATTGATTAATGCTATTAAATAATTGCAAAATTCATCCCTGATCAAAGATATCTCATCTTCCTGATAGTTTATTGTACAAATAACATAGTTTTCCATTACCCTTGGAGTAATAGAACAGATATCCCTATAATTATTTATAGCCTTTAAGATAACATCCATAGGAAATATCATCCTATTAAGGCTTATCTGATTATTCATTGCAATTCTCCTCATACCAATCTCTTGCTATATTTTCGACATCAAAACTCTGTTCATTTGTGTCAAAATCTGATTCGGAAATCTCTATGCAAGAATTATGTAAAGCCCTAGCCATAATTATCTCTCTTATTCCCTTAGTTTTATAATATACCATTTCTCTAATGGATTGGTTTAGAAGCTCATTGTAAAATTCCCCTATGTCATCTTCTGTGATTGTGTTATGCTTCTCTTTACTTTTCATTTCGATAAGGATTTTATTATCTTTAATATCAAGATATATATAAAATCCATCTATAAAAACATAGGAAGATTTCATACAAGTCTCAAGTGAATAAATACTCTTATCCACTACTATTCTAGCTATTTCATTCCTAATAATATAATTTCTTTCCATAGCTACCCCCTATTCTATAGGATTTGTATCCGGTGGAATCTGTGGTTCTTGAAATACAGATACCTCTTCAACAGGAGCTAAACCAGGTTTCGGTAGTAATTGTGCTGGAGCAGAACTATGAGCAGGTGCGGAGCTGTGTGATACATGCGAAGCATGTCCTCCAGTTGAAGAAGTATGAGATACATGTGAAGTATGGGATACATGAGAACTATGGTATGATCCCGATCCTGATCTATGGGAACTATGAGAACTGTGAGAACTATGGGATCTATGCCCTGCAAAGGCCTCCTGTGATATCATAATTCCTGCCAATATCATTAATGAACCAATCATTATTATCTTGCTTCTATTAACATTTCCTTCTTCCTCTTCTAGAAAGTCATATATACTTCTCTTTATTTCGGGAAATTTAATCATTTATAACTACCCCCTATCTGCTTCCCATTATCCCAAGTTCCACCAAATATCTTACCATTTGAAAAATAATAATATCCTTGACCATTCATCTTATTGTTAGTCCAACTACCTATATATTTATCTTTATTCTTGAATATATAGGTACCTGTCCCATTTATCTTGTCATCCTTCCATTGTCCTTCATAAGTCTCGCCATTTATCCAAGTAAATTTACCATCCCCATCCCTTTTTCCATTTAAAAACTTCCCAATATATGTTCCTCTATCTTTATATATCATTTTACCCTCACCATTAATATTGTCATTGATAAAGGTCCCATGACAAACATCCCCATTACTCCAGTATTGAGTGCCTATTCCACTTCTATTTCCATTAAAGAAGTATCCCTCATATTTTAAATTGCCATTTATATCATACTTCTTAGCAAACCCATGAGGCTTACCATCCAAAATTTGTCCTTTATATCTATGTATTTCATAAGTATATTCACTTAAATTTTCATTTAAATAGACATTTTTATAAAAATCATTCCAATAAACCTCCATACCAAAGGACTCAGACAAAAATCTTAGGGGTACATATGTAAGATCATCTACAATTTTCGGTGGAGTTTCTAAATTAGTAGGAATACCATTAATATAAGAAATATTTGAATTAAGATAAAGCTTTATTTCACTTAGATTTCTTGTTACAGAAACTTCCCTAGTGGCTGCATCCCAAGATACTTCAGAGCCAATTCCTTCAAAGAAATCCCTAAGTGGCATATATATTCTACCAGATTCATTAATAATTGGAGCCTCAGTTACTATCTCAGAATTGTTGTAGTAAACACGAATATCACTTTCAGCATAACTAACAGAAAATAGCATTAAAAGTATTATCCATAAAGAAATAAGTTTTTTCATAGTACTTCCCCCCCAAATATTTTTATACGATGATTAAAATATTAGAAATTGTATTATGTCTCACATTCCCTACACCCATTATACCAAATCATTCCATCACTTCCAACAAAATTATAAAAAAGAGACAAAGCAGCATAGCTTTATCTCCCCCTTAAACATCCCATAACTAACTACCAGCATCAACATCCCAGTTGACAACCTACCACACCCCACATTAATAAAAACCCCAACAACGCAATAAACAATACCAAATACTAATTCAAATCCAATCTAAGTTGCTGGTATAGTTGCAATAATTGATCCTAATACAAAACCCAATACAGCATAATATGTATAACCATAGCCCCTTCTAAATAAGAAATTAATCATCCTAGCAAATAATAATATACTTAGGCTAAAACCTATACACACAGGCACTGTTGTCCCAAACCCAATAATCACTCCATAAATTATAAATGCTAGAAGTCCTAGACTTGTATTAGCACCATGTTAATTACATTATTCTCTAAGACAGTAAAAGCTGTGATCATTCCAAAAGCAATTATGAAAGGTATAGGATAAGAAGCCTTAAATCCCTTATTATTTGCATCTTTAATTACCATAGGGATTATCCCACACATAAGCCCAATGAATAAGAAATTTACCTGAGACTCATGGTGTTCAGAATAGTAATCTGCCCTTGCCCATCACCAAACTCCACATTTATGTTGATATGACTATCTGCTTTTTTTGTGGGAAAGCGATATAACCACCTCACGATGTCTTGAGGTGACAATAAAGATGTCATGCGAACCTATCTGGTCCTTGACGAATGTTTCAAACGCTATAGTATTAAAAATTAAACAGCTTATTATCTCATCAGTAAATACCACTAACTTACTTCAACTTAAAGGTAAAAAGTTAATTACTATTTTTAGGAAAGTTACATTAAACTGCCTATCATAAAGAAAGTACTCTTAGTCTTATTAAATACTTTTGTTATTCTCTGTTATTTTGGATAACTCAAGTTCTATCATATCTTCAATAATCGCTGTATGGGTTGCTAATCGTAATATAGGTATACTATATTTTTTAAATATGCCGTCCTTCTTTTTATCTCTTTCTAGCTGTTCTGGATTATTTAAATGAAATTCAGTACCATCTACTTCAATAGCAAGAACAGGATTAGCATTAAATTTGTTAAATATAATAAAATCCACACTGCTTCTTGATTGTTTTATGAATTTCTTTTCGATTTCTGTACATATATCCTGATTTAAAAAGATATCTGAAAGCTTAACCTCATAAGCAAATGAGTAACAATTAAAAATTTCTTTCCTAAGTAATTCTGATATAACTGAATATATAATCTTCTCACTATCAAATCTTATATTCTTTTTAACATTGTTCATTGCCTCCTTTCTTGCCAATAACCTTTCAGAATAATCCCTATATAGTAAATCAAATACAGAAATTACTCTTCCCTCTTCAATATTCTTCTCATCATGATATTCTATGTACTTTATTAAATCACCGATATCATTTCCATTTTTATAAAATGCATCCGTATTAGTAATTAAAATCAACTGATTTTCTGCACGTGATACAGCTACATTAACCATTTGTGGATCATTTACAAATGACATCTTACATTTTGATCTTGTTGATTCATCAAGTACTGTCGAAAAAACTATGACCGGCTTTTCTCTTCCTTGATACTTATGAATTGTATCCTTCTCAATTTCTTCCGAATTTATCACTTTTGAATATTCTATTTGTAATCTATAGGGCGAAAGTAATCCAATATCATTTAAATTCTCAGAATAGAGTTCAACCCTGTACTCACTTTCATTTTTAATTAAATAATTTAACTCTTCTAATTCTCTTTGGTTAAAAATTCCTTTCTTTCCTCTAGTGATTTCACGCATATGATTTCCTGAAGCAGTTTTCACAACATTTACTGCATTACCATTCGAACAATTGCTGTAAACAATTAGATTTCCGTCATAATATTTCATATTACAAAATCTAATTATATCAGGATGGCATCTATAGTGTTCTTGAAGCAAAGTTCTTTCTATAGTATCACCATATAAGCAATCAAGAGAATCCATTATATTTTTAGTTTTATAATCATATGCCTCATTTTCAAAGCTTATTTCAAATTTTTCCGGTATATGTGGTAATTGCTTTTGATCTCCTACAATAACAATTTTTTTAGCACAGGATAATGGTAACACTGCTTTAACAAGATCTAATGTGGAAGCTTCATCAATGATAACACAATCAAACATAAAGTCCTTTGATACCGAGTATGTCACTGAATATGCAGTGCTTAGAATCACTGGATAATCTTTGATAAAAGAATCAAAATTCTTTTTATACGAATTTATTGTATATTTCTCCTTTTTCTTGAATCTTTTACTTAAATAGTGATTAAATATTTCTTGCGATAATTGACAGTGTTTATCAGCTAGTTTGTCAAATCTTTGAGTTTGCAGTGTTTTTTGACATTCAGCCAACTTGTCTTCTAGTTCTTTAATCTTTAAATCATAATAAATCTGTTGGAAACGTGTAATGACCTCATAATCCTTTTCTTGAAGATACTTAAACCTATATATACCATACTTTACTAAAAGTTTAAACTTATTTTTAAGGGTCAACTTTTCATTTTCTGTTATCATAATTTGATGATCGACCAAAAAATTAATTACCTTTTCATAACCCAAAGTAATAAAACTAATATGTCTGTTATCCAAATCTTTTATCTCGTGTGCATTATTATAATACTTTTTCTCTAACCTTAATGCGTTCAATTGCTCAATAATTATTCTCTTTTGCCTATCTTTTTCCATCAATTGTACTAATTGATTGCTAGACTTTATTAACTCACTTTTAAGTTTTTCTAGATTTTCTTCGTCAAGTTCTTTGTCATGGAAATCTGATGATTCTTGAACTTGATTTTTAAAAAAATCCTCTTGATTCTTTTTACTCCCTAATAAAGCAAAAACAAAATCATATCCATCTTTTATAAGTTTATCTTTTACATTATCTACTGCTGCATTATTATTAGATACAATCGCAACATTCTCACCTCTAACCAGAATATTGGCAATAATATTTAGTATGGTTTGTGTTTTACCTGTTCCAGGAGGGCCTTGAATAATAATTAATTCATTTTTGAAAACTTTTCTTGTTGCATTCAGTTGGCTCTTATTAAATCTAAATGGAAAAACTAAAGGATTTTCATCACTAAACGTTTCAAAGGGAGTACCATTTAAGTACTTATGTAATAGTGAATTCTCCTCTATAGTAACATTCTCATAGTATTTACTAAGTGCTGAAAAATCATCGACAACCTTGATACTATCGGCAATTTTAGCAAATTCCATAAAAGGTCCAATAGATTTCTTTTTAATAACAACTCTATTTTTTTCTTTACTAAATGGATAGATGGTATCACTGCCTTTATATCTTATTAAAAATTCATCCTCTCTAACCTCATAATCTGCTATTTCTTTTGTCTTATTAATTCCATCAATAAAAATTTCTTCTATAACCATATTAAATCTCTCTCATTTCTACTATTTATATCTTCACCACAAAATACTTATCTCTATCATATTTCTCTTAAAAAGAATCGTTATTTAGATAATAATCTAAAACGAATTATCCTTAAGATTTGGCTAACACCTTTAGAATCAATCTTCCGATATTATAAATCTTATTCTTCATAACTGTTTCTTTTATTGTTTTATCTACAAAGTAGCACGCAACATTACACATGCTTTAAGGTGACAAAAAAGATGCCCTGAGAAGCTAATATCTCTTTGATAACAGAGTGAATCTCCTAATTCATTGCCTTGGTCAAGTTAGACTTTGTTTTTGCTTTACAATCAAGTAAGTTGTGAACAATAAAACTTTCAAAGCTGTGCAAGTCCCTGAAGGCTTTATTTGTTGCAATTTTATTATATATTTTTATAAATGCTGTTGGTACAATCATGAATCATCAATGTTCTTTTAGAGTAATTGTCAATTACAAGAACGGATATGATGGCCAACAATTGGCTAGATCCATTCTTCTTATCAAGAATACTTTTTCCTTATATACCTTGCAATACTATCATAATCACCATATATAAATTTTTCATTAATACCCATAAAGTCTAACTCATGCAATACATTTTCCTTATTCTCAATAACGATTACAACATCAGGCCACACCCTCTGTTGGGAAAGGATATGCGTATTATATGTTCTTTCATCAAAAGAAAGATATGCCTGATAGACAAATAAACCTTGCTGATTTCGTCCTCTTTCAAATGACAATATTGGCGTATATAAAAAATTGGGAATACAGTTAATCCACCAAACTGTTGCTTCGAAATTCAGGGTTTGTTTTAAGAATGACTGCAGTTTTAATGTGTATTCTAGTACAACCAATTCTATTGAATCATATCGACGCTTTATTTCAGTAATCAGTTCTCTACTGTCTTTTACATATTCATAGTGTAACTTATTTTTATATTTTCCATTGTCATATAAGGGAAAATCAGATTCTTTAAATGTATGCGGCTGCATATCAATAAAGTAATACTGCCAATCATCAGCTAACCGCTTGAAATAATAGTAGAATTTTTCAGGATGTTGTTTGTAGAAATCATCAAGTCGCTTATATAAATCCAAAATAATATCATCTTCATTTCGTATAAAAAGATCAAGGAAATTCTTGTCCTCATTGCGTGAAATCAAGTCTGTAATGTCAATCAATTCATCTTTCAGAAGATATACAAATCCTCTTTCTTGTCCAGAACATTCATCTGAACTACGAGATGGTTGACACGCAAAAAATAATGCAACTAAAGGTGACCTTGTAAAATCAATAAGGTTCGTCGGTATTCCGTGATGTTGAGCAAAAGCCAAAAAATTATTGCGTTCATCAGGCGTAAGCCTATGGAAGATCTCTCGTCTTAACTCATTCTTCATTTTAATAAAGGGATACTCCCTATTTCTAAGCCCAGACGAAATTGTATCATTATAATTCGCTGGCTCTCCACGAAATATGTAGCTTTCAAATTCATTATTTGAAAACAAGTTTATATACTCTGCTAAATTCCTAACGACTATCTCTTTTGGAATTGACAGACCTTTCAACTCTTTTTTTGAGAATCTCATTTCATATCCCCCATATCATCAGCAAAAGATTCTAACTTGAAGAGACTTTGATTTACTGCATCCATCCAATGTTCTTTACCCCTTACTTGCCCTGATGCAGCAATCACATAGGATACAAGTTCAGTAATCACATTCCTCTTATAGGGTTCTATATCCAGAGTTCTTTGCATAAAATCTAAGCGGTTTATAAAAGACTCAGCTGATTTTTTATTGTTGGCACTTACAGCTTTATCAGTTAACATTTTGATTTCTTCAAATTCTTTACCTGTAAGGTGTCCTATATTTTTCATGGTTTCCTCCTTGAATTTATAATCTTAGTTCTTCGGAACTTGAAAATTGTATAATTTATATTCCAAATTCACAATCATCTTATAAATACTTACTCAACTCTTGCTTTCATCTATTATTGCGTAATGTTTTGCTTTTACAAGCAAGGTTCCTAAATTTAGCGGTAATTTTTCTAAAATAGTGGACAAGGTAACTTGCCCTAAAGTTTTAGAACCCATTCTATTACTAAATTGTTCTATAGTTAAATTCTGTGCAAAACATCTAAATAATTTTTCAAAAAAGCTGTTAACAGAAGATATTGTTTTATCCTGTAACATCGCATCCAAATGAAATACAAGTATTTTAGAATAGTTAAGCGTCTTGTTGTGATAATCCAATAGTATAAGCTCACTCTCACCTGAATACTTCCACTTGGACTCCTTCTCTAAATCCTCAATAAACTTGACATACATTGAATGGCTAAATGACCACATGGTACCCTCAATAGTTACAATATGTTTTTCATCAGGATATGCATTATGCCAGTAAGCTCCATATCCAGGCAAATAGAAATTGATATTTTTACCAGAGCGGTGATGATAATATGGAAGGCTGTCAATAATGCTTCTACCAGCATCAGACTTAGGTCGTGCTAATAAAATACCTATAGTATCATTCAATATATCACTTTTTTCGATATCAGCTAAAATATCTTTATATTTAAGTGCTTGTAACATAATATCACTCCTACAGATTTGAATTTTGTATCTATTACCAATCTAACCAACAAACTGTCTCCACATGTGTTGGGACAAAAGTCTGATATTAATATGCAAAAATATAGGGTTTTTAATAAAGGCAGATCCCCTTTACACCCCTATTAAGGTGATTAATTAAAATATTTCATGCAAAATAATAAAATAAATTATCAAATATTAAGATAACCTTTAAGGAATTAACTTCCGTTCCATATTCTGTATCTGCCCCATGTAGTATCGCATGCCTACCTATAGGTGATTGCATGCTTTTACCATGCTCAAAACTACAATATAATCTTTCATTAAAGAAGTTCTTGTATGCATATCCAAAACTGTATGTTTCAGTCTCAGTAACTCTCTTTTCTAAATATCCTCTTATTTTGGTTCCCCCCATATTCCCAATATGATTTTCTGAATCTGCTATGACTCCTTCTAGTTGAGAGATGAAAATGCAAGTTGATAGAAAATAATCTCCTTTTTTATGTGCATTAATTGCTTGTTTTAATATTGGGATTCGTTTTTTAAGAGTCTTGCTTTTTTCCCAATTATTTAAGAAATAATCTATCGCTTCTATATTATACTTTTTTGTATAGTAATCATTAATCATTACTTCTAATTCATCTTCTCCACAAGTAGCAGATGCTTCTACAATCTTTCTCGCTTCTGCAACATTCATTTCAAGATGAGGTGCCCACCCCAAATTGTACATTAAGTTATAGAATCTTTCCATACGCTCAAGTAATTGTTTTTTAAGTTCATTACTACTTTCTTCAGCTTCTTTCCTAAATCTATCTAGTGTTTCAGTTCTATGTCTTTCTGATTCCTCTTTGATTCTAGCAAAATATTCTTTTTTCTGTTTTTTTATAGCCCTCGTTTGAAGTTCTCTCCACTCCTCTTCGATTAATCTGTTATCATTATTTCCCTTCTCTATAAGCTTCATTAAATATTCACAGTTTTGTTTTAATATACTATCATTATAATCTACCATATAAGTAACAAAACCTCCTCAGCAAAAATTAAGTCTTTAATTTATCCCAAAGTAATACTAATATTTAAGATAATTATATCACATATCCTATATTTTCCACCTTTAAAACAATAAAAAAGTCAGTTAGGATTACAACTGTCTCTAACCTTAGTGCTATTGTTATTCAATTATGCACTTAACATCCGTTGGATCTAGAAAACTTACAACTATCCTCTATTTAATAACCTAAATAAACTCCCTAGCTTTATACATCCTTAACTCATCCTCATCTGTATTCTTCCACTTTTTTATAAAACTGCTCTCATTTTTACCAAATCATTAAAGCTACTTGCAAATGAACTGCTTACTCAGATATTCCTATTACTCACTAGTCTAACACACAGGGGGATTGAGATGGAATCACTAGTCAAATTAATATTTAAGCTATCTACTCCATGTTGTTCCATCTGTAAAATGAACCTTTGTAATTTTTATTTTTTTGCAGTAGTAGCTAAATCATACAAAGCCAAATTTCATATAAAAGCTTCCCAAGGATATTCTGCACCATAAGTTTTATCACCTTTACCTAAAACAAAATTCTGTAAATGGAATACTGATTTTATCCTTATTTTTACTGCATATCTCTAAGTACTCATTAAAAATCGAAATATTTTCAATTCTATTTCTAACTATTTCTTCATCATAACTATCATTTCCGCAAACAGTTTCATCCAAAGTCTTCTTAATCCATTCTTCATTCAATGTAGGAGAATCGGCACATAACTCTTTCCCTTTTTCGATCCTCGTTGCACATCTCCATACCACCTTACCCCTTTCCGTTCGTTTCCGATAAGATGCTCCACAATTACCACACATAAGTAAGTTTCCTAAAAGATATTTACCATTATACTTTCTGGTACTTGGTTCTACAGTACCATCTTCTTTATAGATTAATCTTGCCCGTCTATTCAATTCTTCCTGAACTCTATCAAATACTTCAGCAGAAATAATGGCTGGATGACTATTCGATACATAGTAGCGACCTCTTTGCCCAACGTTCTTACTTTTTCTGCCTGTTATGAAATCTTCCGTATAGGTCTTTTGTAACATAGAATCACCCTTATACTTCTCATTTTTGAGTATCTTTTGAATAACTGCTGTAGTCCATATTTCTTTTCCTGTAGCTGTTTTAATCTTCTTTTCTTCCAAATACTCTTTAATTTGCTGCAAGGTGCCTCCTTCCAAATATATCTGTTAGATTTTCTTTATGATATCAGCCTCTTCTGGTATAATTATCCATTTGTCATTTTCACATCTATATTCCATCGGACTTTTACCAGCAAGGTTATCTCCTCTTTCAAATTTACGTTGATATCCCCACTGAATATTTTCACTTAAATTCCGACTTTCTTCCTGTGCTAAAGCTCCATTAAATGCTATATCAATCTCTTTTTTAGTATCAATCGAATTTAAGTTCTCATTTTCAAAATAAATATTTATGCCTCTCTCTTTTAATCCTCGTATAATTACTAATATGTCTAATACATTTCGAGATAATCTACTGATGGACTTAGTAATAATATAATCAATTTCCCCTTTATACGCTTTCTTCAACATTGCATCTAAACCATTACGTTTGTCTTTTCTAAGTCCACTTTCATAGTCATAAAACACACCAGCAAAATCCCATTCTGGATTATTTTGAATTAACTTTGTATAATGTCTGATTTGAAGGTGATACTGCCTTGCTGGCTTTCACGCTCTGTACTCACTCTACAATATGCCGCTACCTTTAATTTATCGTTACTCTCCAAAGAGTTTTTGGCAGGAATAATCGTAATCTTTTTCATAAATAAATCCTCCTTATATTCTAATCCTTAAATTAATCAACAAAAAGACGTAAAAGCTCAATAGCTCTTACGCCCCTAAAATTTTACCCTTTACTCATTTTCAATTATTGATAGTTCTATATAACTATCTTCTTCTGCTAACCGACGTAAATATTCTTTGTCTCCATCCACACTACACCTGCCACAAGAACAGGTTACAAAATCATATACTGTTTTAGATTCAATAATATCACCACAGTATTTGCATTGGATACTATTTTTCAATATCTTTTCCCATTTTATCTCCTTATCGATGCAACAGAACTATAACTTCTGTATGCCTTGAGAGTACAATAAAGATGTCGTAGGGAGATATTATCCCTTTGGTGGAACGGTATATTTCTAAAATTCTACCCTTCTACCACTTTTAAGGATTTCTCAATATATTTATTGCTACATCTAGAGAAGAATCTTCTTGATATATTAACACATGATTCTTGTTAATATATTTAATACTCTCCAATCTAAATTGTAAGCAACAAAACCCTCAAATCATTTATTTGAAGGCTTTGTTCATTACAATTTAAAGTATTATCTTAGTCTAGGATACATACTACTGCATAACACTCATTGTTTACAATATTACTATATACTTTCTAAATGATATGCTGCATAAAATTCTTCGAATACAAGGAGCCGAAAATCTTATTATTAGCATAAATCCTCATGCTTCTTCTTGTTCACTTACAGGTAACAGCGTAACTAATTCTTTTGCAATTTCTTGAGGAGTCATACTTGCTGTAGTCATTGCTAATTTGCTCGCAATAATGGGGCTATAAGCCATAACATCCTTCTTGGTCAAGTTGTTCCAAACCGGAAGTAATGTTTTACCATTACCGCTTTCTAATTGGAACAAGCCGTCCAACTCAGTTTTTGTCCAGTATTTTCCTTCTCTTATATAGTCAGGAGACAAAACTACAACACCAAATTTTGATTTTTTTAAGCCGTCATCAATTTTAACTCTCATGGAATCTCCCCACTTAATTTGACTTGTATCATACCAGACTTTCACACCTAAGTCACGTAGCTCCTGAACAAATTCGTCTGCAAAAGATTCCTTATCTTCCCATGCATGGGAAACAAATACTTCATATTCCTCAGGATTATTAGAAGTTATTAGAGTAGGAGACGCCTGAACAATCATCTGTGGTATTGCTTGCCTACTCAACTCATTGATTCTACCTTCGTAGGACATCTTTATACGCTTCATCTCTTTATCCTGCTTTTTCTGTTCATTTTGCTGTGCCTTTTGAAGTTTCAGGTAAGCATCATTGCGTTTTTGACGCTTATCCGAAATCTTTTTCCCAAGATTAGCACTTTCAGATGATTTTTTTGAATAGTCCGACTGCCATTCATTAATCTGTCTCATCTTACTTGATATCATGGAGGCAGAAGTTCTGGATGTTATACTCTTTTTTGCTAAAGTAATCTTTGATTGTAAATCTGAACATTTCTTATCGATATCTGCTTTCTTTTTTTCTAATGTTTCTAAATCTTTATCCAGAGAATTTACACTTCTCTGATACTGTTCAATTGACATTTCTACCTCCGTTACTTGTGCTCATTTTTTTATCTTCTCAGTACTTACAAAATGCATTCAACCTTATCTTACTTTATTTGCCCTTATTTTAAATTAATAAAAATTCATCGAAATCTCCATTAGAACATATCCCTGCATCATCAACCGAAAATTCATCTGGATCACTATCTTCTTTTGTAAAAGTACTCTTAGTAGGTCCAGCAGCCTCAAATTCGTCTGGATCAGAAACCTCAACATTCTCTGTAAGTATTGTTGGTCCCAATACAAATTCGTCTGGATCTGAATTTTCTTTGGTTCTAGTCTCTAAGGTACTCCCCATATCAAAGAATTCATCTGGATCACTTATTTCAATTGTACTTGTTTCGTATGTAGTCTTTCCTGGTGTGTCTTTAACAGCTTTTTTTCTAATATCTATATCCTTCTCTGAATATTTACTCAAAATATGTTTAATCATGTTATTCCCCCTCTATTATTTTTATCTGACCTTTTTCTATTGTTTTATCTCTCACAATTCTAATATCCAATTCACTATACTTCTCTAATTTATCAATAAAAGATATGTCTTCATCATCGCTTAATATAAAAATAACTTGTCCAAGTTGTTTCTGTTCAATATTTAAAATTAGCTTTCCCCATTCAATCGCACTAACACTATATGGTTCATCTATTTTATCTTTATTTACAGTGGTAACCAAATTATATTCTGCAGTATCCACTGGAATTTCATTATTAATATACTCAAATGAAATTCCAAAAGAAACAAATAAAGATAAAATCAAAATTAATACTACCCATTCCTGTAAATTTAGAACAAAACTAACAAATAGCTGTGCTTTGTATTTTAATTGTTGCCAGTCATATTGGTATTGCAAAATTATCTCTTTATCCTTTTCTTTGCTAGAACGTAAATCACTAAAGCTACTCTTCATAATGCCCCGAACCTTTATCGTTCTAAAAAGATATATGCAAATATTAAATAGGGAATAAATAATTAAAATTACACCTACTAATAGTGGAAATGATAATGTTAAAACTTTCTTTAGATCTAATATCGCTAAAACTAAAGGCAATACCGTTAATATTATTGTAGCGTATATATTCAGTTTATCAATACTAGTATTTATGCGTTGTTCTTCATTCTGTATACGATAATATAATGCCTCTTTCTCTATCTCTAACTCACTTTCCGATAAATCCTGTATATGAACTCTATATCTATCTTGTATGCCATCTATCTTTTCATCCGTCAGCAATATCCCATCAATATTCTCCAAACATAGAATATGAATTAACTCTAGTTTTCTCTTCTTTATATCAAAAGTGACTATATACAGAATATAATCTCCAAGCATAATGTTCAATAAACTAATTCTTAATTTAGCATTTTTTGATTTTAAGTTTTTATATTCTAGAGTAGCAAAATTATCATCATCACTTAAACATAATAGTGGAAAATGAGACCAAACCCATAAAGCAATATTTAGGAAAATAATATTTATAATAATCACCCTCTTCTTCACTTGACTAAATATTCAACTATTTTTTCTGAAATTGGTAATTCTAGTTTCTGTTCTAACCATTGCCACTGGCCATTAGGATTTACCTCTAGAAAAATCCATTCATCATTTTCGTTTACTATAAAATCAAATGCGCCATAAGCTAGCTCAAAACTTTTCAGTAATCTTACACAAAGATTGGCTATGGCCTTTGGACATTCAATAATCGAATATTTCAAACCACTATAATCTTTTCTCCAATCAAGCTTATCCTCTGAATCAATTCTAACAGTAAAGAACGAACCATCAATATACGTTAACCTTACTTCATATTTTTTATTTTCATATTCCTGTAGATAAATTGGGGTTAAAGCAATATTATCATCAAACTCAGTAAAGTAATTTGTCTGATATATTTCTATCCCCTTATGTCTTACCAACTTTCCAGTAGTAAGTGGTTTAATAATCGATTTTTCTTCAAAAAACTTCAAAGCCTTTTCATTACTATTGCCTATAAATGATTTTGGAATTAACAAACCATTTTTTTCTGCATACAATAATTGAAATACTTTATTCTCAGTTTTTCTAAGTATATAAGGTTTCGTAAGTACCTTACCTTCAAAGTCATCAACAATACCATTAACTAATGATATGATGTCTTTTGCTATCATACTACGATAATCATATTCATACTCATCAAGCTTTGGAATTCTTGGTTTCCTATAATAGATACTATATAAATCCTTTTTTTCGAGTTCCCATTTATCACAACGTATAACCCATTGTCTGTTTCCTCCAATAACAATTTCATATTCCGAAAACATGTCAATATCAAATCGGTAGAATTCTGCAGAATCTCTATACTTATTTATAATGTAATCTACTGTACAATCAATTGAGCTTGTAATTATTAATATTTTTTTACTAAACACATCTTTCTTCAATATGTACTTTCCCTTCTTGTATATTCAATCATTATATAAAATTATACTAGGGGTTTGATCCCAATACTATTCTTATCTTTTATCAACTTACTCCGTTACATGCTGGCTCATTTTTTTACAATAATTCTATCATACGTTCCACAATAGCGGTGACTTGACCATTGCGATATCTTCTTTCAAATGCTCCATTGCTAAAATAGTCTTCTCTTAAAAGCATAGTTAGAAACGCTGCACATAAATCATAATCTGCACTTGATAAACGTTCTAACTCTGTTTCCACATCTATTGGACCTGTTGTCATATAGTCATTGTAATTTGTTTTAAGATCATCTATTTCTTCCAAACATGTATAATAAAATTCTTCTCTTCCTGTATTCTTTGCCAACAGGCTTTGAAGTTTTTCCTTCTTTTCTATATTAGTCATTGTACTTCCTCCATTGGTTTAATTGCTGTTATATCCATACCTTCTTGTCTGCAAAGTTTCCTTCCACCATGACTCTCTTTCTAAGATAATACGATCATCAACCTTTGCGTTATAGTTCTCAAGGATAGAATATTGAAAATTAGCTTTTATGTACTCATATCCTTTTTCACTAACTAGCTCAACCAATTCTTTATTCCCGCCGTGGCCATTGACTACATAACTTCTCCATCTTTGAAGTAACATTCCATAATCACTTGTTGCAGAACCTACATACATCTTTCCATTCTCTTTATCGGTAATTAAATATACTGCTTTTTGATTCTCAAGAGCTGCAATCCAATCTCTCTTACCACGATTTAAAACAGATTCTAGCTGTCTATAGGAAAGCCTAACCTTATCATATCCAGGAAAATCATCTCCATCAAATATAGTCGGGAGTATTTGTTGTACTTCTAAGTCATCACATATTTCACCATAATACCTTCCTTGTTGCTGAAAAGTCTTACGGTACTTAATAACAACTCGTCCAAAGTAGGATTTATACTCTTCTAATTCCTCACCTTCGTAATTAATACCATCATAAATATTTAGTTCTTTGGTAACCTTTTTAATTGTGGTAAGCAGCCATGTATCATATGATAATTTTAAAAAACATATAGCTATTTGTCCTACATAAAAATAGCGTTGCTTACTTCTCCAAAACAGCCACTGGTTATTAACAATATCTGGATTACTTTGATATAATTCCATAGGATCTTCATAACCGTTTGATTGGTTAAATTTTATTTTAATATTTCCATAATCGGCTTGATTAAAATGAAGCAAGCTATTTAAATATATCTTTTCCATAATCCACCTCTTTTACATTATCTCTTGTTTTAATATCAATTGCGCCCTATTTCTAATAACTATTCAATATCTTCTAGGGAATTTTTCTTTCCCAAGTTGCCATAAATATTTATCAAAATTTTAAGCTAATAATTTTCCTTCCTATATCTTTGCTGTCCTGATGATGTCTTTTCAATCGGAGTAATCCCTATATCCGTTGACTTAATATAATTGAGGAATAAGGTACCAAGCAATAAACGATTGCTCCTTGATATTCTATTCCATTCATAACCTTTGAATAAATCACGAAGTAAGAAAACTTCTCCAGAAATCAGGTTTTTTGTCTCATCTTTTGCTATCTCTAACAACTCATTTGCATTTAGCACTTCTATTCCTCCCAATGAGAACAATCATATAAACAACATTGTTATAATAATTGTATCTCTAAGAGATCTTTTTTACAAGATAATTGTGTATAATATTCTAAATTTTGACACCTTCTGATTTACGGAATTATAATCTAAGCCTCCATCACTATCTGCCAACAATAAAATCCTCAGCATCATCTAAGGATTTTAGTCTTAACAGATTATTACTATCAGAGCAGTAAACTACATTCTATTCTTGCTACTGCCCCTTATATTCCTATTCATAATAATCCACTATCTGATTCATGGTTATCCATAATAAATCCGTATCTCTAACTATTTCCCTTTCTTTTTCACAACTGCTGATTGCATCAGATTCTTCTCCTTTCTGCAAACTTTCCACCTTTAGGTTAAAATGTCTCTTCTCTGCCTCAAGATTTAATTGCTCTATGCTGCCAACTCTTATATACATCGCAGCTTTTAAAGTCCTGTTTTCTTTATTATTATTCTTTTCCATGATTTCATCCTTTCTTAGATCCTATAATTTAATTACATGATTAATTTATTTACAAATTCAAAGTGATTAAAAATATCAATTCTTTAACAGTTCTTTGAGATTATTCGAGCAGTAACCCCTACTTCCTTGTTACTGCTCCTATATTCCTAGTCATAATAGTCTACCACCTGATCCATCACTATCCCTGATTCAAACTGTATCTCCAGTTTCTCACCCTTATTTACCTTGATTGTCTGAATTAATCTTCTTACCAAATCCTCATCAAACTCTCTTACATCTGGTCTTACAGTCTTTAATGTATTCTCCATTTCATTTAGCTGTTCTCCATAGTTCTCTACCTCTTTCTTTTCCTGTACAAGCCTTAATTTTGCCTTTTTAAGCTCATTTATCTCTTCAGATATCCTCTTGTATTCATCATCAAAATCTTCTGCTACAGCTCCTTGTTTTGCGTTTTCTTCGATTAAGGATAACATCTCTTTTTGAAAGGATTCTATCTTTTCATCAAAGTCGGTAGAAATTCCTTTTGTAGAATAGTCACCGATTACTCTTATGACATTTTCTCTGAATGCCCCTATAAACTTCCTCTTATTTTCTACTACATTATTAATTGCCATCATTATTGCATTATGCAGTGGTTCTTCTTTAAGGGTAGGAGAGTTCTTACAGCTTGCCTTTGCACCGTTTTTTAATCTATTTTCACATCTCCACACTGCACTTTTCTGTCCATATTTTGACCAGACTTGTCTCCTATATGGATGTCCACATTCAGCACATACTAATATTTCTGTCAGGGCATATTTGGAGCTATATTTACTCTTTTCTTTCTTTAGCTTATTTGCCTTTCTTGTAACTGCTGCCTTATTTAGATTTGCCCGTCTAGTTTTCTCTTCTTGTACTTTATAAAATATTTCCTTTGGTACAATTGCCTCATGGTTATCTTCTATATAGTACTGAGGTACAATTCCCTCATTTTTACTCGTTTCTTCGTCAGAAAATCCACAGTATAGGTCTTTTGCAGTAAGGCATCTCCCATATACTTTTCATTAGACAGCATCTTTTCTATTACCCCAGGATGCCATGTGTCTTTTCCTGTAACTGTTTTAATTTTATCTGTTTCTAAGGCTCTGGTGTAAATGTCAATATAAGAATGATCAAAAAGTGGAAAATAATTATGTACAAAAAGTGGCCTAAGGCATTTCAGAGTCCTTCATCGAATTATTATCTAAATACTGAATCTTAGATTGAATTCTGTAAGACGGACCTTTAATGGATATAATATGGCTGTGATGAAGTAGTCTGTCTAATATTGCATTAGCTATGGTTGGTGAACCAAATATATCTGGCCATTTTGAAAAATTAGAGTTTGTGGTTATTATTGTACAGTGTCTTTCATATCTCTTAGCTATTAATTGAAAGAAGAGATTTGAAGCATCTAAGTCTATTGGTAAATATCCTATTTCATCAATTATTAGTACCTTATACTTGGCAAAATGCTTAAGTCTGGTTTCAAGCCTATTTTCTAAGAGTGCTTTTTTAAGTTGGGTTATTAATTCATGGAAAGAGATAAAGTATGTTGAGTATCTATTTCTAGCACATTCTATTCCTATTGCAGTAGCCAAGTGTGTTTTTCCTACACCTGGCGTACCTACAAAAAGGATATTTTCATTATTTTCTATAAATCTTAAACTAGATAAATCCATTATCTGTTGCTTATTTACTGTAGGTTGAAAGTCAAAATCAAAGTCATCTAGTGTTTTTAAAAAAGGGAAACTAGCAACCTTTACACAAGCATTCATTGCCCTTTCTTTCTTTGCCTTAATCTCTAATTCACTAAGCTCATACAAGGCATCTACAACGCTTTTATCATTTGAATTTACCATTTCTATATATTGGTCTATATTAGATTTCATATTTTTTAATTCTAAATTCTCTAGATTATTTAATAACTTTACATAATTATTCAATTGATCACCTCTCATTTTAGAAAGTTGTCTAGGATATTTAAGTTTTCTAAAACTATATTATCTAAGTCATTATTATCTTTAATAGATTGTGCCATTAGTGCCTTGTAATCTTCAGGCTCATAATTAAACTTTTTATTACTTAATTGGTGTATTCTAATTAATTCTATGTTACAATAAATGTACAATTGATTATCAATTTGCTTTAGGAGTACATCTTTGCCGATGTACTTTGGTGGAACTGAGTATTTTCTCCCCTTGTAATTTACCAATGAATCTTTATGGACACTGGTTCTCAGCTCGTGATCCATATATGTTTCTATTATCTGATTCTTTGGTAGGGGTTGAAGATACTCTTTTTCTTTTTGAAATAGTAGTAATGGTGGTACACCTATGGCCTGACATTCATATTGATTTACTTTCTTATTAATATTTTTAATTTTAGAGATTAAATCATCTTCATCTTCAAAATCATAATTGTAAGCTAGTATTCATTCTACAAATTTGTTAGCAGCCTCTACTTTTCCTTTAGTATAGGATTTCCTTGGTTTACATAGAGAAATTTTAAAACCAAAGTCATTTGCAAAAGCCTGCATTTTAGTATTAATCTTTCTTCTGTTATCAACTATATCTACAACAGTTCTCATATTATCAAATAGTATCTCCTTAGGTACACCTCCCGTCTCTTTAAAAGCCTTAATTAAAGAATCAAATACATCTTGCTGTGTTCTATGCTTGTTGTACTCAAAATGGCAATATCTTGAATTACCTAGCTTGTAACTAAAAACATTAAAGGTAAATTCTTCATTATACTTTGATATTAGCCTTACATCCTCCTTCCAATCAACCTGAGCTTGTTTACCAGGTAATGTCTCAAATCTTGGATGTCCTTTAGACTTAGCCGCAGGTTTCAAATCATTGTTTTTAATATATTTATTAAAGTTGGAATAACCTCCAATATCATAACCCTTGTCCACAAAATACTCATAAATTGCCTTTACTTTAATTCCTTTAATCTGAAGTTTTTCAATTATTTCATCCTTGTATTTATCCAACTTACTTGTTTTATTTCTAGTTTTAGGTTTCCCCTCATAGCCTGCATAATATTTCTTTACTGTTCTTCTATCAAAGCCATATTGTCTTGCTAAATCAGAAAAATTAGGTTTTAGATCCATAACTTTTATGATTCCTAGTTGTGCTCTTAAGCTACATTCCATTGCCATCCCTCCCTAAGATTAGGATAGCAATTGTGTACACTTTTGTACATTCTTATTTTCCATTACTTGTACATTTTTATTTTATCATTTACATCTTCGTGTATCCTAATTCGAATTTTTTTTACAAATAGGACATAATATCCAATTTTAAAAGTGATGTATCATACATAAATAATTTTTACATTGTTCTCAACCCTCTCTTTCTGTATTTAGGCATAAAAAAAGAAGCTAAGTCTATTTGGTCATTTAAGCTGACCTTAAAACTTAGCCTCCTAATATCTACAGATTTTATAATAGAAACTTATCGTAAAGCCTATTTTCTGCTTCGATATAATTTATCTATTTTATTTTGTTCTTTTATAAGATTTAAATATGCGTTATTGATTAATTTTTTCTTTTCATCCGACACCCCTATTATAAAATATTGGAACACCTTTAACCATTGATCTTGACTTAGACAGGTTGGACTATCTGTCATTTTAAATCCAATATCGTTAGATAGTCTCTTTATCTGTTTATAAGAAAAAATGTATTTGCATCTGGTTTTCATATCTTTTCCTATATTACTGAAGATATATGCAATAAAATCTGAGTATAAGTCTTTCCTATCTTTTTTTACTAGTATATTCTCTCTTTTTTTAATGCACATAAATACACTATCAACACTAGGAACTGGATTGAAATCAGTTCTTTTAAGATCCCTTATAATTTCAAAATTAAAATATGGTTTAAGAAGTAAAGATTGCATACTTTCTCTATTTTAGGGCTTGCCAGCATACTTTTCTGCTTCCTCCTTCTGAAGTACAATATATATTTCTTCAGGGGGATTGGCATTAGATGCTAATTTTGACAAAATAGCTGCAGTAATATTATAAGGAATACTAGAAAAAAACTTATATTTATATTCCACTGGTAATTTGAATTCTAAGAAATCTCCATAGATTATTTCAATATTTTTTACATTATAGAATTTATTCTTCAATTTTTTATATAAATCATAATCATATTCTATAACATATAACCTTTTACACCTCTTTACCAATTGTTCTGTAATAATACCTTTACCTCCCCCAATCTCTATTACAATATCATCCTCGCATATGTTACTTTCTTCTATTAATTCACTCACTAATTTTTTGCTCTGTAAAAAATTTTGTGTATTCTTTAATTTAATCTGATTATTTTTATTAAACATTAAATCCACTCCTTAAAGTTATTTTTTATGTGGATTCATGTATATTGAATAATCCATGATGGCAAAAACAAAAAAACTATAAATGAATAAACTATCCATCTATAGCTTCCTAAATTTAACAATATTTTTTTGTACAATATTTATAACAAATAATAATTTTACTGCTTAGTCCGTTGGACATTATAAAAAGGCACAAAGATACCTTGTTTTAAAGATGTAGTAAATTAAAAATATGGCTAGCCGCATGGGTTTTCATTATAAGAATCCACTAATATAAGGTATAATAATAAAGCCTAGATTCTAGACCAATTTACCTTACATTGAATTTATTTAGTTGTTTTTATTTAACAACTAAATGACGAATTCTTATTGAAGCTATACCCATTTTGCAACTCTCCTTCCTATAATTTAAAAACATTATAACACGATTATATATATTTATCAATCTAGACTATTTCCACGTTGTTCACCCCATCCTCCTCCATTTATTCATTTACCACACTCGCCTATGGATGAAAGAATATTTTTTCTATGTTCATCATCTATTTTAGTAGCAATCTTCCAGTCTCATTTCAAAACCTACTGATTCATTATAATACATTCCAGTGTAAATATCTGAAGCCGGATGATGAATACCTCTTGCTCTGGAACCTCCAAGTACCATACATACAATACCTGGCACTTCTTTTAGCTCTTCATTTATTTTATAAATAATTTTTTCTACAGTCATAAATCTTCGCCTCATTTTTCAAACGTTTTAATGCCTTAGATCATTTCTTACTCGTTCTTTCCATTTGTTAATATTTGAGATTGCATTTTGCTCTCCACCTAAATATATATCTTCAATTGTCATAGACCAAAGTCTTAATTCCCGCTTTCTTTCCTTGTTTGGAATAGAGTTTGTTATTTTCCCTACCGATTTTACCATTTCCCGATTCTTCTTGAGAATATATGGTGTCTCCCAACTATTATCATAAGAATCAATAAATAGTTTAACTAAATGCTTATATCCTTCTTCTGTATAATTCGAAGGATGTTGTATCATATAACATGAGACAAGCCAAAAATGTAATTCATATAGCTTAGGATCATTATGTTCCCAAACAAGAGGAAAACCGAATAATTCATAGCATGAAAACCCATCTGTCTCTCTAGTTCCACATTCTATACATCTACCAAATTTCATAACTGTATTATTATCAACCATTTATCAATCAAACCCCTTTATTATCCTCATAATACTCAGTTTATACTATTACGTAACGTAAATGTCAATTTTATTATTTATCTTAAGATTTTAAAACAAAATATCAAGAACTATTATCGATATCTTTTTCTGCTATTTATATTAAAATTATCCAATGTCATCTATAAAACACCCTATTTTTAAGGGTCAAAAACGATGTTTTTACCGATTTTTGACCCGTTTTTCGTCCTAGAACCACTATATGTGTGGTCGAACCCTATTATTTCTTGGTGGAAACATATCTTTCAATAAAATTAAATTTATATCATATTTTATTTCTTTACGAGTAGATTATAGCCATTTTAGTGTAATAAATATATTTCCTAATTACAAATTTTCAAATTCTTTATAAACTAACAGTTTAAATATATTGTTCCATTAACTGTCCTAAGCCAATCTCTGAAGTTAATTTTTCAAGATTATTAAATATTTTCTCGTCGTCCCAGTTCCACAATTGAAGATTTAATAAAAATTCAACCTTTTCATCACTAAATCGTTTTTTGATAAATTTAGCTGGATTCCCCCCATATATTGTATAAGGTTCAACATCTTTTACTACAGTTGAGTTTGTTGCAATAATTACACCATCACCAATTTTAATTCTAGGCATAATAGTAACATTCTGCCCAATCCACACATCATTTCCAATTACTGTGTCTCCCTTGAAAGGGAGTTGCTCTATTGTAGGGGTCACCTTTTCCCATCCACTACCAAAGATGTTAAAAGGATAAGTTGTAATTCCATCCATTCTGTGGTTTGCACCATTCATAATAAACTTAACACCCTCTGCAATTGCACAGAACTTGCCTATTATTAGCTTATCTCCAGTGATGCTCTATACTATCATAAAATTTCTCTGGAGACTTTTTACTATCACTATAATAGGTATACTCCCCAATCTCAACATTGCTCCTTTTAGGTAGATTGCTTATAAAGCAAACTGTATTTACATTTTCAATCGGATAAAGTTTGTTTTTATTAGGACCAATCATAAATATTCACTCCTTCTAGTTTTCTTAAACTACATATAATCATATAATCTCAACCAGTTAGTAGATTAATTGACCAATCTTACCGCATTCTTCTGTGAACCATATTGCCCCATCTGGTCCAAGAACAAGACCATGTGGCTCTGAATCTATTGTGGGGATTTGATATTCAATTATTTCACCACATGATTTAATCCTACCAATCTGGTTACTTCCCCATTCTGTAAACCAAAGTTCCCCATCTTTACCCGATACAATTGCATGAGGTTTAGCATTTTGTGTTGGCAGTAAGTATTCGGAAAATTCACCTGATGTAGTAATTCGACCTATCTTATTACCCATTATTTCTACGAACCAAATAGCGTTATCGCCACCTTTGCAAATTCCAACTGGTCCAGAGGCTATGGTTGGAATGTTAAATCCAGTTATATCTCCAGATATAGTAATCCTGCCTATTCTATTACCCTGATTCTCTGTAAACCAAAGTGCTCCATCTGAACCTGCTATAATCATTGATGGAAATGAACCTAGAATAGGTAAATCGTACTCGCTAATTTCTCCATTCACAGTAATTCTACCAATTTTATTACTACTAATCTCTGTAAACCACATTGCGTCATCAGAGCCTAATGTAATTCCATAAGGACCTGCATTGGCAGTAGGGAGATCATATTCTGTAACCTTCCCTTCTATTGATATCTTTCCTATCTTATTAGCTTTATACTCTGTAAACCACAAAGCTCCATCAATTCCATTTGCTATAATCAGAGGTTCTGCATTTAAGGTTGGAAGTAAATACTCTGTAATTTCACCTTTTGATGTAATTCTACCTATTTTATTTCCTCTACTTTCTGTATACCACATGGCTCCGTCAGGCCCTACAGTAATTCCATATGGCCCTGATTTGTCCATCGGAAGTTTATATTCATTTATTTTTATATTCATTTACTTATCATCCTTTCATTTTAAAACAAAAAATCCTTTCCCAACTAAAAGTCTCGGAAAGGTTACAAGTATCATTATATAACTTTAGTATAAAAAACTATTCCAAAGTAGAAATAGTTAATTAGTAGTATATAAATTCTAATTAAATTGACACTATTATAATCCTATCCAAAACTTATAGTAGTCTAAGTAACTCAAACTAACATACCCTAAATATTAAAAGATATGTCCACTTTACCTATACTACTTTAGCTTTTAACAAATGAATAAGATTATATGATCATTTTAACTAATCACCCCATGTATATTTTTATACATACTAAAGTATAGTACATTTAAGATTATAATTCAATAATTTATTAGGAAAATTTACTTGGTCGAGTAGGTAAGGAATTTTACAATTCCTTTCCCTTTAAGAAAACGGCACTTGTATGTTTCCATACATCTATTCCCCAACCACCATATATCCAAATTTTAATTCCATTTTCTTCTGCGTATGTTATTATCTCAATGGCATCTGTTTTGTTTCCCATATAATCTCTCCATTTAAATTCCTATTTATCTATTTGATTATAAATAATACTTAAATTACAATATAAAAATATCACTCAATATTTTAAGAACTAATCAATACTTAGCTTTTCAATAGCTTGTTTTTCATTTGGCAAAAATAATATGTCTTTTCCTTTATTACATTCATAAATAAAATCTTTCAAACTCTTACTTGTATATAAAGAGAAATCTCCTATGATAGCTATTCTCTTTCGATAATTAGTAAATTTTTGCAATATCTCTCCTGCTATCTTGGTGCTTAGATCAAAGAACTCTTCACATATTGATGCTTTGTTTATAATCATACGACTACATCCCGTTTCATAATCTACTGTAGCAAAAAAATCCAGCGCTGATTGCACATCTGTTATCAGTATATGTTCACTATATACAATTGCAATTTCAATATTATTCTCTTTTATAACACTTATTTGCATACTAAACCTCCATCACGATAAATTATTTATTATGTATTAAATTTACTTATATACATTATACAAACGCTACATTAATTATCAATCTATTATTTCATATGTCCAACCCTACTTTTCTCATTTTTATTCTAAAATTAGGTCTTTTATCGAATGTCATCTATAAAACACCCTATTTTTAAGGGTCAAAAAACGATGTTTTTTCCTCGATTTTTGACCCGATTTTTGTCCTCAAACCACCATATGTTGTGGTCGAACCATATTATTTCTCCTCCGAACCACAATACGTCATCAGAATTATACTCTCAACGTGGGTTGTCCTCTTGATAGGTGCATTTTTGTAAACCTGCATTTTGCTCACTTTTAGAAATTTGTTTATGTCCATCAATTTTGCTAGTTAAACCTGTCTTAAATATAAAGGTCAACATATAAGGATCTATACTTCCATCTTCTTTATACCCACCTATAATGACTTCTTTCACTACAGTTTTAAATACTTCTTTATCAAATTCTACTAGTGGTTCTTTGCTTTCAAATAGTTTCCTGAAGGATGCTATTCTCTCTTTAATAGTTTTTTCTTCATCTTCTACCATATCTAATTCTTTTTTTTCTGTTTTTAGTTCTTGGAGTTCTTTCTTTAGCTCAGTATATTTTACCTCATAGTTTTCTTTATCTATTTGGTCTTCTAGATGTAAATCTAAGAGTTTGCCTATCTTGTTTTCTATACCTCTTATATCTCCATCTATTTTATTTAATAGTTTTTTGTTATCCTTTGATTGTAGTTCTTTCTCTATATTCTCAAGAAATTCCTCTACTATTGTTTTGTTATCTCTACATAGGATATTAAAGGCTTTTACAAAGGCATTCTCTATTATCTTTTCTTCTACTGCCTTACATTCAGGACAAGATTTCTTTCCCTTCCTGATTGCAGTTGTGCAGAACCATACATCTTTTTGTTTATCAGTTCCACTATGCCATCTTCTCCTGGTAATATTCCCACCACAGTAAGCACATTTCATTATGCTGGAAAAGGCATATTTTAAGCTATGTTTTTTCATTCTTCCCTGATTATGGTTTCTACTTCTTTTTTCTAATATTTCTTTTGCTTTATTAAATTGTTCCCTTGATATAATAAGTTCATGGTTATTTTTAATATAATACTTTTCTTCTTCACCAAAATTTTCCAACCTTCTTTTGCTTATGGGATCTAGAGTAAAGGTCTTTCCCATTAGGATATCCCCTACATACTTTTCATTTTTAATAATTCCTCTAACAGATGAATCTGACCAAGTTGTATTACCCTTCTTTGTTTTTGCTCCCATTTCTGTAAGTTCTCTTGCTAGTACAAAGCATCCAATTCCACTGGTATATCTATTAAATATATATTTTACTACCTTTGCTTCTTCTTCATTTATAATTAACCTTTTCTTTTCCTTGTCATAATCATAACCTAAACAGGAAGCTTGTCCTACTAAATCTCCCCTTTTCATCTTCATTTTAAGACCCATTTTAGTATTGGCAGAAAGAGATTCACTTTCCTGCTGGGCTAAGGAACTTAGGATAGTTAGAAGCATTTCCCCATTCATTGTTAAAGTATTTATATTTTCTTTTTCAAAGATTATTGCTACATTTTCATCTTTTAACATTCTAACATATTTTAGAGTATCCATAGTATTCCTAGCAAATCTGGATATGGATTTAGTAATTATAATATCTATTAAGCCATTATTGGCATCAGATATCATCCTTTGAAACTCATCTCTATTATCTGATTGAGTTCCTGATATTCCTGAATCAGCATAGATATCTACAAATTCCCATTCCTCATTCTTCTTAATTAAATCTGTATAGTGGTTTACTTGGGCCTGATAGCTATTCATCTGTTCATCTGAATCTGTACTTACTCTACAGTAGGCAGCTACTCTAGCTTTGTTTATTGTCCTTCCAGTATTTCTATCAATTTTCTCTTTCTGGGCTTCAATTACTTGTACTCTTCTCATATTTTCACCAACCTTTCTTTTAATTTATAATCCTTGTATTCTTACTAGGGATTACAAGGATTATAGATAGAAGATTCTCCTTAGTCAAGCTAATTATCAGCATCTCAGAGCCTTTACCTCTATACTTATCCTAGTAACTTGAAAGAGTAAACACAGAAAATAAAATAGTAAAGGAAAGCCAGTCCTAGTATATTTTATTGCTATTCTCCTATTTTCTTATTTCTTCCTACTCTTTTATTTCGTACTTTCTCTTTATGCTATTCCTTATAATTGAATGTTCTTTTTCTGAAATTAATTCCTCTTTTAATAATCGATTTAACATTCCTATTTGTAAACTATATTTTTCTATATTATCCTTTAGAAATTTATATCCTATTGGAGTGAAGAGAATATTTGCTACTGTTTCCATATCCCCTTCACCTTTACTATCTTTTAAAATTACCTTTATTTTCTTCCAAAGTGATCTTAACTTCTTTTTCATTGAAAACCTCCAATCTTATCTATAATTTTTATATAATTCCCCTTACATTTTCTTTGACCACCTGTAGGTGACACCAACAAATGCCTGTTTATGGGAATTTTCATCATTTCTGACCACCTAAGCTGACACAAAACCCTAATTCCGACCACCTATCTTTAATCTTTGAAACCACGGCACTGCCGGGGGATGTGGCTGGAAGGTGGAATCTTTTGACCACCTTCCTTTATCCTGCACCAAAATCAATAGGGTGGTTCAGTCCATATTTTGCTTTTTAAATCTATACTTTTATTTCTAATCCCTTAAGGATCAGTTATTAGCTTATTTTCAACCCTTCCTCTACATTTGGCCAAGTTTGTTTTTTATCCCCTCTTTCGCCCAATTACTCACTTATCTTATTTAAAGGCCATACAAGGCCAACTGTGGCTTCACTTTCAGGGTCAAGAGGGACATCAGTTTGAAGACTTAGGGGGTAGTCATTTTATCGTCCCTATTTTTAGATAGTTCTTCAGCTAATTCTGTGGGAGTAGATTTATGATATTCTTTATCCTCCATAAAATTAGAAAGAAGAATAACTACATCATCTAAGAGAACATCTTTATTTATAAAACTATCTGTTACTACCTGCCAAATATTATCTTCATCCCTTTCTAATTTAATTTCTCGATAATCTATATCTCTACCTACACAGGATAAAGTTGCCACTTTATTTCCTCTTGTTTCTTCTACAAATATAAAACTACTATCTACTGCTCCTTGTATACCAGTAGTACCAGAAATACGATTAAAGGGATCCTTATCATATTCTTTTCTTAAGTGATGAATTAATAAAATTGCTATTCCATGTTTGTCTGCTAGTTTTTTTAATATAGTTAGATCACTATAATCATTTGCATAATTATTATCTTTAGTTGTATTTCTTATCATTTGTAAGGTATCAATAATAATTAAAACTGTATCTGGATGTTCTTTTATGAAATTTACTATTCTTTCTTCTAGTTCACCACCTAGTATTGCATTTTCAGTACAGAAGTTTACCTTATCACTTGCTTCATCTGTAATATCAAATAGTCTATTTTGAATTCTAATTTGACTATCTTCAAAACAGAGATAGAGAGTATTGCCTTGCTTTACTTTATTTCCCCAAACCTCCTCTCCTTTAGCTCCTGCTACTGACAACCATAAAGCAAGCCAAGACTTTCCTAACTTTGGTGATCCTGCCAGAATATGAAGTCCTTCTGATAATAAATTTTCAATAATGAAATTTATTTGTTTAAGTGGCATAGTCATTAATGTTTCACCATCAATGGTATTAAATCTTTTTGTCATTTAAAATTCACCTCCTCACTTGTTTCCACATTTGAACTCGTTTTTTTAAGTCCGATTGGAAAAATATCTTAAAATAAAAATTATCCTTCTATCTGTTTCCACATTAAAACCGTGATTTTGAAGTCTAATTTAAAAATTATTTTAAATAAAAATATCCCTCTATATGTTTCCACATTTAGAGGGTAATTTACGAAGTCTAGTTTTAAAAATAGACACAAAAAATAACCCTGATTTTTTTATCAAGGTCATCTTAAAATTTATTCTTCAATTGTTGGTAGTTCAGCTACTATTTCATCTTCTGGTTGAGTCTTTAGTCTCCGAGTGTTATAAATTGCATATTCCTTTAATACCTTTCGTTCCATTTCCTCACGGGAAACATTTCCTTTTCCTTCTAAGATTTCTCTTCGTCTAAACTTTAGAAACTCATTAAGGGAATTATCCCAATCCTTCATTGTCATAGGAGTTTTATCTCTTGCCATATCTTCTGCATGATCAAGAAACATAGTAACGATACGATTAAGGTCAGTTATCTCATCCTCATATAAATAGTTTTTAGATATATTTATATCCCCTTTACGAACTACAGCACCTTTAAAAGAAGTAAGTCCCATATTGTCTTTAGAACTGTCTACTCTTTCAGAAATAAGCTCTGCTGCCGTTTGCCCTGTGACGGCATAAAGTAATTTATTTTGAACAGTTGCAAAGAAATCTTTTGTACTTTCAAGAGCAGGATTATAATCAACAGACAAGCTATAAATATCCTTAATCTTTTGATAGAACCTTTTTTCTGAAGCTCTAATATCACGAATACGTTCTAAAAGTTCATCAAAATAATCGTCACCAAATTTTTTAGGGTTTTTTAATCGCTCATCATTCATTACAAATCCTTTTTGCATATATTCTTTAAGGACTTTACTTGTCCAGTTTCGAAACTGGATCCCAACATTAGAGCGAACACGATAGCCTATGGCAAGGATCATATCAAGGTTGTAGAATTTTATCTTTCTTGCAACCTCGCGTCCACCTTCATTTTGAACTTGTAAGTAATAGTTACAAGTTCGATTTTTATCTAATTCTCCTTCTTTGTAAATATTCCTTATGTGCTTCGTTATATTTTGTGTTGTTGTTTGATAAAGCAAAGCTATGTTAGCCTGATTAAGCCATATGGTGTCATCTTCCAAATAAACATCTATTTTAGTTTCACCTTTTTCAGTTTGATAGATAAGGATTTCACCTTTTTGATTTATATCCAAAAGTACACCTCCTATAACTTTCTCATAACTCCCATGAATTCATCTAAGGTATAAGCACCATCCAGTTTTAAATCTTTGTTATTAAATACCATAAGGTATCTATAATTATTCCCTGCTTTAGCTTCCCATAACCTCCCTATAGAAAGCTTTTGTTTGCTCTCATCATTTACTAGATGATCACCTTTAGTTTCTACCAATACTAGATTACCATTTTTAGTCATAACCATAAAATCTGCATAATGATTTATAAAACCATTGAGACAAAATCCTTTTCTATCAATAATCCTATGCCACCATAAGGTGTTATCAAGACTTGCAATCTCTGTTATTACCTTATGTTCAAAATCATTCATATTGGTTTCAGCCTCATATAAAGACTTTGGTATAGAATCAACACTGTCAATAGGCGAAATAAACATAGGTAAGTTATAGTAGGGCTCACAAGTAATTTCACCAGTAACAAGCATGGTCTTAAATACCTTTTCCCTATACTCAAGTTGTAATTGTTCGATTTTTTCTCTTATCTTTCTTGCATATGAGGGAATAGAAGTCTCAAGAGTGGATAATTCATCTCTTGTCATATTGTCTACTATCCTATCAACATATCCCATTAAATCTATTGAAACCATACTATCGGATTTGTTAAGCTGATTATACAGCATTTCTTTACACACCTTAACTTTCTTTTCGCTTGGTAAGGCATCAAAATACTCTTTGAAATATTTACTCTCTTTTTCAGCTACTCTTTGATATTTAGGAATAGCTTCACCATCTACAGCTATATCTACTTTATACACATCATTTGATGATAGTATAAAATTAATTTGTGTATCCTTATCAGCAAGGGTAAAGCCATCATTTAAAAACTCTTTAGTAAGTAAGACCTGTTCATCAATCCCTAAAAGTGGAACTATTTCTTTATGAACAAATTGAGGAATAGGATTTATTGATTTTTCATATCTACTAATTATCTTATATTGATTCATCATATCACCAATCTCGCCTCCAAGAAGGCCAATCTCTTCTGTTTCTCTTATTTCAGTTTCATATTCTTCATTTTGCTTCATGGCTACTTCTAACATATCGGAAATAGTATCAGATTTATCCATTTCCTTATTTTCATTGATATTTTCAAGACTTTGTCTTATTTCATCAAAGTCAATATCTAAAAATTCTTCTTTTTCTTTATTATCCTCTTCTATCTCTAGCTGCACCTTTTCTTCTATATGAAATGGTTTGTTATCCATAGGCTCAGATGTCTCACCTATTCGATAGTCTTTCTTGCTAAATCCTGCTTTATTAAGACCCTTTACAATATTTTCAAGAGTATCTCTGAAATCATTAGAACAAGTTAATGTATAGCACAAATTAAGGCCAACATTTTTATGTTTTTTGGCATAAGGTAGACGGAGTACTCTTCCAAGTATTTGTTCTACATCTACCTTTGAGGTTTTATTAGCAAGTGTTGCAAGAATATATGCAAAAGGACAGTCCCAACCTTCTTTCAGAGCATTCACCGTAATAATATACCGTATTTCACAGTCTTTGCTCATTAGATTAATACCTTTAATCTCGTTAACATTGGAAGTTTTAATTGCAATTTGTTCCCTTGGTATACCTAGACCAATTAATTCTTCCTTTAGTTTTTCAAAAGTTGCATTATCTTCCCTGCCTTTTGGCTGGGCCTGAAATAGTACAATAGGTCGAATATATTTCCCTGTTATCTTTTCTTCTTCTATAGCTTGTTTTTCAAGATTACCACGAAGCTGAATTGCGTCTATAACGACTTCTTGTTTACTATTACGGTTATATACTACAACAGGCAATTTAACCATATTTTCTTTTTTAAGTTCTCTAGCATCTACATATGAAATAATATTGCTATTTTCCTTTGGAGTTGCAGTCAAATCAAGAACAAATGATGGATTAAGATTATTAAGCATTTCTACACTTAAATCTGACTGGGCATTATGACTTTCATCAACAACCACAACAGGTGAAAGCTGATTTAACACTTGAATAAGTGCAGTATTATCTACATCTTCAATCAAAGTTTCAGGATTTTCATAGAATGGCTCAAACTGTGCCAGTTGACTGTTTTGCTGATAAACCTTTCTTCCGTCCTTTTTATTGGATCGAATGGAGTCAAAACTTAAAACACAAATTGTAAGTTGTTCTTTAACAGAAGTAGGATTAAATCCTTGCCCATTGAGTAACTGTTCTTTTGTAAGCACTTCTACTCTACCACCAAAATCCATATCTATTCTCTGTCTATAGGGATGATCTACATCGCTTAAAGTTCGGATTGTCTGCTCTAAAATTGCATTTGATGGTACAAGCCATGCAACTACTTTTGTTTTAGATAAAGGCATCTGTTCAAAAAACGACTTCAGTGATGCACATGCTATAAAAGTTTTTCCACCTCCTGTTGGTACTTTAAAACAAACATGAGGTGTACCAGTTATGGTATCTCTATATTCAGGCATACCACCATAGCCTACTCTAACATCTTTATCTTTCCAATGCTTTGTATAGGCTGTTTTTATATTATTAGCTTCATTCAATATCTTTAAATAGTTTGAAAGATCTTTTAATACTTGTTTTTGGTATTTTTTTAGTTCCATCTTATCACCTACAATCTTTTAATATCACGGGGAATTTTCTTAAACGTGATATGGTATTTTAGTAGTTCTTCTTCACTTAAAGTACAATTATCTGCATAGATAATATAGTTTTCTGCTTTTTCTTTCATTGTTTTTAAAAAATTATAGTTTAGCGTGGTTATCTTTTCTTTTTCATAGTAAAAATAATAAGCAGTGTTATTATGAGTATCCAGATAATAACTGTCACGGTTTTTAGATAAAACCTCTTTAGTCTCCATAAAATAAACATATTCTCTAATTTTATCAATTGAAATATTTTCATTTAGATATTGATTTTCAAGAATCAAAGGCTCTCCTAAATCGTAAAAGCTAAAACTGCCTCCTGTACCACCTATATCGTCATATCCATTGATAACTCTTTTTACTCTTTCTGAAGTAATGCTTTCTGCATAGTCTTCCATTTCTACAAGTATAAACTTCCTATTTCCTCCATCTTCTTTGTTCATATTTAAAACAGCATGGGCAGTTGTACCTGAACCTGCGAAGGAATCTAGTATAATTGAGTTTTTATCTGTTGCTATTTGTAATATTCGTTCAATTAATCTAGGTGGCTTTGGTGTATCAAAAGGAAATGCTGAATCAGAAAATATCTTTTTTAATTCTTGACGTGCTTCTTGATTATCACCCACATCTGCCCTAAGCCATAATGTAACTGGAACTTGTCCATCTTGAACTTCACTTAAAAATCTTTTTATTGATGGAACATTATTTCCATTAACTCCAAACCAAATTCGATTGTCTTCAACTAACTTTTCAAAGTTTTCCTTTGAAGTACGCCAACACCTGCCTTGAGGTGGATTAACTATTCTGCCACTAGGTGTTTCTATTGGATAATCATAATCAGGTGAATAAGTCTTAACTGATAAATCACTTGATTTCCATGGCCCCCTTGGGTCATTATCCATATTTTTATATCGCTTATTCTGTTCATCACTTCTTGGTAATAAATTTCTATCCCAATTGATTTTATTTTTTGAATATACCATTACAAAATCATGCATATCTGAAAAATATTTCGCATCATTTTGAGGACTATATTTCTTCTGCCAAATAACATTATTAATAAAATTGTTGTATCCAAATATTTCATCACAGATTAACCTCAGATGAGCTTGTTCATTATCATCAATACTAATAAAAATAGCTCCATCATCAGCAAGAAGTCTTTGCAATAACTTTAATCTTGGATACATCATGCATAGCCATTTATCATGCCTAGATAAATCTTCACCCTCTTTTCCTACTACTTCACCCAGCCATTTTTTCATCTTTGGATCATTTACATTATCATTGTATACCCATTTTTCATTACCGGTATTATATGGTGGATCTATGTAAATACATTTTATTTTCCCTTCATATTGTGGTAAGAGTGCCTTTAATGCCTCCAAATTATCTCCACGAATAATTTTATTATCACTCTCATTATCACCATGATGTTGTCCATTTTCATCAAAGCTATATTTATGATCTAAGACTCTATATGGTACATCTAGATGATGGTTGATTACCTTTTCTTTTCCTATCCAATTTAAAGTCGGCATTGATTGTCCTCCATTATATTACAATTTCTTTTGGCCGTATTGCAGTATTATTTTTTTGTTCAGTAGTTATTTCATTTGCTGTTTTATTGCTACTTCTTTTTATAAATATCTCTTGTTGCAACATTAATTTTTCTTGCAAAAAATTATAATTAATCTCCTGTTCAGTAAAAATTTCACTCCATGTTTTTACATAAATCTTTTTTCTATTAACATTATAGGCTAAAGATCGCTCTCCATGTGATTTGGCATTTTCAATTTCTCCACTTATCTCACTATTAAACTTGTTTCCTACAAGATAAAATATCCATTCAATATTATCTCCTTTGAATCTATCTTCCTTATCAATAACATTAAAATAATCCTTAACTTGTTGTAGCTCTTTTGAACCTAAAGTTATAGCTGGGTGCTTTAACTCTACTATAATTGATTTCTTTATTTTCCCATCCAATTTTCTTTGAACAGCAAAAATATCCATTTCTCTTTGCTTGTTTTTGTCATCAATTTTTATGCTTCCTTTAGAATGTTTTTCTCCCCTTAGCACATATATAAATCTTCTCAATGCTTCTTCAAAATCAGGTTCTTCTGCAGTAACAAGATGATATTCCTCACCAAAAATCCAATAGTGTTGTTCAATTAATTTCTGTAAGTGATCACGTTCATTTGCTTTTAAGTCTTTATTTAAAACTAATTGCTTGAGGTCAGCTATAGCTTGTAGTCTATCTTTTATAAGCGTAATGGCCTTGGTAATGTGTGACATCTTAGTATACTCTAGAAGATTAGCTAGCTCATCACGTTCTTGTACTTGCATGTCTAAAACCCCTTCAATAATTTTATAAAGGCTATCAATTTCTCCTGATTGAAGAGTCATATCAAATAATCTTACCAATGTCTTCTGTTGTGGAATATTTAAGCCCGTAAAAATTTTAGGCTGTGCTGAATATATCGTTTCTATCATTTTATCAAGGCTTTCTTCCCTAAATCTATCCAATGCATTTTTGTTATCTAGCTTTGGATATGCTCCGTTCTTTTTTAAACTAGATATATATGTTTTTGTATATTCTTTTATATATGGATTCCTCATGTTTTTCAAATGTGAATCAACTTTTCTTATAATAAACTTGTATTCCTTGGAATCCTTTCCATTTATAAATGATATTTGTTCAGCGTCATCTTCAAATCTAAAATCATCAAATATTTTAGATTTGATATAGACGCTGTGAAAGAACTTATCTCCTTTATTATTTAAAGTTGTATTTTCCTTAAATTGTTCTATGTTTTTCGAATTAATGTAATAATACTTCGAATATTCTTCATGCAACTTTTTATTCCAAATACAAAAAACAACATCAAAACAGGATTGTGTTTCTTCAAAGTAATATGTTTTTTTCTGCTTATTTTCGAGAATCGAAGAATAGTTTATAGCTGTGCCATCTAAAATCAATTGATAGTTATTTTCACTATTTAACTCTAAATACCATGCGAATTCTAAAATCATATACTCATAATATTCATCAAAGTCAAACTTTGGATCTTGAAAATTCATAAACTCTACAGTTGTTCCTACTGTTTCTGTTGTTACTTCTGGTTCTGTATCAATATATTCATCCAAATTTGAAGCATCCATTATAATTTTATATTTATAATTTACTCCATCATCTTCATAAATGGTAGTCCATTCTGCTCTACTTGAGAATGTGAAAAATGTGAAACGGCCAATACCATTTTCCCCACGAATGTGAGAACTGTTTTTATTAGCTCTTTTTTTAACAGTTTTATTAGATTCAAATATGTTTTTAAATTTATATTGTAGTTTTTTGCTATTAATACCATATCCATTATCTTTTACTACCAACCCACTGATTCCGTTAAATTGATTTTTAATGAAATCTACTTTAACAGTAGTAGCATTCGCATCAAAACCATTCCAAATGTATTGTGATACTGCACTAAATGTATTAAATTTTTTTAGTGCTCTCTTTATACCAGTTGTTTCAACTTCTATTTTATTAACGGCCATATATTCACCCCTGACTTTTATTTCTTCGAAGTAAGTTATATACCTTTATTTGCTCTTCTGCCATCAATAGGTCTCTTAGCTTCTTTTGGTATTGCCCATACCTTTCCAAACTTTATCACGCCTTCAATACGATTGGTCTCGCAAAAAGTCTGTACTCTCCGTAAAGATATTCCCCATTCCTTAGCTTTGTCTTTTGCTGTAACATAATCCATAAGCAATCCCTTTCTTCTTTATTAAATAATCTTACTCCCATATTACATCATTATAACGAATAATACAATGTAGATTTGATAGCGAATCAATTCACAAATAATTCTATATTTATATAATCTTATAAATAGCTTTTTTATCAATCCTCAATTAATCTTGCTACCGCATTATTGCACTTTTTACATTTTCCTTTAAATAAAATCCCTGCCTTATCATTATGCATAGAATAATCAACAATAGTAGTTGTCCCACATGTAGAACAAAATACATTCTCTAATAGTTTCTCCTGTATATGTTTAGGAATTTTACTCCATTTTTGTATTACATTAATATCTATAGTCATTTGACTTATCCCCATGTATAATTATAATCTCAATCTATATCCTCTCCTATATAAGCCTTCTTAGTTTTTATAAACTTACTCCAATAAGGAGGATATTCATTACTGCCATGCTTTTTTATTTTATTGCGTTTAGGAAATCTAATTAAAACCTCCTATTGTGTACCATCACAAACATCCTTATCAATGTATTTATCTTTCCAATTAACTATCTCCAAAAAAATAGTTCTTTTATAAATGCAAACCATTGTTCCGATGTTAGGGGTATTTCTTTAATCAAAATATCTGGTTGAAAGTTTATTTCATTTTAGGGATTCCTTAAGTCAATATACATACCCTAGGGGTTTTTGCATATCTCATCAATTGATTTTCTCGTTTTCCATCAATATAAACAAAATAGGATGTGCCAAAATACCCTCCAGCTAAGAATTCAAAAGATGTCATTTTAAGTAAAGGAAATAAATTCTTGCTACTAAAGTCTTGTCCACAAGATTTACAGTGCTTGGTTGGGCTACTATCCGAAAAACAGATCCACCTAATATGAGTTCTCCTTGTTCCTATGCTAGGTAAGCTTCATAGGTTGGCTCACCATATAAGATTCTTACTGTATCCCTGGACCCACAAGCAGGGCATTTATATCTTGACATTATCCTCACCTCTTTTGGTTTACATAAATATCTAAATCTTTATTCATATCATTATATGAGACAATTGTATATACCATTTCATCTCGACCTGTATAATAACATGCTGAAAGTTCTGTTAATCTCCCTTGTGCTAATCTCTCTTGTTTCTTGTTTTGAAGCCACGATATTTCTTTTATATCAAATTCTCCCTCATGAATGAATCCTAAATAAAACTGGCATTCCTCAAGTTCTTTATCTTTTATGTATTTTATTGACTTTTCAACATCAGAAATAAAAGGATCTATATGTACTTGTGCACCCTTATGCTTTAGCTCTATGATAGCATATATCTTTTCAATATTATCTTTAATATGTCCTTCTTCATTGTCTCCAATTTTTACAATTGCAATGTCCGCTATTACACCTTTGCTAGATAATTCTCCATCATGGAATTCAGTAAATATCCTAATATTATTATTTTCGAGCAATTCCTTTAACTTATTTCTTAGATGAAAATAGAAAGCATTTTTTAATGTGTCTTCATATAAAATATAACTCTTATCCAAATCCGCTCTTATTTCATTAACCCATGCTTCTTTTATTGCTCTATCAATAGTATATATTATTTCATTAGTATCATTTGTTCTCATTAAAACCTACCCCCTGATTCTATATTCCATCAAAAATTATCCTATTATTTACATTATACAGTTATTAAGCTTTACTTGCCATACTATTGATTTTGTTCTTATAAAAATACAAAAGCCAATCAAGATTAACCTTGCTAATCCTAATTGACTTTAACATTAATATTATTATTCAAGATATCATTACACCATCGACGGCATTAGATTTTTAATTTCTGTAAATTGCTCTTATCTCATGATTCCTATTATGACTTTGATATCTTCATTGATGAATTTTTTATTAAAATCATTCTCATTTCTATTGAAAGTAGTATGTTTTTGATAGTGGGTAAATTCATGAATAGTTCTGTGTTTATGCTGAATCAAGCCGTTCAGCATATTATATTCTGTTTCTATATTTTCTGTATTCCTACCACGCACTCCACATGCACTGTATGAGGAAACATATCCACTGGCTGTACTTCCTCCACCTTATATCCATTCTCCACTAAATACTTAACATCCCTTGCCATAGTAGCAGAATTACAGGATACATATACAACCTTCTCTGGATTTAGTTCTACTACTGCTTCTAATACTTCTTTTTCACAGCCTTTTCTCGGTGGATCTAAGACAACTTTATTCCCTTTAATCCCTCTCTTCATTAATTTAGGGAATACTTCTTCTGCTTTGCCTACTATAAACTCTGTATTATCTATATTATTCAATACTGCATTTTCTTTAGCATCTTCTATAGCTTCTTTTACTATTTCTATTCCATATACTTTCTCAACATTGGAAGCTATATATAATGAAATAGTTCCTATTCCACAGTATAAATCATAGATAACATCATATTTATCTGGAGCTAAATATTCTACAACTTTATTGTATAAGACTTCCGCTTGAATTCTATTTACTTGAAAAAAGGAATTAGGTGATAGATAAAACTTATAATCTCCTATATAGTCTAAAAGTCTATCTTCTCCATAAAGTTTTCTATACTCTTTTCCATATGTAATTGATGAGTTTAATTTATTAATATTTTGGTAAATACTGATTACATCTTCTTCAATCAACATTTTTACTAATTCTTTTTCATTAGGTAATCTATCACTTCCAATAACTAATATTACCATAGCTTTATTGTCTTTATTAATTCTTATACCAATATGACGAAGTATTCCTTTTTTATTTTTTTTATCATAGGGTCTAATATTGTATTTATTCATCCAAGTTCTAATTATGTTTATTATCCTATCTCCAATTTCAGGTTGAAGAATACTACTGTCCATATCTACTATATCATTACTATTTATTTCATAAAATCCTATAACAGTATTTCCATTTTTCTCCCCAACTGGTATTTGCACATGATTTCTATATCTAAAGGGATACTCCATACCAATGGTATCTTTTACTTCTATATCCATTAATCCTACTATTTTTGCAAGATCTATTTTTACCTTATTCTTTTTCCATTCTAACTGTTTAGAATATTTATATTCTATAAGAGGTACTCCTCCTCTTGCTTCTGGTATATCAAAGTCTAATGCTATTCTATCCTTTGAAGGCTCAATGATATCAACTACTGATCCTATGGCAAAGTTCTTTTTAATTTTATCTATTCTTGCCACTACTTCATCACCAATTATTGCCCCAGTAACAAAGACAGTAAAGTTATCAATTTTTAATACTCCATTACCTTCATGGGTAAAATCAATTATTTTTCCTCTTACTATATCCCCTATATTAATCCCCATAACTTCCTCCATATCTATATTAAATTATTAAAATTAAGACACTATGAAAAAATAATATATCCATTATTAATCTGCTTTATCTTAAATATTATCCCCTATAAAATATAAATACCCTTTTAATAAGGGTATTTATATAACTAATCTATAACTACTGCTGTACCTGAAGCCGTAACCATCAGCATATTTCCACCTTGACCTAATACCTCATAGTCAATATCTACTCCCACTACTGCATTAGCCCCCATTTCCATTGCTCTAGTTTCCATTTCTTTAATAGCTTCTTCACGAGCTTGTATAAGTTCTCCTTCATAGCTGCCCGATCTTCCACCGAAGAAATTAGTTAAACTTGCGGCAAAGTCCTTTATAAAATCTACCCCAGCTATTACTTCTCCAAAAACTATACCCTTATACCCGACTATTCTTTTTCCTTCAATAGTTGGCGTTGTAGTGGTTATCATTTTTTATACCTCCTAGTTTTATTATTTCACCATTTCAAATAATTTTTCTTCTACATATTCCTTAAGTGGCTTTCCTGATATATTTACTTTAGTCTCATCCATAAAGTCTACCATTAATCTAAAGAAATTAATTACTAATTTATTTTCATCTATATAATATTCCGCTTCATGACCTGGTATAAATATTACTTCTAATTCTTCAAATTTTGTTTCTCCACTTAATTTTTCTTTTACATCGTCTAAGTTTAAAGTCTTTACAGGTTTAACCATATTATTCATGTTTCCTAAATCTTCCAACATCCACATATTATTGTTCCAAAACTTTCTTTCTTGTTTTGTTGAATTATTTAGAAGCTCTCTATTTGATATTGCTGATAATACTTTTCTTACAGAATCCTCATTAAAATCTGAATTATATAGATATTTCATTTCTTCTTTATTTGCCAATTCTATAAAAAATGAATCTACTACCTTCTCTTTATCGGCAATTGATTGCCAAATAAAAAGCATCATCTCTACTGTATCAAAATTAATTTTTATTGTCTTTACCATTTAAATCGACTCCTATTCTTTAACTATTTTAGCTTAATTCCATTATTTTCTATTGTAATAATACCTTCCTTATATAACCTGCCTATTGCTCTTTTAAATCCTGATTTACTCATACTTAATTCTTTTTTTATAATCTCTGGAGGACTATTATCACTTAAAGGTAGAAATCCAGATTTTTCTTTTAATTTTGATAGGATTGCTTTTGCATCCTCATCCATTTGAATATAGGATCTATCTCTTAAACTTAAATCCAGCTTTCCATCTTCCTTCACCTTAGCCACTCTTACTTCTATAATATCTCCTACTTCATAAGCCCCCAATAATTCTTTCTTAGGGATTAATCCATCATATTTATCATCTACGGCTACAAATGCACCTATATCTCTATTTATACTATAGATTGTCCCTTTTGCTTTATCATTTTCCTTATAAGAAGAGTCAGTTCTTAGCATATCTTTAATTTTCATAGTAGCACATATTCTATTAGATTTATCTACATATACACCAACTAAATATTCTTTACCCTTATCTATTGAACCAACAGTTTCGCTAAAGGGTAAAAATAAATCCTTTTCTAATCCCCAATCTAGAAATGAGCCTATCTTTGTTTGACTAACTACCATAAGATGTCCCATTTCTCCAACTTGTAATTTTGCCCTATTGGTTGTGGCTATAATTCTATCCTTTGAATCATTATATACCATTACCTCTATCTCATCTCCTACTTTTAATCCCTTTGGTATCTGAGATTTAGGAAGTAGTATATCATCTTCTGCATCCTCACTTATATTTAAATAAGCTCCAACAGAAGTAAATCTTTTAATTATCAGTTTTTGTACATTACCAAGCTTAATCATAATTCACTTCCTTCGTATTTCATTCTACTCCTATTTTATCACAATAACAATATTTTATCTCAATAATTTTGGAAAATTTTAAAGGGCGAACCTAGTTCGCCCCTATTTTAACTATTAAGCATAAATTTCTTTTTCTAGTTTCTCTAATAACTCCAATGCTTCCTTAGGAAGTTTATCTCTTCCACCTTTAAAGGTTTCCATATCTAATAAGAATTGTTTTCTATAATCAATGCTATTAACCCACATTTTTTGATATTCTATATCTTCCATATTTGGTATAAATCCTTCTATTTCCATAAATTCAATATCTGAAAAATTCCCTAATTGCTTAAACTCAGCTTTTTTAGTGGCTATATCTTCAAGAATTTTTAAAGTAATTTCCTTTGGAATTTTTTTATTTAAGAAATGGCCTGTATTAAATATATAACACCCTACATTTCTATTGGCAAATAGCTCCTTAAACTTTTCATAATCATTTTCAAGTGGATAAGTCCTAAATGGATTTGCATATGGCTCTATAACTAGAGCGTTCATATCTATACCTTCAGATAATCTTTCCGCTGTAGACCTTTTAGTTGCAAGTGTAGCACCCATAGTTGACGCAAGTACAGGATTATTTATTTTAATTACTGGGGGAATCGTAGCATCTTTCATTAACCATGCAATCGCATCTACGGGTTCATCAATTTTATTTACCCTATTTTCAGCCCATAATTTAGATTTAACAGCTCTACCATTACCATTTCTTATATCTTCTGTTACTATTACCTTGTTTCCTTCATCATCCATAGTTACTCCACAGTTTTGTACTGTAAGCAAATACTTATTTGAAGGATGATTTGTTGGATAATCTTGGGTCTTATCAAAATATGAAGGTTCTAATGCTACAGATGAGCCATTTTCAGTTGATATTACATAAGCATCATCATGAAGAATTGTTATATCATATTTTCCATCATGCTTCTCATGAGTAATCGTAGATTTACCTGAACCTGATAAGCCAAAGACACCTATTGTATATTTTTCATTACCTGGGAAATTATATCTCTTTATTCCACCATGGCAGGATGCAAAACCATTTCTATTTGCTATACCCCAAGCCAGTGTTAATGTTCCTTTTTTATGTTCTCCAAAATATCTCATTCCACATAATAAAGCACAATTGTGATTAGGATCGAACAGAGCTAATCCATTTGGATGAGTAGGAGGATAGTATTCAGGAATAGATAATATATAAATATCTCCCTCTGGTAATTTAACAGAATCCTTATACATCTTCATATATTCCTCTGTAATATATTGAAAATTTAACATCCAGCTATACATTGTGTTTTCATATCCTTCTGGAATTAGCAAATGTGCTTTTACCATAAAATCCTCATGAAGTCCTATAAGCACCTGAGCGTGGTATAATTTCTTATATCTTGTATGAAATGCTGCTTCTCTTGCAATAGCCGAAAACTGTCCTTCGTCTACATTGTGTTCTCCAATTATCACCCTTGCTCCTGCAAAACGCCCAGTTATCTCACCATCATTAAATAAAAGTATTTTAGAACCTTCATCTAATCCTAATTCTGTTGGCCTATGTACAGGCATATCTGTAACTATAGTTCCTGGTGAATTTTTAGCTAATTTATATGCCTCTGATAGTGAAGAAACCTTAACCACATTGTTCCCATAAAAAGTAGATTCAATTGTAGTACGTATAGGAAAAAAGATAGGATTGTCCTTATTTATATCTTCTCTTCTATAGTTTGCTATTGTTGCCATTGTTTACCCCCTTATAATAGTTGAATTAATTTTCAATCCTATTATAACAAATATATATAATATTGGGAACAAGATATGTTATATTTTATTATTAAATATGTTATACTTTTTTCTTTATATATCCCATTAGTATGTTATTATACTAAAACTTAAGTTTAGACAATGCATCTGCCAAATCCGTATTTATTGGCTCTGTTTTTGCCTTCTTCTGCTGTTTCATATAGCTAGCTACATCCCTCTTAGATATATTGTTCTTCTCTTTTGCCTTTCTTTCATTAAATGTAGATAGTTTTTCTCTATATCCGCATGAGCAGGTAAATATTTGTCCTTCTCCCTCTCCTCTTAACTCTAACTTCTTTTTACAATTTGGACATCTTGCATTTGTTATCTTAGATATATTCTTCCTATATCCACAATCCCTATCTTGGCATACATACATTTTACCTTTTTTACCCTTTACCTCTAACATAAACTTTCCACATTCAGGGCATTTATTTCTAGTCATATTATCATGTCTAAAGGTTTCATCACTATTCTTTATCTCTTTAACTACAGTTTTAGAGTATTCCTTCATTTCCTTTATAAAACTATCTTTATTTAACTTACCTTGAGAAATAAGTCCAAGCTTTTGCTCCCATTCTGCTGTCAATGCTGGGGATTTTAACTCTTCTGGTACTAGGTCTAATAATTGTTTTCCCTTTGATGTAATAAATATATCCTTACCATTTTTCTCTATTAAAAATGTATTAAAAAGCTTTTCAATTATATCTGCCCTAGTAGCTACTGTACCAATACCACCTGTTTCTCCTATTATCTTTTTCAAGGTTTTACTTTCATCACTCATATATTTTACTGGATTTTCCATTGCTTGGAGCAAGCTTCCTTCGTTAAATGGTGCTGGCGGCTTAGTTTTTCCTGTTGTTTGCACCAGTGATATTACCTTTAGTGTATCTCCTTTATTGATTACTGGAAGACTTTGATCCTCATTATCTTCTTCATCTTCATCATAATAATTATTTGAGTATACTTCTTTCCATCCTGCTGATATTACTCTTTTGCCCTTAGCTATAAAGTTTTCCTCAACTATTTTAGTTTTAATCGTCGTTTGCTCATATTCAAAAGGTGCATAGAGCACTGCTAAAAATCTTTTAACTACTAAATCATATATTTTTCTTTCATTATCATTCAACTCTGATAATAACACTCTTTGTTCTGTAGGTATTATTGCATGATGGTCTGTTACCTTAGAATTATCTACAAAGGATTTATTGGCTTTTATTGGTGAATTAAGTATCTTTGATGCAATTTTTTGATATTGTCCTATACCGCAAGACTTTATTCTATCCTTTAATGTTCCTACAATATCATCAGATATATATCGAGAATCTGTCCTTGGATATGTTAATATCTTATGATTTTCATATAATCTTTGCATTATAGATAAGGTTTCCTTTGCTGAGTAACCAAATATCCTATTTGCATCCCTTTGCAATTCAGTTAAATCATATAATCCTGGTGAGCATGATTTCTTAAGAGCTTTTTCTATATCAACTACCTTAGCATCCTTACCTTTAAGTGATTCTAATATCTTTTCGGCTTTAGCTTTATCAAATGTTTTAGTATCCTTAGTATTATTATCTTGCCATGTTAGTTTTAAATTCTTTGTGTTAGCAGTGAGCCCATAATACTCTTTTGGTACAAATCTTTTGATTTCTTCTTCTCTTTGTGCAATCATAGATAATGTAGGAGTCTGTACTCTTCCACAGGATAACTGGGCATTATATTTTACTGTAAGTGCACGGGTTCCATTGATACCTACCACCCAATCTGCTTCAGATCTAGCTACAGCTGAGTGATAAAGATTTTCATAGTATTTCCCATCTTTCAGGTTATTAAATCCATCCTTTATAGCCTTATCTGTAACTGATGAAATCCATAGTCTTTTGATTGGTTTCTTTACATTAGCCTTTTCTATAATCCATCTAGCTACAAGCTCTCCTTCCCTTCCAGCATCTGTTGCTATAATGATTTCTTTTACATCCTTCCTATGCATTTGCTCCTTAACAGCATAAAACTGTTTACTACTTTGTCTTATGACTTCAAGTTTCATCCTTTCTGGCAGCATTGGAAGGTCTTCCATATTCCAAGTCTTATATTTTTTATTGTATTCTTCCGGATCAGCTAATGTAACTAAATGACCTAAAGCCCATGTTACAATATACTTATCTCCTTCTAGATACCCATTGCCTTTTTTCTTACAATTTAATACCCTCGCTATATCTCTGCCTACAGAAGGTTTTTCTGCTAAAACTAATATCTTATTCATATAAACATCCTTTCATTTAATTCCTTTTTTGTTCCTCTATCTTTTCAACTAATTCGCTAAGATAAAGCCATCTTTCCATTTTTTCCTCTAGTTTATTTTCTATTATTTCCTTTTCTTTAAAGAGTTCTTGAAGTTTTGTATAGTCACTAGAAGCTTCAGTCATCTTAGTCTCTATATCTAATAAATCATTTTCAAGCTTTGCAATGATGTCATCTATTTCATCCCATTGTTTTTGTTCTTTAAATGATAATTTTAAAGGTTTATTATTTTCCTTTTGCCTTTCTTTTTTTTCTGGTTTCTTTTCTACAACAATATCTTGTTTTTCTATTTTAGATATTTCTCTAAAATATTCATAATTCCCAGTATATCCTACTATTTTTCCGTTTCCTTCAAATACAAATAGTTTCTCAACTACCTTATCCAATAAATATCTATCATGAGATACTATAATTACTGCACCAGGAAACTCATCAATATATTCCTCTAACACAGTCAGTGTATCTATATCTAAATCATTTGTTGGCTCGTCTAAAAGAAGTACATTTGGTGCTTCCATCAACACCCTAAGTAGATGTAGTCTTCTCTTTTCGCCGCCTGAAAGTTTGCCTATTGGTGTCCATTGAAGCTCTTTAGAGAATAAAAATCTCTCCATCATCTGAGAAGCTGATATCTTTTCTCCATCAGACGTTTCAATATATTCTCCACCCTCTTTTATAAATTCAATTGCTCTAAGATTATTATCCATATGAATATTTTCTTGAGCGAATACTCCGATTTTTACAGTTTCACCTATATCTACTGTTCCTTTGTCGGACTCCAGTTTCCCTGAAATAATATTCATTAAAGTTGATTTTCCACTACCATTCGGTCCAAGGATTCCAACTCTATCATCCCTTAGAACAATGTAGCTAAAATCATCTATAACTTTTTTCCCATCAAAGGACTTCTCTATATTTTCTATCTCTATTATTTTTCTACCTAATCTTGTTCCTCCTACAGATATATCTAACTTTTCATGAGGTGAATCTATTTCTCTATCATTCAATTCATTAAAACGTTCTATTCTAGCCTTCTGCTTTGTGGTCCTAGCCCTTGCTCCCCTCATCATCCATGCCAATTCATTTCTAAGCAAGGATTGTCTTTTCCTTTCACTGGCTGTTTCCATCTCTTGTCTTTCCAGTTTTTTCTCTAGAAAATAGTTGTAATTACCCTTATATGAGTATATATTTCCATTGTTTAACTCAATTATTTGATTAACTACCCTATCTAAGAAATATCTATCATGGGTAATCATAAGGAGTGCGCCCTTTCTTCTACTTAAATATTCTTCTAACCAGTCTATTGTAGTATTATCCAAATGGTTTGTAGGCTCATCTAATATAAGTAACTCGGCAGGATTTATTAATGCTGATGCTAAAGCTACTCTTTTTCTTTGACCTCCAGATAGATTTCCTATTTTTTCATTAAAGTCTGTGATTCCAAGCTGAGTTAATACTGATTTAGCTTCACTTTCTAAATCCCAAGCATTTGCTTCATCCATCTCTTGAGTAAGCCTTAAGATTTCTTCGCTCTTTGCATTTGCATTCATAATAGCTTCCTCATACCTTCTAACTAGTTGAATGTTTTTAGAATTCCCTTTAAAAACTTGCTCTACTACAGTTAACTCAAGATCAAAGTCTATATCCTGTGGCAGGTATTCTATATTTACATTATTTCCTTTAACTACTCCTCCAGTATCAGGTTCTTCTATACCTGCTATAATTTTTAGAAATGTTGTTTTACCAGTGCCATTTATTCCTATAAGACCTATTTTGTCACCATCATTTATCCCAAAATTTATATCCTTAAATAATTGTTTTTCGCTATATGCCTTTGATAAATTCTCTATAGATATTAGATTCATAATATTACCCTTTCATTTAAGTTTTCTAACTAAATATTATAACATACATTGGGTATATAAAACAAAAACGGAGAATTAATTCTCCGTTTTTTGTTTTTTTATTTAATTCTTAGAAAAAGCTATTTCTTGAAAATCTATTTTAAAAAAGATATAAATTTATCTAAGTCTATATCTTGGCTTATAATTATTCTAGGAATTTTGTATTTTCTAGTATATCTAGATACATATCCTGACTTTACTGTAAATCCTAATTTATACCCTGCTTCCTTAACATATTTAATAGCATCTCTATTGTATTCTCCAAAGGGATAAGCTATATATCTTGAATCTAATAATTCTATATTTTTTACTAAATCATTCAATATTTCTTCTTTGGAAAGAGATTTCAAAAATGGAATGTCATTTTCATTCTTGTGATGTAAATCATATGTATGGGAACCAAATAAAAATACATCTTTATATTTTTTCATATCTTCTAAAGAAATAAACTGCAAACCTTGAGGTTCAAACTCCTTCTTTTCTCTAGTTGCTAATTCTCCTATTGAAAAAATAGCCCCTTTCATCTCATATTCTTTCATTATAGGATAAGCATATATAGCATTGCTCAGATATCCATCATCAAAGGTTATAACTACAGTCTTTTTAGGAAGCTTTAATTTCCCCTCCATAAAATCTTCAAGTTCCTCTATACTTGCTGTATAATAACCATTTTCTTTTAAGTATTTCATTTGCTCAGTAAACTTTTCAAGACTTAGGACACTGTTATTATCTTCCCAACCATAGTTTATAATATCTTCTTCAGGTAATATATGATGGTATAAAAGTACAGGAACTTTATCTAAACTAGCAAAAAAGACTAAGACACTGCTAGTAAATAAAAAAACAAATATAGTCCATAATTTTCTTATGAAATCATCTCCTTCTACTATTTATTTACCCAACCTATTTTATCACTTTTACATAAGGTCTTCAATATATCATTTCTTAAGTTGGTTTTCTGTTAAGAAATAGTCTCTGTTTTAAGCACACTTCTTTGCCAACCATTTCTTCTATATACCCAATACCCATACAGACAAATTATGAGATTACTAAAACTCATAGAAAACCAAATTCCAGTAGCCCCCCAATCTGTAAAACGTTTAAATAATAATATCATTGGAAGTCTTACAAACCAAAGCCTGCCTATTTCCATAGCCATTGAATATTTAGTATTTCCAGAACCTTGAAACAGTCCCTGTAACACGCTAAATATACCCATTAAAGGCATGGATAAAGATGTATAGAATAAATAGACCAAAGCTAATTCTATAACGGATAAATCGTCCTTTGATTGCATAAAAAAGTTAATAATAGGTTCATCAAATACTATTAATAATATGCATCCCAACATTCCTATGATAATAGTAAGTTTTAGGGCTTTGTGAAAGGCTTGTTTTACCCTATCTATTTGATTAGCACCTATATTCTGTCCTACTATTGCAGTTAATGCTGACCCTAAGCCCATAGATGGTTGCATTATTAAAGATGTTATTCTATTAACCATAGCATAAGCTGCCATTGTAGCTGTTCCATAGGATACTATAAAACCATTCAATACCATAAATCCTAATGCAGCTCCAGATTGACCGATTGTAGATGGTACACCTACTGTAACTATCTCTTTAATTATGTCTTTATCAAATTTAAAACCTTTAAAATCTGGTTTAATTTTATTTTTTTCGCTAAATAACATAGTAAAACCAATTACTGCTAAAAATACTCTAGATGCTAATGTAGCCCAAGCTGCTCCTGCAATACCCCAATTAAATGTAAATATAAATATAGGGTCTAAAACTACATTTATAACTGCTGAAATACCACTAAGTATAGTAGGTGTTATGGTATCTCCTTGTGCATTCATCATGGAGTTAATATTAAAGAATAAAAACATAAAAGGCAAATCTAAAAAAGTAATTCTTAAATATGTATTACTAAAATTAAATAAGTCTCCTGTGGCTCCCATTAATCTAACAACAACTGGACTAATTATATAGCCTAAAACTGTAAATATTAATGAACTAATTATGGTAATTGCCATTAACTGGGTAGAATATTCTTTTGCTTCATTGATTTTTCCTCCACCAACTAATTGAGATAAAAGAGAAGTTCCTGCTATAGATAAGCCAATTCCTAAAGATATAAATAAAAAATTCACAGGCCAAACAAATGCCGTAGCTGCAAAATGAACTGAAGAAATTTTACTTACCCATATTCCATCTACTAAATTATATAATGTTTGGATAAGACTATTAATCATAATTGGTATAGATAATGTAATTAGTACTTTATAAATACTTCCTTTTAATATCATTTCTGTTTTATCTTGCTTATTCATATTCCACCGCTTTCTTAAATATTTCGAGTCGCTAAATATATATTTATTATATCATTTTATTTTCAAAAAAGAAGTAGCAAAACAAAAATAATATAAGTTAGATGATATCATCTAACTTATATTATTAAATAAAACAATTAATTTTATATTGGAAACTTGTCTAAAATATTCCTGTAATAAATATTACTAATAAAGCTATTGGTATAACTATATTAACCAATGGTTTCCACCATTTATATACCATAAATCCTTCTGTTCCAACATTAGTTTCTTCTTGATATTTTTCAAATTTCCAAACAAATAATGTATATATTGATAGAATCAATGCTCCTAAAGGCATCATTATATTGCCTGAAAGATAGTCAGCAAAATCGAAAAAATTTCTTCCTCCAACTAATATATCCTTCCATGGTCCTTGAGCCATTATAGTCGGAAACCCTATAATAAATATTAATATTAAACTTACCCATACAGATTTCTTTCTATCCATTTTAAATAATTCTGTACCAGTCATTACTATTGGTTCTAAATATCCTAATGCTGAAGATAAGGCTGCAAAAAATATTAATAGGAAAAACATTGCACCAAATAGATTCCCTAAAGGTAATTGATTAAATAAATTTGACATGGTTACAAATAATAAAGATGAGCCAGCATCTGGTTGTAATCCAAGGGCGAATATAGCTGGAAACATTACAGTTCCTGCTATTAAAGCTGCCAATACATCAAAGCCTACTATCATTAATCCATCTGATGGTATATTACTATCCTTTTTAAGATAGGAGCCATATACAAATGCCCCTCCACTGGCAATTCCTATAGAAAAGAAACATTGCCCTAAAGCTGCTATAAGTGTCTTTCCTGTTATCTTAGAAAAGTCCACTTTCAAATACCATTTTACTCCTTCCATAGCTCCAGGAAGAGTAAGTGACCTTATAGCTAATATAATTAACATTATAAAAAGTGTAGGCATCATTATTTTACATGCTTTTTCTATACCGTTTTCAAGCCCCTTTGATGATATTAACCCTATTATTATTACACAAGCTAGAGTAAATCCTCCTACCACTAATGGATTAGCTGTAAAATTTGTAAATGCTTGACTATATCCTTCTGGATCAAGTCCTGCAAGTTGTCCCGATGCCATTTTTATTAAATAGGCCATTATCCAACCCATGATTTGAATATAATATGTCAAAATAATAAAAGCTGCTATAACTCCAAACCATCCAAATAAAACCCATGGGCTACCTTTCTTAGTTAAAGATCTCATACCTTCAACTGGATTAAGTTGAGTCTTGCGACCTAAACTCATTTCCATGGTAAATAAAGGTATACCGATCAAAACACATATTATCAAATATACAAGTACAAAAGCTCCGCCCCCATTAGTTCCTACTAAATAAGGAAATCTCCATATATTTCCCAGTCCAATTGAAAATCCTGCTGCTGCCATTATAAAACCAAATCTACTACCCCAATTTTCTCTATTATCAGTTTGCCTCTTTTCCATATTTACACACTCCTTTGTTCTTTTCTTAACAATCCTTTGCGTAAATGTATCTCTTAATACTACCATTTGGGAGAGGTGTGTCATAAAGAAGAAGATCCTCCCCCAAATAGTAAGGTATTATTCAAACTGTGTAGGTTCTGTCACTTCTGTTGCTAAAGCCTCTAATGCTTTCCCAACCATTTTCTTTCTCAATGCATATTCTTCTTCCTTTGGAAGATTTGGGTTTCCAACTGGATAAGGAATTGCAATAGTCGGAACTATTCTATTAGCACCTACTGATTCAGAGATTGTAGTTATAGTAGCCATATGAACTATAGGAATGCCATATCTTTCGATTTCTTTTACCATTGTTGCACCGCAACGTGTACAGGTACCTCAAGTAGAAGTTAGTATAACACCATCTACTCCAGCTTCTTTTAACTCTTTTCCTATTTCAGTACCAAATTTTATTGCATTTCCTACAGATGTTCCTGTACCTGTAGTAGTATAGAAATACTCAAATACATTACCTATAAGACCTTCCTTTTGATATTCTTTTAGCATATCAAGAGGTGCTATTCTATCAGGAATTTCATTTGCATATACAGGGTCAAATCCACCGTGAATTGTACAATATTCCCCTGTAAGTGCCTCTTTACCGCTTACGTCATATTTCCCCCATTTTTGAGCACTAGCTGATTGAATTCTATCAGGGTTTCCTAATGGAACCATTCCACCGCTGGTTACTAATGCAATAGTTGCTTTACTTAAATCTTTTATCGCTACTGCTGGATCTACTTTATCAAATACTGGCATTGGTAATTCTGTTTCGAAAGGTTCATTATTTAAACGAGCTATTAACATTTCTACTGCTCTTTGTGAGCCTCTTTTATCTGAAAAGACAGTAAGTCTTTTTCCTTGAGAAATATAACCTTCCTCCTCTGGAAGACCTATTTCTTCATCTTTCATTAATTTAATTGTAAGTTTAGCCATTACAGGTAATGCTTTACGCATACCAGCTGCTGAATCTGTTACACTTACAACTAATGCCTTAGCTCTACATACATCTAATCCTGGATTTTCTATATACATACCTGTAACCACAGGAATTCCCAACTCATCTACTACAGCATTGGCAACTCCAGCACATGCCATTCCATATCTCCCTGCATTAAAAGCTGGTCCTGCTACAATTATATCTGGATTTTGTTCCTTAACTACATTCATTATATATTCTAAAGCTTCTTCTTTATTTTCATTAAAGTAGTTATCACCACAAATTAATGTTCCTATTACTTCTCCTTCTTCTCCAAGAAAACTATTAAATCCTAATGCTGGTCCAATATTTTCATTCTTGAAAATCGGTGCCATTCCAGCTTGTTCTTCTCCACCTATTTGACCAAAGAATTGATTAACATAATATAATACCTTGAATTTCATATTTCCTCCTCCTTTCCAAGCTAATTAATATAATTTAACTGTACAGTTATGATATCCAATTTCTGATGTTGCTCCTATTACTGCGTTCAACTCGCATTTCAAGCTCCCATCTTCTTCCAAGCAGCCTTCCCAACCTCCTGCTAAAGTTGCAATTGCCTTGTCATTTCCTATTACTCTATCTGCTGGTTGTAATGTAACTACATGACTTACATTTCCTGTAGACACTACTGCCACTGCTTCTTTAGCTGTATCTGCCAATGGTTGACTCATTCCATCCCATCCTGAACATTCATCAGTTATTAGTACTGTCTTTATTCCTGAGTCTTCTAATCTCTTACAAATCATTAGTAAGTCAGAGTCTGGATTACCATAACCTTCTTCAGATATAATAACTCCATCTGCTCCTAAGCTCTTACATAATTTTGCTGTATAATCACAAGTTCTAAATTTACCTTCAAGAGTAGTTAACTCTGGAGTAAGTATTACACCTAAGAAGTTGATAGTTTTACCATGTTGAGCATATAAATCAAGAATTGCTGAGTTATTTTGATGTTGATAAGTAGTTATCTTATCACATGCTGCAACACAGTTACCACTGATTATTGCCCCGTCTAATTCCTCATTTGGATGTAGAAGAGTTGGCAATATCAATTGACTATTAACTCCATAGATATATCCATCATGTAATAATCCTTGAGAAATAAGCATTTCTACATATGCAACCTTCGGCAAATTTGGATATTTCTTACTTTCCTCATCATGACTACCTATTTCATATGTTAAAACTTCATCTGGTTCTACGTTTCTTCCAGCTTCCCCTACAAATTCTGCTGCTTTAAGTCCTGCTAGTCTAACAGTTGTTTCATGAACATGTGGTGCTAATCCTTCTACAGGTATAATATCTACTACTAGGTTGAAAGTCTTTGAAAATGGAGTCCATTTTGCACCTTCACCCCACATATCAACTACACCTTCTTGAAATCCTACAATATCTCCTACAGTTACAACAGCTGCACCATAAAGTACGTTTACTTTTCCTTCACCTAATTGTGCTATTTTACTAGATACTCCCGGGAAACCATTTCCTGTTCCCTCAATTTTTACTCTTGGCTCAATAACGTCCTTTACTGGAATAATCCTTACCTTTTCTCCAGGTCTAGCTACATCAAGCTTTACTTCCTTAATTCTATCATCTTCTTTAAGCTTTTTAACTAATTCCTCTTGATTTACTGTTAGAATTCCATTTTTTACAACAGTTTCATTTCCTAACTGTATGTCTTTAATATGAATTCTTCTAAGTTCTAGTTTCAAGGAAAGCCACCTCCACTTTATTTGTAATTTTTAATTATAAATTCTTTTAAACTCCTCTAATGAGGATTTTAAAAGTTCACTATCAATTAAAGCATAGTCTTCAGCATTTACTATATCTGGTTTTCTAACTTTCATATGTTTTTTATAGTTTGATATGCTGTTTTCAATTGTTTCTATATAAATATCATTTATCTTTTGTAATTTCTCACCAATTATAATTGAACGATATGGGGAGAAAAACATTCTTATACTTGCTCCTAGAGGGTGATTGATAAGTTCAAAACCTGAATGAACTAAATCTCTAACCTTAAATAACACATCTTCAAAGCTACCTTCAACAAAAACAACTTGGTTATAGCTATCTTTTACATTTGGATTGTTAGTTACTATTTGATAATTCATATTATCCGTCATAAATTTTTCTCCTCCCTATCATCCCTATAGAATATTGATACTTGCCTAATTAATTATTAAAATTTTGTAAATTCATCTCTCATTGATTTTACTTCTTCAATTATTGCATCAATATCTAAAACCATTTCCATCATACCAATTTGCTCGTCATATACATCAGCATTTACTGACTCTTTAAACTCTGGTTCTACTGCATGATATACTTTAAGTCCCAACGGAACTCCTGCTAATGGACCTGCAAAAGTTGGGTCTCCTGCTGTAACTGTTTCAGCTGCTAATCCTGCCGATTCAGCTTCTGCACCACCGATTAATACTAGCATATTTTCTGCACCGTATTTTTCAGTTAAATCTTTAACCCTTTTTTGATTTTCTAAGTCCATTGCACCTGCAGCTGTTCAGACAAAACATTCAGTTGCTGAAAATACTACTTCTGCAGGAGTGGTCTTTATACATTCTTCCATAGCTGGTCCTGGTATACCATCTCTGTCTCCAATAATGATAACTTTTGTGCTATCGTTAAAAATTGACACCTTGCCACTTCCTTTCTTTTTGGTCTTGTTTGTTAAGTGTTTTTCTCTTGTTTCTTTATTACATTGTATATGTTTTTTAATTGTATTTCAAGTGTATTTTAACAAAATCATAAGTAAATTTCAAAAAATATTAAAAGCTCTAATTTTAAATGACCAAAATCACCTAAAATTAGAGCTTTTTAAAAATTTCTATAACATTTCTTTTTTTATTTTAAGAACAAACTCATCTATATGCTCCCTAGCATATTTTTCTGCTTTATCCAAATCTTTTTCCTTTATTGCCTCTAATACCTTTCCCAAAGTATGGCTAAAAAGTTCAATACTATCAAAATACTGCTCACAATAATGCCATAATCTTTCTGTATGATAATGTAGTGATGTTAATATTTCTTGTAACCAGGGGTTCCCACAACTTGTAAATATAATATCATGGAATCTTTCATCATCATTAATAGCATTTTGATAATCTTTATTTATATCATAACTCTTAAGTCTAGATATTATTTCCTCAAGTTCAACAAGATTCTCATTACTTATCCTTTCAACTGCAAGTCTAGCTGCAAATGGATCTAGTTCTCTTGTGACTTCAAATATATGTTTCATCTGCTTAAAATCAATTGGAGTTACTTGTGCACCAAATCTTGGTACAATATTTAAAAGTTTATCTCCATGTAATAACTGAAACACCCTTCTAATTGGTGTTCTACTCATATTAAATTCATCTGCTACATCGACTTCATTCAAAACTTGTCCAGGCTCGTATTCAAGATGAATAATCCTACTCTTCAATATTTCATATATATCATCTGTATCTAATTTGCTATCACTCATTGTCGTCATACCCCTTACTTAAAGTTATTATTAAGTATTATTATATTGGTTAATCGTAAAATAATCAAATAGAAAGATTTAATATATTGTTATATTTATATTACTGAGATAATAACTGCCCTTCAAACTTTAAAATTGAGGGCAGTTATTGTTTATTTCAGACATTCTTTTAAAATAATTTTCCCATCCTTAAGTACTATAGAATCAAGAAATCCTGATATTGTTATAGATATTACACCAAGGACTAAGCTCATAGATGTCAAAACTACTGCATCAAACAAGCTCCCAGTTGCAAAGTAATTTGCACAGCCTATAAAAGTAACTTCAGCTGTAAAAAAAATTGGAATGCCTCGTAGAGTTATCATAGCAAAGGTTAGGACAAAAACTATTAGTACTAATGTAATAGCTGTTATTCCTATTGAAATAGGGCTACCTAAATATTTTTTCACTTTAACACCTATTCTTCATTTATTTTTCTACACTTTTTCTTATAAGAATACATTGAAAAACCAATTGTACTAAATACACATATTGGAACCAATAGAATAGTTGGTATTACTTTTACAACACCTAATAAAACAGCAGCTATAGAAATACCAAAAACTCCATACTTCGGATATTTAACTGCAAATAATGCAAACAATGCTCCAAATATTGATGGTAAAACGAAATCTAAAGCTTCTATAACTATAGGTGGAAAGTAATTAAATAATGTTTTTCCAGCAAAAGCTGCTATAGTAACAACTATAATATTAGTTATTATTGACCCAGCCATTCCCAATGTTGCTACTATTTCAGCTTCTGGAGTTCCAGATTCGACTCCAAGGACATCCTGCGCTACAACTGCACAAGGAACCCTCATGTTTGCAATGTTACCTGACAAAAATGCCATATAAGTACCCGATACCCCTAATATTGGAAAATAAGAAATAGGTGTTACAAAATATTCTGCACCATAAATAGATGCTATTAAGAACCATCCTGTTAAAATTGTCTTTACATCTGGTATGGCTCCATATCTTATCCATAAATACAATGGAGGGAAAAAACAAAAAGGTATAGCTAGTAACAAAGTCCACTTACCTGCTTTTATAATTTCTTTAGTGAAAATATCATCGAAATTTTTTTTAGAGCTATTATCCATAAAAACACCTCCAATTAACTAAATTACAGCTGCTACTATCATGCCAACTATCATAGCTAAACCTAAGTTGTATTCTTTTAATTTGGGGACTTTATCAGAAACAATTTCTAATATAACCATTGAAATAGCTGCTGCAACTCCAGCCCAAAGTCTAGCTCCTCCTGCTAACAAATGTCCTGTTAAAAGATATCCTGATGTTCCTAAAATAGCTGCACCACAAATTTCACCCATAAGACGGGTATCTCCTTTGGCAACCTTATCCTTTATTGCACCAAGTTTATGAGTAAATAATCCACAGAATAATAACCATCCACAGCCATTCAATGTCATGGTCCATACTGAAGATGCGTATGCCTTAATTCCATATTCAGAAGAACCAAATTCTATGCCCATTGCCTTAGCACCAATTGTAGCTGCAGTTAATTCAGTAGGCGCTGCCCCAATAATTGATAATCTTAGCCATGACATTGGTCCTCCAATTACTGCCATCATTCCAAGCATAACAATGAAAACTGACACTGCAGGGCCTACAGCGGAAACTGCTCCAACTCTAAAAGCCTTTATACATTGTTCTCTAGTTAAATTTACTACTTTAACTTCACTAACATGGAATGCCTTTTTAGCAAAAATAATCCCTTGTATACCAGTTAATACAACTACGGGTACTGCCATTATCCACATCCACGGATCATTAGCTACCTGTAAATAATCTTTCATATAAACCCTCCTATTGTAAAGGGACACTAATAAATTTTTAGTGTCCCTTTGTATTAGTGTAATAAAAAATTATTTATACTACTAAGATTATCTATTATATACGCTGCTATCTATACCCTCTAAGTATTTTATTACGTTTTCTAATGGCTCAACGTCTGCAAATTTAGCATCCAAATAAATTCCATTCAATAACTCCTGGTACTCTATCTCCTATAGTTCCTATAGGTACTATTGTCTTAAATCCATGTCCTGTTGAGTCCATAACTGTATGTCTAACACATGCACAAGCAGTAGCTCCCATTACAATTACAGTATCAACTCCTAAGAAATTTAAAGTTTGAGCTAAATGAGTCCCAAAGAAATTACTTGCATATTTTTTGTGGATAACTGGCTCTTCTGGTCTTGGTTTTAACTTAGGATCTATTTCCATCCAATCAGAGTTAATATCTAATGTATGCATAGGAATCTTTTCATCCCATCTTGGTAAATCCCATTGTTCTTTTCCAACATAACCTGTAGTAGTATGGAATATAGGAACCCCTGATTTTCTTGCAGCTTCTAGCACTTTAAGTGCATTAGCACAGATTTCATTATTATTTTCACATGTAAATGGATGACCATCTGACATCCAAGCCTTTGCCATGTCTACAGTAGTTATTGCTGGTGCTTTACCATAACCCATTCTTCTTTGGAATCCTCTTTCTTTATAAATCTTACTTGCTTCTGCAAAGGCTTTTTGTAATAATTCTTGATCAAATTCGTATTTTCCACCTTTATCTACAAATCTTTTATCCATTAATAACTCCACCCTTTCAATATATTATTTTTTTGTCACACACAAATATTTCTAGATGTAAAACAAATTAGGCGCCAATTTGTTTGTTAATTGTTTTACTTGTCTATATATAAAGCAAATATCATGCCAATTAATCTTATCTATTTTAGTGGCTTTATCAATTAATTATTCTTATATTTGTTGCACCTATGCAACAAATATATATGAAAGAGTGGTTTTACCCCTTTATTTAAACATTTCAATTCGACACTATTTTTTCAAAGTGTTGCAATTATGCATAAGATTTTCCAAATAATCAACTCTCTTATTCAGAAATTCGATTTTCTAATCCATATTTTTTTATTTTTCTTGATAAAGTTGAATAATGAACTCCTAAAGCTAAGGCAGCTTGTCTTATAGATGGGTAATTTCTTAGTGTTGATGATATCAAGGCTTTCTCATATAGCTCTGTCATATATGTTAGTTTTGACGTTACTTCTAATCCTTCTATGGAAAAGTTATTTTGTATTTGTTCTGTAATAACTTGTGGTGGTAATTGTTCAATATCTATTTCATCTCCAATATTCATTATAAATAAGTATTCTACTAAGTTTTGTAATTCACGTACATTTCCTGGCCAAGAATATGACTTTAAAATATTCATAGCCTCTTGAGTTATAATCATAGTTTTTTTATATTTTCTATTTAATTTTTCTAAAAAAAACTGAATTAATTCTGATATATCTTCTGCCCTTTGTCTAAGAGGGGGAATATTTATTGGAATAACATTTAATCTAAAAAATAAATCTTCCCTAAAGTTTCCCTCTGAAACTTCCTTTTTTAAATCTTTATTAGTAGCCGCCAGTACTCTTACGTTAAGAGAAGTTGGTTTCTTAGCTCCAATTCTAAAGACTTCTTTTTCTTGAAGAACCCTAAGTAATTTAGATTGTACTGGCAAAGGTAACTCTCCAATTTCGTCTAATAATATAGTACCATTATTAGCCAACTCAAACATACCCGGCTTTCCTTCTTTTGAGGCACCTGTAAAGGAACCCTCCATATAACCAAATAACTCAGATTCAAATAGTTCTTTTGGTATCGCTGCACAGTTTACTCTTATAAAAGCTTCATTTTTTCTTGGACTTTCATTATGAATAAACTTAGCCAACACTTCCTTTCCTGTGCCTGACTCACCATATATCAAAACTGTACTATCGAAAACAGCTGCCTTAGAGGCAAGTTTTATGGTTTTTTTCATAATTTCACTTACATAAATAAAACCTTCATGATATAGTGCTTGCTCTCTTAAGATTTTAATCTCATGGGTATATTTTTTTGTAAGTATTTTAGTTTCAATCAATTCATTTCTTAAATGAACTAATTCTGTAATATTTCTTGTATTACATACAACTCCTACTAAAGACTTACTTTCATCATATATCGGATTAGCTGTAGTTAAAGCAGATTTACCAGTTACATATTTATGAATTAATGATACTGGTTTCTCATCCTTTAACACAGATAGAGAAGCAGCTTTATTTATTATACCTTCTTCTAATAAATCTTGTAGATTTTTACCAAGAATATCCTTTTTTTTCAAACCTGTAGTGGTTTCATAGGCTGTATTTACATAAGTAACATTTCCTTCAATATCCGAAATAAGTATACCATCTGATGAAAACTCCATAGCTGACATTAATATATTTATATCCATAGCTATCTCCCTCCATCTATCTATAACAATAACTTCACTTTTTGACATCAAAAAGTGAAGTTATTGAAATTTAACTATCCTAACTTTTCTACTACATTTTTAAGCATCTTCCTTATTGGAAGATTATAAGGACATTTAGTCTCACATAGACCACATTCTACACAATGCACTGCCCTTTTTTCCATTGCATCATATCGTGATTTAGCCCAATCCTTTAGATCATATCTAGTATAATAACCCTCCATTAAAAATTGCACTGGTATATCTATGCCTTGAGGACATGGTAAACAATAGCCGCATCGTCTGCAAAATTGAGAGCCTAATGAATTTGACTCTCCACGTAATATTTCCTCTTCTTCAGCTGTTAATTTCCTTTTATTTATGCCTACAGATGCATTAGAACTTACTTGTTCTAATGTATCCATTCCTGGAATAACTACGGATATATTAGGATTGTCCACTATGAATCTAAGGGACAATTCTCCATTGGTAATTGCACCTCCTGCCAATGGTTTCATAACTATTACTCCGATGTTCATTTCCTTAGCTTTTTTAAATACTTCTTCTGCTTGACGTTCCACAGGATTATATGGACATTGTATTGTTGAAAATTCTCCTGTATCTATAGCTTTATCTAAAATTTCTGGACTATGGGATGTTATTCCTATTTCTTTTATTACACCTTTCTCTTTAACTTCTTTTAGCGCTTTAAGTCCACCATTTTCACTTAAAATAAAATCTAATTCTTCAAAACTTCTAATATTATGAAATTGAAATAAGTCTATATAATCAGTTCTAAGATTTTTTAAGCTTATACTTAATTCTTCAAGTATTCCATTATAATCTCTTTTCATAGATTTTGTTGCTAAAACAAATTTATCCCTGCCTACTTTTTCTAATGCTTCACCTATTAAAGATTCAGATTGATTATACCCTCTAGCAGTATCTATAAAGTTTATCCCTCTATTATATGATTCTTGAATCAGCTTAACCGCCATCTCATTATCTACTCTTTGTATAGGAATTCCTCCAAATCCAATTGTAGATACTTCTAGATTAGTTTTTCCTAGTGTTCTCTTTTCCAATTTAATACCCCCTATTATAGAACCCTTGCCTCACCTTTATATACAAGCCCCGTAGTACTATCCACTGTAATTATCTCTCCATCTTGTAATATAGTTGTAGCATCTTCTGCACCTACTATAGTTGGCTTATTAAGATTTAGTCCTACAATGGCCGCATGGGATGTGAGTCCTCCTTGTTCTGTTATAATAGCTGATGCTCTCTCCATAAAACTTACCATTTCTCTATGAGTATCCTTACTAACTATAACATCTCCGTCTTTAAATTTTGCAATCAATTCCTCTTCCGTATCTGCAATACAAACTCGACCCAAGGTGGAATCCTTTCCTATTCCCATTCCTTTTAACAAAGTTTTTCCTATGGTGTGTACTTTTATTAAATTAGTAGACCCAGAAGTCCCCACAGGAATACCAGCTGTTATAACAACTAAATCTCCTTCTTTTACATAATTTTCATTTACTGCTGATTGTATAGAAAATTCTATTACATCATCAGTTGAATTGCTATAAGGTGATAAGACTGGATAAACTCCCCATACTAAGGACAATCTTCTCATAACAGACTCTGTAGTTGTTGCCGCTATTATAGGTGATTTTGGTCTAAATTTGGATATAGCCTTGGATGTATATCCTGATGATGTAGCTGTAATTATGGCAGATGCCTCCAAATCCATTGCAGTAGTACAAGTAGCCTTTCCAATGGCATTAGTTGTAGATACTTCTGTTATTGCCACCTTAGAGCTTAATATTTCACTATAATTTAAAGATTCCTCAGTTCTTATGGCGATATTATACATAGTTTTTACTGATTCTATTGGATATTTTCCTGCTGCTGTTTCTCCAGACAACATAATTGCACTACTTCCATCAAGAATAGCATTTGCAACATCAGTTACTTCTGCCCTTGTAGGTCTTGGGTTTCTCATCATAGAATCTAGCATTTGAGTGGCTGTAATAACAGGTTTTCCTACTAAATTAGATTTTTTAATAAGCTCCTTTTGTACAATTGGTATCTCTTCCGTTTGTATCTCTACACCTAAGTCTCCTCTAGCCACCATTATTCCATCAGATGCAGCAAGTATTTCATCAATATTATCTACACCCTCTTGATTTTCTATTTTGGAAATTATCTCTATGACATTTCCATTATTTTCTTCTAAAATTTTTCTTATTTCTAAAACATCAGATGCTTTTCTAACAAAGGAAGCTGCAATAAAATCAATATCATTTTCAATTCCAAAGAGTATATCATCTACATCCTTTTTAGTAATTGATGGTAGGTTGATTTTTACATTAGGTACATTTACACCTTTGTGATTTTTTAAAGTTCCATTATTTAATGCTATACAGTTTATATCAGTATTATCAATTATATCTAATACTCTAAACTCTACTAATCCATCATCTATTAATATCCTGCTTCCTTTTTCCACATCATTAGGTAATCCATCGTAGGAAATAGATACTATGCTCTTATCTCCTAATATATCCCTAGTAGTTAGAGTTAATATATCCCCTTCTTCTATTTCTATAGTTCCATCCTTAAAATCTCCTAGCCTTATTTCTGGTCCCTTTGTATCTAACATAATACCTATAGGCATATTAAATTCTTCTCTAACCTTCTTTATATTATCTATTCTTCTTTTATGCTCTTCATGACTTCCATGGGAAAAATTCAGTCTACAAACATTTAATCCATTCAAAAATAATTCTCTCAATATATCTTGTGACTCTGATGCTGGACCTATAGTACATACTATTTTTGTTTTCTTCATTTATTACTCCTCCTATATAGATAATATTCGTGCAGTGTTGTACATATCAATATCAAATTCCTTTTTCATTTCCAAAGCTTCCTTAATATCTATATCAACTATGTGATTACATTTAATACCCAATGCTCTATCTGTTTTACCTTCCTTTAACAACTCAATGGCTTTATTTCCCATTTTGCTAGCTATAATTCTATCATAGGATGTAGGATTGCCTCCTCTTTGAATATATCCTAGGATTGTAACTCTAGTGTCTATGCCAGTTTTTTCTTCAATTGACTTAGATACATCATAAGCATTACCCACACCTTCAGCTAAAACGATTATATGATGAAGTTTTCCCCTGTTTTTACCTTGAATCGCCTTTTTACATACTTCATCTATATTAAAATCCACCTCTGGAACTATTATACTCTCGGCTCCTCCTGCAAGACCTGCATATAAGGCAATATCTCCGCAATGCCTGCCCATAACTTCTATAACATTAGCCCTTCCATGGGATGTAGAAGTATCTCTAATTTTTGATATAGCGTCCACTACAGTTTCTACAGCTGTAAAAAAGCCAATAGTAAAATCAGAAAATCCACAATCATTATCAATTGTACAAGGGATACCAATAGTCGGTATTCCAGCATTTGATAATTCTCTAGCACCTTTTAAAGTACCATCACCACCTAATACTACCAGTCCATCTATGCCAAATACCTCCAATACATTTAACGCCTTTTCAAAACCTTCCTTAGTCTTAAATTCATCAGAGCGGGCAGATCTAAGCATAGTTCCACCTCTATGTATAATATCTGCAACAGATGAAAGGTTCATATCATCTATATCTCCATTTATTAAACCACTATATCCTTGCCTTATTCCCATCATCCTAAAACCGTTAAATATGCCTGCTCTAACTACGGCTCTAATGGCAGCATTCATACCTGGGGCATCTCCCCCGCTAGTTAGCACTCCTATAGTTTTCATAAAATTCCCCCTTATTTACAATTAAATTATTCCTAATTCAATCATTGCATTTTGTATGTCTTCTGCTTCAAATTCCGGGGCTAATATTTCATAAAGTTCTTCTTCACCCTCTTGAGCAAAATATTTTATTTTTACTAAAAATCCTTCTGCTTTAAGTTTTCTTTCTACTTCATATGCATTATCTAATCCTGTAGCCATATAAACGGCTGTCCACATATTAAAGCAACTCCTTTTGAGAATTTAGAATTAAAATAATTTATATAAATTTTACTGATTCTTCCCCTAGGAAGTTTTTTAACTCTTCAATAGCCTTACTACTATTTACGTCAATCCATAATGTTCTATCTGCTATGACAGTTTTCTTTTCTCTTTCTAGATATACATATACTGGCGTATCCCCATTATAATTTCTTAGAATTCCTTTTAATTTTTCAAAAGTATTAGCAGCACTATTAGAAGATATCTTTAGATATAGCTTTCCTCTTTTATATATATTTAACTCAGATATTCTTTCAACTATTATTTTAGGTTCTTCTACTTCAGACGTACTAATCTTGCCTTCTATAACAACTATTCCATCCTCTTTTAAATATTTGTTATATCTGTCAAAGGTAGTTGGAAATACTATACATTCAATAGTACCATATAAATCTTCTAGTGTAATAAATGCCATCATATTATTATTTTTGGTTATCATATTCTTCTTTTCAATAATTATACCACCTATAGCTATCTTCTTTCCATCCTTTACTCCACTTAATTCCCCGTTCATTCCTTCTTCATTATCTATTAAATCAAAGGTAGTAATAGTGGACACTTTTTCAATTTCAGATTTGTAAGATTCTAATGGATGTCCAGATAGATACATTCCCACCATTTCTTTTTCCATTGTAAGTAATATATTCTGCGGAAACTCTTTTAAATCAGGTAAATGATCCTTAGAAATATTTTCATCTATTGTATCAAATATTGAAAATTGCCCTTCTATATTTCTTTTTCTATCAGCATGAATTCCATCTATAGTTTTTTCAAATACAGACAATAATTGCGCCCTGTTTCCTCCTAAGCTGTCCATTGCTCCACATTTAATCAAAGATTCAACTGCTCTCTTATTCATTACAGATGAATCTATCTTTTCTATTCTCTCAATGAAATCTGTAAACCCTTTGAATTTTCCTGTTTCTCTAGCCTTCACCACTGCCTTTATAAAATTTTCACCTACATTTTTAACAGCTGAAAGTCCAAATCTAATTTTACCTTCTGAAACAGTAAATTTATTATAAGATTCATTTACATCAGGTGCTAATATTTCTATTCCCAGTCTTTTACATTCTTGAATATATAGAGATACTTGGCTTGTATTCCCCATTACAGAAGATATAAGTGCTGCCATAAACTCTACTGGATAATAAAATTTAAGCCAAGCAGTTCTATATGCAACTACTGCATATGCAGCAGAATGACTTTTATTAAAAGCATAATTAGCAAAATCTATCATTAAATCATAAATCTTTGAAGCTGTTTTTTCATCTACTCCATTTCTTATAGATCCAGATAAAAGAACTTTTCCATTTTCATCAACTTGACCATAGATGAAATTTCTTCTTTCTTCTTCCATTACATCCATTTTCTTCTTACCCATGGCACGTCTTACTAAATCGGCTCTGCCCATGGAGTATCCGCCAATATCCCTAACTATTTGCATTACCTGTTCTTGATAAACTATGCATCCATAAGTAACATCTAAGATATGTTCTAGTTTTGGATGAAGGTATTCTATCTTCGATGTATCATGTTTACATGCAACAAATGTAGGTATCTGATTCATAGGCCCAGGCCTAAAAAGAGAATTGGCAGCTATGAGGTTTTCAAATACATTTGGCTCTAACTCCTTCAAAAACGCCCTCATCCCTGGAGATTCAAACTGAAATATTCCCAATGTCTCAGCCTTAGCAAACATTTCAAGCACTAATGGATCTTCATAATTTATTTCTTCAAAATCAATTTTAATCTTATGGTTTTTCTCTATTAAATTAACCGCATCTCTTATTACAGTTAAGGTTCTAAGTCCCAAAAAGTCCATCTTCAATAAACCTAGTTCCTCTAGCTCTATCATATTAAACTGTGTAGCTATTGCTTCTCCATTTCTTAACAAGGGTACATAATTTGTCAATGGTGCTTTAGATATAACTACTCCTGCTGCATGGGTAGATGTGTGTCTAGGTAGTCCTTCCACAGCCTTTGCCAAATCTATAAGATTTTTAATTTCTTCATCATCGTAATAACTGTCCCTTAAAGTTTTATTTACTTCCAAAGCCTTTGATATTGTCATTCCTATCTCCATAGGAATTTGTTTAGCTATAAAATCCACTTTCCCATAGGACATATTTAATGCTCTGCCTACATCTCTTATGGCACCACGTGCTGCCATAGTACCGAATGTAACTATTTGTGCAACATGGTCTATTCCATATTTATCAACTACATATTGGATAACTTCTTCTCGTCTTTCATAACAAAAATCTATATCTATATCCGGCATAGATACCCTCTCAGGATTTAAAAATCTTTCAAATATAAGTCCATACTCCAAGGGATCTATATCTATAATACCCAAAGCATAAGATACAATACTTCCAGCAGCAGAACCTCGTCCAGGTCCCACCATTATGCCATTATCTTTAGCAAATTTTATAAAATCCCATACTATGAGAAAATAATCTGTATATCCCATTTGAATAATGGTATTAAATTCATAATTAAACCTATCTTTTATTTCCTCGGTAATATCCTTATATCTTTTCTTAAGTCCTTCTATAGTAAGATATCTTAAATATTCTTCGTTGGTAAATCCTTCTGGTACTTTATATTCTGGTAAATGTAAGGTGCTAAAATCCAGTTCCACATTACATCTATCTGCAATCCATGCGGTATTTTCTAATGCCTTTTTATTGTTACTAAATATATTCTTCATTTCTTCCGGAGATTTTAGGTAAAACTCATTTGTAGGAAATTTCATCCTACCTTCTTCATCAACTGTTTTAGCTGTTTGAATACATAATAGTACATCATGGACTACAGCATCTTCCTTCTTTAAATAATGAACGTCATTAGTAGCTACTAATGGTATATTTGTTTCTTGAGATATCTTTATTAGCTCTCTATTAACCATTCTTTGCTCTTCAAGTCCATAATCCTGTAGTTCAAGAAAAAAATTATTTTCTCCAAATATCTCCTTATATGTCAAAACAATTTTTTTTGCCTTTTCTACATTATTATTCAATATATGTTGTGATACTTCTCCGCCTAAACAAGCTGATAATGCTATTATTCCCTTGCTATATTTTCTAAGTATATTATGGTCTACTCTAGGCTTATAATAAAATCCATTTACATATCCTTCAGATACTATTTTCATTAAATTTTGATATCCTTCATTAGTTTCTGCAAGAAGTACCAAATGATATTGGCTTTTATCCTTTGGCTCTCTATCAGTATATTTATCAATTGCCACATAAACTTCAGAGCCTAAAATCGGCTTGATACCTTGTCTTTTAGCCTCTTTATAAAACTTGATAACGCCAAACATAGAACCGTGGTCAGTTATAGCAACGGATTCCATATTTAATTCCTTTGTTCTAGAAATTAAATCCTCTATTTTAATAGAACCATCTAATAGGCTGTATTCCGTATGCACATGTAAGTGAACAAACTTATTCTCATAATTCATAAAATATCCCTCTCTATTGTATCTCTCATAGATATATTCTATCATAAAACAAAAGATTTCCCTATATATAAGGAAATCTTTTTTATGACCTAATCAAATCTATACGAAAGTATCCAGTTTTAAAGGACTATTGATTTATACCTTGTGACCCAAATTAAGGTAACAAATAGATTTGAGTTGCTAAACTGCGTAAAATGACCTATAAATTATTTATGTCCTAATTTATCAATTACATTTTCTATTAAGGACAAGTCTATAACTCTAAAATCATCCAATACTCTTTCAGTCCAGTCAGGAGTAGGTTTGTTTGATTGGAATTTTTTTGCTGTAGCTATACTTTCTTCAACTATTAAAACACCTTGCTGATCTAAATTGCCTTTTTCTTTAGAAATCATAATGGTTTTATAAGGTGTTTCATTTGGCTTTACACTCCCTGATAATGGATGTGTAAGTAATTGATGACCTTCATGAATTTTATCCCTTAGGAATTCTAAAATTTGTATATAATTTAAATCATCCTTATAGATTATTTCCATATTATCCTTATATTTTTCATATACATATGGGTTATTTGTAACTATTATGCTAGACATTTTCTCTATCTCCTCTCAATTTATCTGCTAGTTCTTCTATTTTTCTAAATCTATGGTTTACTCCTGATTTCCCAACTGGGGGGTCAAGCATCATACCCAGTTCCTTTAAACTTGCTTCATTATATTCTAATCTAAGTTCTGCAATTTCCCGTAAGTTAGCTGGTAATTTATTTAAACCAATAGTATTCTGAATATACTTAATACTTTCCACCTGCCTCATAGAAGCATCTATGGTCTTTCCTAAATTGGCAGTCTCACAATTTACTATTCTATTAATATTATTTCTTACATTTTTTAAAACACGAATATCTTCAAGTTTTAAGAGTGCTTGATGTGCTCCAATAATATTTAATAAATCTACTATCTGCTCACCTTCTTTAATATATACTACGTAATTTTCCTTTCTTGTCACTATCTTTGAATTCAATCCAAAAGAATTGATTACATTAGATAAATCTACTGCATGTTCTTCATTGCTGGTAACAAATTCTAAATGATACGTCTTTTCTGGGTTACTAGTTGAACCCCCTCCTAAAAATGCACCTCTGATATAGGCTCGTTTACAACATCTATTTTTTATTATTTCCCTTGGAATCATAAAATTAGGATTAAAGAAGCTGGCTTCTCCTTTAATAAACCCTACATCTTCTAATATTTTTTTAGATATATCTTTATTATTTATCACTATCAAATAATTATTATTTTTCTTAAGTTGTTTATTTCTTCTTACCATAACTTCTACATCAGTATCATAAATGCTTTTTAGTAATGAAAATATTCTTCTGGCAATAGCAGCATTTTCAGTAGTAAACTTTAAGTTTATCTTTTTCATTCCTGATATTTGTATAGTACCATTCATTCTAACAAGAGCTGCTAACTCTGCTATAGAACAACATCTATTAGTCAAAGGTATTCTTGACAATTCATTTTTAGTTGTCGCAGAAAATGACATCAAATCACCCCATTATTTAAGATTGCAAAATATTTAATCCCTTAATAATTATATTTCTTTCATCTTGATACCTTACTAAATCTTTCGCCTTATCTATATGAACAAATAAAGCATCAATAAATCCTTCTTTTTTCTGAGGAGTGCAATCCATACTATTTGTTTTCATTAAATACCAATGAACGGTCTTATAAACCATCTCATCTTCCTTTAAATTCTTATATTTATAATGTACCATACCTATATACTTGATTATTTCAGCTTTCACACCTGATTCTTCCAATACTTCTCTTAATGCTGCATCTTTTATACTTTCATTTTTTTCCACTTTGCCCTTAGGTAAGACCCAATCACCATTAAATTTTTTTAAAAGTAATATTGTATTGCCAAATATTACAACACCTCCAGAACTTACCTCTTCTATCACTAGAACCAACTCCCAATATATTAATTAAATTATTTTCAGAAACCATATTAATTCAATTATACTATATTATTACTAGATTTGCTAAATGATTTTGACTTATATTTATAATACAATATAATATATACATAGATATTTTAAAGGGGGTATTATAATATGGAATATATAGCTAAAAATTTAGAAGAATTATTAAAAATCCCAAGCCCTACTGGGAATACTGAAAAAGCAATATTATTCGTAGAAGAAAAATTTAGAGAACTAGGAGCAGCAACAAAACGAACTACAAAAGGTGCTTTAATTGCAACTATAGAAGGAAAAAACAAGGACAAAGAAGTAACATTATCTGGCCATGTAGATACTTTAGGTGCTATGGTAAAGGAAATAAAAGGAAATGGGCGACTTAAAATTACTCAATTAGGCGGGTATGTATGGAATACAGTTGAAGGTGAACACGTAACTATTGAAACTTTAGATGGAAAGACTTACACTGGTACTATAATGACTACTAAGGCATCATCCCATGTTCATGGTGAAGGAACTAAAACAGTAGAAAGAAATGCTGATAATATGGAGATAAGAATAGATGAAAAGGTTTCCTCTAAAGAAGATATCATAAATCTTGGCATAAATGTAGGAGATTTTGTATATCTTGACCCAAGAGTTGTAGTCACCAAATCAGGGTTTATTAAATCAAGACATTTAGATGACAAAGCTGGAGTTATATCTTTACTTGGCATAGCTAAACATTTAGTAGATAACAAAATAAAACCTAATTATACAACTAATTTCTTTATTTCCAACTATGAGGAAGTAGGCCATGGAGCAGCTGCAGCTATTCCAGAAAAAACCTTTGAATTTATAGCAATAGATATGGCAGCTCCTGGAGATGGTCAAACATCAGATGAATTTTCAGTTACAATCTGTGCCAAAGATAGTTCTGGACCATATGACTATGAATTAAGAAAAAGACTTATTGGCTTCGCTCAAGAAGAGAATTTGAATTATAAAATAGATATATATCCATATTATGGCTCTGATGGTTCGGCAGCTCTTAGAGCAGGACATGATTTTAAAGTTGGTTTAATTGGCCCTGGAGTTGATGCTTCTCATAGCTTTGAAAGGACTCATATTGAGGCAATTGAAAATACAATTAAACTCGGAATTGCTTATTTAACTAAGTAATGATAAAACCCAGATTAATTCTGGGTTTTATACTTTTTTAAAATCATTTAGTTCGTCCCTGTACTCTTTTATTAAATATAAATATATAATAAAATCTCCTTATCTATATGATATAATATTACCATAATCATCCAGCATTATCTAATACTCATAAATGACTATTTTATTATTCTAAGGGAAATATATGTTTAGAGGTGATTTTATGACAGTAAATGAAAATTTCATTATAAATTTGCAAGGAAAATCCTTTGTAACTTATGAAGGGCTTCTTGATTTAGCTCATCAAAGAAACCTTATATCAATAGAAGTTGAGATAATACAGATACCTAATAAGGAAAATAATATGACTGCCATATGTAAAGCTGTGGCAACTACTGATAAGGAAAGATTTCAAGATATAGGAGATGCTTCTCCTCAATCTGTTAATTCCGCTTTAGTTCCCCATTTAATTAGAATGGCATCTACCAGAGCAAAAGCTCGTGTTCTTCGGGATTTAACTAATGTTGGTATGACTGCTATAGAAGAATTATCTATTGAAGATTCCATTGTAACTGATGGAGAGGAAAGCTATCCAACTTATCAAGAAGAACCTCCCACTCCTAGACAAGTAGAAACTATAAAAAAATTAGCTGGAGAGCTAAATTATCAGGTAAATTATGATACCTTAACTAAGAAAACTGCTGGAAATATAATATCTAGATTAATAGAAGAAAAGAAAAAATAATCAAATTTGTTTCTAGTTGCATTTAAGAAAAAACCAAGTATTAACAAAACAAATAATTCCTTGGATATATAATTTTTATCCAAGGAATTTCTATAGTTTCAAAGAACAACAATCTCAAATTATCTTACCATCAATGTAGCCGTTAACTCTATAAGGTTGACTAATTATTCCTCTTGCTTTAATATTGACCTAGCAACCCTTTTCTTTTAGCTAAATTAACACATTTATTAAACACTAATAAACCTATGGTAAAATACAAAATAGAGTTTCCTACCATAATTCCATAATCATATATTGAGAAATCAATAAAAGAATATCCTTCCATCATAGATAACATGACTTTATCTGCCGCTGGTCTAAAAGGTATTAGATTGTATATAATAGAATTTTCAGGACTTACCATAACTAAAGCTATTAAAAAATACTGGACTATATTTAATAAGGATTGAACCTTTTTAAAAATAAGTGCTAAACCTCCAAAAATTAGCCCTATGCCTAATATACTGAATATCCCTATAAATATAGGCAACAAAATTGAGAATATCTTTATCTCAAGTTTATAATTAGTTGTTAGCATAATGATAAATAGTAGGACAATGGAGATTATGAAATTTATTAATAAATCAGAAAGACTCCTTATGGTAACTATAGTTGAAAGCTTTATGCCTGACATATTTAATTGCTCTAATGTCCCCCTATTGGCATCATGCATTACACCATAAGCAGCACCTGTATAAGCCATGAGCATAATTGTCCATAGAAAATACCCTACTACAAATCCTTCTAAATTACTCCCCATATCCATAGGAGAAATTCCAAAACTTATACCAAAACTTTTGATTCCTAAAAACATTGCCATAAATAATACATAAAAGATTATAATATCTGAGATTGTATTAAACTTATATCTGCTTAATTCCTTAAAGTTTTTTTCTATAGATACTTTAAATAGATAGAAGTACTTAGTCAATTAATTCACCTTCCCATCTGTGAAACTTAAATATACCCTCTCAAAATCAATATCCTTTTGTTTTATCTCTTTTATAAGAATGTTTATATTTTTTAATTCTTCCATGATTTTATATATATCTTGAAGCTCCAATATATCTATTTCTATTTTGGATTCATTATTTGTAAAATAAAGTTTATAGTCTAATCCCATTAAAGAATTTCTACTTTCTTCTGAAATACTTTCTGCCAGCACAAGTTCATAAGTCATGGTTTTAAACATATTCAATAAGTTTTCCATATTATCTTTTGCAACTATTTTCCCCTTGTTCAGAATAACTATATCATTGCAAATATCCTGAACTAAATTCATATCATGAGTACTAAGCAAAACAGTCTTATCTAAATCAGAAGTTATATCCATTAAAATATTCTTAATATCCAAATGACTCTGGACATCTAGCCCAAGAGTAGGTTCATCTAGTAAAATAACATCAGCATTACAAATTAAGGTCATAGCTATAGCAACTTTTTGCTGCATGCCCCTTGATAAGTTATTTACCATAATATCTTTTTTATCCATCAGATTAAACCTGTCCAATAGTATATCTATATCTTTTTCTAATCTCTTTCCTCCTAAGCCCCTTATACCTGCAAAATAACGTAAATTCTCTCTTGGAGTTAATCTCCAATAAAGATTTCTGGTTCCTTCAAATACAGCCGAAACTCGATTTGTAGACTTCTTATTGTCTTTTCCATATATCTTAATATTGCCCTTATCAGGAATTATTAAATTGCAAATACTTTTAATTGTTGTGGTTTTCCCAGAACCGTTTGGTCCAAGTATTCCGCAAATACTACCTTTTTCAACTCTAAAAGAAATATCATCTACTGCCTTAACCTTTCCATAATTCTTTGTCAAATTAACAACTTTCACAGCCTCCATTCTACCATCTCCCTGATCTTATTGATATATATTACTACATACCTATTTCTATCTTCTTCTATAGTATATATGAAAATATTGGGTATTCCTATAAACTAAATTCACATTCACACATGACTAAAGTCATATGGAAACTATATAATTTAAAAAATATATCTTTAGAACATTTTCTTCCTTAATACAATAAAAAATACGCATCTCTGCTTATTTCTCTTTTTTAGCTATTTCCATTAATAATTTACTAAGCTTAATATTATCATGCCTAATATAATCTTTTCTAATATTTACTAGATTCTCTCCCATTAATTTTATACCTTTAGATTTTAATATTTCTTCATCCCTTGATCCCATTAATGCTGGCTTTGAACCATCCATTATATATTTTTCTAAGGTATCAATAGGGATTTCCTCTGTATTAGCTATAACATAATCTAAGAAATCTAAAGTACTATGCTTAAGTATTGCATCTACATGGTCTAATACATCATATCCATCTGTTTCACCAGGCTGAGTCATTACATTTGCAATATATACCTTTGGTGCCTTTGCATTATATATTGTAGTTACTATATTGTTTACTAGAAGGTTAGGTATTACACTGGTATATAAGCTTCCAGGGCCTAAGACTATTAGATCTGCCTCATTAATAGCCTCTACAGACTCTTCTAAAGGATAGGATATTTTAGGATCTGTATATATATAATCTATTCTGCTGCCCGCTTTTATTGCATCAAGCGGAATATGTGATTCTCCTTTTAATATATCTCCATTTTCTAAAACAGCACAAAGTTTTACATCTTCTAAAGTCATAGGAAGTACCTTACCAGTTACAGCTAATACATTACTTGCTTCTTTTATTGCTTTCTCAAAACTACCGTATATCTCATTCATAGCTGCTATAAATAAATTGCCAAAGTTTTGTCCTTTTAATATCCCTTCCGTAAATCTATACTGTAAAAGCTTTTCCATAGTAGGTTCAGTATTGGCAAGAGCCAATAAACAAGAACGAATATCACCTGGTGGAAGCATCCCTAGATCTTCCCTAAGTTTTCCTGAACCTCCACCATCATCTGCTACAGTAACTATAGCTGTAATATTTGATGTAAACTTTTTAAGACCCCTAAGCAATATTGAAAGTCCTGTACCTCCACCTATAACTACAAATTTAGGTGCCAAAGATAATTCCTTATCTAGTTTAAAATCTTTCATAAATATTCCCCTTTATTTTAATCTATAGTCCCTATGGCTTACTGCTACTCTATGACCATTTGTTTCTAAGGTTTTAGATATTTCGTTAGCTATGGCTACAGACCTATGGACTCCTCCTGTACATCCTATTCCTATAATCAATTGGGTTTTTCCTTCCCTTGTATAATGAGGAATTAGAAATTCCAGCATATCTATGACTTTGGATATAAATATATTGGTTTCAGGCCACTTAAATACATAATCCCTTACATTTTCATCTTCTCCCGTAAACTCCCTTAATTCTGAAACATAGAAAGGATTTGGAATAAACCTTACATCAAATATTAAGTCTCCATCTAATAAAGTCCCATGTTTAAAACCAAAGGAAATTATGGAAAGAGATATATTTCTAGATTTTTTCCCTTCTAGAAATATCTTTGACATTTCTTCTTTTAGCATACCTAAAGTGGAATTAGATGTATCTATTATATAATCCGCCCTTTTTTTCACATTCTCTAAAAGCTCCCTCTCCTCTTTAATCCCCTCAATTATACTACCTTCTGGATTTAATGGATGGGGACGCCTTAACTCCTTGTATCTCTTTATTAATACATTATTTGCTGCATCTAAAAATAGTATTCTATATTTTATTCCACTATCATTAAGTTCTTGCAACCCCTTAAATAAATCATCAAAGAATTCACCAGAGCGAATATCTACAACTACGGCAACTTTATTAATGGCTCTTTTAGACTCAGAACATAATTCAGCAAACTTTGTTAAAAGTGCAGGAGGTAAATTGTCCATACAATAATAGTCTATATCCTCCATTACCTTCATAGCTTGGGATTTTCCAGCTCCTGACATACCAGTAATTATTAAAAATTCCATACAAACACCTCATTAGTTTATCTCAATATTTTTTATCCTGTCTAGAGGTAGATTTGCCTCTATTGCTTTTCTTATAGCATCTTCAACATTTCCTACATCTTCTGGTCTATGAGCGTCACTATTTACCATATAAATAACGTCCATATCTAATAGTTTCTTGATACTCTCTACAGATAATTGACTATGCTTTGCAGATATCTCTAAAGCTGTACCATATTTAATTGCCTCTTTTGCCAATTCTACAATATCAACCTTTGCCTTAGAACCTGGATGAGAGATCATATTTATTGGATATTTACTTAAAGCCTTTATATATGCTTTAGTATTCAATTCCTTAGCTTTTTCCTTACCTAAAGGAAGTAATTTGGATATTGGATTTAATACATAAAGTCCTATGCCATCCTTTAAATTTTTTGGAGTAGCTCCGTAGTGGTATCCCATTATTAAAAAATCAATATATTTTAAAAATTTTTCATCTACATCAAGGGTTCCATCTAATCCTATTAAATTGGACTCCACTCCTAGTAAAATTTTTAATCCCTTAGGTATAAATTCTTCATTTAGCCTGTTTATTTCTTCCCTCATAAGAGAAATTCTTTTCTTCCTAACACCATAAAGATAATGAGAAGGCCCATGTTCTGTTATGGCTATTTCTTTAAGCCCTTTGGCTAAAGCAGCTTCTGCATTATCCCTAATAGTTCCTGTTGCATGCTTAGCTTTTTCTCTAAACCCACTACTATAAATAGTGTGAGTATGATAATCACCTATTAGTTTTATCATTTAATCCTCTCCTAATAGCTTTATCTCCCTTTCAAGTTCCACATTAAATTTATCTCTTACTACTTTTTGTATTACAGAAATCAAATATAATACATCCTTACAAGTAGCATTACCAGCATTTACTACAAAACCACAATGTTTTTCTGAAACTTGAGCTCCTCCATGTCTTAATCCACGAAGCCCTGCATCTTCAATTAATTTTCCTGCAAAAAATCCTTGTGGTCTTTTAAAGGTACTTCCTCCACTTGGCAGTTCTAAGGGTTGCTTTGATGTTCTTTTATATGTCAGATCCTTCATTGTTTCTTCAATAGTTGAATAATCTCCTTTTTCTAAACCTAGTTCCACACTTAGAACTATCAGGCCTTCATCCCATACTCTGCTATTTCTATATCTAAAGTTCATCTCTTCATTTGTATATTCCCTAATTTCATTATTTTTATCCAATACCCTGACTGTCGTCACTACATCCTTCATTTCTCCACCATAGGCACCAGCATTCATTGTAATTGCTCCTCCTACAGTACCTGGTATACCGGATGCAAATTCAAGATTTTTCAAACTATGTTTTAAAGCTGTTTTACTAGTAGTAGATAACAACGCTCCAGCTTGACAATATATTATACTATTATCTACTTTTATTTCATTAAATCCTTCATTTATCTTAATTACAACACCTCTTATACCACCATCTCTAATAAGCAAATTGCTCCCATTACCCATGATTAAAAAATCTATATTATTTTCTCTTGAGAATTTAATTGCTTTTATTAATTCTTCCTCACTAGACGGAATAATCATTACATCTGCTGGCCCACCAATTTTAAATGTAGTATGATTTTTCATTGGTTCATCTAATAATATTTCACTAAAAGATTTATTCTCAAATAGTTTCTGTATTTCTTCCTTTTTCAAATAAACCACTCCTTATGTAATCTCCTTACCTTTAATATTGTACCAAATTTAACATTATATTACTAATTTTTTTAACTTATTATAATATCATATTCTTATACCAACTTGTTTATGTACATACAAAAAGGTTATGGTCGTCACCATAACCTTTTATTTTATATTATTATTCTGCTAATTTCTTGTATTGTTCGTATCTTGCTTTAGCATCCGCTTCAGCTGCTTCAAATAGTTCTTCTGCTGTTTCTGGGAATGTTCTTCTCAATGAAGTATACCTAACCTCAGAGTTGATGAAATCCATAAATGATTCTGTTGGTTCTTTGGAATCAAGAGTAAATGGATTCTTTCCTTCGTCCTTAAGTCTTGGGTCAAATCTAAATAGATGCCAGTATCCTGTATCTACAGCTTTCTTTTCTTGCTTAATTGTTTTACCCATTCCAACTCTAATACCATGGTTAATACATGGTGCATAAGCTATAACTATAGCTGGTCCGTCATAGGATTCTGCCTCTTTAAGTGCTTTAATAAGTTGATTCATATTAGCACCCATAGCTACTTGAGCTACATAAACATATCCGTAGGAAGTCATCATTAGACCTAAGTTTTTCTTAGTTACTTTCTTACCAGATGCTGCAAATTTAGCAACTGCCGCAGTTGGTGTAGCTTTAGATGATTGACCACCAGTATTTGAATATACTTCAGTATCTAATACTAATATATTTACATCTGCTCCTGATGCTAGAACATGATCAAGTCCACCAAATCCTATATCATAAGCCCAACCATCTCCACCAAATATCCACATTGATCTCTTAATTAGATAATCCTTTAGTTCTTCGATTTCAGCAAGGATTTCTTTTCCTCTTGCATTTGCTACTTCTTTGTTTAATTTTGGTAAGATCATACCAGTTGCAGCTTTTGATGCTTTTGCATCTTTCTTACCTTCTATCCAAGCATTAAAGTATCCGTTTAATTCTTCATCTATATTTAATTCAATAAATTCTTTCATTAATAATTCAAGCTTATCTCTCATTTGCGTAACAGCTACTGCCATACCATAGCCATATTCAGCATTATCTTCGAATAATGAATTTGCCCATGATGGTCCTCGGCCATCTTGACCCTTACAATATGGCATAGATGGTGCAGAACCACCCCAGATTGATGAACAACCTGTAGCATTGGCGATCATCATTCTATCTCCAAATAATTGAGTGATTAGTTTTACATATGGAGTTTCTCCACATCCAGCACATGCTCCTGAGAATTGAAGATGTGGCTCTTGGAACTGAGAACCTTTAATGCTATATGCATCCATTACATCTGTTTTAGCCTTAACTGTCATAGCATATTCCCAGTTATTAGCTTCAACTTCATATTCTTCTTCAAATGGAGTCATAACTAAAGCCTTTTCTTTAGCTGGACACACATCAGCACAGTTTCCACATCCTGTACAATCTAATGGAGAAATTTGCATACGGAATCCATACTCTTCTAATCCTTTTCCTGTAGCCTTTAATGTTTCAAATGTTTCTGGTGCATTTTTCTTTTCTTCTTCATCTAATAAGAATGGTCTAATAACTGCATGTGGACAAACAAATGAACATTGATTACATTGGATACAATTTTCCTTAATCCAATGAGGTACATCTACTGCAATACCACGTTTTTCATATTCTGATGTTCCATGTGGGAAGGATCCATCTTCTCTACCAACAAAAGTACTTACTGGTAAATCGTCTCCCTCTTGTCTATTCATTGGAATTAATACTTTTTCAATGAATTCTGGTACTTCTTTAGTATCATTTACAACATCATCTTTTGCATCTTTCCATGATGTTGGAACATCTATCTTAACTAAAGCATCAATACCTTTTTCTACTGCTTCATAGTTCATCTTAACAATTTCTTCACCCTTAGCACCATAGTCAGAAACTATAGATTTCTTTAAGTGTTCAATTGCTTCATCTATTGGTAATACTTCTGATAATTTAAAGAATGCTGATTGCATTATCATATTAGTTCTTCCGCCTAAGCCTATTTCCACAGCTATCTTAGTAGCATCTATTGTATAGAAATTAATATTATGTTCTGCAATATATTTCTTCATTGATGCTGGAAGATTTTTATCTAGTTCTTCTGGACTCCAAGTACAGTTTAAAAGGAAAGTTCCTCCATCTTTCAATCCTTTAAGTAAATCATATTGATATACATAGGATTGTTTTGAACAGGATACAAAGTCTGCATCTGTAATTAAATAAGTTGATTTAATTGGTTTATGTCCAAATCTTAAGTGAGAAATAGTAACTCCACCTGATTTTTTACTGTCATATGCAAAATATCCTTGAGCATACATATCAGTATCATCACCAATGATTTTTATAGCTGATTTATTCGCTCCAACTGTTCCGTCAGAACCAAATCCCCAGAATTTACATCTAATTGTTCCTTCTGGTTCAGTTTTTATAACTTCTTTAGTATCTAATGATAAATTAGTTACATCATCTACTATACCAATAGTAAATCTATCTTTTGGTTGGTCTAATTTTAAATTTTCATATACAGCTAATATTTGTGATGGAGTAGTGTCTTTTGAACCCAATCCATATCTTCCACCAACGATAACTGGTCTTATATCTGAATCATAGAATATGTTCTTAATATCTAGGTGTAATGGTTCCGCAATAGCACCTTTTTCCTTAGTTCTATCTAATACTGCTATTTTCTTCACTGTCTTTGGCAATACATCAAATAAGTATTTTGGAGCAAAAGGTCTATATAGATGAACTTTAATAACTCCTACTTTTTCACCTTTTGCCATTAAGTAATCTATAGTTTCTTCTATAGTTTCAGTAACTGAACCCATAGCAACTATTACTCTTTCAGCTTCTGGATCTCCATAGTAATTAAAAGGTTTATAATCTCTACCAGTTATTTTATTTATTTCATTCATATATTCTACAACTACATCTACTATTTTATCATAGTATGGATTAGCAGCTTCTACTGCTTGGAAATAAATATCTGGATTTTGCGCAGTACCCTTTGTATATGGTCTTTCTGGATTTAACGCTCTTTGTCTAAATTCATTAAGAGCATCATAATCAATTAATTTTTCTAAATCCGCATAATCCATTACTTCAATTTTTTGTATTTCATGAGATGTTCTAAATCCATCAAAGAAGTGTAAGAACGGAACTCTTCCCTTTATAGCAGAAAGATGTGCAACACCTGCTAAATCCATTGTTTCTTGAACTGAACCTGATGCAAGTAATGCAAATCCTGTTTGTCTAGCTGCCATAACATCTTGATGATCTCCAAATATACTAAGTGCATGTCCTGCTAAAGCTCTAGCTGAAACATGGAATACAGCTGGTAACAATTCTCCTGCCATTTTATACATGTTTGGAATCATAAGTAATAAACCTTGTGAAGCTGTAAAAGTAGTAGTTAATGCCCCTGCTGATAGGGAGCCATGCACTGCACCAGCTGCTCCTGCCTCAGATTGCAGTTCTGTAACTAATACTTCCTGTCCAAATATATTTTTTCTGTTATTAGCAGACCATTCATCTACTAATTCTGCCATTGTTGAAGATGGTGTAATAGGATAGATTGCAGCTACATCAGTAAAAGCATAAGCTACATGAGAAGCAGCAGTATTTCCATCCATGGTCTTCATTAATTTTGCCATATATAAACCTCCTTTATATTATAAAAACTTAGTATTGGTTATAAAAATTTTAACATTTTGTCAATTAACACATTAGTACTTTATGACATTCTGTTTCTATTTAAGTATATGAAATATTGGAACGAAAGTCAATATTTGAAAGGGTCAAATTTAAAAGACGGATTATTCACAATATTTTCTCATTTGCTTTGTTCCAACTAACATTACTTCAGTATCAATAACCTTGTTTTGGAATAATCATACAAGCTATAATATATGCTATTATACCTGGAAAGGCTGCAGTAAAAAGTGATAATAATACCCAAGCTAATCTTACTAGAGTAACATCAATTTCAAAATATTCTGCAATGCCACCACATACTCCACATATTTTTTTATCTGTACTTGATAAATAAAGTTTTTTCAAATCAAAATCCCCCCTTATTTTTATTAAAATGATTATATAACTCTTCTGCTACTAATTTATTCATACCCTTTACTTCTGATAATTCCTCTATTGTTGCATTTTTTATATTATTAATACTTTGAAAATGTTTTAGTAATTCAATCTTTCTTTTTTCTCCTATACCTTTGATATCATCTAATTCAGATTTAAACATTTTCTTAGACCTAAGAGATCTATGATAAGAAATTGCAAAACGGTGAGCCTCTTCTTGAATTCTATATATCAATCTAAATCCCAAGGAGTCTTCATCTAATCTAATCTCCCTATTATTATATATTATTCCCCTAGTCTTATGAAAATCATCTTTTACAAGTCCACACACAGGAATATCTATATTTAATTCTTTTAATACTCTAATTGCAACATTAACTTGACCCTTACCACCATCCATCATTATTAAATCTGGAAAAATAGTAAATCCCTTTACCTCTATTTTATTATCTTTCAAGAGTTTTCTTTCTTCTATACCTCTAGTAAATCGCCTTAATAATATCTCTTCCATACTTCCATAATCATCTGCTCCAGATACTGTTTTTATTCTAAATCTTCTATAATCTGATTTCTTAGCTTCTCCCTTTTCAAATACTACCATAGAACCAACTGATTCTACCCCACTAATATTCGATATATCAAATGCCTCAATTCTATTTAATTCATTAGGAAACCCCATAATACTTTGTAATTCCTCTAAGGCTTTTTGATTCTCTCTGGCTTTCTTCAAAAACTTATCACCATATTGATTTAACATATCTAAGGCATTTTTTCTTACCATTTCTATTAAATCTATTTTTTCTCCTCGTTTTGGTACTAAAATATTTACCTTAGCACCTTTCTTTTCACTTAGCCATTTAGTTATAATTTCTATATCTTGAAATTCTTCCTCAATTATTATCTCCTTTGGCACATAGGATGCTCCTATATAAAATTGTTTAATAAATGAACTTAGAATTTCTTTTCTATCATCTTCAAAAATATCATCTAATATAAAATGCTCTCTACCAACTATTTTTCCATCTCTAATAAAGAATATTTGAATACATACTTCTTCAATTCCTCTTGCCATTCCAATTATATCTTGATCTATTACATTTGTAGTTGATACTATTTTTTGTTTTTCATGAAGTAGTTTTAAAGAATTTATCTGATCCCTATATTTTGCTGCTGTCTCAAAATCTAGATTTTGAGCAGCTTCCTTCATTTTATTTTCTATTATATCTACTAATTTATCTTCTTTTCCACTTAAAAATAAAAGAATTTCTTCTACCATCTCCATATATTTATTTTCGTCCACATTCCCTTGACAAGGTCCCAAACATCTGCCTATATAGAAATTTAAACAAGGCCTTGTTCTTCCTATATCCTTCTCTAGATTTCGATTGCATGTTCTAAGTGGATATAAACTCCTTATAATCTCTATAACATCATTTACTGCATATACGCTAGGATAAGGTCCAAAATATTTAGCTCCATCCTTTAAAACTTTCCTAGTCTTCATTACCCTAGGATAGTTTTCATTAACAGTTACCTTGATATACGGATATTGCTTATCATCCCTTAATAGAATATTATATTTTGGTTTATGTTTCTTTATTAAATTTGCTTCAAGTATTAGAGCCTCTATTTCATTATCTACTATTATATATTCAAATTCAGAGATATGTTTAATCATGGCATTAACCTTAGGTGGGTTGTTTTTTCCTGACTGGAAATACTGCCTTACTCTCTTTCTAAGAGATATAGCTTTTCCCACATAAATTATCTCATCATTTCTATCCTTCATTATATAAACACCTGGTTTGTCAGGTAACTTTTTTAATTCTTCTTCTATATTGAACATTTAATCACCCTTTAAGCTTACGCCAATTTTTATGACCTAACTCGATGAACAAAGGCCCTATAGGATATTACTAATTATTCCCTACGGAGTAGATTTGTGAGTCGTAGAGTGGAATTTATAATTAGAAGTGTCCCTTAGTGTAAAATCTGTAGGAGTAAAACCATTAAATAGATTTGAGCTTTGAGACTGCAGACTATATTTCTATTATAACAAATTTATTAATTTTTAGTTGTTATATTTATGGCATCTATATATAGAAGGCGATACTAATATTTCTAGTATCGCCCTTTATTTAATATTGATTTTTAACTATTCACTGTTGCTCTTACTGCTTCTCTTACTTCTTTTACTAACTCTTTTACTTTTACTTCTATTAACTTTAAATTTTCCTCTCTTGGACTTCCTTTAAACTCTACTGGCTCTATAAATTCCCAGTTCATACAATATTTATTCATAATTTCATCAAGTTCTTTTTGAGCTCCTCCTGACCACCCATAAGAACCAAAACTAAAGGCTTTTCTACCCTGTACTTTTTTCTTTCCTAATTCCTCCAATACTGCTGCCATTGGTGGAAACATTTTATATTCATAGGTTGGCATAGCAAGAATTATTCCTGTTGAATTCCAAGATGATGCTAATATAGTTCCCCAAGAAGTTTCTGGAACCCTATGAACATTAACTTTTATATTTTCTTCCTCTAATATTTTAACTGCATGATTTACTGCCTTTTCTGTCATTCCATACATGGAACCCCATATAAGAGTTATTTCTTCTTTTGCAGGTCCTTTTTGATAAGAAGCATATCTAAGATAATCTTCTATAATCCTATTAGGATTCTTTCTCCATACTATTCCATGTCCCGGAGCTATAACTTTAATAGGCAAAGAAGAACATTTATCAATAGCTTTTTTAACTGGCATAGAAAATGCTGCTACTATATTTGCATAATATCTAACTGCCTCATTCTCATAAAAATCCAATTTTTCTTCATCAAGCATATCGTCATAATTAGATTCTGTAAGATTTCCAAATGATCCAAAAGCATCACATGAAAATAAAGTACCTGTTAAGGTATCAAAAGTTGCTATTGTATCTGGCCAATGAACATTAGGTATTTCTGCAAATTTTAAAATATGACCATTTCCTAAATCCAAAGTATCCTTATCTTTTACAACAGTAATATTATCAGTATGGCCATAAAAAGCTTCTAATAGCTCTGCTGATTTTTTACTACAAACAACTTTAAAATCAGGATTTATTTTTTTAAAAGATTCAATCCATCCAGAATGATCTGGCTCCATATGATTTATTATAAGATATTCTATTGATTTAGGGTCTATATTTAACTTCTCTAAAAGAGCAAATAAAGATTCTGGATATCCATCCCAACCACATACGCCATCAACAATTGCAGTTTTTTCTCCCTTAATTATATAAGAATTTAAAGAAACTCCATTTGGAATTTCCCATAATCCCTCAAATAATATGTTTTCTATATTTACCGAAAGTAAATAGGTATCGTCAGTAACTTTTGTTACATTCATTATTATTCCCTCCTAATTCTATCTATGTAATAACTTCCATTTTCGGTGCCTGGCACCAAAAATGGAAGTTATTAAGTTGTATTATATACTTCTAGTTTCTTCTTTTAACCAAGCTTTTTCTTCTTCATCTAAATAAGGTGAAAGCTTACTAAAGACTTCTTTATGATATTCATTTAACCAAATTCTTTCATTTTCAGATAAAAGTGAAACTTCTACTCCTTCTAAATCTATTGGAACAAAAGATAATGTTTCAAATTTCATAAATTGACCAGAATCAGTTTTTATATCTTCATCTACAACTACTACATTTTCTATTCTTATACCATGACTTCCTGCTTTATATACCCCTGGTTCTATACTTACAATCATTCCCTTTTCCAGTACCACAGTGTTTGCCACTACTGCAAACCTATGTGGCCCTTCATGGACATTTAATAAATATCCTACACCATGGCCTGTTCCACATTTGTAGTCAATGCCTTCCTGCCATAATGGATATCTTGCTAGTACGTCAAGACTATGTCCTGTAGCACCATACAGAAATCTTGCATTTCCTAAATTAATATGTCCCTTTAATGTTAAAGTAAAATCTCTCTTTTCCTCTTCAGTTATGGGACCCATAACTACAGTCCTAGTAATGTCAGTAGTTCCATCAAAATATTGTCCACCTGAATCTACTAAATATAATCCTTCTTTTTCTATCTTAGCATTGGAAGTATCACTAGCTGAATAATGCATCATAGCTGCATTTTCCTTGTATGCTGAGATAGTTCCAAAACTTGGTTCAATAAATCCTTCTTGTTCTTTTCTAAATTCTAATAATTTTTCCTGTGCTGACATTTCAGTGACTGGAATGTTTCCTGCACTTTTATCTAGCCAATATAAAAACTTAACCAATGCAACTCCATCTTTAATATATGCATTTCTCTGATTTCTAATTTCGGTAGGATTTTTCATTCCCTTTAATCTTGTTGTAATATCCATTCCATTTGTTATCTTACATTGTGAAGGTATAGCTTTATATAACCATCTATTTATTCTACTCTTGTCTAAATATACTTTTGATTCCTCAGATATTGTTTTTACAAAATCTATTACTTCTTCATATCCAAAAACTTCTATTTCATTTTCCTTTAAGAAAGCTTCAACTTCAATATTTATTTTTTCTTTATCTACAAATAAGTAAGCTTTATCCATTGATATTAAAGCATAGGAAATTACAACAGGACTATATAATATATCTTTTCCTCTAATATTATATGACCATGCTATATCATCTAAACTTCCTATAAGAAAATAATCTGCGTCATTTTTCTTCATTTCATCTCTTATTTCTTTAACCTTCTCTTTACCTGTTTTCCCTGTATATTTTAATTCATGTATAAATACCTTTCCCTTTGGAAGATTAGGTCTATCTTCCCAAATCTCCCCTACTAAATCATATTCATCAATAAATCTAATATCTTTTTCTTTAAATTCATTTTCCAAACTTTCAACTGAGGATTGTGCAAATACTTTACCATCAAATCCAATGGCATCTCCACTATTTAATTTATCCCTTAACCACTCTGTATAAGTTGGAAAACCAGGAATTGCCATTTTAAACAATTTATATTCTGATCCTTTCAATTCCTTCTCTGCCTGAATAAAATATCTGCCATCAGTCCATAAAATTGCTTCATCTTGAGTAATTACAACAGTACCAGCCGAACCTGTAAATCCTGATATCCACACTCTACTTTTATAGTAATCGGCTACGTATTCAGATTGGTGCGGATCTGCAGTATTGACAATATAAGCGGTGATACCCCTATCTTTCATTAAACCTCTTAGTTTCTTTAATCTTTCATTAATTATCATACTCACCCTCCTAAATCTTTATGGTTTTATTAATAAATACAATTCCTACTCAATCAATTAATACCCTTATTATACTATAATTGGATATTTAATAAAAGAAAAAAGGCAGATAATCTGCCTTTTTCTTTTATTATAACTATTTTAGTCCATTTATTTCTCGTATATGATGACATGCTACAAAATGACCTGGCATTACCTCTTCTATTACTGGATTATCTACATGACAGTTATCCTTTGCATAAATACATCTTTGTGCAAACCTACATCCTGGCTTTGGATTTATTGGAGAAGCAAGCTCACCCTTCAATAACACTCTTTCTCTCTTATATTTTAAACTTGGTACTGGTATAGCTGAAAGTAAAGCCTTTGTATAAGGATGCAATGGATTTTTAAACAAATCCTTAGAATTTGTCTTCTCAACTAATTGACCAAGATACATTACAAGAATATCGTTTGATATATGTTTAACTACAGATAAGTCATGAGTTATAAACATATAAGTTAAATCCATTTCCTTTTGTAGGTCTTGCATTAAGTTTAGTACCTGTGCTTGAATAGATACATCAAGAGCTGATACCGGCTCATCACAAACTATAAATCCTGGATTAAGTGCTAAAGCACGTGCTATACCAATCCTTTGTCTTCTACCACCATCAAGCTCATGTGGATAAGTGTTTACAAGTCTATCAGCTAATCCTACAGTATCCATTAATTCAGACACTTTTTTGTCTATTTCTTTCTTATCTCTTATCGTTTTATGAATTATTATAGGTTCTTTAATAATTTCACTAACAGTCATTCTAGGGTTTAAAGATGAAAATGGATCTTGGAAAATAATTTGCATTTTCTGCCTTAATTCCCTGAATTGTGTTTTTGTAAGTTTTGTAATGTCTTCACCTTCATAGAATAACTCTCCATCTGTAGCTTCTAATAGATGAAGTATTACTCTACCTAAAGTTGATTTTCCACAACCAGATTCCCCTACAACTCCAAGAGTTTCTCCTTTATTAATATCAAAAGTAACACCATCAACTGCATGAAGTAATCCTTTAGGGGTATTAAAGTATTTTTTTAAATCTCGAACTTGTAATATTGGTTCCATTTACATATCCCCCTTTGGTTCTACTTGTCCAGAATAAATTAAACATTTTACCTTATGTCCAGGTGTCACTTCTATATCCTTAGGATGGTTATTTTTACATGCTTCCGTAGCATGTATACATCTTGGATGGAATTTACAACCTGAAGGTAGATTTGTAGGATCTGGCATTAATCCTTTTATTGGTTTTAATCTATCCACTTCTTCATCAAGGCTTGGAATAGAACCAAATAATCCTTTAGTATATGGATGTTTTGGATTTTCAAAAAGTTCCTCTATACTGGCATACTCCACTATTTCTCCTGCATACATTATAGCTACTTTATCACAGACTTCCGCTACAACCCCTAAATCATGAGTGATTAAAAGCATAGCTGTGTTGAAATCTCTCTTTAGTTTATTCATAAGGTCTAAAACTTGTGCTTGAATGGTAACATCAAGAGCTGTAGTAGGTTCATCAGCTATTAAAAGTCCAGGATTACATGCTAAAGCTATGGCTATAACTACTCTTTGTTTCATACCGCCTGAGAATTGATGAGGATAATCATTTGCTCTAGCTCCAGGTATACCAACTAACTCAAGCATTTCTTTAGATTTTTCTTCTGCTTCTTTAGTTGATAAATTCTCATGTATTTCGATAACTTCTGCTATTTGTTCTCCTACTGTCATAACTGGGTTTAAAGCTGTCATAGGGTCTTGGAATATCATAGATACTTTATTTCCTCTTATCATTCTCATTTCTTCTTCTGATAGCTCTAATATATTTTGTCCTTCTAAAAATATTTCACCATCCATAATCTTTCCAGGTGGATTAGGAACTAGTCTTAGGATTCCTAAAGCAGTTGTTGTTTTACCTGCTCCTGTTTCACCAACAAGACCCAAAGTCTCGCCTTTTTTCAAATCTATATTAATTCCATTTACAGCATTAACAGTACCTTCTTCTGTTATATAGTGAATATGCAAATCTTTAATATTTAAGAATTCCTTGCTCATTTAAGTTCCTCCTCTCTTATTGTTTTAGTCTAGGGTCTAAAGCGTCTCTTAAACCATCACCAAGTAAGTTTAGTGACAATATAGTAATCATAATAGCTATACCTGGAAATGTAGTAACATGCCACGCTTCTCTAAGAAAAGGTCTACCTGATGAAAGCATTGCACCCCATTCTGGAGCTGGTTTTTGAATACCTAGCCCTATAAAACTTAAACCTGCTGTTGATAATATAGCACCAGCAACTCCTAAAGTTCCTTGTACAATTACAGGTGCCATTGAGTTCGGTAATATATGTTTTAATATAATTCTAGTATCCTTAGCTCCAATTGCCTTAGCTGCTTCAATAAATTCCTGGTCTTTAATAGAAAGAACTGAAGCCCTTACAATACGTGCATAATTAGGTATTGATGATATACCTACAGCAATCATTAAATTAATCATGCTTGTACCAAGTGCAGATACTATGGCTATTGCAAGTAGTATACTTGGAACAGCTAAGAAAATATCCATTATTCTCATTATAATATTATCAAGTTTTCCGCCATAAAATCCAGCAATTGCTCCTAATGTACCACCAATTATAATAGCAATACCAACTGCTATTATACCTACTTTTAATGATACCCTTGCACCATGTATCATTCTAGCAAATATATCTCTACCAAGTTCATCAGTACCTAAAATATGGTCTTTACTTGGTCCTTGAAGTCTTACAGCTGTATTCATCTTTATTGCCACTTCTTCATAATCAGCAATTATATCTGCAAAGGCAGCTAATAATATTAAAATAATAATTATTGTTAATCCTAGCATAGCCATTTTATTTTTTCTTAGCCTTCTCCATACTTCTCCCCATTGGCTTCTCTTTTTCTTATTTGTATTAGAATTATTTTCATTGCCTTTTATAATACCATTATCCATTATTCTACCTCCTTACTCGAAAAATTAACTATCTATATTGGGATTTAATTCTTGGATCTATAAATGCATATAATAAGTCAACTAAAAGATTAACAAAACTAAAGGTTACAGATATAAATACAACGGTTGCTAAAACCATAGGACTATCTTTTTGTCTGATGGCTTCAACCATTAGCCTTCCTACTCCTGGCCATGAGAATACAGATTCAGTAAGAACTGCACCACCAAGGAGCCCTCCAAATTGTAAACCTATTACTGTAACAACAGGTATTAAAGCATTTTTTAATGCATGCTTATTTACTACCTTCTTCTCTGCAACACCTTTAGCTCTTGCAGTTCTTATATAGTCTTGTCTAATTACCTCAAGCATTGACGACCTAGTCATACGAGTAATAATTGCAGCTGAACCAACTCCTAATGCAAAGGCTGGTAAAATTAAATGTAATAAAGTTTCAGAGCCGCTTGATGGTAAAATTCTAAGTTTTACAGAGAATACTAATATCAACATTAACCCCAACCAGAATACTGGCATGGAAACCCCGATTAACGCTCCTATCATAGCTATACTATCTAATAATGAATATTGTTTAGTTGCAGAAATAATACCTACAGGAATACCTATTAATACTGCAATAATCATAGCCGCTACAGTAAGTTTTAAAGTAGCTGGGAATCTTGCAAATACTTCATCAAAAACTGGTCTTTTAGTTGAATAAGATCTTCCAAAATCTCCAGTTAATGCCTTAGTTATAAATCTAAAATATTGTACTATAAATGGATCATCTAATCCCATTTCTTCTCGTAAAGCCGCCACCTGTTCAGGTTGTGCACTTTCACCAAGTATAAGCCTTGCAGGGTCTCCTGGTGTAAAGTACATAATTGTAAATACTAAAAAGGTAACGCCTAATATTACTGGTATTAAAAGTAATAATCTTCTTAAAATATATTTATGCACCTTTTTCCCTCCTTAATCTGATGAATATACTCTATTATTGTTTCTCGCTATCATGTTAAAGAATTAGAAGCGGGACATGATAGTCCCGCTTCATCATAAATTGCATTCTTATTCTTGGATAGTTACATTATATAATGAGTGATGTCCAGCAGGATGTAATTTAAAACCTTGAATTGCACTATTTTCACCAGCATTTTGAGTAGAGAAGTATAAGAATAATTGAGGAGCATCTTCTACTATTAAGTTTTGAGCTTCTTTATATGCTTCTAATCTCTTATCTGTATCTACTTCTGTTTTACCAATATCTAGTAACTTATCTACTTCTGGATTGCTATAGAAAGTTCTGTTTCCAGCATCTCCATGTTGTGAACTGTGATATAATGCATATAAACCATAGTCTGCATCTCCAGTTACTGTAGTCCAACCAAGGATAAACATATCATGTTCTCCAGCTGATGTTCTGTCTAGGAAAGCACCCCACTCAACAACTTCTATTGAAGTATCAATTCCCACTTCTTTAAGTTGAGCTTGAACCATTTCAGCTATTCTAACTCTTACTGGGTTATCATTTGTCCATAAAGAAGTTTTAAATCCATTTTCATATCCAGCTTCTTTTAATAATTCTTTCGCTTTTTCTGCATCATATGAATAACCTTCTATATCCTTGTCTGCACCAAAAATTAAGTCTGTTAAAGGTGATTTTGCCACTTCTCCTGCACCTTCAAGTGCTACATCTATTATCTCTTGTACATTTACTGCATAGTTAATTGCTTGTCTAACTTTCACGTTATCAAATGGAGCCTTCTTAGTGTTAAATCCTAAGTATTGGCTTGAGAATGATGGTCCTTCAATTAGCTCTAATCCTTTAGCCTCTTGAACTACCTTCTTATCAATTGGTTCAACATCATAAGCTATATCAATTTCTCCAGTTTCAAGACCCACTGTTCTATTTGTTCCTTCAGGAACATTTCTAAATATAACAGTTTTTATCTTTGCAGCACCTTTGAAATAATCATCAAATCCTTCAAGAGTAATCCTATCTCCTGATTGCCAGTCTACCATTTTAAATGGTCCAGTTCCTACTGGTTTTTGTCCATAGTCAGCGCCAGCTTCTGTAACAGCTTTTTCATTTAATATTGAAGAAGCAGTGTGAGTAAGGTGAGCTAATAATGGAGCAAATGGTTCAGAAGTAATTATTTGTACTGTATAATCATCTACAACCTTAATTTCAGTTACTGGTCCCAGAATATGTGATACAGATGGTGAAACTAACATTCTATCAAATGTAAACTTAACATCTGAAGCTTTCAGTTCTTCCCCATTATGGAATTTTACACCTTGTGCAAGTTTGAATTCCCAAGTTAAATCATCTAATTTTTCCCATGATTCTGCCAAAGACGGAACTATCTCCATATCTTCAGTAGCAAATACTAAAGTGTTATAAATTTGTTTAGTAACTCTTGATGATGGCTGGTCATTAGTTGCATGTGGATCCAAACTCTTAGCATCTGCACCCTGAGCAACAACTAAAGTATCCGCTGGGTTTTTTCTAGTAATTCCCTTACTTCCGCCACAAGCTGTTAAAACAAGTGATAGAACTAAAGTAAGAGTTACTAGTGATAAGATTTTCTTGTTTTTAAACATTGAATCACTCCTTATTTTTTTTTGCTTATTAATCGTATAGTAGTATTTTCATATTTATAAATTTACCAACAATATATATTGTTGTATGTATTTAGAAAATTCTAAAAACACGATTATTCGCTTATATTTGATAACTTACAACAAAGTAAATTATACTATACCAATAGAAATTTGACAACTATAAAAAAATAGAAATTAAGGCATTGCTCTATTCCAATGCCTTATAATATAGATAAATTCTATGTTATCTGATTTTTAATATTATATAAATCTATATATTTCTAAGTTTTCTCAATATAATTTTTTGTTCTACCGAAGCAACTAATCTTCTTGTATAAGCAACAGTATCTGGATTAACACTCATACTATCTATTCCCTGTTCAACAAGGAACTCTGCAAACTCTGGATATTGGCTAGGTCCTTGACCACATATAGAAATAGTCTTTCCATATTTATGGGCTGCTTTTATAAGAATTGATATAGCTTTCTTAACTGCTTCATTTCTTTCATCAAAATATCCCATATTATTTAATATACCTGAATCTCTATCTGCTCCCATTACAAGCTGAGTTAAATCATTACTTCCTATACTGAATCCATCTACCATTTGTGCAAATTCTTCTGCTTCAAATACTACTGATGGTACTTCTGCCATTATCCAAATCTTAAAGTTTTTATTTTGAACTAATCCTTCTTCTGCCATTATTTCCTTTACTTTCTTTAATTCCCACGTGGTTCTTACAAAGGGTAACATTGCATATACATTGGTTAAACCAAATTCTTCTCTAACTTTTTTTAAAGCTTGACATTCTAGTCTAAATCCTTCTTCATATTCTGGTGAAATATATCTAGATACTCCTCTCCAGCCTATCATTGGATTTGCCTCTATTGGCTCTACCTCATCCCCACCTTTTAATCCTCTAAATTCATTTGTTCTAAAGTCAGACATTCTAACAACAACTGGTCTTGGATAAATCTCTCCAGCTACCATTTGAATTCCTTCAGCCATTTTATCTATCAATAATTGCCCTTGACCTGTTTTTACTAAATACATTGGATGAGCACCTATCATATTTGTAAATATAAACTCTGTTCTCATTAGACCAATACCATCTAAAGGTAAGTTCTTATATCTTCCTACTAATGAGGGCTCTCCAAGATTCATATAAATTTTTGTAGCTGTTATTGGGGATAAACTAGCTAGTATTTCTTCACTTATTCCTACAGCTGTTCCTTCGGATTTTTTTTCTTCTTTTTCTTCTAATACAGTTCCCTCATAAACTACTCCTCTACTTGCATCAACTGTTACTTCTAAACCCTCTACTAAAGTTACACTGGCATTCTTTGCTCCTACAATACAAGGTATGCCAAGTTCCCTAGATACTATGGCTGCATGACAAGTTCTTCCCCCATCGTCTGTAACTACAGCTGCAGCCTTTCTCATGGCTGGAACCATATCAGGATTTGTCATAACTGTAACTAAAATATCTCCATCTTGTACTCTTCCAATTTCAGATATATCTTTAATATTTCTAACTTTTCCTCTACCAATTCCAGGTGATGCAGGTAAACCTCTTACAAGCATTTTTAATTCTTTTTGTTCTTTTACTTCACTCACACTAACATCTCCTTTTAAAGTCGTTATTGGTCTTGATTGTAATATATATAATTTCTTAGTATCTCTATCAAATCCCCATTCTATATCTTGATATGAACCATACATTTCTTCTATTTTAATTCCATAATTTGCTAAAATCATTATCTCTTCATCTGATAAGCATTGATCATTTACTTTATCCTGACCTAAATAGTCTGCAATTTTTATTTCCTCAGTACCTACTCCATCTTTTCTTTTTACTACCATAATGTTTTTTTCTGCGATATGCTTTTCTTCAATTTTTTTTGATTTCTTATTTACTAAATATTCATCAGGGGTAACTGTTCCAGATACTACTGCTTCTCCTAACCCCCAGCTAGCATTTATCATCATTTCATCTGTGTTACTATTTACAGGGTTAGCAGTAAACATAACTCCTGATTTTTCACTATTTACCATTTTTTGAATTACAACAGATAAAGAAACATCGAAATGCTCGAAATCTTGTTTTACTCTATAATAAATAGCTCTTGCTGTCCAAAGAGATGCCCAACATTTTCTAACATATTTAATTAATTCTTCTTCTCCACTTATGTGTAAGTAAGTATCTTGCTGACCAGCAAAAGATGCTTCTGGTAAGTCTTCTGCTGTAGCTGAAGATCTAACAGCAACTTCCGGATTACTTAAATTAACTTTTCTGCTAAATTCTCTATAAGCATCTATAACTTCATTTTTTAAATCCTCTGGTATTTCTCCACAATTTATTCTATCTTGAATAGCACGACTAACATTTTGAAGCATATCAGAGTTTTCTTCATCTAACCCTCTAATTAATTCTTTAATTATTTCATCTAACTCTGCATAATCAATAAAATGATTATATGCTCCTGCAGTTATACAAAATCCTGGTGGTACATCTAAACCTTTTTGAGTAAGTTCTCCTAAGTTAGCTCCTTTACCTCCAACAACTGGAATATCATTTTTATTAATTTCATTAAACCATTTAATGTATTTATATTCGCCCATTAGTATAACCTCCTATTTAATTTTACAATATATATTATAGCATATATATTCAATTGTGCTATACTATATATTATTTTTTTTGAATTATTTATATTAATTTTTCTTAATATTTTGCCCAGTTCTAATTCTTATATTATACATAAAAAAAATCCCGTATAACACGGGATTTTTACTTTAGGTATATTTAGAAAAAGTCTTCTCCACAAAATAGTATTACCAATAAAAGGAAGAAAAATAACAGTGAATCATCATTTCTATCATTAAAGCATCCTGAGTTACAGAATATAATAACTAATATCAGGAAGAAAAATAGTAATGAATCGTCATTACAACCTAATCTATCAAATATACCTCTACGCTCTGATCTTATACCTAATTCTTCAGTCATCATAATACCTCCTTATATTTATTCCTCACTGTATTTTATGAAATTAGTGTTAAAGTGGTTACTATATTTTTGAAAATTAAAAAAACAGCAGAATATCTGCTGTTTTTAAAAAATATCACCAATAAGGAATAATAGTATAAGTATCCATATTATATTGCCTCCACCAAATATTCCTCCATGACCTCCACAAGGATCATGATCACATCCACAATCATCATTACCTAATAGTAAAAGTATTAAGATAATAATTAATATCATATTATTATTATCATCACAGCCTAACAAATTATTTAGCATAACAAAACCTCCCTCAATTAGATTAATACATATTATTCTAATTAAGGGATTTTGGTTACAACAGATTTTTTTCTTTTCTAAGTTCCACTATAGATTTAGTAGAAATATTTTCTTTTGGAATATCTAACAGTTCTATTATCCCTTCAAGTTCATCTTCATCATTAACTTCAATCTCCATATACGGCTCAGGATAAGTACTATCATCCCATTTATCTAAATCAAATCTTATATTATTTAGTACATAAGAAGTCCTTTCCTTAAAACCTTCTTGAATAACATAATATCCTAATGATTTCAATATTTCTAGCATAGCCTTTTTATCGGATATATCTGTATTGATTTCAATATTTTCCCTAATTCCTTCTCTATTAATGTTTTTCTTCATAGTTAATGTAAACTTAATGTTATTGTTTAAGATGGACTTAGTCTCTCTTATTCTCAAATAGCTATCTAAACTATTTTGTATAAAATTTTCTTTGGAATCTATTAATGTATTTACTTGAAGTTCTTTATCTATTAATGTAGCACCTAAAGACCTTAATTTTAATTCCATATCATCTAAATTCACATTTAAAATTTTTACTTCAAGTTCTTTCACTCTTACATCCTCCTTTAACCATTATAAGCCGCTTCATCAACTATAACTGTTACATCAGGATGAAGTAGTAAAAAAGATACTGGTAACTGAGTCGTTACCTTATTGTCATTTAATAATTTCTTTATAACTGGTGCTTTTTTTATACCACTAGCTAATAACACTATTTTTTTTGCCTTTAATATAGTACCTATTCCCACTGTTATTGCTGTTTTAGGCACTTCTTCAATGGAGTTGAAAAATCTAGAGTTTACCTCTATAGTGTTTTCAGTTAATTTAATAACAGATGTACCTATAGATAAAGCTTCATCTGGTTCATTAAAGGCTATGTGACCATTTTCACCTATTCCAAGTAATTGTATATCTATTCCACCAGCTTCACTTATTATTTCGTCATATCTCTTACAATATTCTTCAAGGTTTTTTACTTTTCCATCAGGGATATGAATATTTTCTTTGTTTATATTAATATATCTAAAAAGTTCATCATCCATAAAATAATTATAACTACTAGGATGTTCTGGAGATAATCCTACATATTCATCTAAGTTGAAAGTTTTAACTTTTGAGAAATCTAACCCTTCTTCTTTATGTGCTCTTATAATCTCCTTATACATACCTATAGGCGTACTTCCAGTAGCCAACCCTAAGACAATATCCGGCTTTCTTTCTATTGATTCTATAAATATCTTTCCAGCTACTTTACTCATAGTTTCATAATCTTTTTCAACTAATATTTTCATACTTTCACTCCCTATAATATTTTTTTGGGGATAAAATTAATATAATCACTTGATATACAATGTATATTTATACCTTCCACTATTCCCTCAACAGCATATTTATGTCCCCCAGAATGTAAATGTCCATATATACAGATATCTACATTATACTCTTTCATTATATCAATAAATTCATTTGAACTAAGATCTGGGTTAAAAGGTGGATAGTGTAAAATTGCAAGAATCTTCTCTACATCTTCTTTCAAAGAATCTAAAGATAATCTTAGTCTATTTAACTCCCTGTTAAACACCTTATAATCCTTTTCATCAGCAATATTGCTATCTATAGCTGACCATCCCCTAGTACCTACAATCCCAATATTATTATATATAAAACTATTATTCTGAAGAAATTTTATTGTTTCAAGTTCAAGATTATTTAACTTTCTTAAACTATTCCACCAATAATCATGATTTCCCTTTATAATTATTTTTTCACCTGGTAACTCGTCTATTTTTAATAAATCTTCATAGGCATCTTCAAGTTTCAATGCCCATGATGTATCCCCAGCTAATAAAACTAAATCATCTTCCTTTATAATAGATTTCCAACTATCTATTATTTTTCCCTCATGATTTATCCAATTTTCACCAAATATATCCATTGGCTTTTCACCAGTATTATCAAAATGTAAATCCCCAATAGCAAATATCAATATACCACCTCAGTTAATCTTGTTGATGAACATTAAGTTAAAACCTAGTGTTTTCAACATATAGTTAGTTAATGTAATACTTTAACTTAAGTTAATTAAGTTAAAATTTACTCCTAAATTATCCAATATCTTTCTCTCACGATTATGACATGTAAATAAGATAATCTGTCTTCCCTTACAAATGTCAACTAAAAAATTTATAATGTTTTCAAGTCTCATATCATCATACTGTGTAAAACAATCATCTAATATTAAGGGTAATTTATCACTTACCATAGAATTAATTATACCAAATCTAAGAGAAAAATATAATTGTTCAATTGTTCCACCACTTAAACTATTAAGCTTTATTATTTCCTTGGTAATGGGATTTTCAACACTTATATTTAAAGATTCACTAATCTTGATATTATTATATTTTCCTCCTGTAATCTTTTGAACTACTTTGCTAACTTTTTCATTTATAGTTGGAGCAAACTGACTATGAATATCCTTTGAAAGCTCCTCAATAGTTTGAGCTGCAAGCTCAAGGGAAGAATATTTATTCTGTAACAATTCTTTATATTTCATCTTCCTATCAAGTTCTTCCTCTATTTCAACAAGTTTTTCTATTTTCATTCCTAAAATATTTAAGTTTTCTTCTACACCTTTTAATGCAATTTTTAAATCTACTATATTTTCATTTGATTTATCTATTTTGTACATTATCTGATTTTTATCCATATTTCTAGTAGGATTATAAATATCTAAATTAAATTTATCAACTTCAACAATTAATTCTTCTATTGTATTCTGTCCCAGTACCTTTTGAAGCACTGCCTGTTTCCCTTCTAATTCTTTAATATTATTTTCCAATAAAGTCCGTTTGTCCAAGCCTTGACTAAATTCATTTATATCCTTAACATTGTTTTCATCAAGTATTTCTTTGATCTTAGCTATTATTTCTTTTTTATTAAATTCACTTTGAAAAATTTTATCCTTTATAGAATTTTGTCTATTATCCAGTTCATCATATAATTCTGTCTGCTTATTTTTTCCATAAAACTCAATTTGTAATGAATCTAATAATCTTTTAAATTCCAACTTATTTAGAACATTATATTTCTCTAGAATAGTTTTTTTAGATTTTTCTATTTGTTCTATTCTAGTTTGATTTTCCTTTTCTCTAATATATATAGTATCTATTTGAGTTTTTATATTGTCCATTCCTAATTTAATTTCTTTAGTTTTAATAAAAAAACAAACTAACAAACCAATAGGCAATATTAATGAACTAAATAGTATATATTTTTCTAAGGTTATCCCTGTTACCAATATAACTATGGATAATATAATCATAGCTGGATTTATTATTTTATATTTAAATAATTTATTATCAAAATCCTTATAATCTCTCTTTAAAAACTCTATTTTATTACCTTCCTTATTATATATGATTTTATTTTTTTCCTCTTCCATCTCCTCATAATTAATATAATCTATACCTACTTCTTCCAATTTTTCCTTATGGTAATCATTATATTCTAGATTACCTATATCATTTAACTTATTTTGTATGCTTTCCAGTTCTAGTTTATCTTCAGCTATACCCTTCTCTATAAAATCAATGGAATTATTTAAATTGATACATTCTTTATATTGAGTTAGGGATATATCGGCATAGGGTGATAATTTTTCTATCTTCGTTTTTAAATCTGCAATCTCATCTAATAATATCTTAGATTCTTCCAATGTTCTTGCCTTTTCCAACATTTGAACCATTAATAGTTCCTCTTTTAAAGAAGTTAGAATTTCCATCTCCATATTAAATGCATTACTTAACCTTGCTTTTTCATCTAAATATATATTATAATCATCTTTTTCAATGAGTATTTTTCTTTTTTCTTCTTGCAGTTTTTCTATATCCTTAAGAGTTTTAGCATATGGCTTCGTAGCTGCTCTATCAGTCCCAATTTCTATCATTCCTGTTTTTAATTCAGATACTACCTTATCTACAGATATATCGTCATCGAAAGAGGTAGTTACATTAATTAGTTTTTCGGTTACCTCATTAGCTAATTTATCATCTATTTTACTTCCCAATTGTTTTATTGATATTGTATTTGAAAAAACCCTAGTATTAAATCCAAAAAAATGTATACCTGGCTGTAATATCCTCCCTGCACCAACATCTATATCTTTAGTAATGTCAACTCCTGTAGTTTCATCTAAGACCTTTGTTCTTTCTTCTCCTTTGATAAAACTTCTTTCAATTCTATAAACTTTTCCATTATATTCAAATCGTATAATGCCGGCATATTTACTTTTATCCCATGGCTTATACTTTTCATATTCTTCTAAGTATAAAGTGGATTTTACATTTGGCTTTAGAAAACCATAAAACATACCATCAATAAAATTATGTAAAGTAGATTTCCCTGCCTCATTCTCCCCATAGATTAGATTTATACCCTCTTCCAAAATAATACTTTTGTTTTTAAATTTCCCAAATCCAATTAAATTTAGCTCTTTAAGAAGCATATCTAATTCCTCTCCTTTAAGAGTAATTCTAATCCATAATATAATGCATCTTTTACTATGGGATTGTCCAAACCCTTTTCTTTCATAGAAACTATAAACCTACCAATTATATTGTCTTTGTTTTCCCTTTCTATTTGCTCCAAGTCATAGTCCAAAATAGTATTGTCTATTAACTCTATATGATAGAAATCATCCTTTAAATCTCCATTTAAATCTTCAATTTTAATATTTCTTTGAATAAATCCACTAAGATTTATCCTAAAAAAATCTATTTCCCTATTTCCTACACTAATATTTCTTATATTATTAATTATATCAGGATAACCCATGTATTGATTAATCTTTATTTCTACTTCAAGAAATTTTCTTTTACTAAATGGGATAAATTCAAAGCCTAATTTTTTATTATCTATTGATCCTTCTATTATACCTCTTTCTCCAAGCTCTCCAAAATCTAAAGGTTCTGGGCAACCACAATAGGCTATATTTTCATATATGATCTGTGGTTTATGGATATGCCCCAATGCTATATAATCCATATTTAGATTTTTTAGTTCTTGAATATTCAATGGAAGATAATTTGAATTATTAAATATATCACCATGAAGCACTAGTATATTGTTTTTTGTATTATCTACTTTACCTAGAGTATTAAATAATTTATTTTCACGAATCTCTACTGAATCCCAACTATAGCCGTATATCACCGTATTTAAGTTTTCAAATCCTTTTCTCTGAATTTCTTGGCTATTAAAAATAGTTACATTTTTAGTCCATTCTACCCTATTATATAAGGAGTTTTTACCTTTAAAATCATGGTTTCCAGCAGATATAATGATATTGATATCTTCAATAGTCCTAAAAGTATCCCTAACCCTAGTAATATCACTTATGGTAAAATAAGATTCTTCAAATAAATCCCCTGCAATTAATAGAAAGTCTACTTCATTATCCTTAGCATAGTTTACTATTCTTTCGAAAGTAGACCATAGTTCTCTTCTTCTCTCTATTGCTTTTTCTTGTCCAAAAGAAACATTTTTAAATCTTAAACCAAGATGCAAATCTCCCGTATGAATAAACTTAATCAAAGTACCTCACCTCTAAATTATGGTATTAAAATTATATCATATAATTATAAATAAATACTAATCAAAAAGAAAAGCCAGCTTAAAAGCTGGCTTAATATTTAGGATATCATTATTCCTAATGGCCCATTTTCATCTATAATATCCTGTATTTCATATATAGAAATAGGAAAATAAAGTATTCCATATGAATAAGGTGCTATTTCATATTCTTGAAAAAATATGGTTAGAGATAAATCAGCTATATAAAAGTCCTGATCGGGTTTTATAGATTTAAACTCTTCCAAAGTTTGAATATTCCTATCTTCAATTTGTTCCTCAATTTCTTCAGATAATACCTTGACATAATTAACACCTGGCTTAAAAAGGTCTTTTAATTCATATAACCTTCCATTCTTTATATCAAAGGTTAATCCTTTAACTATTGTTAAACCATGAGCTCCTCCAGAAAATGCATAATTTATTAAAGTTAATGAAAGTATGCCTTTATCATTGTTTTTAAGCTCCCATGTACCATTTATATATGTTTCTGGATTCTCATAATATCCTTGCTGAGCTATTTGGTTATACATAGCTTCTAATATTGAATTATTCATTCTATCCTCTACATATATATTTTCTAATCCATATATCTGAGGATAATATATTTCTAATCTATTCATATCTAATTTTAAAGTTTTAACCTCAATAGGGAAAATGTTTTCAACCATAACTCTCACTCCTTTTTATTCATTAGTATAAAATATGCAGTATAAAGGAGTTAGTGATGATTTTTATAGTTTTAACAACCATTTTTCAATTTCCCTAGTAAATCCCGAATTCATTTTAGCTGTTTTGGCAGCTTCAATATATAACTTTATTGGTCTTTTGTAATCATAACTATCTATCCAAGGCAATAATACCCCATTACCATAGAAATCATATAATGAACTAGCTATATAATAACCTATAGAATAAATATCTAATATTTCTACTCTAGAATCATTTATATTACCTTGTTTTATTCCTAATAAGAAACAATTTAAATCTCGAAATTTTTTATCTATCTTTTCTATCTTCTCTTTTGTAAGGGTTCCCACTGGATCATCTTCCTCCAAAATATTGTCATGCTGTATAAGACATGCTATTCCTTCCTCAAAGATTTTTCCCAATACTTCATAAATATGTCTATTATTAAAACTGTCAATAAATAAGCTTTTAAATTTATTTATTAGGGGAATAGTTCTACAATGAAATAACTCATGACTCATTATCTTGATAAACTCCTGTGGCTTATTTAGGTATTTTATATAATTAATAAATATATTCTTTCTATATACTGTAAATCCTCCATCTGTTCCTCCTGCATAAATATAAATATTAGGCTGAAGCTTTATATGCTTTGGTATAAACTTATATACCTTGTCTAAGGATTCCTTTATAATCTTATCCTCATTTTCTTCTAGATATAATATTTCTTTTTTAAGCATAGATATGTTTTCTTTCAATATATAAAAATCATATTTATCCCTATATTTATTATCTCTTTTTAACTTTATTAACTCTTCTATTATCATTGATTTATTAATATATCTATTAAAACTTCTTTCATGTTCTATAAAACCTTTTGTTCCATTTGATTTTGTAAACAAAATTAATTTATTATAATCAATACAATTATCTTCTAGTATTTCTTCAAGCAATTTAATTCCTTCAATATTTATTTTCACAAGAAATCCTCTCCCAAAGCATTATAAGAAAAGCTTCTAAAATATTTAAGCCGAGCTTTACTATTGGTTATAATAAATATATATGGCTTTGAGAGAGGAGTATTCTTTATTCCTATTTAATTAATTTTGATAATACCTTGAACTCTGGAGTTCCTGATACCTTTAGAAGATCAAATACAATGGACTCCGTATTAGATATAACTGCTCCAGCATCTTTGACTAATTCCAGTCCATTTAAAAAATTTTCCTTAGTCCTTGAACATACTGCATCTCTTGCAATAAATACTTCATAACCATTATCTATTAAATCTCTAGCAGTTTGAAAAACACATATATGAGTTTCCATCCCTGTTATAATTACTTTTTTTCTGCCAGTTGCCTCCAATACTTCTTTAACCTCATCTATATACGCAGTAAAACTATTTTTTTCAAATATTTCTACATTATTTATAGTTTCTTTTATATCAACTACTGTAGGACCTATTCCCTTAGGATATTGCTCTGTAACTATTATAGGCAGAGCCATTTCTTTGGCAGCAGTAATTAATATCTTTGTATTATCAATTACTTGCTCCTTATATTTCATTATGGAAGCTAATTTTTCTTGAATGTCTATAACAAATAATACTGTATTATCTTTATTTAATGTATATTTTTCCATCATGTCTCTCCCTCATCTAATAATTAATAGGATAAATCTCTATTTGACCCATAAGTTTTTTTATATCACTTACTTCAATCTTCATTATATCATGCTCCAAATTAGACACAATACCAAAGGCTTGCCCTAATCTTATTGTCATCTCAATATCATAATTTCTATTAATTCCTAAAGCAAACCCAGCTGATATATCACTATAATCCCTGAACTTATTACCTAAATAAGGAATTTCTACCCTATAGCCTTTTTCTTGTCCAAGTACTAAACTACCCCTATTCTGTAAATCTATAACTACAAATTCCACACCCCTATCTAGGATATATCTACCTGCCTTAATTATTTCGTTCTCAAAGTCTAAACTTACTTTCATGAAATCTTCAAGCTCTCTTTGATTAAGTAATACCATATAAGGATTAGCATCTATTCCATGAAAAAGCTCATCTGCTCCCACATCTAATATAAACCTTTTTCCCTTTTTATTAGCCAATGTAATTAAATCAAAAAAAATTTCCTTTGGTACACCTTGAGGAAGAAAAGAACTCAAACCACAAACAATATTGCTATTTTCAATTAATTTAGCATATAACTCATAAAAACTTACCACTTCTTCTCGAGTAATTCTTGGACCTTCTTCTGATATAGTAGTATAATTTTCTTCATCTTGCAACTTAATAACTGTTCTAGTTTCTTCTTTTATAGGTATAAATTCATGAGCCATCTTCATTTCCGCTAGTTTCCTATGAAAATGTTCTCCATTTATACCACCAAGAAATCCAGTAATAAAAGATTTCTCATTGAAAGTGTCTAATAAAATTGAGGCAGTAAAAGCTTTGCCTCCAGGACTATAAGCAAAAGATCTAGATTTGTTATATTTTCCTAAATGAACTTTATCCAAAAAATAGTTTCTTTCCAAAGTAGGGTTTAAATCTATGTTTAAAATCATCTATCCTTACTCCCTTTTTTTATAGTGAATAGTTAATAACTAATATAAACAGGGTACTAAAATTGTATTTTTCAATTTTCTCTATTAACTATATTTATAGTGCTTTCTTATAGATACTTAATACATCTTCATAATCTAATGTCTTGAAATTGCCAACAGGTCCTTCTTTATATTCTATTACATCTTTAGCCATTATCTCAAGTTTCTCTTCATCTATGCCAACTTCTCTAAGGCTCATTGGAATATCTAATGATTTAAAGAACTGACTGGTTTTCTCAATAGCTAATTGGGCTATCTTCATTTCTTCAAGACTAGAATCTATGTTCCATACATTTATACCATATTCAACAAATTTCCAAAGATTATTTTCATCTAATACATGCTCCATCCAATGGGGTGTCAATATGGCTAATCCAACACCATGAGTAATGTCATAATATGCTGATAATTCATGTTCTAATGGGTGAACTGACCAAATAGAATCCTTACCATATCCCAATAATCCATTGATGGCCAAAGATGAAGCCCACATAAGATTTGCTCTTGCCTCATAGTTTTCTGGTTTATCTATAGCAATTCTACCATATTTAATACAAGTTTTTAATATTGACTCAGCTAATCTATCCTGTAAATATGCTCCTTTTTCATTGCTAAAATATTCTTCAAAGGTATGACTCATAATATCTGCTACACCAGATGCTGTTTGATATTTTGATACAGTATAGGTATACCTTGGATCCAAAATTGAAAACTTAGGGAAAAAGCCCGAATGTCCAAAACCATATTTTTGATTGGTTTCCATATTAGTTATTACAGCACCTGCATCCATTTCTGAACCAGTAGCTGACAATGTAAGTATAGTCCCTATAGGCAAGACCTTTTCAATCTTAGCTTTACCAATAACTAAATCCCATGGATTTCCTTCATAATAATAAGATGCAGCTATAGCTTTAGAACAATCTATAGTACTTCCACCGCCTACTGCTAAAATGAAATCAATATTATTATCCCTACATATTCTTACCCCTTCAGCTACTGATTCTACCCTTGGATTTGGTTCAATGCCAGAAAGTTCATAATACGGAATAGCATTTTCTCTTAAAATCTTAACTACATCATCATATATACCAGTTTTTTTAATACTTCCTCCACCATAGGCTAAAAGTACTCTGGAACCGTATTTCTTTATCTGTTTACCTAAAACCTCTATCTTCCCTTCTCCAAAGAAAACCTTTGTAGGAATATTATAGTTGAAATTAAGCATGTAATCATCCCTTCTATAATCTTTTTTTTATTATTTATACCCAAATAAACTTATTTTAATTTATAAAACAATTTTCCCTCTCTCATTTCTTTACTAAGTTTACCAGTATAATATAAATGCTCTAAATGTGACATTGCCTCTCCTGTTGCAAACCATTTCTGTGGAATGGGAAAATCATCCCAATCCTTAGCCCTTATGCTCCAATGCATCTTTGAAGCTATATCTCTAACAGTTGATTCTCCTTTCTTTAGAATATCAAGTATTTCACCAAGCCTTTCCTTATGATGAGCCATTAATTCATTAATTCGTCTAGTATGATCCCTAATTATATTTCTATGGGCTGAAAATAAATAGTCTATATCATAGGAATACACCTTGGCTAAACTATTAAAATATATAGCCAAAATATTCTCATCAAATCCCCAAAAGGCAATATTGGGAGTAATTCTATCTAATATATGATCTCCGCAGAAAAACAACCTATGATTTCTCTCGTATAATCCAATCTGTCCAGGAGTATGCCCTGGAATATCAATTACTTCAAAGAAATAGCTGCCCACCTGTATGCCTTTTCCTTCTTTCATAGGATAAAATTCTATAGGCTTCTTTAGACAATATTTATATCCTGGATGCTCAGAAAAAGTTACTTTGTCTTTCTCTAAATCAAATAAAACTTTAAATTCCTCAAATCTTTCCCAATAGGACATTAATGTCATTTCATTGATTAACCTTCCGTCTATTTCTCCAGCATAGATTTTTATCCCTGCATCTTTAAATATGGAAGCCATTCCTGAATGGTCAGCATGTAAATGGGTTATAAATAATTCCGTATCTTCTATATCTATATTAAGCTCTCCTAATCCTTTAAAAAGTGCATCAATACATTCTGCTCTATTAAACCCCGTATCAATTATCAAAGACTTATCCCTACCTTTTATTACATAGGAATTTAATGCCTTTAAAGGATTATTAGGTAATACTACTTCTATCATATATATATCTTCATATACCTTTGTAACCAAATTCTCCACCTCGCTTTAGTATATTAACTATATGATATTTATTTATATATATATTGTCAAACAATTAATCATTTTTCCAAATTTAAGATTCATCCAAATTAAGTAAATAAATCATTCCAAGTTTTTTTATGAATTCTTTTATATTTATATGGAATACTAAATTTAACAAAATTTAGGAGGTAATAATATGAGAATTCCAAATCATATAGGAGTAATTCCTGACGGAAATAGACGCTGGGCTGTAGAACAAGGAATGAGTAAAGAAAAAGGTTATGATAAAGGATTAAACCCTGGACTAGAGTTATTTAAACTTTGTGAAGAAATTGGAATAAAGGAAATTACCTATTATGGTTTTACAGTAGATAATACTAAGAGGCCTAGGTTTCAAAGACTAGCATTTACAAAAGCTTGTACTGATGCAGTAACTATATTATCTAAAGAAAATGCTGACCTGTTGGTCCTAGGTAATACAGAATCAGATATGTTTCCAAAAGCTCTTTTACCCTTTGCAATTAAAAGACAAAGATTTGGAACTGGTGGAGTTAAAGTTAACTTCCTGGTAAATTATGGTTGGCAATGGGATTTAAAAAATTATCTCTCTGAAAATGATGGAAAGATCGATTTATTAAGTAATATTAAATCAAAAGATATATCTAGAGTTGACTTAATTATAAGATGGGGTGGACGCAGAAGATTAAGTGGTTTTTTACCATTACAATCTGTATATTCAGACTTTTATATAATTGATGAATTCTGGCCAGATTTTAAACCAGAACATTTTTATAATGCATTAGATTGGTATAATGGTCAAGATATTACTTTAGGCGGTTAAATTCATTGCCAAATTGGGTATAAAATGATAAAATTAATAGACTATAAAATTAGGGGGTAATGCAATGAAAGATTATGGAGTGTTTGATATATTAGGTCCAGTTATGATTGGTCCATCAAGCTCACATACTGCTGGTGCTGCCAGATTAGGTAAAATTGCCAAGGATATTGTTGGTACTGAATTTCATAAAGTAGTTTTCTATTTACATGGTTCCTTCGGTAAAACCTTTGAAGGTCACGGCACTGATAAAGCATTAGTAGCAGGTATTCTTGGAATGGATCCCTCTGACGAAAAACTTAGAGATTCTTTTGAAATAGCAAGATCTAAAAATATAGAATTTGAATTTATAGAGGCGGATTTAGGTTATCAACATCCAAATACAGTAAAAATAGTTTTTAAGTTTGAAAATCAAGAGGATATTTATATCATAGGCTCATCTATTGGAGGAGGAAATATATTAATTACCGATATAAATGGAAATAAAGTTGAATTTAGTGGAGATTATCCAACTATGCTTATTAAATATATAGACCAAAAAGGTGCTATATCTCGCATTAGCTCAATTCTTTCAACCAATGAAATTAATATTGCGACAATGAAAGTAACAAGGGAAAATGATATTGCAACTATGGTCGTAGAAACAGATTCAGATATTAATGAAAAAGTAATAGCAGAAATTGAAAAACTAAATGAAGTAATATACATTAAAGGGATAAATCCAATTAAGAGGTGATTTTGTGTTTAATAAAGCTGAAGAGCTCCTAAGATTATGTAATGAAAACAGCAAAAAAATATCTGAAATAGTAATTGAAAAGGAATTGAAAAGCACTGATATCTCCTATGATGAACTAATGAATAGAATGAAAGATACTTTAGCCGTAATGAAAAGCTCTGCTAATTCTGCCTTAGATAAGGAAATTAAATCTGTTAGCGGCTTAACAGGTGGAGATTCTAAAAAAGTTGAAGACTATAAAAACTCTGGAAATACATTAACTGGTGGTATAATAGTATCTGCTATGGCTAAAGCTCTATCAACATCAGAAATAAATGCATCTATGGGTAGAATAGTTGCTGCCCCTACAGCTGGTGCTTCCGGTATTCTACCATCAGCATTATTATCCGCCCAAGAAAAATTAAATCTAACAGATGATCAAATTATTATGGGACTTTTTACATCTGCTGGTATTGGTGAGATAGTAGCTAAAAATGCATCTGTTTCTGGTGCTGAAGGTGGTTGTCAAGCAGAATGTGGAACTGCTGCTGCAATGGCTGCTGCTGCAATTGTGGAAATGGCTGGCGGAACTCCAGAGGCTTCTTTTAATGCTGCATCCTTTGCATTAGTTAATATAATGGGTCTTGTATGTGATCCTATAGGTGGCCTAGTAGAATATCCTTGTGCACTTCGTAATGCATCTGGTGTTGTAAATTCTCTTATTTCAGCAGATTTAGCATTAGCTGGAGTTAAATCTTTAGTTCCTTTTGATGAAGTGGTTGAGGCTATGTATAAAGTAGGAAAACTATTGCCAGAATCCTTAAGGGAAACTGCATTAGGAGGAGTTGCCACTACTCCAACGGGGGAAATCTTAAGAAAAAAACTTCAACATTAAATAAGATAAGAGTCTTGGTATATCCAAGACTCTTATCTTATTGTAATATACTTCCACTTATTAGTCCTTAGTCTAATCAAAATAAGTCCCCATCTAATAGATTGATCTATAAGTACAGCTAGCCAAGCTCCCATAAGTCCCATCCCCATATTTAGCACAAATATATAGGACAAAACTATTCTAATGACTAAAATGCCAATAAAAGTAGATACCAGAGTCCACACTGTATCCCCCGCCCCTCGTAAACCTCCTGAGATAATCAATTGAGAACATTGAAATGGCTGAATAATTGCCATTAGTTTTAATACCTTTCCTGCTTCTATAACTACCTCTTGATTGTTAGTATAAAGTCCTGCTATAAATGTACCAAAAAAGAAAAATAAAACCCCCATAGCAGCCGCTATAACAGCACCTATTTTACCACATATTTTTATATAGGCCTCTGCTTTTTCTGGTTCCTGTTCCCCCAAACTTCTGCCTGTTAATGTAGATGCCGATATACCAAACGCCTGACCAGGTGTAAATGATAGATTAAGTATGTTAATACAAATCTGATGGGTTGCATATGCTACTGTACCTAATGAAGCTACTATTTTAGTAAATGCTAACAACCCTGCCCTCATAGCAATTTGCTCCAAGGATGCTGGCAAACCTATTTTAACTAAATTATATATAATATCGTTATCAAATCTAAATCTATGTTTTAAGTTTATATGGACTATATTATCTTCATTTAATATTACCTTAACCAACATGATACTTGCTACTACATGAGATAGAGATGTAGATATCCCTGCTCCTAATACTCCAAGTTTTGGGAAACCAAATAATCCATAGATTAAAATTGCATTGCCAACTACATTAAGTAAATTTACCTTTGTATTGATTTTCATAGGTGTCTTAGTATCCCCAGCACCTCTTAATGCAGCAAAAACAGAGAAATTAAAAGCTTGAAATACAAATCCAAGAGTAATTACTCTAAAGTATCCTCTACCTATGGAAAGAGTATCCTGTCCTGCACCAAGAAATGTCATTGCACCATCTGTTATACCTAAGCCAACAAATAATATTGGAATTACTAAAAGCAGTTGGGTTAATAGCATAACATGCTTTACAACAGATTCTATTCTGTCCTCACGTTTTGCTCCAATATAACGAGCTACCATGGTTGTACCACCAGTATTTAAAGATTGTACTAAAGATAACCCTATAAACACTAATTGATTAGTAACACCAACAGCAGCAATTGATGCAGCAGTGGTAGCATCATCACCTGACCTACCTAACATCATCATATCTACCATTCCAAAGAGAGTACCCATGAGTAATTCTATAAACACAGGGCCAGCTATCTTTACTATATCATCCTTTAGATGTTTTTTGTTAAGACTCAGCTCCATCAACAAATCACCTTTACTTTCTCTAAATTAATTCGATACTCTAAATATTATAACATAAACAATAAAAAAAATAAACTCTACGTAATAGAGTTTATTTTTTACTTATAGAATTATTAATTCTTTGATTTTATATATTCATCTATAGCTTTAGCTGCATCTTTACCAGCACCCATAGCTAAGATTACAGTAGCTGCTCCTGTTACAGCATCTCCACCAGCAAATACTCCTTCTCTTGAAGTTTGACCTTTTTCATCAGCTACTATACATAAATGGTTATTTACTTCTAGACCATCTGTAGTTGAAGAAATTAGTGGGTTTGGTGATGTACCTAATGACATAATAACAGTATCTACTTCAAATTCAAATTCTGAGCCTGCAATCTCTCTAGGTCTTCTTCTACCTGATGCATCTGGTTCTCCTAATTCCATTCTTACACATTTAATACCCTTTACCCAGCCATTTTCATCTCCAATTACTTCTATTGGATTTGTAAGAAGTTCAAATATAATTCCTTCTTCTTTAGCATGATGAACTTCTTCAACTCTTGCTGGCAGTTCAGCCTCAGTTCTTCTATATACTACATATACTTCTGCTCCCAGTCTCTTAGCTGTTCTAGCAGCATCCATAGCAACGTTTCCGCCGCCAACTACAGCTACCTTCTTGCCGACTTTAATTGGTGTATCAAATTCTTCTCTAAATGCTTTCATTAAGTTATTTCTAGTTAAAAATTCATTAGCTGAGAATACTCCATTAAGATTTTCACCAGGAATATTCATAAATTTAGGAAGTCCAGCACCTGAGCCTATAAATACTGCTTCAAAACCTTCTTCAAAGATTTCATCTATAGTAATAGTTCTACCAACTATAACGTTAGTTTCAATTTTAACGCCTAATCTTTTTAAGTTATTTATCTCATGTTTAACTACAGTTTCCTTTGGAAGTCTGAATTCTGGAATTCCATATACTAATACTCCTCCTGGTTCATGAAGAGCTTCAAAAATAGTTACATCATATCCTTCTTTAGCTAATTCTCCTGCACAAGTTACTCCTGCAGGACCTGAACCTATAACTGCTACTCTATGACCATTACTTGGTTTAGCCTTACCAACCTCAATATTATTTTCCCTAGCCCAGTCAGCTGCAAATCTCTCTAGTTTACCTATTGAAACTGCATCTCCCTTATTTCCTAAGACACATTTTTGCTCACATTGAGTTTCCTGTGGACAAACTCTACCACAAACTGCTGGAAGAGCTGAGTATTCTGCTAAAACTTGAGCAGCTTCTGCAAAATTTCCTTCTGCAATATGTTTAATAAATCCTGGTATATCTATAGAAACTGGACAATTTCCTCTACATAAAGGTTTTTTACATTGCAAACATCTCTTTGCTTCCATCACAGCTTCTTCTTCAGTATATCCTAAACATACCTCTTCAAAATTATGATTTCTTACTTGTGGATCTTGTTCTGCAACAGGAATTCTTGTAAATCTATCCATTATTTTCTGCCCTCCTCTAATTGACATTTATAAGCTTCATCTTTTTTTACTTCTTCAGTCTTATATTGTCCTTGTCTTTTTAAAGCTTCATCGAAATCAACAAGATGTCCATCAAATTCTGGTCCATGAACACATGCAAACTTAGTTTCATTTCCTACTGTAACTCTACAAGCACCACACATACCTGTACCATCTACCATTATAGGGTTAAGTGATACTATAGTAGGAATATTTAGTTTCTTAGTTGTTAATGCAACAAATTTCATCATTATCATAGGTCCAATGGCAATACATACATCGTATTCCTTACCTTGATTATTTACTAATTCTTCTATGTAATTAGTAACTAAACCATGGAATCCATAAGAACCGTCATCAGTTGCAACATATAGGTTTCCAGCAACAGACTTTAATTTATCCTCTAGAATAACTAGATCTTTAGTTTTTGCTCCCATGATAACATCAGCTTCTACACCACGTTCATGTAACCATTTTACTTGAGGATATACAGGTGCCGTACCAACTCCACCAGCTACAAATAATATTCTCTTTTTCTTTAAATCTTCTATATCTTCATTTACATACTCTGATGGTACTCCCAAGGGTCCAACAAAATCCTTTACATAATCACCTTTTTCTAATACAGCAAGTTTTTTAGTGGAACTCCCCATAGATTGAACAACGATCTGTACTGTTCCTTTTTCTTTATCATAGTCACAGATTGTTAGAGGTACTCTTTCACCCGTTTCATCAGCAATTACAATAACAAATTGTCCTGGATTAGCAGAACTCGCCACTCTTGGCGCCAAAATATCCATTGAGAAAATATTTGGAGCAAGAATTTCTTTTTCCACAATTTTATACAATTGTATTTCCCCCTTATAATATAATTATTTAGTTTGTATTTTTGTTACTTTATACTTTTATAATAAATTTGCATCAATAAAATTTTAACATACTAGGATGTTTAATTCAACATATTAAAATAATAATATAATCACATTTTATACATAAAAATATCATTTATGGTGACTAATACCATAAATGATATCTATTTATTTAATTATTCAATTGAATTCATTACATTTATTACATTAGATTCTATTATTTCTGTTTTCCTCTTTGAAACTTCATTGTTTTTATCTTTAGAATAAATATATAGTTTTATCTTAGGCTCTGTTCCAGATGGCCTTATGGCATACCAAGACCCATCATCTAAATAATATTTTAAAACATTGGATTTAGGATTACCAGTTTCATCTAATAAATAGTCTATGATTTTAACAACCTTCATATCTCCAAATTCCATAATAGGACTTCTTCTAAACTCTTCCATCATCCTACTTATTCTTTTACTGCCTTCTAATCCTTCCAATACTATAGACATCAGTCTATCTTCATAATACCCATGTTCATGATAAAGATCTTCTAATACATCTAATATTGACTTTCCTTGCTTTTTATAATATCCAGCCATTTCGGCAATTAGCATAGAAGTATTTACGCCATCCTTATCTCTAACCATGGTGCCATAAACATAACCAATGCTCTCTTCATATCCAAAGATAAAAGTATATTCCCCTGTTTTATCAAATTCGTTTGCCTTACCACATATATTCTTAAATCCTGTCAATGTTTCAATAGTTTCCACATTGTATTTTTTAGCTATTTCCTTACTTAAATCTCCTGTAACTATGGATTTAACTATTGCTCCATTAGGAGGGATATCCCCTTTTTTATGTCTTTGTGACAATATATAATTAACTAATAAAGCACCTGTTTGATTTCCGTTAATAGGCTGAAATTCTCCATCTCTATCCTTTACCATCATAGCCACCCTATCACAATCCGGGTCAGTAGCTATTATTATATCGGCACTTTCCTTTTTCCCCAATTCCTTTGCATAATCAAAAGCCTTTACATCTTCAGGATTTGGATATCCAACAGTAGTAAAGTTTGGATCTGGATTTTCCTGCTCTGGTACTACAATTATATTGGTAAATCCTCTTTTCTTCAATATTCTTCTCACAGGAATATTACCTGTGCCATTTAGTGGTGTATATATTATTTTTATATCCTTATCCATATCATCATTTAATTTTAATTTTAGTAAATCTTCATCATAGGAATCATCTATTTCCTTTCCTATATATTTAATAAGTCCATCTTGAATTGCTTTATCTAAATCCATAAGCTCTATTTCAGAAAAATCTTTTATTCTATTTATTCCATCTAGTATTTCTCCAGCAATATCATCTAATATTTGAGAACCTTCTTCCCAATACACCTTGTATCCATTATAATCTTTTGGGTTGTGACTAGCTGTAATTACTATTCCTGATATGGTTTTCAATTTTCTGATGGCATATGATAATACAGGTGTTGGTCTAATTCCTTCAAAGAGATAGACTTTCACCCCATTAGCTGCCAATACCCTAGCAGCTATTTCTGCAAATTCATCTGAATAATGCCTAACATCATAAGCAATAGCCACTCCCATCGCCATAGCTTCCTGCCCCTTATTCACTATAGTTTGAGCTAATCCCTGGCTAGCTAGAGAAACAGTATATCTATTCATTCTATTAGTTCCAGCCCCTATTTTTCCCCTTAATCCAGCAGTTCCAAAGGTTAAATCTCTATGAAATCTATCTTCTATCTCTTTATCATCAATGATTCCTTTAAGCTCTAGCTTAGTATCTTCATCAAAATAATCATTTTCTAACCAATAATTATATTTTTCTTTATAGTTCATAAAATCACCCCAATATTTAGTTTAGTTTTATCAGCTGATTATATTCTATTTGTTATCGATTGATTTGTCTATATTTCTGCAGATTTAAAACCCTTGCCTTTCACTTCCACCACATCCGTTATTGTAAAAAATGCCTTTGGATCCACTTCATTTACAATTTCCTTTAATTTAGCAATTTCTCTAGACGTAAGAGTACAGTAGATAATATCCTTATTTTCTTGAGTATATCCACCTTGACCCTTTAAAAAAGTAACTCCTCTATGTAATTGTTCTATAATAGCAGTAGATAATTCCTTGGATTTTTCTGATATTATTACTACATTTTTTTGTATATTAAATCCAGTTTGAACCTTATCCAGTATTTGATATCCCATATACATAGATATTAAAGTATACATCGCAGATTTATGTCCAAACAATAAGGATGATAAAGTTATTATAACTGTATTAAACATCATCAATCCTGTTCCAATATTTACATTAAGTCTTTTTTTAAGAATAGAAGCTACAACATCAAAACCACCCTGACAAGTTCCATTTCTAAACATTAACCCCATACCAAGACCATTTAATACTGCTCCAAAAACTGATGCTAGAAGGGTATCTTCTATTACAAAGTATTGTGCAAAGTCTTTAGTTATAGTAAGCCAAGATGAAAAAACAAGCATGGATATAAATGCATAAGTAATAAATTTTTTGTCTAACATTCTAACACCTATTATAAATATAGGAAGATTTATTAAAAATACAGTTAAACCTGTGGTTATCCCAGTCAAATATTGCGTCATTATTGCAATGCCTCCAACACCCCCACTTAATAATCCATTTGGAACAAAAAATACGTTAAATGCCAAAGAACATAATAAATTACCGATTATTATAAAAAATATTTTAGTAAATATCTCTTTAATTCCTCCTAGTGTTGATTGTCCAGCTTTATTAATATTCATTTATTGACTCCTTTTATAAAATTTTAATGATAATTTTATACCCAAATAGTACTTTCTTATATATAAATTATATTAATAGCACCAAAATAAAAATCAACTTATCTAAATAAGGAGATTTTTATTTTATATCTTAATTTAAGTTTCTAATGTAATCTGTAGCTTCTTTGGATATCTGTAGGATTATCTTTATCCATTTATCTTTATTTTCCTTTGTAAATCTCGATTTTGGTCCCGAGATAGAAATACATGCAATAATTTCATCATTTATTCCAAATATAGGTGCTCCAATACAACTAACTCCTAATTCCCTTTCTTCATCGTCTAAACCATATCCTTGCTTCTCTATGAGATCCATTTCTTCCATTAATTTAACTTTATCTGTAATAGTCTTATTCGTATATTTTGTTAATTCAATGCTATTTATTATATGCTCCTGTTTAGCTTTAGGTTGATATGTTAATAAAATTTTACCAGAACCAGTACAATGCAATGGTGCAGAAGCACCTATTTTGGTAAACATCTTCAATAACCTACTACTTTCTTCTTGAGCAATGTAGACTATCTGATTGTTCTCTAAAATCGTTAAATTAGAAGTTTCTCCTGTTAACTCCTTTAATTTTCTTAAATAAGGTTTAAGTAACAAAGAAATATTATTTTGCCCATAAGCTAACATTCCAATCTGCCACAATTTCAGACTCAATTTAAATTTTTTAGTAGTTTCATTTTGTTCAACAATATTACATTCCTTTAAAGTATTTAATAAATGATATGTTGCACTAACTCCATAGTTTAATGCTTCACTTATTTCAGTAACCCCTAGTTCTCTATCAGATAACGCAATATGCTCTATAACATCAAATGTCTTAATTACTGACTTTATTATTTTCTTTTGTTTTTCATCTACCTCATTGCTCATATAAACCCTCCCATTATTTATAGTTTATATATTTCTGTAATAGTTTACTTATAGTAAACTATTATACCATTTAACACAATTCTTTGCCATATCAATCTTTATATTCCATTTGGATTTCTCCAAACAACAATAATTCAATATTATATAATTTCTATTAAAAAAGCCATAAATATTTCATTATTCTTGTTATGAAATATTTATGACCTTAGCATTTTTATATATTTGAAATTATTTTATTTATAATAATAACTTTACTAATCATTTAATTATTAATTCCAAAATTAAGCGTGTATAAATATAGATAAAATCCAAACCACTCCCATTGCTGCCAGGCTGCCAAGAGCTGAAGGTATGGAAACAAGATCATATCCTTCTTTCATTGAAAGGTCATCATTAGATTTTAAAACAACCCAGAAATGACTTGCATTTGCATGATAGAAGAATGATGAACCTGCTGCAATAGCCAATGCTGCAATTACTGGTGATAATCCTAATGATGGCATTAAAGGTAAAACTATTGCAGAACCAGTCATTAATGATACAGTAGCTGAACCATTTGAAACTGATAATAACAATGAAATAAGGAATGGAACAAATACTGGTGGTAGTGGAGTTTGTGCTATTAAATTTCCTAAATAAGTACCTACTCCTGACGCTTTTAGAACTGCTCCAAATGCACCTGCTGCACCTGTAGCAATAATAATAAACCCAGATTGTTCAACAGATTCACTAAACCATTTATTACATTGATCCAAACTTAATTTCTCCTTATCAAGAAATAAAGCAATTATCAGTCCTATAAATAGGGCAAAAATAGGATTCCCGATAAATCTTAAATAAGGTAACGCTGTAGACTCTGGATCCATTAATAAACCACCAAATGAATTTAGACAAATCAAGATAACAGGGACTAAAATACTTCCAAATGCAAGTGCCGCACTTGGTAATGGACGACCATCTGGACTAGATAATGTAAAATCATCATCTAAAGCAGTTTCAACATTTGCCATTTTTCCTAATTCTGGATATTTAGTAATCATTCGTTTACTTCCGCACCACATAGAGCCTGCAATAGTATATGCTGCTGAAGTTAATAGACCAAGAACAATCATAAACCCAAGGTCAGCCCCTAATGTTCCAGCTGCAGCTATAGGTCCAGGAGTTGGCGGTACCATAGTATGAGTAGCTAAAATTCCTGCGTTTAATGCACCTAATAGTGCAATTAAAGGTATCCCTGCCCGAGCAGATAATGCACGTGCAACTGGTGACATTATAACGATTGCAGAATCACTAAATACTGGAATAGAAACAAGATAACCTGTCAATGCCATAGCTAATTTAGAACGTTTTTTCCCTACCCATTTAAGTATGGTATTGGCAAGCACAAGAGCTCCACCAGTGTCTTCTAATATTACACCTATTGCACAACCTAGTACTATTACAATTCCAATATTACCAATGGTGCTTCCAAATCCACCTGTTACTGTAGAAAATACATCTGTTAATGGAAAACCAAATCCAATAGCTCCAACAACTGCAATAAAAATCAAAGCATAAAATGGATGTATCTTAAATTTCATAATCAATAATATTAAACCTATAAGACAAGCAATCATAACAATTAGAGAACTAAATCCTGCTTCCATATTAATATCCCCCTCTTATAATATAGTTGTAACAATAGGATAGAAATTATTAATATATTTTCTATCTAGCTTTATATATGATTCTTTTTATAGGTTTTCACAGTATGATATTTTTAGCAAATTAATCCCATAGCCCCCTTTCAAAATCCTGTGTAAAACCTCTAAAATCGTTGCCTAAATTTATTTAGTTATATATTAAAACTAATCATATAATATTATAGCTATATACTCTAAGTTTACATCTCCACAGTTTTCTATTGAATGAGATTGTCCATTTGGTGTAAACATTACATCGCCAGCTTCGAGTATGTACTCTTTACCATCATTATCAGTAACTAATGCTTTTCCACTTAATATATAATAAGTTTCAAAATCACCATTATGAACATGGGAGCCAATAGAACTTCCAGGCGTTAACGTACTTTTTGCAAAAAGTCTTCCTTTTCCAGCTGCATCTTCCTTATTAATAAAATGTGTATTTGTCAATGTACCTTTTCCGCCTAAAAATTCATTGTGTACATCAACCTTTAACTCATGACTTTTTTTAATCATCATTAATACCTCCCAAAAGTTTGTTAAATATCTAACTATATTTGACACACTAACACACCGTTATTTATCTTAATATATACCAGATATATTAAATACTAATATATCTGGTATATATAAATTTTATATTAAGCCATTAATTCCTTTAATAGTGTTGTTATTCCAACTCCAAGTTCAGTATTTTTATCCATTTTATATAATGTTCTTTCTATTGCAGCAATAGCACTTACCATATCATGAGTATCTATATTACCCATATGTCCTAGTCTAAACATTTTTCCTGCATATGCCGCTAAACCACCAGCTACTACTGCTCCTTCTTCTGCTAATATTTTTCTAAATTCTGCATCGTCTATTCCTTCTGGATAAATAGCATTTGATAATGTAACTGCTCTATATTCTTTATCTGCTAATATTGTAAAGCCCATAGCTTCTAAAGCACTTTGCATTGCCCTAGCATTTTTTCTATGTCTTTCATATCTATTTTCTATTCCTTCTTCTTTAATTATTCTTACTGATTCTTTAAGTGCCCATATCATGTTTACTGCTGGAGTTGCAAAATATTTTGAAGGATCATTCATAATTGGAAGCCATTTATCAAAGTCAATATAATATTCTGGAATTCTTCCAAGTGACTTTCTTCTCTCCATAGCCTTAGGGCTTGCCCATAACATCGCAAGTCCTGGAGCTACTCCAAAAGCTTTTTGTGATCCAGTTAAAAGAATATCTATATTCATCTCATCTACATATTCTGGTTCAGCTGCAGTAGCACAAACCCCGTCTACAATATAGATTATTTCAGGGAACTTTTTAAGCATTTCACCAATTTCTTTTATTGGAGCGCAAACTCCTGTTGATGTATCTACATGAGTTACTGTAATAGCATCATATTTCTTTTCATTTAATTTAGCTTCAATATCTTTAACAGGTACAATTTTACCCCACTCACTGCTTATAACATCTACATTTATACCCTTTCTTTCAGCAAGGTCAATAAATCTATCTCCAAAGAATCCATTTGATACAATAAGTAAATTATCTCCTGATTTTAAAGTATTTGCTATTCCCATTTCCATTGCCATAGTGCCAGTTCCTGCAACAACGAAAACTTCTCCCTCTGTTCTCCATAGAGTTTTAAGGTCATCTACAAGCTCTTTAAAATCTTTTATAAAGTTAGGATCTCCAAAAGCAACAGTCTCTCTGCCCATTTGATCTTGTATTGATCTTACTACAGGTGTAGGTCCTGGAATCATTACTAATTTACGATTTTTCAATTTAACTCCTCCTCTTTTACTATTGTTAATTAATATTTTACCATGTTAAATAAAATAAAGCAATAAGCAAAATAATTTCTTAAAAAGCTTCATACAAAAGCTACCATTCTTATAATATGGTAGCTTATTACTATAATATAATTTTTGTATTATTGAGGGCTGCTTACAGCTTTAGATAATACTGCTTCTTTCTTTCTCAGTCTTTTATGCAAATAAGTTGTAAGTAATGGGCATAGAAGAGCTGTTACTACACAAGCTGCTGCAACTTGAGCAGTGGCAACTGTTGCATACATAGCAAGACTAGGATCAGCAGCTCCTATTGCACCAGGAGTTGCCACTGCATTTCCTGCTGTATTACCAACTGCCGCTCCAACTGCAGTCTTTCTTTCTTTTCCAAATAACCAATTATAGACCCAATAGCACACAAATCCAGTTGATAAAAGAGAAATTAACCCTAATATTATTCCAGGTACTCCTGCTTTAACTACATCCATCAAATTCATTCCTGCTCCTAAAGCAAAGCCATTAAATGGAATTATAATAGGTAAACCGTTTGCACATAATTCTCTAATATCTTCATCTAGATTTCCTAATAACATACCAAGTAATAATGGAACTAACACTGCAACTATTGACATAAATGGGATATTTGCCATACCAGTTAATCCGAGAGCTATCATAGTAAAAAATGGTCCATCATTAAGTGATAATACAGAAATCGCTCCAACATCTGTAGGCTCTCCATATTGTCCAGCTAGTATTGAATACATTACACTGTTAGAGTTTGTAAGAGCCGCAATTATAGCTAATGGAGTAATTCCAAGTACACCTGCTGGTCCCCATATCTTACCTACTACAACACCAATAATTACACCAACAGCAAACTTAGTAAATGTAAGTACTGACCCCTTGTAAAAAGGTAGTCCTATCTGTTTCACATTAATTGAAGCTCCACAGCAAAATATGAACATTCCAACAAATGTTGCTGCTCCTTTATTTGAAAATAATGCTGTAGTAAATCCTCCTATAGCTAAGAACTGTGGGAAAAAAGTATTTACAACTGCACCTAGTAATAATGGTATAACCATTAATCCACCAGGAAATTTTTCAACAGTTTTAAGTATCTTCATTTTACAAAGCCCCCTTACTATATCTTAAATTTAATTACCCTCCCACATGTATGCATCAAATTCTTGAGGTGGAAAAGCGAACTTTCTCTTTTTACTATGTGTTAATCCTGTTTCAACCATCATCTCTGCAATTTTAATAGCTACAGTTACAGGATCAAGTACTGGTAATCCAACTAATTCTTGAAGTTCTTCATCATATCCACATAATCCAGCGCAACCTAGTACTACAACTTCTGCTCCATCTTCTTCTACAATTTTTAAAACTTCTTCTTTTAATTGATTTAATGTTTCTTCCCTATCAGTAACGCATTTCTCTACATTTACATTAATACCTCTTACTGAAGCACATTTGTTTTCTAATCTATAAAGTCTAACTAAATCTTCTTGATAAGGGATAAATTGTTTTAACATAGTTAGTACAGTATATTTATGCCCAAGAAGACCTGCAATAGTTTGAGTACCTTCTGAAATACTAATAACCGGAATAGAAAGTGCTTCTTTTAATGCAAAAACACCTACATTACCAAATCCAGCAAGTACTACAGCATCTGGTTTTACTTCCTCTACCTTTTCTAATATTGCCCTAATAAATGACCATACTGATTGATAATCTGCAAAACCACAATCAATATTTTTTGTTCCTTTTGGATTAGTGAGAGGAATAAGCTCTGTGGTTTCTTTAGCTTTACGTGATGCTGATTTCATAATAATACCTGTTACGATGTCAGAACTGTTAGGATTTGCAACTAAAATTTTCATAAACACACACTCCTTTAATTGTTTTATAATATTTTTATTATTTAAAACACCAGTTATTATTAGAGCTAATAACAGTGTTTTTAATACTACCTAATTTTTCTATCTCTATTATCACAGTATCATCATCATCAATAATCTTACCATATCCCCCAGGAGTTCCTGTTAAAATAATATCTCCCTCATAAAGTGTCATAACATGGGATATATAGCTTATTAGATATGGAATATCGAATATCATATCCTTTGTATTTCCTTTTTGAACTATACTTCCATTAACTATAGTTCGTATCTCTAAATTATCACTTTTTATACCGCTTACTATTTCATAACTAATAGGTAAAAAGGTATCAAAGGATTTAGCTCTTGTCCATTGAATATCTTCTTTTTGCAAATCCTTAGCAGTTACATCATTAGCAATAAGATAGCCCCATATATATGAATTTGCTTCTTCTACTGAAATGCATTTGCCTTCTTTACCTATTACTATAGCTAATTCAGCTTCACAAGCCAAAATTTCTACCATTTGATTTTTTATTATAGCATCCTCATTGCCAATTATTGCTGAAGGAGCTTTTAAAAATAATAATGGTTTTTTTGGTATACTTGCTCCATCTTCTAAAATTGTATCTGAATAGTTTAATCCAGTACAAATAACCTTTTGAGGAGTACAAGGCTGTAAAATATTTATTTCTTCAATATTTACAAATACATTACTCCTAGTAAAGTTGGAAAAAGTGTTGCCATGCAATATCTCTATATTTTCACCATGTAAAATTCCATATTTTATCTCATCCTCATAAAAAAAACGAATATATTTAATCATAATAGTCACCTCTTTTTTCGTTCTATATATATTCCATAGCCTTTATTAACCATAATTTCTCCATCCTTCATTACCACTTGGCCTCTTACCATCGTAAGTATTGGCCAACCCTTAAATACTTGTCCCACATAAGGAGACCATTTTTCTTTTGATTTAATATCTTGTTTTGAAAACTCTTTAACTAATTCCATATCTACAATAGCTAAGTCTGCATCATATCCAACTGTGATTGAACCTTTTCTATAATCTAATCCATATAGTCTGGATGGATTAAAGCTTGTAACTTCTACAAGTCTTTCAAAACTTAACAATCCCTTATTTACTCCATTTAATAAAACAGGTAATAGAGTCTGTATTCCTGGTATACCGTTAGGAGCTTTCCATATGTCCATTAGTCCCATATCCTTCTCTTTCTTCTCATAAGGACTATGATCAGATCCAATTGTACTAATATAACCTTTATCTAATAATTCCCAGAGTTTTCTTCTGTTACTTTCATCTCTCATTACAGGAGAAAACTTTAGGTATGGACCATATTCAAGTATATCAGTATCTATAAAATTTAAAAAATGCGGACATGTTTCAGCGTATACTTTAACACCCCTATCTTGAGCCGCCTTTATTTCCATTAAAGCACTCTCCATACAAGTATGTAATATTATCCCTTTAGCACCAGTTACTTCTAAATAATAAATTGCTCTCTTTACTGCTTCTAATTCTCCAACTTCACTATGAGACTCAATATAAGCCATAGGATCATTTCGTTCTTCTCTCTTTAATCTTCTTTCTTCTAATTCAATCAATTCATTATTCTCAGCATGAATCAATGCAATTCCATTTACTTTAGCTAGCTTTTGTAAAATATCATATAAAGCATCATCTTTAACATGGGGAAAATCTGCTACAGAAAAGCACATAAACATTTTAATTGATGTTGCACCAGTATTCTTCCATAAAGACTCTATTATTTCAGTATTTGCAGCAGTTCCTCCAGCGTGGATTGCATAATCAATATAACCCCTATCTTTATATGCTCCAATAGTAAACTTGTAACTTTCCTCATCTACTATTGGGGGAATATTCATTGGATGAGATATTGCAGTAGTGACTCCTCCTGCTGCCGCAGCTGCTGTACCACTAGGAAAATCTTCTCTGTTTGTGATTCCTGGATCTTGAAAATGAACATGTCCATCTATAACTCCAGGAATAATGAACTTTCCACTTGCATCAATTATCTCTAAAGCATCCGGAATACTATCTTCACTTAAAATCGAATATATTTTTCCATCTTTTATAGCAATATTTCCTTTGTACTTTCCACTATTAGTTACAATGGTTCCATTTTTAATTATTTTATCTATCATTTTAAATCACTCCTTTTTAATGCTCGCGCGTACATTTTTGGCCAAAAATAAAATTACATTGATTAATAAATATTTATATCTTTGTTTGATTATAGACTAACAATTATGTTCGCGCGTACAAATCTAAGAAAAAAAATATTTCATGCTAAATCTACAGAAACAAAAAGTAAAAAACATCTTACAAGTATCTTAAATTCAAACAAAAATAATAGTTAAAATTACAAGTCATAGTTAAACAATTATATAGATTGTTAATTATGAATCATAGTTTTAACTAAATCTTAACATAGTTATTGAATTAAAGCAATACTAAATTAAATAATATTTTTTAAAATATCTTATCATATCTTATATAATTTTCTTTTATATAGATATCACAAGCAACATCTATTTCTCCCTTAAAGATTTCCCTAGGCCTATAAAAGTATTTGTGGAAGTTATTAGCCACAACAGCTCCTAAGAAATAAGGTCTAGCAGACACTATTCCATCTATAGTTCCATCAAACAAATAATTTTCTATTTCTTTGTTAATACCATTTGTAATCAAAATCACCTTATCTTTAAGTCCTTTTCTATTTAGAAATTCTCCAATATAATCTGCGTGATATGGAGCATATATGGCTATAGGATTATATTTATAAAAATATTTATTTAGCGCTTCAAAATAACTTTCCCTAGACATAGTATCTAGTTCTACATCATACTCTTGGATAAGAGGATATTCTTTTAGCTTTTCATGGAAACCTCTCATTCTTTCTTTACTCAACTCATAGCCTTCATCATAAGATAAAATCAGTATTTTGCCTTTCTTCATCATTAGATTAGCAATATAAGCTGCAGAGTATGTGCCTAAGTTATAGTAATCTGGTCCAACATGAAAAAGTTCACTATTTTTATAAATCATATCAAGAGTCATTAAGGGAATATTTCTTTTTTTACACTCCATAGTTACAATTTCCATATTCTCTTTACTTAAAGCACTAAATATTATTCCATCTGCTGAATTTGTTTCTATTACCTCATAGAATTGTTCAATCTGTGTTTTACATTGATTTTTATCTATATTTATATCGGTAAATATTACTTCAATTTCTAGGTTATATCCTTGCCATATATTTGATGCTTCCTTTATTCCTTCGTAGGTTTGTTGTCCATACCCTTCATCTACTGTGGCAATAATAAATGCATAGACTTTTTTTGTATTCTTTAGAGCTAGAACTGTAGCAGCACTATTAGCAACATATCCCATTTTCTCAGCTTCTTTTAGTACAAGTTGTCGAGTTTTTTCACTAACGTTTTGACCTTTCAAAGCACGAGATACTGTAGCTCTAGATATATTTAATTTATCAGCAATATCTTGTTGTTTAACCATTTCTAAACTCCTTTTACAATTAATTATATATTTTTATTATAAGTCAAATCCTCAAAATTTTAAAGTTAATAATAAAAAAAGATACTTCTCTTTCTAGTGATAAACACTATTAAGAAAAGTATCTTTTTTTATTTATTTTTATTTTATATTTGCCAATGCTTCAAGAAATGCTTCTACATCTTCTTTGTATACATATCCCATAGTACCTACTCTAAACATATCATTAGCAATAGGATCTAATCCTCCATTAACTGTGATACCTTGTTCTCCTAAAGCTTGAACTATTGCCTTAGCTTTTCCTGGAGCATACACTGCGGTCAAAGTCTTAGAAGCGTATTTCTCATCTTTTGGAAATATATTGTATCCAAGTTCTCTAATTCCTTCTATTATTCTCATTGTATTTTCAGTATGTCTTTTATATACATTATCTAGTCCTTCTTCAAATATCATCTTTAAAGCTTCATCTACTGCAAATACATTATATACTGCTGGAGTATTTGGAGTTTGATTTTTTTCTTGGAATGCTTTTGCTTTCTTTAAATCAAAATAAAATTTTGGAATATTAGAATTTTCTACTGCCTTCCAAGCCTTATCATTTAAAGATATAAATGATAATCCTGCTGGTACCATAAGTGCTTTTTGAGAACTAGATAGAACTACGTCTATATTCCATTCATCCATTCTCATCTCTAGTCCACCCGCTCCACTTACGGAGTCTGTTATTAGTAACACATCACTATCTTTTAGAGCCTTTCCAAATGCTTCTAAATCATTAGTTACTCCTGTTGCACTTTCATTATGAATTACAAATACACCTTTTGTATTAGGAGTTATATGGTCCATTACCTTTTTAACATCTGCTGCTTCTCCTAGTTCAAATTCTACCCTAATTACTTTTAACTGATATGCTTCTGCCATATTAGCAAATTGTCTACTAAAAGTTCCTAGAACTGGTACTACTACTTCATCTCCAAAGGAAAAACAGTTCTGTATAGCTGCCTCCATAGCTCCTGTTCCTGATGATGTTAATATATAAACTTCGTTCTCTGTTTTAAAAAGTTTTTTCAATCCTTCTCTTACTCTTTCATGAATTTCACAATATTCCTTAGATCTATGGGATATCGACTTTCTATTCATTGCATTTAAAACCCTTTCCGGAACCGCCGTTGGCCCTACCATCATTGATACTTCTTTTTTCATATTTATTCCTCCCTTTTACTATTGGTAAACTATATTTACTATTGTTAAATACATTGTATCCCTTTCTAAGGATAATGTCAATGTATAAAATAAAAAAGATCTTCTTATTTTTATAAGAAGATCTTTGTAACATCTAATATTTACTCTTCATTCCACCAATCTACTTTTCCTAGCTGCGAAATATTTTTGGACTTAAATGTAGGATTCTTTCCTTCTTTCAACTGTTCAATATAGTCTCTTAATGCTGCAAATGCTATAGGAGATAATTTCACTATTACTAATAAATTAATAACGGCTAAAGCCCCCATAAACACATCAGCTGTATCCCATACCAATGAAAAACTACCTATTGAGCCAAAGAATACCATAACTAAGGCTAATATCCTATATCCCATTAAAAATATTGGATTTGTATCTAAGAATTCAATATTTGTTTCCCCATAATAATAATTTCCAATTATTGAACTATAAGCAAATAAGAATACACAGATTGCAATAAATGTACTCCCCCAAGAGCCTACTTGAGAAGCTACAGCCGCTTGGGTAATTTGTACTCCTTTGAGTCCAGATGTGTTTTCAAGAACTCCTGATAACAATATAGTAAATGCCGTAGCACTACATACCAAAATTGTATCTACAAAGACTCCAAGACTTTGTATAAATCCTTGTTTTACTGGATGTGATGTGTCTGCCGCTGCGGCTGCATTTGGAACACTACCCATTCCTGCTTCGTTTGAAAACAATCCCCTTCTAACGCCATTCATTATTGTTATACCTAAGGTGCCTCCTGCTATTTGTGTAATTCCAAAAGCATTTTCAAATATCAACTTAAACATATGGGGAACTAAAGTTATATTTTTTATCATGATGAATATGGCAACACCTATATAGAGAGTAGCCATAATAGGTACTATTGTTGCAGAGACTGAAGCTATTCTCCTAACACCACCAAATATTATATATCCCGTAATAATCACTAGAATAATTCCAGTAATGATTTCTTTAATACCAAAAGCTTCATTAAATGCTCCTGCTATGGTATTTGCTTGAACAGTATTAAATACAAATCCAAAGGTTATTGTGATTAATATGGAAAAAATCACTCCTAGCCATCTTTTATTCAAACCTTGCTCAATATAATATGCTGGCCCTCCCCTAAAAGTATCTCCATCTTTTACTTTATAAATTTGACCTAAAGTGCTTTCAACTAAACTCGAACCTGCACCTATTAAAGCAATAATCCACATCCAAAATACTGCACCAGGCCCACCTGTTACTATGGCAATGGCAACTCCAGCAATATTTCCAGTTCCTATTCTTGAAGCAGCTGATATACAAAAAGCTTGGAAAGATGAAATTCCCTTTTTCCCACCTCTTATTTCTGTTTCCTCAGTTAATAATCCAATACTATGACCTAATAGTGTAAATTGAACAAATTTACTTTTAAAAGTAAAATACAATCCTAAGCCAATTAGTAAAACTATTAAAATATAAGAATAAAGCCAATTGTTTAAAACTGAAACAATATTTTCGATACCCTGTAACATAACATACCTCCTTAAATGATGTTTTTACTTTGTTTTCTTGCAATATTTATTGATGCTATATTGAACATTGCCTTATTATACTATGGTTTATTAATAATTGCAATATGTTTATCTTATTTTTTGCAATTATTTTATTTTTTAATTCTTTTATCGCATTATATTGAATATTCGCTCTTTTGCTTTTGCATCTAGCCATATTCATTTTCGCCAAAAAAAGAAGAGAGAAACTCTCTTCTTTTATACTCAGGTAGCACATATAGTTTTGTACATTTTAAAGAATGTATCAGTTGTATCTATTTCTTCCTCTGATAATCTATTTGAGTTAAGAATCTCAAAAACTTCCTTATCTACATCTTCAAATACTTCTTTACTCCTAAAAACATATACTAAATTAATTGATTCATCTTTTATTAGATTAAGTGCTTTAATAAATTTTATCTTATTATATCTATAAACATTCCTAATTATCTCAGCAAATTCTTTTGTAAAGACCCCAGATGGATTACTATATAATCTTAATATTTGTGCTAGTTCCTGTATGCTTCTTGAATTATAATCCTTTATATATTCGAATATTTCATTTAATTCATCTGGTTTATTTAACAATTCAGCTAGATCAATCCAATACAATTCTTCAATATCTATTTTATTCATCTTGAATATCTCCATATTCCATATTTACTTCCTCTTCCATTTCTATTACATCTTCCATCTCAGTTTTATCCACATTATCATTATTGTTTACGCTTCTCCATTTTTTATATATATTTAATTCTTCTGAGGTTTTCTTAATTACATATGCAATTACAGCTAAATCATCAATAAATCCTCCTACTAAAAAGTCTGGTATTATATCCAATGGGTTTACTAAATATAATAAAGATATTATTATCATTATCATAGAACCTTGAGATATTTCCTTATAATCTCCTCTCATCCAATCTTTTATTAAATCTATGAAAAGCTTTATATCATCCCAAATTTCCATTAAAGTTTTATTGTTCTCCATTTTTTTCTTAACTGCATTTAGTAGGTTTTTTAATCTATCCTTATCAAAATAAATTGTGTTAGCCTTTGCCTCTAAATTCCTTAAGATTTGCTCAATATCTATTTTCATTTTTAAGCCTCCATCTTTTATTGTTTTAATATTTTATCCATTATTACATCTTAATTATACTATAATATAAGGTTTTTTATTTTAAGTTTGATTTGGAATTTTTGGTTTTAATTAGATTTTATGGATTAATAAATATAAAAAATCCAATTAGAATTTGGATTCTCTAATTGGATTTTTGATTTATATTTTGAGATTATTCCCCTTTATAAGGATCTGCTATTTTACCTGCCTTAAGTTCTTCAATAGCTTCATTTACTTTATCTTTTAATTCTTCTTTTACATCTTTACCCCATTGCATATCAAGTACATTATCTGCCCAACCTAATGAAGCACCAACTGGCTTTAATTCACCATTCACCAACTGCTCAACGGTGTTTTTAAATAATCCTGGTGTATTATAGGTAACAGATGAAATAACAGTATCTGGTGCTATATCATTCTGTGGAGAAATATATCCAACAGCTTTTACACCCTTTGATTTTGCTGCCTCTATAGAGCCTAAACCAACTTGATTAGCACTACAAAATATAACATCTGCTCCTGCTTCTGCCATTGCAAGGGCAGTTTCTTTGCCTTTTTGTATATCTTCCCAGGAATTAACAAAAGTTTTTGTAACTTTAATTGAAGGATCAATTTCGTGAGCTGCAACTTCAAATGCATCTAATGTACCAGCTATAACTGGAAATGGAAATGATCCTATAGCTCCTAATTGTTTACTTTCTGTATTCATAGCTGCAATTATACCTGCTATATATCCGCCTTCCCACTCTCTAACTCCTATACCGCCAACATTTGGTTCTTGTCCCTCTTCGCTATTTATTACCATATAAAAAGTATTCGGAAATTGAGGTCCAACTTTTTTTGCTGCATCAAAGAATTGAGTTCCATGAGCAAATACCAAATCATATCCTTTTGTTCCATAATCTGTAAATACAGCTTCGAAGTCAGCTTGTTGTACAGATTCAATATACTCCATCTTTATACCCAAATCCTTTTCTACCAATTGTAACCCCTCATAAGCCGTAGCATTCCAACCTTGGTCATTTATCGGCCCTGGTAGTAATAATACTATTTTATAATCTTTTTTTTCATCTACTGAAGTAGAATCTCCATCTGGTGTAGTTACTTCCTCTGAATTAGTAGTTGTTTCATTATTTTCCTTTGATGAACATCCTGCTAATAAAGCAATTGTTAATACAAGAACTAGGAATAATGCTAAACTTCTTTTCTTTATAAACATTTTTATTCCTCCTTTAATTTTATATATTTTTGCTTATAATGATGGATGATATTTTCTAATATTCACCTCCCTTTAAAATCACATTAATTATTTTTCATATGGCTTTCCAAGAGCATTTGGCGATGTAGTACGTCCAACAATTCCTGTAACTGCCACTACAGTAAGCAAATATGGAAACATTAGAAGAAATTGATATGGGATATTGAGTCCTGACATCTGTATTCTTATTTGGAGTGCATCAGCAATTCCAAATATCAGTGATGCCATAAGCACTCCCTTAGGATTCCATTTTCCAAATATTACAGCTGCAACCGCTATAAATCCTCTTCCTGATACCATATTATCTACAAACATATTAAACTGTCCAAGGGATAAAAAGCATCCTCCCAGTCCTGCTAATGCTCCAGATACCAAGACACATATTGTCCTAACCTTATTTACAGGTATACCTACAGTATCTGCTGCCATGGGATGCTCTCCCACTGTTCTAATACTAAGTCCAACAGACGTCTTATAGAAAATATAGTATGATATTGGTACTAATAAAAATGCTATATATACAAGTGCTGTTTGCTTAAAAAATATTTCACCTATTATGGGTATATTTGAAAGCATTGGAATGTTTATAGGTTCAAAAGCCTTTACAGTTATAGGTACAGTAGTTATTCCAAATAATGCCCTATAGAAAAAACTAGTAAGACCTACTGCCAATAGATTTATTGCAACTCCGCTTACTATTTGATTTATTCTAATTTTTACTGTTATCAAAGCAAATATGGCAGATATCAAAACTCCACTTACTATGGCAACAAGAGCTCCTATCCAATAACTTCCTGTAAAATAAGAGCCTACTACTCCTGCAAAAGCTCCAACTAGCATTATACCCTCTAGTCCTATGTTAACTACCCCTGACCTCTCTGAATACATTCCTCCTAATGCTGCAAATAGTATTGGAACTGAAAGTCTAATGGATGCCGATAAAAGAGCAATAATAAATGTCATGCTTAATATATCTTTCATTAATCTAACACCCTTTCTTTAGAATTTAAAATCAGTTCAATCTTAGGTCTTAGCACATTTCCTGCAAGTACAAGTATGATTATCAAAGCCTGAATTACACTTACTATATTTGCTGGAACTCCTACTCCCCTTTGCATTGAGTTTGCACCTGTTTGAAGCATACCAAGAAGTATGGATGATATAACTACTCCCACAGGATTTGCACTACCTAAGAGTGCAGCCGCTATTCCATCAAAACCAACATTTTTAGAAAAATTGTCAAGAAGTCTATGATGAATTCCATTTATCTCAGTAAATCCCGCTACTCCTGCCAAAGCACCACTTATAGCTAAAGAAATAATTATATTCCTCCTAATATTTATACCAGAGTATTCTGCTCCATCAGGATTATGTCCTACAGCCCTAAGCCTATATCCAAAGGGAGTTTTCCATAAAACAATATATACTATAACTGATATTATTATAGCTATAATAAATCCTATATGTAATCTAGTATTAGAAATCACATATGGGAGAAAGGCATTTTCTCCAATTAAATCCGTTTGTGGATAGAATCCGCTTGCTTCCCTAAGAGGCTTATCTACTAAATAGCTTATGAGATATAATGCTACATAATTAAACATTATGGTGATAATTATTTCAGATGAGCCGAATATTCCTTTAAGTATTCCTGGTATCATTCCCCATATTCCACCTGCTACTATTGATGCCAATAAACAGAGTGGTATAGTAATGAATGGACTAAGATGCCCAGTCTTTAACCCTACAAATACTGCTGCCATAGCACCTGCAAACATCTGACCTTCACCACCAATATTAAATAATCCAGTTCTAAAAGCAAAAGCAAAGGAAAGACCTGTTAATATAATAGGTGTAGCCTTCACAAAAATTTCCGCAATATTATAGATATTTGTAAAGTTCCCAAATATTAAATACTTATAAGCCTCTAGAGGATTGACCTCTATAAAAAGTAATAGTATGCTTCCAATTAACAATGCTAATAATACCGATACCATTGGTATAATAATTGTTAAAAGTTTATTTTTATTAAATATCTTATTTAAAACCCTGTTCTTATAATAATCCTCAGTGTTATTCATGGCATTTCCTCCTAATTTGAAAATATTTAATTAGCCCCCGCCATCATCAATCCTATTGTACTTTCTTCAAAATCCTTTTTATCCATTTGTCCTACTATACTACCTTTATAAATTACAGCAATTTTATCAGATAATAAATTAATCTCTGAAAGTTCTGTAGAAATAAGTAGTACTGCAGTTCCTTGTTCTTTGGCATTTATAATTTGTTGATGAATAAATTCTGATGCACCTATATCAACTCCCCTAGTAGGTTGTACAGCAATTAACAATTTTGGCAGTTTATCAATTTCTCTTGCAACAACTATCTTCTGTTGATTTCCTCCAGATAGTTTTCTAGCTTCTGCATTTCTACTTGGAGTTTTAATTGAGTATTTTGAAATCATATTATCAGCATGCTTATTTATTGAATTAAAATCGAAAAAAACCTTCTTTCTAAATGGAGATTTATAATAGTCCTTTAATATTAGATTTTCACTAATTGAGAAATCCAATATTAATCCTCTTTTATGTCTATCCTCTGGAATATAACCTACTCCTTTTTTTATTATTTCTGAAATAGTCTTGCCTTTTATTTCTTCTCCATTCAATAATATATTCCCTGTTGCCCCCTCCATTAATCCAACTATTACTTCTGCTAACTCTCTTTGACCATTTCCATCAACTCCAGCAATACCTAAAACTTGCCCAGAACATACTCTTAGATTTATATTATCTAAAGCTTTTATTCCCTTTTCTACTTCGTAAGATAAATTTTTTATTTCAAGAACAGGACCTCCAGGGCAACAGTTCTCATCTTGTTCCATGGCTGAAAGTTCCCTTCCTATCATAAATTTTGCAAGTTCAAGTTCATTTGTTTCTTCAGTACAAATTGTCTTTGTTATCCTACCATCCCTCAATACCGTAACCCTGTCGCATACAAACATTACTTCTTTTAATTTATGTGTGATTAATATTATGGACATACCATCATCTGCCATCTTTCTTAAGGTAGTAAACAACTCTTCTGTTTCCTGAGGTGTTAATACTGCTGTTGGTTCATCCATTATAAGTAATTTTGCTCCCCTATATAAAGCTTTAACGATTTCAACTCTTTGTTGCTCTCCAACTGAAAGATCCGAAACCTTTGCATCTAAAGATATTTCCATACCATATCTTACAGCAATATCATTTATTTCTTTTTTAAGATTTTCTTCTTTGATTATAAAACCTTTTTCCTTCCCCATTCCCATAACAATATTTTCCAATACTGTATGAACAGGTACTAACATAAAATGCTGATGTATCATACCTATTCCTAAATCAATAGCATCCTTGGAAGATTTTAAATTAATCTTTTTATCCTCAAAAAATATCTCACCTTTATCTGGCTGGTATAACCCATATAATACATTCATTAATGTGGATTTGCCCGCCCCATTCTCCCCTAAAAGAGAATGTATCTCGCCTTTTTTTACTTCAAAATTAACATCCTCATTAGCCACTAATGTACCAAAATATTTTGATATTGAGCACATTCTTAAGATTGTATCCACGTTATCCCTCCTGTCCTACATTAGTTATTATTCTATATGCATAAATTCTCTAAAATATTAAAATATCCTTTGTTATATTTATACAAAACTCAAGTTGAAAGTTTAAAAAATTTAGATTATATTTTATATATTAATTATAGCAAAAAATAAGTACCATTTTTGATCACCAAAAATGGTACTTATTTTTCAAAACCTTATCATACTAGTAATGGCTGAATTTGCTTCCCATGCAATGCTTCTATTATAGTTGGCACTATCTTATCATAATGTGCAATTAATGAATTTGCTTTTTTAGAAGGGTCATCTTGCCCGAATGGAACAAAATATACATTCTTTTTATCTAATAATATACCTAGATTCTTTGCATTTCCACTTAGCCCATCATTTGTGGAAATTGCAACTACAACAGGCTTATTATTTCTTAAATGAGCCTTCCATGCCATAGATACTGGTGTATCAGTAATGGCATTTGCTAATTTTGCAATTGTATTTCCTGTACAAGGTGCTATAACCAATATGTCAAGGTATCCTTTCGGTCCTATAGGTTCTGCATCTTGTATTGTAGCTATGATTTCCTTCCCTGTTGCTTTTATTATCTTTTCTTTCCATTCTTCAGCCAAGCCAAATCTAGTATCGAAATCATTAGCATTATAGGACATAATCGGATATACATCTGCCCCTTCATTAACTAATCTTTCTATTTCAACCAAAATAGTTTCAAATGTACAAAATGAACCTGTAATAGCTATACCAACCTTTGTTCCATTTAATAACATATCTACTCCCCCAATTCCCCAATAATATTATAAATAGTATCTTTCATAATTCTTGCTGCAGTCATAGGTGCCACTTTTCCAGGCAACCCTAATGCCCAAACAGTATTTATACCTAGTTCTTCAGCCCTTTTAAAATCTACTCCTCCAGGTATAGATGCAAGGTCTACCACTAAACATTCTTTATTTAGTTTTAATAACATTTCTTCATTTAAAATCATAGATGGTATAGTATTAAATACTACATCCATTTCTTGAAGATAATCTTTCATTTCATTTAAATGTATTGGATTATATCCATAGGTACTAACCCAAGCTAAATCAGAATAATTCCTTGCCTCTATATATACATTAGCACCTATCCCTTTAAGCATTTTAGCTAAAATCTTTCCTATTCTTCCAAATCCCAATATCATAATACTTGATCCATGAATGGTAATTTCCATTTTTTCCATGGCTACTTGAATTGCACCTTCTGCTGTAGGAATTGCATTTAATACTGCCATTTCCTCTCTTTTAAGAAAATCCACAGTATCAATATTATAGTGCTTTGCAATATCAGATATTTCATTGGATATTTTACCTCCTATAAATACCTGATTTGAATTCATTTTATTAAATATTTCTTCTATTTTTATTTCTTTTGAATATAAAGGTGTATTTAATAAGATATTATCCTTAGAACACGGCAATGGTCCTATAACTATATTTGATTTTTCAATAGCTAAATCTAGCTTTTCACTTATTTTTAATCCATCAATCTTTAAATTATCGAAACCAAATAAATCAATATGGTTCCCATCTTCTTGAAGCAAATTCGCTAATTTAACACTTCTTTCATCTCCGCCTAATACTGATATTCTCATAACTTCCCCCCTATGCCAAATAAGATATTAAGTAATATATATTATGTATTTAGATAATTAAAGTGCTTGTATAACCCTGTAAAAAAGCAATAATTAAAGAGCGTTTGTGAATCTAGATTCACAAACGCTCTTTAATTATTGCTCTTGGTTATATTGAGGTTCTTCACTATTAATAGTATTTACTCTACTTTGTAACATTTGAACCATATTTTCAGCATTTGAAGATAATGTGCTAAACATTTGTTTTGCTTCTTGATTATCTGTATCTAAAGAAAAAGTTTTTAAATCTGCAGCTAATCCCTTGGCACTTGCCAAGGCTGTTTCTAATTTTGTCATTACAGTCATAAATTTATCTCTCCTTTAAATTATTTTTCTAAATTAGTATTTACAGCTATTATAAATAATATTAATAACTTTTTTTCCCTTTTAATATGGTTTTTAGGAGAGTTTATTTTATTAAATATCTATATATCTTTACGATTTAATAAAGGCTTAGATGGTAATAATGCTCTTGTATTAAAATGTTGTCCCTTAAGAATTTTAATAAACTGATTATTTGCTGGAGGATTTTTTTCATTTTCTAGTAAGGATTTGTATCTAAAAAATATACTACCTTTCACTTCATCATATAAGCTATTAAACTTAAGTTGATTTGATATTTCTTCAGGATTTTTCCAGCTTAAATTCTTGTTGTTTATATCTGCCTTTCTATAGTTAGCATGTCCAATATATAAATTAACATCAGTATCACGTACTACATCCGCCCACCAATTTACTAATTCTCCATAAGGTGCTGCTTTTTCATCAAAAGTCCAATAAATTTGTGGCGCTATATAATCAATCCAATTACTCTTAACCCATTTCCTAGTATCTGCAAATTGGTCATCATAAGACGCTCTAGATGTTTTGGGTGTTTGAGAACCTATTCCCTCTATACTTCCCTCTGGATGAAATTCTTTATGCCCCCATATTCCAAATGGACTAATACCAAATTGTACAGATTTTTCATTCTTAATATTATAAGCTTCTATAGAATTGTGAATAGTTTCTATAAGCATGTCCACATTATTTCTTCTCCACTCATCTCTGCTTTTAAATCCAGTACCATATTTCTTAAATGAATTTTCCTCTTCTTTTGCATACCAGCTATTACCACTTTTAAAAGGATAAAAATAATCATCAAAATGAACTGCATCTATGTCATAGTGTTCTACTACTTCCATTACACTATCATTGATATGTTTAATTACTTCTGGTTCTCCTGGATTTAATTGGAGCTTACCATTAAAGCTAAAAGTATATTGAGGATTTTGTCTTGCCCAGTTATTAGGAGCTAAATCTGATATTTTCTCGGCTCCTGTTGTTACTCTATATGGATTAAACCAAGCATGAAACTCCATTCCACGTTTATGAGTTTCTTCTATCATCCACTTCAAAGGATCCCAACTAGGACTTAATCCCTGTTTACCAGTCAAATACTCTGACCAAGGATTTATATTGGATTTATAAAATGCGTCTAATTTAGGTCTAACTTGAAATATTACTGTATTCATATTTAAAGCTTCTAAATTATCTAAAAGTCTTATGTACTCATTCTTATATTCTAATTCTGTTAATCCCTTTTTAGCTGGAAAATCCAAATTAAATACTGTAGATACCCATACTCCTCTTAATTGATTTTCTTGCTCTTTTACATACATAGGTATTTGTATAGGTTTATCTTTTAATAAAATTATTTCATTCGAATTATATTTCTTTAAAAATTGCATCCCCATACTGCCTGAATTTGCATTAACAGTAATAGTATTTAAAGTTATAGTTAAAACAGTAGTACCTATTGTTATAAACTTAAATATTTTCTTTCCCATTTTCCATTCCACTCCAATCAAATAAATTTATACCATTTTAAGAAATTATATTATACTTTGACTGGATTTTCAAATTACGATTTCATTACAAACATAATACTGTTATAAATTTAAAAATAAAAACATCTTTATTTAAGCATTTCTTCAATTCCTTGAGGTTCTATAGGTTTACTAATTAAATATCCTTGAATTTGATCACATTTTTTTTGTTTCAAGTAATCTAGCTGTTCTAAAGTTTCTACACCTTCTGCAATGGTCTTTATCTTTATAGATTTAGCCATATTTATAATAGTTGTTACAATAGTTTTTGAATTTTTATCGCTTAACATATCATTAATAAATGACCGGTCTATTTTCAGCGTATCAATAGGAAACCGTGTAAAATAAGCTAATGAGGAATAACCTGTTCCAAAATCATCTATAGATATACGAACTCCCATATTCTTTAATTCTTTCATTTTAAGAAGCTTCTCATCTACCCTATCCATAGCTATTCTTTCCGTTATTTCTAATTCTAAATATCTAGCCTCTAATCCCGTTTCTTTTAAAATTTCTTTTACCATGTCAACAAAATTTGTTTGCTCAAATTGAATGACTGAAACATTTACTGATATTATAATTGGTGGATAACCCTTGTTTTGCCATTGTTTATTTTGTCTACAAGCCTCTTTTAAAGCCCATTTGCCTATTTCTATTATCAATCCATTTTGTTCGGCCATCTGTATTACTATTATTGGAGAAATATTTTTATGTAAAGGATTTACCCATCTAAGTAACGCCTCTGCTCCTATAACCTTTCTAGTTGATACTTCTATAATAGGTTGATATACTAATTTAAATTCATTATTGTTAATTGCATGATATATAGAATTATCAATCTTTTGTTCTTCTTTAATTAGTTTTTCCAATTCAGAGTTATAGAATCTATAATGATTCCCTCCCATTTTTTTAGCTATAAGCTTTGCAATTGTGGCTTGATGTACGATTTCTTCTATTGATATATTATAATTCAAGATAATACTTGCTCCAATACTTACCCTCATAACAAATTGATTATCATTGAGTTTTATATCTCCGCTACATAACTTCCATAATGTTTTTATACGATTCTCAATATTTTCTATGTCATCTCCATATAAAAACAAAATAAATTCATCACCTAAAAACCTTGCCACTAATTCTTCATTATTTAAAAACTCCTTAAGTCTATTTGAGAAGTTACAAAGTACTATATCTCCAAACTCAAAGCCATAAATGCTATTTATTCTTTTAAAATCATCTATGGATATTATTACAATAGATATTGCCATTTTTTTATTGCCTAACTTATTCATTTTATGAGGAATCTCTAAAAAGAAACCGTTGTAATTATATAATCCTGTAACTTTATCTCTATAAGTTAAATCTTTTATTTCTCCTAACATTTTATTAAAGCTTTTTGCCGCCACACCTAATTCATTAGATATTGCTTCATTAGCCATTACATTGAGATTTCCATTAGCCGCTTTTTCAAATACTTCTTTTAGTTCTAAAATTGGCTTGGATAAGCTTTTAGAATAAAAAAATGAAAATATAATTACTGATATTAAGCCAATTATAATAGCCGCTATTATAGTATTTTTAACTCCGTTTATATCATTGCAAATGTCCTTTTCAGAAATTGAAATAATGAACATCCAATTAGGTGAATCCTTAATACTCCTGAAAAATCCTAACATTTTTTCTCCATTTATATCTAAATATTCAATAATTCCAGAGTCATCAGTTAAAATTTTACTTATTGCATCATCATCAGTTATATAATCTTTAATCCTTTTTTGTAATGGAACATTTGAATCTGGGTGAGCAACTACTAAACCATCTCTATTTATTATCCATCCATATCCAGTTGTCTTTAAATTTATATTCCTAACTATTTGGTTTAAAAATTCAATATTTATTACACTGTTTACCAAACCAATTACTTCATTCTCCTCATCATTAATACTATGCGAAACGATTAAAACAGGTTTATCAGACTCATGAACATACGGACTATAAAATGGTTGTGAGATTGCATATTTCTTTTTCTCAATAAAAATACTCTTATATTGTTCTTGATTTGAAATATCCAATTTATCCATTAATGTTGACCATGCTTCACCATTGGGATATGCTATAATCATGTTTCTATATTTATTATCTAATACCAAGTTAGAGAGATAAGATTTTATTTTTTCCAAATTCATAGTTCTTATTATTGGAGATTTTGATACTATTGTTATTTGCTCAATAAATCCTTTTAACTCTTTAGCTACTTCATCCGCTCTAGCATCTACTATCTCACCATATTGTGCTTTAATATGATTTGGAAGTTCATTTAATTTTAAATCAGATAAAATAAGCAATAGTCCAAATAGTACTATTGACCCTATCATAAGATATATTAGTATTTGATTTCTAATGGATTTCATACTATTCCCACCATTTTTCTTTAGATAGTATTAGGTTTATGGCTTAATACATTATTTCAAAATATTATATATATTATTTAGACTTTTTTCGACAAAATACGCCCTAAAAATTACCTCTATATTTTAGAGGTAATTTTTATTTATTTTAACTATTTAGCTCTTATAATTTCTATATCATAACCATCTGGATCTGTTATAAAATAGTATCTTGGCTTTTCACCTGGAAGTCCTATTAACTCTGTAACTTCATACCCCATATCTTTATGCCTTTCTCTTGAAGTTTCTAAATCTTTTACACTAAATGCCATATGACTAAATCCATCACCAATTACATAGGGTTTTTCTTGATTATAATTATATGTTAATTCTATTTCATGCTGTCCTAATTCATCAGATAAAAAGACCAATGTAAATTCATCTTCTGGAAAATCTTTTCTTCTAGTTTCTACTAATCCTAAAGCATCTTTATAAAATCTTAAAGATTTTTCTAAATCCATTACTCTTATACAAGTATGAAGCATTTTGAAATCCATTATTTACTCACTCCTTCTATAATTTACTTAATTATTTACATTATAGCCTATTTTATATAAATATTATAGCTATTTTCCTTATAAAATAATATTTTATATTATGGGAATAATAATTTAAAATCATTAGGAGGAGATAGTATGTCCATAATGGAATTAGATACTAGAGGATATGAAACAAATGATGTAAATAGCGTTGTTTTACGTACTTTTGATTCTTTACCTGTAGGTGAAAAAATGGTATTAATAAATGATGCAGATCCCTCTCATGTATTTAATCAATTAGAAGAAAAAAGATTTGGTAAATTTGAATGGGAATATATTGAAGAAGGACCCGATATATGGAAGGTATCCTTAGCTAAAAAATACCTTAACTATATATAAAGTAGATAGCAATTTTGCTATCTACTTTATTATTATAAAATTTTTTTATGCAATTTTACTTGTTATAGAGAAAACTTATGATATATAATAGCATATGTGTAATTTAATTTTAATAGAAGAAGGGAATTTTATGTTTGAAATTGTTAGTTATGAAGATGTAGACGAAAAAAGAATAAATGATAATCATATATTAATAGATGTTCGTTCTCCTAGTGAATATAAATCTGAAACTATACCAGGTGCTTATAATATACCAATTTTCAATGATAAAGAAAGGGAGTTAATCGGTACAATTTACAAACAAGAAAGTATTGAAAAGGCAAAACAAATTGGTATAGAAGCTGCCTCAAAACATCTTCTAAATATCTATGAACAGGTTTCAGAACTTGATAAAAAATATAATAATCTTATATTTTTTTGTGCTAGAGGAGGTTTTAGGAGCAGCTCCTTAGTTTCTCTTTTTAAATCCATTGGCATAAACGCCATAAAGCTTGATGGGGGATATAAAGGATATAGAAAATATATAAACAGCCATCTTCCACAGATAGTAAAAAAAATTAAGTTTATAGTTCTCTATGGTAATACTGGAACGGGCAAAACTAATATTTTAAAATGCCTTAATGAAAAAGGAATTGATATTCTTGATCTAGAAGGTTGTGCTAATCATAGAGGTTCTGTCCTGGGGAATGTTGGACTTGGTGAACAAAATACTCAAAAAATGTTTGAATCCCTTGTTTATGAATCCCTAAAAAACAGAAAAACAAATCTTGTATTTGTAGAAGGAGAAAGTAAAAGAATAGGGAAAGATATAATTCCAGATTATTTATATAATGCTATGAAAAGTGGAATAAATATAAAAATTGAAGCTAATATAGACGAAAGAGTTGACAATCTTTTCACTGAATACGTTCATGATACGGATAATGAGTTGGTATCTTCATTGAATTATCTTAGAAAATATTTAGGAGATAAAAATATTGACAAATATATAGAACTAATTGCTAATCATGAATATAGACAAGTAATAGAGGAATTAATAATAAAATATTATGATCCTCTTTATGAGCATAATAATAGAAAATATAGTGCAGTTTTTAGCAATAGTAATACTTCTAAAACAAGTGAAAAGATAATGGAATGGACTAGAACTTTTTTCGTCAATATAGAAGAAAAAAAAATAGGGGCAAAGTAATAGCCCCTATTTTATTTTGTTAAAATATCATATTATATCCTAAGCAGTTTTTACCAAATCTTCATCTATATCTAATATTCCATACGCAGTTTTAGCTGACAAATATACCAAAATCATTAATATATTAAATATAAAAAATACAGTTACAGTATATACCTTTGGTGAAATAAATTTTTGAAAAAACATTCTGGCAAAAGGTGGTTCATTTAGGTAGCAATAATTAGATTTAGTAAATATATTAAAAAAGTAAATAAACAAATGGTAAATATTAGTAAAATATAAAATTGATTTTAAACTACTTTTATTTATCCTATGCTCATCAACCACTAATATATATACTATAGACCACAATAAACTAATATGTCCTAAGAAGTAGGAAATATTAGCATAATGGGGAAATGAGAATGGATATACATCAATAGGCATTATAATAACTAATATAGAACCTATAATTCCCCAATAACATCCTACATTTTTAAACATCTTTTTATCTGTTATAAAAGCAAGAATCGTAAAAATAATAGCAATCCTGCAATTATATAGTGGTAAACTTTCTTTTATAGTGCCATATCCAGAAAAATAATACCAAAGATATAATATTACCTGTTGTAAAGACAAAACAATAATCATTAATATTTTAAATTTCCTTCCCATTTGGGAATTCTTAAGTTTTCTTTTATTTAACAATATAAATTCAATTCCCATAAACGCAATTAAAACAATTACCAAATGTGCTAAACTCCATATTGGAAACACATATCCATCTGGATTTCCTCTAAAAAACATCTTAATCATTCAATAAATCCACTCCTACCTTGGTATAAACCCTACTTTTTTATATACCTTTCTCAGAGTTTTCATAGCTTGATATTCAGCCTTTTCTGATCCCTCCTTATATATCTTCTCTAGATAATCCTTATTTTTTCCTAAATATTCAAATTTTTCATGAATAGGTGAAAGACCTTCTACTACTATCTCTGCTAAATCCTCCTTAAATTTTCCATATCCTTGCCCTTCATAACGATTTACTATTTTTGATATTTCTTCATTTGAAAATATGCTATAGATTGTTAATAGATTTTTTAATCCTAACTGCTCATCATTATAGGACATTAATCCTAAAGAATCTGTAACAGCTCTTTTTATTTTTCTTCTTATTGCATCTTTATTATCTAAAATCAATATATATCCATTTTCATCTAAATCTGATTTACTCATCTTTGCTTCTGGATTTTGAAGGCTCATTATCCTCGCTCCAAATTCTTTTATTAATGGATCTGGAACTTTAAATGTATCACTATATTTATTATTAAATCTTATGGCTAAATCTCTAGCTAACTCTAAATGCTGCTTTTGATCTTCTCCTACTGGAACTAAATCAGCCTGATATAAAAGTATATCTGATGCCATCAATACTGGATAAGTAAATAACGCAGCATTTAAATTTTCTTCTGATTTTCTAGACTTTTCTTTGTATTGAGTCATTCTGTTTAATTGTCCCATATATGATATACTATTTAATACCCAAGTTAGTTCAGCGTGAGCTGGCACATGAGATTGAATAAATATGGTAGATTTCTCTGGATCCATTCCACAAGCTAAATATAATGCCAGTACATCCAGTGTGTTTTTTCTAAGATCCTTTGGTACTTGTGGTACTGTAATAGCATGCATATCAACGATACAATAATAACAATTATATTCTTCTTGTAATTCTACCCAATTTTTTATAGCTCCTATATAGTTCCCAATAGTTAATGCTCCCGATGGTTGTACTCCACTAAATACAGTTTTCTTTTCCATTATAATCCCTCCCAAAATAAATAAACCCTTTCATCTCTAATAAAGAGACGAAAGGGTAATTTCCGCGGTACCACTCTTTTTGCTAAAAGCCAGCTTTAATCCTATAAGGTGGATAAATCCTATATCTTACTTAATTCAGATATAAACTCACAAGTCCATTCATCATAATAGTATCACTAGGCTTTCACCATTCCTAGCTCGCTTTAGACCTCTTTATGATTACTATTCTTGTTCATTGCCTATTATTCATTATTATATATTATATCGTATATAGCTTTATTGTAAATACTTTTCTTAAAAAATATACATAATCATTCTTTTTCATTATACAACATAAATATAGCTATTATAATTTTTTCTAACTACTTTTGCTGGAGCACCAACTGCCGTAGAATATGGTGGTATATCTTCTAGTACTACAGAATTCGCACCTATTTTAGCACCCTTTCCAATAGTTATAGGTCCTAGTATCTTTGCACCTGCACCAATTATAACATTATCTTCTATAGTAGGATGTCTTTTACTGCCTTTTTCCCCACCTATTCCCCCAAGGGTTACGCCATGATACATTAGCACATTATCTCCTATTTCTGCTGTTTCACCTATTACTACACCCATTCCATGATCTATAAATAAATTTTTCCCAACTTTTGCTCCAGGATGTATTTCTATACCAGTTACCCTTCTAGCATGTTGTGATATTATCCTAGATAATATAAATCTATTTTTTCTATATAATTTATTAGCTATCTTATAATAAAATATTGATTTTAAACTTGGATAGCAGAATATGGCCTCAAAAAGATTCTTCGCTGCTGGATCTTTTTTTAGTATATTTTTTCCTTCTTCTATGAAAAATCTAAACATAGAATCACTCTCCATTAAATAAATCTGTAGATAAATACCTTTCACCTGTATCAGGAAGGATAGCTAATACGCTCTTACCTTCACCTAATTTTTTTGCTATTATATTTGCAGCAGCAACATTTGCTCCTGATGAAATTCCACATAATATACCTTCTTCCGAAGCTAATCTCTTTGCATAGAAATATGAAGTTTCTTCATCAATACTTAGTATTTCATCTACTATATCTTGGGCAAATATATCTGGTATAAAATTTGCACCTATCCCTTGGATTTTATGACTATTTGGCTGCCCTCCTGTTAGAACTGGAGATTTAGATGGCTGTACTGCTACAACCAATATATCCCTATTATATTCCTTCAACCTCTTACCTACTCCTGACACTGTACCTCCTGTTCCAACTCCCGCTACAAAAGCATCTATATTTCCGTCAGTTTCCTCTAGTATTTCTACACCTGTTGTTTCATAGTGAGCTACTAAATTATTTTTATTTCCAAATTGATTTGGAAGAAAATAATTATTATTCTTAGCTAATCTTTCTGCTAACTCTACAGAGCCTGACATTCCATATTTTCCTTCAGTCAATATAATCTTTGCTCCGTAAGCCTGCATTAGTTTTCTTCTTTCAATACTCATAGTATCTGGCATAACTAATATCACATTATATCCTTTTGCAGCCCCCATCATAGCTAATCCAATACCAGTATTTCCACTTGTAGGTTCAATTATAGTTCCACCTTTAGTTAAAATTCCTTCTTTTTCCGCAGCTTCTATCATATATAAAGCTGCCCTATCTTTTACACTGCCAGAAGGATTAAAGGATTCAATCTTTACAAGTATTTCTGCATTGCCTTTTTCCTTAATATTATTTAATCTTACGATTGGTGTTTTTCCTACAGTCTCTCCAATATTGTTTAATACCATTTTACTGCCTCCTTTTTTATAATATATCCCCTTGTTCGTAAAGTTAATCCATATCACGCAGTTTTGCATCACAAATCTATTTACTCGCTTCGCTCATATATATTTGGAGCTCATTGCGTTTGACCTACATCAACTCACTTCGCTCGTTGTGTTAGGTCATAAAAAAACCTTTTACCCATGTATAAATAAATATACAGAGGCAAAAGGTAAGTTTCGCGGTTCCACTCTGCTTGAGGTAATCCCCAGCTCAATTCAAGTACTTTCATACTCTAGTTCTATAACGGGAACCACCGTATAAGTCTACTAAATTTTTCGACTTTATGCTCATTGGTGCACTTCAAATATATATCGTATAGATTCCTCCCACCAATAGAATCCTCTCTTAAATACTTCATATAATTTACTTTACCAATTCATAGCATTTTAGTATGTTTTAAATATTATATTCAAGTATAACATAATAGTTTACAAAAATAAAGTATTTTTTATTTTTTATTTTACCTTTTTCGGGTAAAATGATTGTGAGGTGATTAATTTTGGATTATATAAATGTTTTATTAGTGGAAGACGAAAAAAATATTTCAGATGTTATTAATGCATATCTAGTTAAAGAAAATTTTAATGTATTCCTAGCTAATGATGGACAAATGGCTTTAGATTTGTTCAGCAATAATCATATTCATTTAATTATATTAGATTTAATGCTACCCAAGATTTCAGGTGAAGAAGTATGCAAAAGAATAAGAAGTATATCTGATGTGCCAATTATAATGCTAACTGCTAAAACTCATGAAGATGAAAAAATAGAAGGTTTATCCATAGGTGCTGATGATTATATATTAAAACCTTTCAGCCCTAGGGAGTTAATTAGTCGAGTAAAAGCATTGCTCAGAAGAGCTTATCCTAATTCTAGACCTCCAGCAGAAAAACTTAGTTTCAATAATGGAGATTTAGAAATTGAAGTAGATAAAATGATAGTTAGAAAGAATAATAAAATTATTAACTTAACAACAAATGAATTTAAAATTTTATTAGCTCTTATATCTAATATAAACCATGTTCTTTCCAGAGATCAATTGATAGAGTTTTCTCTTAGTTCTGGTTATGAAGGTTTTGATAGAACCATAGATACTCATATAAAAAATATTAGGCAAAAAATTGAAAACAACCCCAAATCTCCAAAATACATTCATACAGTTTACGGTGCAGGATATAAATTTGAAATAGAAAAACAATAAGTTCATTTTATGGTGCCAGGCACCATAAAATGAACTTATTGTTGGAATTAGAATTGTTTTTCCTAGTTATTTCCTCTCATCATTCCCCTTCCTCTACCAAATCCCATTCCTCTTCCCATGCCAAATCCACCACATCCATCTGACATAAATCCATTTTTAGCATGGAATTCTTCCATATACTTGAAATGTTCTTCCCATGCTTTTGCTTCTTCTTCTGTTATTAACCCATTCTCAAGAGCATTTTTTATTTGTTTCTTTTTATATTCCGTCCTTTCTTTAAACCATGCCTCTTTATCTTCTATGCTTAGGTTTATATTTCTATTTCCAGGAATTATACTTGGTGTTTTTACTGTATCAGCATATGCAACTAAAGAACCAACTCCTAAACTTAATACTAAAGCTCCTGTTAATAATACTTTTTTCATAAAATATCTCTCCTTTCATCTTGTGATTTTATTATATCTACAAAATGTGAAGGAAATATGAAGAAAAATAAGATTATCTTAAATTTCTTCATAATGACTTCAAAATTAACTGTTATAATATGATTATATAAAAAATAAAATTTTTCTATTGATTATAATATAATCTTAAAAAATTCATATTGTCATAGGTCATCTATATTTATGATTTTTTAACCTTCCTTGACAATTATTGGAGGAATATATATGAAACTTTCTAAAAAACTTACTCTTAGCTTTATATTTTCAATACTTACTTCTATTATAATTATTAGCATTATATCAAATTTAATGATAAATAATAGATTTGAAAATTATCTTGCTGAAGAGAAACAGAGTAAACTTAATCAAATATCTGATGAAATAAATAATTTATATAATAAAAATGGTTACAAACTCTATGAAAGAGAAATCAATTCCTATGCCTCCTTAGAAAATATATATATTGAAATTAAGGATTTAAATGATAATATCTTATATAGTTCAGCAAATAGAGCTGGAATGAAGGGAATGGGCGGTATGCATAGACGAATGATGAAAATGCATAATATTCCTGAAGGAAATTATATAGAAAAATCTTATCCATTACTTGAAGAAAATAATAAAGTAGGGAAGCTAATTATAGGATATATTGACAATTCTTATTTTACTGAATCTGCAATTCTTTTTAAAAACACTCTAACTAAATCCTTTTTTATCTCAGCTATATTTACGGTTCTTATTGGCTTAGTAAATAGTGCTATACTATCTAAATCTTTAACCAATCCCTTGTTAGAAATAAGAACTACAGCTGTTGAAATGCGTAAAGGTAATCTTAATAAAAAATCTAATATAAATACTAATACAGTGGAAATTCTAGAATTATCAGATTCTATTAATTATCTAGGTGAAACATTAAGCAAGCAAGAAAATATTAGAAAAAAATATGCTTCTGATATTTCTCACGAACTTAGAACACCTCTAGCTACACTTAAAAGCCATTTAGAGGCCATTATGGATGGTATATGGGAACCGAACCAAGAACATTTAAACATTTTGATGAAAGAAATAGATAGGTTGTCTAATTTAGTTGATAAACTTAAGGATTCTTTTAAATTAGAGGAATTAGAGCTTGTATTAAATTATACTAGATTTAATATTTCTACAGAACTAAATAATATTATTACAACTTTTAAACCTTTATATACTAAAAATAAATTTTATATTGAATCTGAAATAGAAAATGATATTGAAATTACAATGGATAAAGATAAGCTTAAACAAATTATGTATAATTTACTTTCTAACTCTATTAAATATCTTAATGATAAGGGCAAAGTCCTCATTATTCTTACAAAAGATGAAACTAATGCCATCATTAAAATAATTGACAATGGCATAGGTATAGAAGAAAAAAATCTACCATTTATATTTGATAGATTTTATAGGGCTGATATTTCAACAAACAAAAATACTAATGGAACTGGACTTGGATTACCTATTGTAAAATCCATAATTGATGCTCACGGCGGTACAGTAAATATAAATAGTAAATATGGAGAATGGACTGAGGTTGTAATAACTCTTCCACTTAACATTTAATTCTTGAATTTTTATTGTTTCTCAAATGTCTTTCTTTTAAAAAAATATGCTATTAGGATTAATAATGGGATTCCAAATTTAAAAGTAAAGTAATAAATATACTCTGGAAGTTTAATTGACTTTATTTCTACCATCATAGGATTAACTTCAGCTATATAGAAGGTTATTAATGCAACCATGGTACATACAATATATAATAATATATTTCTTGATCTTTTCTTAAATATTTCTTTAAATGCATCAATGGATATGCATAAATATGTTGTTATCTTAATTATCATGGCTATTATCCATATAAATATATAAATAGATTCTATTCTTTCAAATGTAAAATATGCTCTGATATTTCTAATATATGCTAAAAAAGGATAATTAAAATGTTTAACTTGCTCTACTCCTAAAGATGATTGTGTTGCTAACACTGTTGCCAATACAAATAATAATGAAATAATACTAGCTTTAATAAAGATTTCATTTATCCTTTTTTTATCTTCAAGACTCGGTACAATCATAGTTAATGAATATATATCTATAAAAACTAGACTCAACTGCATTGCACCAATATTGATATCTAAAAAGGTAGAATCCCTATATATAGGTAGTAGTAGCTTAAAATCCATATTATTATAACCAAGAAAAATAAAAACAATTAAGGAAACCAAAATTATTGGAACCATTAATTCTGAAAATCTCAATATAACTACTAACCCCTTAGAAACAATATATAAACAACTAGCTATCAAAAATAGTATAATTATATAAGTTTTCGTATCCGATAAAAATGAGGCTCTTATCATCTGAACTGAAATATAAGAGAAAAAAATTGCAATGGTAGCAAAGAAAATAGCATAAAGAATTCCCACTATCTTTCCCAATGTCTTCCCCAATATTTTCTCCATATATCCAATAATTGTAAACTCCTCAAATTTATTAGCTAAAAATAGCAAAGGTGCACATGTTAATATTGTATAAAAAAATGATAATACAATACTTATCCATACATCCTGGTTAGCTGGAGACATATAAACTGGGGACATAATAGTAAGTACAGTAGTTATTCTGCTAATAGTGATAATAAATATTGCTTGTCTTGATGAAACCTTTTCATTCATCTATATTATCTCCTTTTCCTTAAATTGCTAGGTGTATTGATAATTCCAGTCTTGACTATTTTTGTCTCTACATTAACAGTATAGGATATTTCCGGAAATATATTATTCCAGTCCTTGGAAATCTCTTTCCACACCTTTGGATATTGTCGGTGAACTATTTCTCCAATGCTAAAGTTATCTTGTTTAAATTCCTTTTGTACCTTATCCATAGTTGTAGAAATTAAATCTTCTACTTTTTCAGAGCAAGCCTTTTCAAGTATGTGAATAACCTCAAGATTGCTTACATCTATCCCTTTATTTTCCTCTCCTAAAGAACCACTTAATTTTACATTTATATTAAGATGTATTTTGCCATCATCTATCTTTATATCCCTTTTTGTTTTGGTCTGTATAATCTCTACTGTAGTAAATTTTCCTTCATTTCCAATTATAGTATTACCTTTGTTTAATCCCTGAGGAGTATTGAATTTTATTAGTCCTCCTTCTATACGATCTGTTATAAAGTTATAACCAAAAATTTCATCTGATGATAAATATCCAATGAGATAATCTCTACTCAATATTGCACCTCCTGCTACATCTAACATAAACTTTGCAGTATTGTCTTTGGATTTTTGCCGATCTACTTCCTTCTTTTCTATTTTAGTTACAACTCCTATAACAGGCTCATTACTTATATCATAATGATATTTATAATATTCAGACATACTTACCTTTAGGCATTTTCCATTATATTTAAAATCATTTAAAATATCCAATAAATAATCTCCTGCTGATTGGCTCAGTTCTCCTTTAACACCTATTATCTCATAAGCCTTTGCTCCTTTTGCAACTAGGATATACATGTTTTCTCTTGCTTCATTATCTCTTAGAAATACATCCATAAATCCGGTAATACCTTTTTTAGCAAACTCTTCACCAAATATAAGTATATTATTATGGGAAAGAAATAATTTTCTATCAAAATTTAGCGTAATATTTCTAACCGCTTCAAATACTGTCTCACCTACACTTTGAGCAAATACACTACCTGTAGGATTAGGACTTATGCCCGATGATGAATTATTGGATATGGGATTCATTATTTCACAAGTAATGATTATCTTATCATCTTCCAAATCAATTCCCATTGATGTAACTAGTGCCAAAGTTTGCAATTGACGGCTTCCTGTGCAAGATAATGAAAGTATAGAAATTATTATTAAGTATACTGCTATAATTAGATTTTTTTTATTTTTTGTCATATATTTCATTCCTTTTTACTGCCTTTTTATTTGATAGAGCTCTTGGTCTATAATTTGTTTCCTTTACAGAACGCATAAAAATAAAATCTTTCATGCCTTCTTTATCATATGGAGCAATGGGATACATATAAGGAACGCCAAAGGATTTTAATGAAATAAGATGAACCAATATTATTGATATTCCGCAGACTATACCATATAATCCTAAAAAACCACCTAACAAAAGTATTATTAATCTATATATAACTATCATTTCCCTCTGACTGGGAATTATAAACTCTGAAATTCCTGCAATTGCTATAACAATAACCATAGTAGGTCCAACTAAACCTGCTTGAACAGCTGTCTGACCTAGTACTATACCACTTACTACAGTTACTGCAGTTCCTATATTATTCGGTATTCTTAGCCCTGATTCTTTAATTAGTTCAAAAAATAAAATCATAAGTAATGCCTCTACTAAAGCAGTAAAAGGTACTTCCTCTATATTCTTAGCCATAGATACAAGTAGTTTTGCGGGTATCATTTCTTGATGAAAAGTTTTTAATGCTACAAAAAAACCTGGTAAAACCACTGAAGTAATTAAAGCAAAAAGTCTTAATATCCTAAGAAATGTTGCATATTGTGGTCTTGAATAATAATCATCAGCCATTTGTAGGTTTTCTATAAATACTTTAGGTATAGTTAAAACATCAGGAGAGCCATCACAAATAATTGCAATTCTTCCTTCCAAAATTTTTCCAACTACTACATCAGGCTTTTCTGAATGTCCAATTGTACATATAACAGTTCTTGGAGCATCTTCAATATAACGTTCTAAATATCCTGTATCTAGGATACTGTCTATTTGAATTTCTTGTATCCTTCTTCTCAGTTCATCTAATATTTCTTCCTTTACTATGCCATTTATATAAGCTAAAGAAATCTTCGTATTGGTTTGTACACCTAATGTATAATCTTCAAATACTAGTTTGCTATTCCTAACTTTACGTCTTATCAGAACTTTGTTTACTTTTATATCTTCAATAAAACCTTCTTTGGGTCCTCTTACTACCCGTTCAGTGCCTGGCTCAGTTATTGCTCTGTTTTCCCACTTATTTAAGTCAAAGATATATGCTAATTCCATATTTTCAATAAACAGAACTACTTCACCATCTGTTATTGGTTGAATAACTTCCTGTATACTAGATATTTTTTTAGTCTCTGAAATAAAAACTGTAGATAAAATATCTTGTGGACTTATCAAGTCTTGAATTAAGGGCTTTAATAAATCTTCATTTAATACTTTATTATCAATTAGTCCCTCTATATATACAACTAATGCCCTATCTTCAGACAAAGTATTAAACTCATATAATACTAAATCACTGGATTCATTAAATATTCTATTTATTTCTTCTCTATTGGATTCAATGCTCTTTGAAATCAAAGCTTACACCTACCTATTTTTATGCTTCTAGTAATTGGAATTATTGACAAATAACGCAAAAAATATAATAGTCATTAGCATTTTTGCACTAATGACCATTATATTTAAATAGGACAATATGGGAATCACTCATTATATAAGATTTATAAAGAATTATAATAGTCCTTTCATAAATAAAACTTGTTATCTTGTAATTAGATCCTTGGCATGTTTTTCTGCCATAAATTTTATCTCCTCTACATCTAAGGTTTTTACTTCCCTCTTCTCCATTATTATCTTACCCTCTACTATTACAGTATCAACATCCGAAGCCTGAACTGAATAAGCTAAAGAAGAAATAATATTATGATGTGGATAAAGATGGGGCTTATCTATGTCTATCAATAATATATCTGCCTTCTTACCTACTTCTATAGAGCCTATTTCTTTACTCCAGCCTAATGCTTCTGCTCCATTTATAGTTGCCATTTCTAGAGCTGATATAGCCGGAACCGATACTGCATTTAAATTAACAGCCTTATTTATGATAGCTGCTAGGTTAATTTCTTCAAACATATTTAGATTATTGTTTGATGAAGAACCATCAGTACCTAATGCTACTGAAATTCCTTTACTTAACATCTTATCAACTGGTGCAAATCCACTGGCTAATTTAAAATTGCTACCAGGATTATTTACTGGAAATACTTTCTTTTTTTTCATTATCTCAATATCTTCATCATCTACATGAACACAATGTGCTGCTATAGTATGCAAATCTAATATACCCAAATCATATACATGTTTAATTGGAGATTTACCATATAATTTAAAACTATCTTCTATCTCTTTCTTAGTTTCAGAAAGATGTATATGAATTCCTGTATTTAATTCTTTAGCCAAATTAAATGATTCTATTAGGAAGTCTGGACTACAAGTATATGGTGCATGAGGTGCAACCATTACTTTAATCCTTCCATTTGCCCTACCATTCCAATCATTAAACAGTTCTTTTGTCTCTTTAAGTTTAGCCTTAGCATCATTATCCTCTATTAATCCTCTTGTAAGCACGCCCCTCATTCCTGATTCTTCTAATCCTTTTCCTACTTCATCCATAAAGAAATACATATCACAGAATGCTGTTGTGCCTCCTTGAATCATCTCAACCATACTTAGTAAAGAGCCCCAATATACATCTTTTCCTCTAAGATTTGCCTCTGTAGGCCAGATTTTTTTTGTCAGCCAATCATGTAATGGTAAATCATCAGCAAAATTTCTAAGCAAGGACATCCCTATATGTGTATGGGCATTTATTAGTCCTGGCATAGCTACTTTATTTTTTCCATCAATTACCCTTTCAACCTGTATATCTTCTCTTATTTCACCAATATGAGTAATTATATTATCTTTTATATATATATTTGTATTTTTTATTACTTCATTTTTTCCATCAATAGGTACTAAATCAATATTTTTAATTAACATATTATCCCCCTCAAATTTATTAATCTAAATCTATAGTTGTATATTTTACTATACTATATATTAAACTAGGTACTAAAATTAATTGAATTATAATACCAGGAATAGCAGTTATAACTCCTCCTATGATAAAAGTCATAGGATCCATCTTAACTTCAAAAAAAGCTGCTAGTATAAAAACTACAAATCCTGCCATTATCCTTCCAGATATCATAGATATTATCAAAGAAATTACAGAAGGCATTTTTAATTTTCTATATAATATTGAAGCCACTAAACCATAGATACCCAATTCAAAAATCATAATCACTGCCATTGGAAATAATGGAGGCATACCTGTGATTAAAGAGTTAAGTATTGGTGTTAACATACCTAATAATAATGCCAAATAAGGTGGTAATAAAAATCCTCCTATTAAAACTGGAATATGCATAGGTAAAAATACATTTCCTGGAATTCCTGTTGTATGAAATATAGTTGGTACAATAATTCCTATTGCTAATAACACTCCGGCTATAACTAATTTTCTAGTATTGTTTTTTTCGTACATAAAACCTCTTCCTTTCTTCAGATAGCAAAACTATCAATTATTATTTATTGATGCAAAAAATTCCTTTATCCTTTGTAATAGTACTATAGGGTCTCTCGTATCTAAAGAAAGTTTTTCTATAGGGCAATAATCAGTTTTATCTCTATTTTTAATATATAAACAAGATCTCTCCATAGTATATGGAATTTTATATTCTTCTAAAATTGCTAAGCCACCTTCTGATATCAATTCGCCATATATTTCTTTAATGCCAATATAAGCACATAGAATAGCTGCACCCTTACCTATTACTCTATCAGCCAATGAAGCATCATATGCTTTTGCTTTCATCTCAGCAGCTAAAATATACATAGGCTTAATACCCTTATCCTTTGATTTAAAAACTACTTCACCATTTTTTACGGCTACCAATGCTAAATCTTCCTCTAATAAAAGTTCCTTTGCCATTTCTATATCCTTCATCTGCTCACCCTTTCTGTTTTTTATTCAATAGTCAATGCATTATTTTCAAAAATATCTTTTTTCTTAAAATACCAATAGGAAAAGATTAGTCTAAAACACATATCAATTCCAATACCTATCCAAATCCATAATATATCTGCATTGAATATATAGGCCATTATCATAACGAATGGAACTCTAATGATCCAAAGTCCTATTCCAGCATTTATCATAGGAACCTTTGCATAACCAGCTCCCCTTAAGGCTCCATTTAATACTCCGGATATATTTTGAGGAAGTTGGACAACCCCCATTACAAATAAATACATGGCTCCCATTCTAATAACTTCATCTTCTTTTACTAATAAGCTCATTATCTGTTTTGGAAATACAATAAGTACAAATGCGGCAAATATGGTTACAATTATAGTATATCTTATTAGTTGTTTAAGATATTTTTTTCCAGTTTCCTTATCTCTACTACCTAAAGCATATCCTACAAATGTTGTTGCCGCAACACCAAAGCCTGTTGCTGGCATATAAGATATAGACTCCGCCTGTAAACCTAATTGGTAAGCTGAATAAGCCAATTCACCATAAGTAAGAATAGCTCTTGTAATAAATATGGATGCTGCCTGCCAAAAAGATGTTTCAAAGGATGTTGGAAGTCCGAGTTTAAGAATAATTAAAGCTTCATCGGATTTAAATTTAAAATCTAATTTTTCTCCCATATTAGATATGATTCCATTTTTTCCAAATAACATAACTATACCGAATATAGCCGAAACAATATATGCAATATTATAAGCATATCCTGCTCCTTGTAATCCTAAGGATTTAATACCTACCTTTCCAGTTACTAAAACAAATCCCGCAGCAATATTAACTATATTTAATATACCAACAGCAATCATAGGAGTTCTTGCATTTCCCATTCCTTGAAGTATTCCAGAAACTAAGAGTATAATTGCTGCAAAAGGTAATGACCAAGAAATTATTCTAAGATACAATGCCCCATTTTCAAGCAAATCCGGATTTGGATTAAATACTGTCAATAATGGTTCAGCAAACCAAAAAAGTAATTGTTGAAATATAATAGCTATTCCTATGGATAAAGTAAAAGATTGCTCAGAAATAGATTTCAATTTTTTATAATTACCTGCTCCATGGGATTGGGCTACTAAAACAGAAGTTCCCGTTGCTATTCCTTTAAATATTCCCCACAATATCCTATAAAGGACTGTAGCTATACCTATGGCTCCAACAGAATATGCATCAATTCTACCAACCATTGCCATAAGTACAATTCCAGCAGTCATCTGCAAAACATTTTCCCCAGTAATAGGTAAAATCATAGATAATATTCTATTTCTAATTATCTTATTCTCTTGTAAAAGTCTTTCTTCCATTCTATATCCCCTTATAGTTAAATTTTATAATGTCCAGCCTAATAATTATAATATATTTCGATACTCTAAACAACCCAATATTTGTATTTAAAACCATACTAATACTATATCATGTGAATTGTAAATAATAAATATAATTTGCTTTTAATTCATAAAAAACAGAAAAGTAAATGATAACTGTTATCATTTACTTTTGATTTTTTCTATGCTATACTATTATTGGCTCAAAATTATCGCGGCAAATAATTTTGATGGAGTGATAAATATTGGCAAAAATGATGGGACCTAGATTTAAACAATCTAGGAGATTGGGTTTAAATGTTTGCGGACATCCTAAGGCAATGGACAGAGCCACTAGAGGAACATCTAGAGCAGATAAAAAACTTACTGAATATGGAAGACAATTATTAGAAAAACAAAGGCTTAGAGCATATTATGGTGTAATGGAAAAGCAATTCACGAAATATGTTAGACAGTCAAAAAAATCTCAGGATCAAACAGGCCATGCACTTGTAAAGATCTTGGAAACAAGATTAGATAATTTAGTATATAGACTAGGATTTGCTTCTTCCATAAGACAGGCTAGACAACTAGTAGTTCATGGACATATTCTTGTAAATGGAAAAAAAATAAATATACCTTCCTATATAGTACAGGTAGGCGATACTATTGAATTAAAAGAAAAATCTAAAGACATTGGACTTTTTAAAGAAAACTTTAATAATTTCTTTTTAAATCAATATCCTTATTTAGAAAAAGACGATAATACAATGTCTGGCACTTTAATTAAATATCCAGAAAGAAATGAAATTCCCATAGAAATAGATGATCAGTTAGTTGTGGAATATTATTCAAGACTAATGTAATATTAGAAACTAATATAAAAAGCTCTCAAATGAGAGCTTTTTCTTTGTCTCTTTAAACTATAGATAATTTATTAAATCTAAGAAAAATTATAACTATCTTTATTGGAATAGACAAAGTTTTCTACATTTCTTTACTTTACTCAATTGTTTCAAATTGTTTAGTTATGATTTTTTTTAAAACTTGAAACAATATTACAGTTGATATACCAAATACTAAAGCCAATAATCCATAGATAAGATTTATATCTACCTTATCTATTATTTGAATCACAGTAAATACTAATCCACCTGCATATAAAGTCCCTACACCCATGCCGATTAATACATTTAAATTCTGCTTCATTGCCTTCTGTGGATTATCCCAGTCTAACATTGGTCTTAGTATATCTATTACCATACCAAGCTCAGTCATTGGAATACTGCCTAGAAGTCCTAGTATTATTATAAATATAATATTTAGAATATCCAATTTTACTATAAAAATTAGACTTATTAATAAAGCAATTATACCTAATACTTGAATAGCTAAAGATGATAATACCCTGCCTATTATCTGATCCTCCACCTTTATAGGTAAAGTCCTTTGTATCCAAAAACATTTACCCTCCCTAGAAAAAGTAGTAGCTCCTATACTATTTAACATACCTAAGGCTACAATAAAACCTATGCTTGCTAGAGTAATTAGCCCTAAATTAGCTCCTAGCATATCTATTACCTGAGATAATGATTCATCTCCCCCTGCTATAGTTGACATTGCTAATATTAATGGAAATATAATTACTCCGCCTACTGCATTTAATAGGTATACAGGTGTCTTAAAAAGCATTATAACTTCCTTCTTAGCTAATGCTAGATATGGTTTAGTTTCTTTAGATAAATCTTTTACAGATATCTTTTTCGCCTTTCCCTTAGACGCAGATACTTCAATATTTCCTATTAACCCATCAAAGAATAAACCTTCTGATAAAATTATCATAATAAGGAAAGATATAATACTTACTACTATAAAAGATAATAAATTAACCATTCCTAATATATTAAAATTATTTGATAAAGCCAATGCCCCCCATTTAGAAGGTGGAAAACTTGATCCTAATTTCTTCACTAAGAAATTAGAGTCATTTACTAAATTTATAACAAAATCTTCCCCTTGAATTATGGCCTTTTGTGTTATGGTTTGAATTTTAAGTTGAACATATATCATTGCCATAAGAAAAAATACTGCACTAATTGTCCTAATTAAATCTTTCTTTCTTCCTATATTCGTATATTTCATAAAGAGCATTATAAAAATAGATGATAATACTAAGGGTATAACAGGAAGCATAGCCACTAATAGTAATGAATAAAGCCAGTAAATAAGACATTCTCCATTTTTCATTCCATAAATAAAGATAAATGGCAATATTACAGGTAAAGAAGTTAAATATTCACTGAGCATAAGAGTTACAAATTTTGAACCTAAAATATAGGATGGTTTAATAGGCAATGGTACTAGATTGGCTAGATCATTAGAAAAATAATATTTACTCATTACATAAAGCAATCCAAATAGAAATATCATTATTTGTGAAACCAAAAATCCTGAAAGTAAAAACATAGATTTCTGCCCTATTTGATTATAGATATCATATATTTCATATAAAGCTTTTACAATAAAGAAATAGGTTGGTAAAAGAGATAACATAGCTAATCCAAAGACTATTAACTGCCATCTATTTTTCTTAATCTTAAATCTATATGCTATGGAGGATAAACCAAATGTAGTATTAAAATCGGTTTTGATTAATGAAATTATTTTACTCATCATTCAGTCAACTCCAAGAATATATTTTCTAATGATTCTCTTTCCGTAGCATGATCCCTTAATTCCTCCATTGTGCCAATGGCTACAATTTTACCCTTATTTATTATTGCAATTCTATGGCAAAGTTTTTCTGCCACCTCTAATACATGAGTGGAGAAAAACACAGTTTTTCCTTCGTCACACATCTTCCTCATGATTTCCTTGAGATTGAAAGCTGATTTTGGGTCTAGTCCTACCATTGGTTCATCTAGAATAAATAATTGGGGGTCATTTAATAAGGCTGAGGTAAGAACTATCTTTTGTTTCATACCGTGGGAATAACTAGCTATTATATCCCCTATAGCATCTTTTATATTAAATATTTCCAGGAAATAATTCATCCTCTCTTCTCTTTTATCTTTAGGAATTCCATACATGTCAGCTATAAAATTTAGATACTCAATACCTTTTAATCTATCGTAAATTTCAGGATTATCTGGTACATAGCTAATCATAGACTTAGCTATAAGCGGTTCTTTCCAAGCATCTACTGTGCCTACTTTTACCCTGCCGCTATCTGGTTTAAGCAATCCTACTATCATCTTTATGGTAGTAGTCTTACCTGCTCCATTAGGTCCTAGAAATCCAAATATTTCCCCGGGCTTAATATCTAAATTAATATTATCTACTGCTTTTACCAAACCCTTATTATAAGATTTAGAAACACCTTCAAGTTTTAACAAACTTCATTCCTCCTTGTCTATGTATTATATTGCCATTTTATTATATTAACTATAATTTCTGCAATTACAATATCCTTTTTTAATCCCTTTTATTTTTTAAACATCTACTCATTAATACTAATAAAATTATAATAATTGTCTAAATATAACTTTTCATTATTATTTCTCCTTTATATAGAAGATAACCACTTTCTTAAATTATAATCTATAAAAGTGGTTATTGAATAGCTATTTATTAAATAATCTATGATAAATAATGACTCTTCTCAGGAAGAGTCATTAGATAATTATTTTATTAAATCTAAATTATCACAGTTAGAGTTTCTGTCTGAAACGGAAATTATTAGTTTATCTAAATCTATTGAATCCTTATTTCCTATATTTTGCAAATCTACTTTTCCATTTTTCATTAATTCTTCAGCTTTTTCTTGTAAAATTTTATTAATTTCTTCATCACTAAGGTCTCCAAATATTTCTTCTTTATCTTTTTCACTATATCCAACAGTTACAATTCTTTTTACATTAGGATCCATTTTCATCTCGTCTTTTACAATGAAATTACTTCCCCAAATTGAAATCGAAGTAAAAATCATTATTAGTAATATCCCAAAAACAATAAACGATTTTTTCATAATTCATTTCCTCCTTACTTAAAAAATAAAAAACCGTCATTAACTTAATATAACTATATCATGATAAATCATTAAATTCAATTATATATATCTTTTCTCCATATTTATTTGAATCTATATTCATTAAGATAATCTCATCTTAATTTATCCTTATAATTATATAACGAAATTAAAAAAGATTTTGTGACACTTTGCTTATATTTTTTATATATTTATCTTATACTTTTCCTAAAACATATATTTCACAGTAAACTTTCTTAAATAAAAATTTAGGATAAAGATATACATCACTATTTGATTTTATAAGTTTATAGACACTATAGCATAAATACAATATCTAAGTTTGTTGAACTTTAAACATATACATATTAAATTTTGTAATATGTTATCTCCTTTTCAAAAGATCATGACAGGTATAGATATAAAATAACCACTTTCCCAGTTTATAATCTAGAAAAGTGGTTATTGAAATCATTTATCATATATTTAATTATCTATTCAATACTATCTAAACCTTAATCCAATACCTTTTTCAAAAACTGTCCTGTATGTGATTTCTTCACCTTAGCTACTTCCTCTGGAGTTCCTGTAGTTACAATAGTTCCTCCCTTGTCTCCACCTTCAGGTCCTAAGTCTATGATATAATCTGCTGTCTTTATAACATCTAGATTATGTTCTATAACTACTACAGTATTTCCGCCTTCTACAAGCTGGTTTAATACTTTTATTAGTTTGTGAATATCAGCTACATGAAGTCCTGTAGTTGGTTCGTCTAATATATATATGGTTTTTCCTGTAGACCTCTTAGATAATTCCGTTGCTAGCTTTACTCTTTGAGCTTCTCCACCAGATAATTCTGTTGATGATTGACCAATTTTTATATATCCTAGTCCTACATCAAATAAAGTTTCTAGTTTCCTAGATATTTTAGGTATATTTTTGAAAAACTCTACTCCTTCTTCCACTGTCATATCCAGTACATCTGATATGGTTTTTCCCTTATATTTTACTTGTAGAGTTTCTCTATTATATCTTTTTCCTTTACATACTTCACATGGTACATATACATCTGGAAGAAAATGCATCTCTACTTTTAGTATTCCATCACCATTACAAGCTTCACATCGTCCACCTTTTACATTGAAACTAAACCTACCTTTTTGATATCCTCTCATCTTTGCTTCATTTGTCATGGCAAATACGTCCCTTATATGATCAAATACTCCTGTATAAGTAGCAGGATTTGACCTTGGTGTCCTACCTATTGGTGACTGGTCTATATCTATTACCTTATCTAAATATTCGATTCCTTTTATTTCTTTATATTTTCCTGCTTTTGTCTTTGCGCCATTTAGCTTTTGTGCCAAGGTTTTATGAAGAATTTGATTAACTAAAGAAGATTTTCCTGAGCCTGATACTCCTGTAACACAAGTAAATAATCCTAGAGGAATTTTCACATCTATGTTTTTTAAGTTATTCTCCTCTGCCCCAACTATTTCCAGCCATTTTCCATTGGGTTCTCTTCTTTTTTCTGGTACTTCAATTTTCTTCTTACCTGAAAGATATAAACCTGTTATAGACTCAGGATTATTCTTTATTTCATCAACTGTTCCTTCTCCTACTATATATCCTCCATGAATACCTGCACCTGGCCCTATATCCACAATATGATCTGCTGCATACATAGTATCTTCATCATGTTCTACTACTATTAATGTATTACCTAAATCTGTTAGATTCCTTAATGTTTTCAATAATTTTTCATTATCCCTTTGATGTAACCCAATACTAGGTTCATCTAATACATAAACTACACCTACAAGACTAGAGCCTATTTGAGTTGCCAATCTAATTCTTTGAGATTCTCCGCCAGATAATGTGCCTGCTGTACGAGAAAGAGTTAAATAATCTAGTCCTACATCTTTTAGAAAATTTAACCTTTCTTTAATTTCCTTAAATACTTGTTGTCCTATTATTTGTTGTTTTTCTGTAAGAACTAAATTATCAAAGAATTCTATTGCTTTAGTAATAGATAAATCAGTCAATTGGGCTATATTCAACTTATTTATTCTTACAGCTAATACCTCATCCTTTAATCTCCTTCCTTTACAAGTTGGACAAGGGTTTTCTGCCATATATTCATCTATTTTATTTCTCATATAATCAGAATTAGTGGCAGTATATCTTCTTTCTAAATTTGGAATTATTCCTTCAAATTTCCCCTTAAAATCTCTCATGCCTTCCTCGTCAAAATGACTAACAAATTTAAAGGAAATCACTCTATCTGTACCATACAATAGTTCTTCTATAAACTTTTCTGGTGCCTCTTTTAAAGGCTTATCTGTACTAAAACCATTATCCTCTGCCAAGGTTTTAAATATTTGGTAATAATATGTGGATTCGTTGGAACTAGAAAATGGTGCTATTCCACCTTCATCTATACTTAGCTCTAAATTTGGTATAATTAAATCCCTGTCTATTTCTTTATAGAATCCTAAACCATTGCAAGTAGGACACATTCCAAAAGGACTATTAAAAGAGAACATCCTAGGAGATAATTCTTCAATAGCTATATTACAATCAGGACAGGAGAGTTTCTCACTAAACATTGTCTTTTCCTTTCCTATAAAATCTACTACAACAAGTCCATCTGCAAGTTTTAAAGCTGTTTCTAAAGAATCAGCTAGTCTTCCTTCTATACCTTCTTTAATCACTATTCTATCTACTACTACTTCTATAGTATGTTTTTTATTCTTCTCTAGTTTTATTTCTTCTCCAATATCATACATTTCTTCATCAACTATGACCCTGACAAAACCTTCTTTTTTAATATTTTCTAGAATCTTTACATGTTCACCTTTTTTTCCTCTAATGACTGGTGCTAATATTTGAAGTTTCGTTCTTTCTTCAGATTCCATTATTTTATCTACCATTTGCTCTACTGTCTGGCTAGAAATTTCTTTTCCACATTTATGACAATATGGAGTGCCTATTCTAGCATATAAAAGTCTTAAATAATCATATATCTCTGTAACAGTCCCTACAGTTGACCTTGGATTCTTAGATGTTGTCTTTTGGTCTATAGAAATAGATGGAGATAACCCCTCTATATATTCTACATCTGGTTTATCCATTTGACCAAGAAATTGTCTAGCATAGCTAGATAAAGACTCTACATATCTTCTTTGTCCTTCTGCATATATGGTGTCAAAGGCTAGAGAAGATTTCCCTGAACCTGATAATCCTGTAAAAACTATAAATTTATTTCTAGGAAGAGTTAAGGATACATCCTTTAGATTATTCTCCTTAGCCCCCCTTATTATTATTTCGTCTTTTGCCATTTACTTCACCTCTACTTTAGCTTCTTCTTTAATTCCATTATCTTATCTCTAAGTTCTGCTGCTTTTTCAAAGTTTAATTCTTCCGCTGCCGTAAGCATTGCAGACTCTAATCCTTCTATCATTCCTTCTATTTCTTCCTTGGAGAATGTTTCCTCATATTTCACTTCATCTTCTGCCACTATTGTAGCTTCTATTATCTCCCTTATACCTTTCTTTATAGACTGTGGTATAATCTTATGTTTTTTATTATATTCATCCTGAATTTGTCTTCTTCTATTGGTTTCAGATATGGCTTTTTCCATAGATTTTGTTATTGTATCTGCATACATAATTACCTTGCCTAGGACATTTCTTGCTGCTCTGCCTGTAGTTTGAATTAAAGATGTTTCAGATCTTAAAAATCCTTCCTTATCTGCATCTAATATGGCTACTAAAGATACCTCTGGCAAATCTAATCCTTCTCTAAGCAAATTGATCCCCACTAAAACATCATGTTTCCCTAATCTTAAATCCCTTATTATCTCCATTCTTTCTATAGTTTCCACATCAGAATGGAGATAAGTAACTTTTATTCCAATGTCTTTAAAATAATTAGTTAAATCCTCTGCCATTTTTTTAGTCAAGGTTGTTACCAATACTCTTTCTTGTCGAGCTACTATATTTCTAATTTCATTTACTAAATCATCTATCTGGTGCTCTGTTGGTCTTACTTCTATAATTGGATCAAGTAAACCTGTTGGTCTAATAATTTGCTCTACTGTATTTTCAGTATGAGTTAGTTCATAAGGACCAGGAGTAGCTGAAACATACAATATTTGATTTATCATTGTCTCAAATTCAATAAATTTAAGAGGTCTATTATCTAAAGCAGATGGAAGTCTAAATCCGTATTCAACTAGATTTGTCTTTCTTGACTTATCCCCTTCGTACATACCCCTTATTTGTGGTATAGTAACATGAGATTCATCTACTATTATCAAGAAGTCATCTGGGAAGTAGTCTATCAAGGTAAAAGGTCTAGAACCAGCAGGTCTATTACTTAAATGTCTTGAGTAGTTTTCTATCCCTTGACAAAATCCCATTTCTTCCAGCATTTCTAAATCATATCTAGTTCTTTGCTCTAATCTTTGAGCCTCAAGTAATTTTTCCTTACCCTTTAATTCCTTTAATCTTTCATCTAATTCTTCTTCTATAGTTTCTATTGCTCTCTTAACTTTATCTTCTGTAGTAGCATAGTGAGATGCCGGGAATATTGAAACATGATTCCTAAGTCCAATGACTTCACCAGTCAAATAATTAACCTCTACTATTCTATCTATCTCATCTCCAAAAAACTCAACACGAATGGTATTTTCACTAGAAGAAGCGGGGAATATTTCTAGTATATCTCCCCTAACCCTAAAGGTTCCTCTAATAAAGTTAATATCATTTCTAATGTATTGTATATCTATTAACTTTCTCATTATCTCATCTCTAGCCTTTTCCATACCTGGCCTTAAAGATACTACAAGATTTTCATAATCTATAGGATCTCCTAAACCATAAATACAGGATACAGATGCTACTATAATTACATCTCTCCTTTCAAATAATGCTGCTGTAGCAGAGTGTCGTAATTTATCTATCTCATCATTAATTGATGCGTCTTTTTCTATATAAGTATCCGATTGGGGTACATATGCTTCAGGTTGGTAATAATCATAATAACTAACAAAATATTCTACAGCATTATTAGGAAAGAACTCCTTAAATTCAGAAGCCAATTGATAAGCTAATGTTTTATTATGTGCTATAACCAAAGTTGGTTTCTGAACTCTCTCAATTATATTTGCCATAGTAAAAGTCTTTCCAGAACCAGTGACTCCAAGTAATACTTGGTGCCTTAGATTTTTATTTATACCTTCTTCTAATTTGTTTATGGCTTCTGGTTGATCACCAGTTGGTTTAAAATTTGATTCTATCTTAAATTTATTCATACTTACACCTCGTTATTTGAACATTTGTTCCAGACATAATATATTATATAATATAATATTCTTTTGTCAAAGTATATTATTTAAATATATACTATAGTATATCCATGACAAAATTCTATATTGAAGAAACTAGATTAATATAGTAAACTATCTTTAGGAGGCGAATTTCATGAAGCGGAATTTATTAATAATAATCACAGTATTTATTGCACTATTCTTTTTCGGTTGTGTTCCAAACAAAAAGGATTCCCTATTAACAGATGATGCAAGATTTGAAGAAGAAGAAATTAAATATGAAATTGAACAGATACTTTTTTCTAAAAGTTTTCAATCTATTGAACCTTCTGTTGAAATCATTACCAATAATAACAAGCTAAAAATATTAGCTTCTTTAGGACTAAGTGAATGCTCAGGTGTAAATATTAATAGTATAATTAAAAAAGGTAGTGAAGTTAATATTCATGTTAGTGGAATTTATGATAAAAAACTTCCTCGTTTAGTAGTTCCACAAGTGATTATGGAAATTAAAAAATCACAACTTAAAAAAAATGAAGATTTAAAGTTTAATATAGTTTATGATGACTATGCACCACTGAAAATCAAATATGGTATCAATGATGTACTAAATAAGATTCAATCTCATTTTAAAATATCTACAAAAAACTCTCCAAATTTTAATCTCATTAGAATTGACGACAATACTATAGTATGGGATATATCATACAACAATATATTTGATAAGGACAATCCAGAAACTCCTTTAGTAAATTTATACGCACAAGTCAATGCAAACACTGGAGATATTATAAATTCGGAAAAAGTATCTATTTCTTCTTCATTGGATAATGGTCATATTTTAAATTATGTAAATGATGGTCATATTCTATATAAGAAGTCTATATCCAATAAAGATACCAATGAAACTATTGAGCAATTATGGATTTATGACGATGTAAATGATGAAAAAATCATGCTCTATTCTTCAAATTTTAAAATATCTTCTGCACAATTTAGTACAAATTTAAATTATGTTTCCCTTATAGAAGTAAGTGACAGTGGAACTGGATTATATATAATTCCATTAGATGACAAGAGAGCATATAAGATATCCTTCGAAGACAAATTTAGTCCTAAAACAATGAAATGGGATAATAAAGGAATTTTATATTTAATACAAAATAATGATAATAAGTCAATAATCTACTCTTATAATGTCAAAGACAATAAGACTAGTATCATAGGTGTTTTTAACAAAGATATTGAAAATATTGTAGCCATGGACAATAACTTTTTAATAACTGAAAAAAATCAGGACATGACTAATAAAATAATATCTTTAACTGATGATTGGAAGGAATTTAAACTTGTAGGCTATGGATTTAATCCAAAGTTTGTAGGTGATAATATAATTTCTTATTTACACAAAGATGAAAAAAAAGATACTAACTCCTTAGTTTTTTATAATAATGATAAAAATGCTAAATCCTTTAATTTAAAATGTGACAACAATTTAAATTATGAGGCTTTTGCAAATGAAAAAATCTTAAATTATTCACTACTTCCAAAGGGTGATATTATTTATGTAAGAAAAAATGCCAATAATGATAATTTCACATTATGTAAATATTCAATTAATAATATAAAAACTGAAACAATAGCTAATTTAATAGGTGATAAAGTCTATTATAATGAAGAAAAAAAACTTGTATATTTAAATATAGTATTACCTTTTGACAATGAAAAAACAGAAATGATTTATTCCCTAGATTTAAATAAACTAAATTAAAAATCCCTAGGGACTATTATAAGTCCTAGGGGTTTTCTTTTCCCATAATACTTCTTTGTGGATAACCCAGATTTTATATTAAAAAATTCAACTTTTATTTTACTTACCTGTGTTTTCATAATATCTTCTAAATCCTTATTATTATTTACTTCTACCCCGTTTATTTTAAGTAATATATCTCCTGTTTCCATTCCTATTTTATGTGCTATTGTATTTGGGATTACTTCCAATACCTTTACTCCTTTATCAAAAGATGTAGTAAATATGGGGGCCCTATTATTTTCAATAATCTTATTTTGCAAGATAATATATTCATGTCCTATCAAGGCAAATAATGGTGGTATAAAAGGATTATCTACTATTTTTGATATATATAATAGAATAATACTATATGAAAATAATATTATAGAGGTTTTTATAACTTTTTTTCTAGGATAAGATACTATAGAATAATCTCCATAGCTAAGGATTGCCATAAGGGTAATGGGATGAATTAATCCATCACCAATAAATATTACAAAAGGAATAGGCCAGAATCGATTCATATTAAAGCCCCCAACTATCTGAGATTTTGTTTCAAAGAAAACAGGTACCCTATTTCTGCCTCCATCAAAAAAAATCAATATACTCTCTACTATATGGAGTACTGCAACTACAGACATTACCTGGGAAATCTGAATCTTTGGATATCCTATTATCAAACTTAATAAAGACACTACCCCTCCACCATAGGAAAAACACATGTATCTAGGATTTATAAGAGATAAAAAAATTGCAACAATCAATACATACATAAAGTCCTTAGGTATTACAACTACACCTAGATAAATAAATATTACAGTTGTAATTACACCTCCAAATATTCCGAATACAGTTGATATAATTAATTTTAATAAAGCAGATTTTTTGTATCCTAAAATCTCCCTTTCTATTTTTCCTATTTTTATATATTGAAAATATATAATACATAGGACTGCAATAAAAAAAGGAGATTTTAAAGTATTTATAATGTCTATTATTGTAAAATACACAATCTGATATAAACCGTACATACTTTAATTCTCCTCTTTAAAGATTATTTAATTTTAGTTTTTATTTCTTCTATGGCTTTTCTTAACTGATTATCTTCCTTTAGGTTGTTTACACCAATTTCCTCAACACCCTCTGTTAATTCCACTACTATATCTGGCTCAATTCCTATTCCATGAATATTTATACCATTTGGTGTAAAATATTCTGATATGGTTAACCTCAATCCTGAGCCATCATCTAAATCTTTAATCCTCTGTACTACACCTTTTCCAAATGTAGTTGTTCCAATTAGAGTTCCCCTCTTGTGATCTTTAACTGCACCTGCAAGTATCTCTGATGCTGATGCTGAACCTTTATTAACAAGTAGAACTAATGGATAATCAACCATTTTTTTATCTGATTTTAAATATTCCCTTTTTCCATCCTTAGTTTGGGTATATACTATATCTCCCTCTCCTAATAATTCATCTGCTATATCAGCACATATATTTAATAATCCTCCAGGATTATTTCTTAAATCTATAATCAAACCCTTAATATTACGTTTTCCTAATTTATCTAGTTCTTTTTTAAAATCCTTATATGTTAGTTCATCGAAGGACGTAATTTTGATATACCCTATATCATCATCTATTATGTTGGATTTTACTGTAACTAATCTTATAATCTCTCTAGTTACTTCAATATCAAATATATTATTTTTATTTTCTTTGTTTTTTCTTAAAATAGTAAGTGACACTTTAGTATTTGGCTCACCCTTCATTACCTTTACTGCCTCATCCATATTTTCTCCAAAATATTCTACTCCATTTACCTTTATTATCTTATCTCCACTCTTTATTCCAGCCCTCTCTCCCGGAGTATCTTCTATTGGGGAAACTACAGTTATTAAATTATCATCCCCTGGTGTAACTACAACCCCGATCCCCGCATATGTTCCGCTTGTTTGCTGTAAAAAAGATTCAAATTCCTCCTTGGTCATATAAGTAGAGTAAGGATCTTCAAGAGCTTGAAGCATTCCTTTTAATTGCCCATCTACTAATTTCTTTTCATCTACATCTCTTAAGTAATTCTCCTTAACATAATCCTCTACCACCATTACCTTTGAAAACTCATTATAGACAGACTTTAATTTGTTATATTCCACCAATGGAATATATGCCTTATTACTAAATGTTACACTCATTAAATTAGTTAGACCAAAAGTAATTATGTTTGTCACTATTAATAAAACTACCATCAATCTTATGACTTGCTTCTTGGACATTTTCTCACCTCTATAATTTTTGGGTTATACAGTTATTGTATTTATTTTATATGAAGATTATACCATTTATTCTTTACATTAAAAAGTCTAAAAAATACACCCTTTAATGTAGAAGTGGTAATATTCCCTAATTATACAATTTACTTATAGCTATAAAGTCCATATCATCATATTCTTTAGTCATTAAAAATAAATTATAAGCCAAATTCGTGAATGGTAGAGGAACATCATCTACTGAATCTATTGCCGTTTTTATATCCTTTCTCATTAAACTTAACTTGAATCCATCTTCAAAATCTTCTTGCCCAAGTTTATGTAAATATCTATTTAGTGAATATGAATTTCCTGAGCTTTGACTTATTACATCTTGCATAATATTTAAATCAATCCCCTGCTTCTTAGCAACCGAGAAAGCTTCTATTAATCCCATAGTATTTATAGCAATCATCATTTGATTAATTGATTTAAGGGTTTTTCCTGTTCCAAGCCTTCCTATATAATGAATATTTTTTCCAAATACATATAAAACTTCTTTTATTTCATTGAAAACTTCTTCATTTCCTGATCCAAAAATAGTTAAACTCCCGTTGATTGCACCCTTAACACCTCCGCTAACAGGAGCATCTATTACCTTTACATTCTTACTCATATAATATTCTTCTACCTTGATTACAGTTTCTGGTGAGCATGAAGTCATTTCAAGGATTATAGTATCTGTTTTCACATTGTTAAAGAATGCTTCATCTAATAATACAGATTCTACTTCTTTGTCAGATGGCAAAATACTTATAATCATATCTACTCCAATTGGAATTTCAGAAATACTTTTCTTATCTTTTGCACCAAGAAACTCCAGTTCTTTAATTCTATCTATGGATTCCTTTTTACTACTATGCCTTGCTATATGAACCTCAAATCCATGTTCTAAAAGGTGTTTTGCTATGGGAAATCCCATAGCACCTAATCCTATGAAACCAATCTTTTTAATAGACATATTATAAACTCCTTACTACTTTTTCTATTTTTCTTAATCCTTCTTCTGAATTACCTCGTTTAATTAAATCATACTCTTTTCTATTTATTATTTCATCAGAGTTATAATTCATTCCCCTTGTCCAATATTATATATTTGTCTCTTTATACCTATCAAAATAACCACTTATTCCAATTAAAGCTAGAATGATAACTATACCTCCAAAAATCACTCTAGAATTCAAAGGGTCTGAAAATAAAACTATACCTAAAATTGCTGCTATCAAAATTCTACTTGCAGATACAATAGCACCTGTTGCATTGTCTACATACTTATATCCCATAGTTATAAATACCTGCCCCAATACTCCCGTTACTGCTGATAAAACTATATCTAATAATACTTTTGTATCAGGCATTGCTAAATCTTTTATAACAAAGGGTAGATTAATAATAGTTGCTAAAAGCATTACATAAAAAATTATAATATGAGATTCATCATACTTCCCAGCTTCTTTAAGAGATAATATACTGATAGCTGCAGCAATAGATGATAAAATGGAATAAATATCCCCTATATTTACACTACTGAAATCTGGAAATGCCACTAAATAACAACCTAACATAATTATCCCTAAATATAGATAACTACTTTTCTTTATTTTATCTTTATAAATTATGGGTGCTAATATTAAAACAAATACAGGATATGTCATTTGTAACATATTTGCATTCGTTATAGTGGTATATTGAAAACCAAGAGAAAAAAGCATTATTGATATACTGTTAAAGGCACTTCTAATGAATATATGCTTAAATCTATTTGGTTTAAAAGATTTTTTTGTAATAACTATATAAATAAACATTACTATTGTACCTAATAAAAATCTACTAAATGAATTAACCATACCAGACATAGATGAATTCATAGTAACCATTTTACCAAAAGAAGAACTAGCTGCAAAACTTAATGCAGATAATAATACATATATTATCCCTATTAATGCTGAATTATTGTTTTTAATTGCGATCCCCTCCTAAAAATAAAAAAGTTCATAAAATAAGCTTAACATAACCCTGCCATATTGGCTAGAGTTATGTTATTTGCTTTTATATATTAAAAGATTAAATAAATATTAATTTTCTGCTTCTAATAACCATAGATATGCAATGGTAGATAATAGAGCAGACCCTATAGGTAATACCTCTTCATTAAATATAACATTACTATTGTGTTGTCCAAATTCATATCCTTCTTGACTATTTTTACCTGCTCCAATAAATAGATATGCATTATCTTTAATTTTCTCAGATATATATGAAAAATCTTCTGAGCCTCTCTTCACTACAGGTTCTACATTAATATTTATTTTATCTTCAAGTTTTTGTGATAATTTTAAAACTTTGTCAGTGAACTCCTTTGATGTTGTTAATGCCGGCAAGGATTTATCAACCTTAAATTCTGCATTTGCCATAAATGATTGAGATATTCCCTTTGTCATTGTTTCAAATCTTTTTAATAAATATTCTCTTTGCTTATCATCATATGTTCTTAATGTTCCTTTGATTTTTGCACTATTCGGTATAATATTAAAGGTACTATTTGCCTCTATAGAAGTTATGGAGAATAAAACATGACTAAAAGGATCAACTTCTCGATTTATTAAACTACATAGGCTATTATATATATTAATAGCAACATTGATTGGATCTATGGTTTCATAAGCTCTTGCTCCATGTCCACCTCTACCATTTATGATTATTTCAAAACTATCATTTGATGCAAATGTCTTACCATATCCATAATCTAAAGTTCCTAAAGGACTCTTTGCATCTACATGTAAAGCTAAGGCAGCACTTATATTCCTATCATCTAATACTCCCTTATCTAACATTCTCTTTGCACCAGTTCCACCTTCTTCATCAGGTTGAAACATAAGCCTTACTGTACCATTTAAGCTGTCTTCTCTTTCTTTAAGAATATTTGCAGCACCTAGTAACATAGTGGCATGTAGGTCATGACCACAACAGTGGGAAGACTCTATATCTGACTTAAATTCTAAATCGTTTAGTTCGTACATAGGTAATGCATCCATATCAGCTCTTAACAAAACTGTCTTTTCTCCAGAGCCAATATCTGCAACTATTCCTGTGCCATCAATATCACGAAAGTTAACACCTATTTCTTCAAGCTTTTCCTTTATATAAGCCGATGTTTTAGTTGTGTTATATCCAACTTCAGCATTTTTATGAATATATCTTCTTGTTTGTATTAAATCATTTTTAATTTCATAAGCCTTATCAATAATGCTTTTCACATTTGGGTTCATTTTATCCCTCTCTATTTAACATTATTTCAATAACTGTATCATCAACGGATTTCATCCCTTTAAAGCTGATTTCTCTTAAGTTTCTTATACTTTCTTCTGCACTGCTGCTAGCTATCCCATTATGAGCCTTTATATTAGTACCTTGAATTGCCAATAATGCTGATTGTACGGCAGTTGAAGCCGCAGTACCTAACTTAAGTGCGCAACTTGGCTTAGCTCCATCACATATTACTCCTGCTTGGTTTGCAATGATATTATTTATAGTTGGTGAAATATTATCTCTTCCTGATAATAACCATGCTATTGCTGAACCAGAACCTATTGACGCAGCTAGACTACATCCACATAAATTTGATAATCTTCCAATATATTTTTTAACATAAGATGTAATTATATGACTAATAGCTAAAGCTTTAGCTAAATCTTCATTGTCTACTTCTTTAATTTCTTTATATGCAGCTATTGGCAGTATAGCAGTTAAACCATTATTTCCACTTCCACTGGAACTCATAACTGGCATAGATTGACCTGACATTCTAACATCTGATGCTGCTGCCGTTAGCATATAAGCTAAATTTCCAAGATCTTTTGAAATGATACCGTTTTCAATGTTTTTATTATAGCTATATCCTGTTCCTAGACCATATTTTGCTTTTATTCCTGCCTGAGCTACTTGGATATTCATTTCCATACCATCTAATAAAAACTTAATATCCTCATAGTCCATCTCTTCAATTTCTTTAACAATAGTATCTATTGATAAGTTGTAAAATCCCTCATCAGGATTATCCTTTGTAGCTTTATCGGTTGCTTCATTTCTCTTATTTAATATTTCATTACCATCTAATGATAAATAAACTATATTATCATGTTTATCTTCTGTTATAGCTGTTGCAATATGATTAGCATTTTCTACAATTGTTTTTATATAAACTGATTTATTATTATCTTTAGCAACTTTAACATCTATTTCATATGTTCCTAATGCTTTCTCAGATTTTTTTAATTCTTCATCAGTAATCTTTCCTAGAATTTCTAATCCATATTTAGGAGATGTGGCTGCCCCTAAGGAGGCAGCAATATCTAATCCTATTTTATCCGTATTTGGTATTCCAACATCCATACCATTTTTATATATACCTTTGCTTACTTCTACTGTTATTTTTGAAATTTCTTTAGAATCAGCAGGTAATGAATTTACTGCATAAGCTGTATTTAATGCAACTGCTACTGGTTCTGTACAGCCAACTGCAGGTTTTACTTCTCTTTTTAATATTTCAATAATTTGTTCTTTAATATTCACTTAAATTAACCCCTTATTTTATCTTTTGTTTCTTAAATTGTTTAAAATGGCCCTAAATTTATTGCTGCTGCAATTGCTACACATATCGCTCCAATAATTGTATTTGTAAGAATTATCTTCCAAATATATTTAAAATATTTTGGATAGCTAATACCTGCTATAGCTATTGCTCCTGATGTTAATGGTGACATAGGTAATAAAAGATTAGTAATACCATCACCGTATTGGAAAGCAGCACAAACAGTTTGTTGAGTTATTCCAATTATATCTCCAATAGGTGATAATATTGGGATAGTAACTGCTGCTTGTCCAGCTCCTGAAATTATGAAGAAGTTCGTAATATATTGAATAAAGTACATTGTAACTGCACCAAATATCTTTGATGTTCCTGTTAACATTCCAGATAATGCATATACAATCGTATCGATCATTCCTGCACCTTCCATAATGATAGCGATTGCCTTTGCAAATCCAACTACCATTATTCCACCAACCATTCCTGATGCACCTTTAACGAATAATTCCATCAATTTATTTGGTGAATATCTGGCAATAACACCAACTACTAACATCATCATTAAGAATATAGCTGGTACTTCTGTTTTAAAATCTCCTCCAGTTAATGCTGTATATACAACAAATGCCATACCTGCAAATACTGCTAGCAAAATTCCTATGTTTTTAGCATCTAACTCAGGCATCACTTGCTCTTCTGCATCTTTCTTAGCTGCTTGCTCTACATCATATATAATACTATTTTTAGGGTCTTTTCTAATACTCTTAGCATATTTTACTGTCCAAAAAGAAACTGAACAGTTAAATCCAACAAATGCAATAACCCTATACCATGCAGCGGAGAATAAAGGTAAACCAACTAATCCTTGAGCTGTACCTATTGTAAATGGATTAAATATACCAGATGCTAATCCAGCTCCTCCTCCTGCAACTACTATACTAATTCCAACTAAAGCATCTAATCCCATGGAACGTGCTAATAAAACTCCTAGTGGAACGAAAGCTAAATAAGCTTCTAATGTTCCAATAAATGTTGGTATTAACGAGAAAATAAATACTAATACAGGTATAAAATAAATATCCTTTCCTTTAGCCTTAGAAATAGCTTTGTTTAAGAATGCTTGAATAGCACCAGTACTAGTAACTACTGAAAAAGTACCTCCTACTATTAGGATTAAAAAACATATCCAACTTGTTGCTAAAAATCCTTTAGGTACAGCTGTAAATATGTCCATTATAGAAGCTGGGTTCTTTTCAGTTCCATGATATGAACTTGGATCAACTAATACTCTTCCTGAAGCTGGATCTTCAACACGGTCATACTGTCCTGCTGGAACTATATAAGTTAACAATGCTGCCAAAAGAATTATACAACTAATAATTATAAGCGTATGCGGAAATTCCCTCTTTTTTTTCACATTAACAGTTTTCTCAGCCATTTTTATCCTCCTTAATCTAAGTTAACAGATTTTCTAAGTACCTCTACAGATTCTCTAAGTGCTTTTAAGTTTTCATTTGCTGTTTTAGGGTCAACAACACAACCAGGTCCTAAAATGAATCCTTTGCCATCTATTTCTTCGATAGCTTCTTTAGCATGCTCTAATATTTGTTCTTTAGTACTTCTTGCCATTATACTATCATAATTCAATACTCCATCAACAAAGTATGGAACTTCTTGTATTCCACCTAAGAAACATTTATCTGTTTTCTTTCTTGCTTCTGATAAGCTTGGGAATGTATGTCTATCATGCCAGTTAATGCAATTTACTGGATAGTTTTCAGCTATTGTATCAAACATTATATTATCGCCATGGATATGTATAATATTAAAGTATGTCTGATCTGAATAAGATTTTATTAATTCTAAATCATATTTCATTCCAAATTCTTTAAATTCTTCATCATTCATTAAATCATAGTTAGCATTTTGAGTCGCTAAAAAGAATCCGCTTACTCCAGCATTTATATTCTCTTTAACAAAATTAATTGTTGTTGCAGTTATAACTTCTAGTGCTTTGTGTACTTCCGCCGGATTTTCCTTAATATCTTTAAACAGTCTATCTCCCGCTAACTTTTTTAATGTAGAAATTGGGCTAAATATTGTTTGCACATAAGGTGTGTTTTTTGGAATAATCTTAGATATTTGCTGAGATAGTTGTAGCTGTTTTCCCCAAGTACCGTAATAAGCAGGTAATACTTCTAGTTTTGAATAATCACTTACTTCCTTTATGCCAGGTGCTATTACAATAGGTTCATGATATTTATGACAATATATCTTTAATTGTGCACCCCAATCTTGAATTGAATATGTTCCAAAAGGCATTAGCTTTATAAAATCAAAGTCGTACTCCTCATTAAAGGCAACTTGTGTTTGAGCTAATGATATTGGGTCTTGATCTACTTCTGAAAAATGCATCCATGCACTAACAGGTACTCTGTCTACTTCTTGATTACGTAATGCTGCCATAATCCTCTGTTCTCTGTTCATATAACCTTCCTCCTAACCCTTAAATTTAATCTTGATACATTTGACATAATAATTGCATAAAAGTATAATAATTAATATAATTGTTTTGTTATTATACTTTTACACTAGTTTATAAATGAATTACTGAATAATAAATTCATCTAAAATGATATCATATTTAATTAATTTCATTATGGGTTAGATTAATCTCATGTACAGTTTATTTTAAGGTGGTATGAATTATGGAAAATAATATTAAATGTAGCAATAGTTGTAATATCTTGTATAATAACTTTTCAATATCTGAAAAAGCATATTTAGATGAACTTTTTGATAATTTCAAAAATAGTTCTGAAACATATTGTGCTTTTATATTAACAAACATTTCACTTGACCTAGGAGATAACTTTCCTTACACTAAAGTTATTTATGTAACAAATGGCAGCCTAAATGTTCATGTTAATGATTTGTCAGCAATATTGTCTAAGGATCATTTTCTTTTTGTAAATGCACACTCTAGACTAAAAATCAGTCCAAATACAGAGGATACTGTATTTTTTAATTTCTATTTTAAAAGAACATTTTTTCATCCTAGTTTTATGAAAAAACTCTCAGAATATGAAATTTTTTATAATTTCATCAATTTTTGCCTAATGGGAAGGGAAAACAACAAAGCTCATACTTTGTTTAAATGCAATAATTTTACAGTAAGACAGCTATTATATATTATGCTGTCTTTAGTTAAGAACAAAAACACGGATTTATTGGAGGCAGCCTTACTATTTCTTTTTGAATATCTATATAAATCTGAAGATAGTGAAGTCCTCACTTCTCTATCAACATTTATAAATGCCTCCATAGTGAATTCAATGATTAAGTATATATCCATTAACTATAATGATGTAACTTTGCACAGCTTATCCAAACATTTTAATTACCATCCAAATTATATATCTAATTTAATTAAAAAAGAGACAAATATGACATTCCAGCAACATGTTCAAAATGCAAAGTTAAAAAAGGCAGCATATTTATTAATAAATACTGATTTATATATTAAAGATATCGCTCTGGACTTAGGTTATGTGGATACTTCTTATTTCAATAAAATATTCAAAGAGACATACAATTGTACTCCAACAAACTACAGATTAAAAAACAAATCTATATAGCACATATTATAATCTTATAATCAGAAAGAGAGATAAAGTTATTCTTTATCTCTCTTTCCCTATTATCAAATATAGACTTATTTTCCTCTTAACCATGGTATTGGATCTACATAAGCCCCATTTTTTCTTACCTCAAAGTGACAATGAGGACCAGTAGATATTCCTGTACTACCAGCTTTTGCAATTGTATCTCCACGCTTTACCTCTTTACCTACTGACACAACTAAGGATGAATTATGACCATAAAGTGTAACAATTCCACCGCCATGATCAATCATTACTGCTTTACCATAACCACCTAATGTTCCTGAATATATTACAGTTCCCGCTGAGGCAGCCTTAATGCTTGTCCCAGTAGGTGCTGGTATGTCTATTCCTGTATGCAATTTCTTAGTTTTAAAAACAGGATGAACTCTATATCCAAATGGAGAGCTAATTCTTGAGTAACCAGGTACAGGCCATGACATTGTACCTCCTGAATATGGTCCAGTAACTCGTTGCAATTTGACTATTTGTGATTCTATTTCCTTAGCATAATCATTTAATTTGTCATATTCTTTTTCATATGCTTCTTTATCTTTTGCAAGTCTTCCCATTAAATCTTCTTTTTCCCTAGTAGCTTTAGCTAAATCTCTTCTTCTAGCTTCTAGTTTGGTCTTTGATGTTTCCATGGCTTTTTTTTGTGTTTGTAATTCAGTTTTCTTTGTATCAATTATATCTCTTTGTTCCTTCATATATTCTATTAATTCTGTATCATGTTTTGCTATGGCTTTTACCATATCTTGCCTGGATAAAAAGTCTTTAATATCTGCAGAGGATAAAAGAACTTCTAAATACCCCACATTCCCATTTTTATACATTACTCTTAATCTCTTTCCAAACACTTCCTTTTTATCACTTATATTTTCTTCCGCCTCTTTTAATTCTGTAGTAGTTTTTTCAATATTTAAAGTCAAATCTTGTAGTTCTTTCTCCACTTTATTTAAATCATTACTGGCACTTGACATCTTTGCATCCAAAGTTTCAATTTCCTTTGATACATCTTTTGTCCTTTTTTCAATTGCCTTTATTTCCTTTTTAGTGTCTTTTATTTTCTTATCAATTGTTGTTTGTTTTTTCTTTAAATCTTCCACTGTATCCGCAGCATATACTTGGATAAAATTAAATGTAAATATTAAAGCCAATACTAGATATATAATTTTTTTCTTTTTCATATTGTCCCCCCTATACATTAAGAAAACGTTTTAAAGATAATATACTACCTAATGCTCCTATACCAACACCTATTGCAGTAAACATTATTGTTATGTCCTTCACCAATAAAGCCGGTGATACTAAATATACTGTTAAAAGCACATAAAGCTTATCACTTACTGATTTAAAGAAATATTCATAACCATAGTTTATAACTACTATAGATAATGCTGCACCTATAAGACCAAATAAAACCCCTTCTATAATGAAAGGTCCTCTTATATATCCATTGGTTGCACCTACATATTTCATTATATTTATCTCTCGCCTTCTTGAAGCTACTGTAATTTTTACAGTATTAGAAATGATAAATACAGAAACTAATACCAAAACTCCTATTACAACTATACCACCAACTCTAATATAATTAGCGATTATCATGAGCTTGTCTATTATATCCTTATAATATTTTACATCCTCTATCCCTTTTATGGATTTAATCTCTTTAACTACTGAATCTGCATATTTTATATCCTCTAATTGGATTATATAAGAGTTTTGAAGTGGATTTTCTTCCAGCCCATCTAATAAATAAGAATCTCCCTCCCATTCTTCCTTCATAATTTCTAGTCCTTGTTCTTTAGAACGAAATACTACTGATAATACACCTTCCTTTGACTTTATGGTTTCCTCTATAATACCTATATCTTTATCTTCTAAATCTAACTCTAAAAACACTTGTATCTCATCAAACTTAGTTTTTACTTCTAGTACCAGATTATTTATACTCAAAATCAAAATTAAAACTATACCTAATATAATAAGTACAGCTGATATAGAACCAACAGAAGCTAGCCCCATACCTCGATTTCTCCACATGCCCTGAAATCCCTGCTTTACTATATTCTTAAATACCCGAAATCGCATCACCATATCCACCCTTCTGTTCGTCCCTAATTAATTTGCCATCATGGATTTCTATTACCCTTTTTTTCATCTTATTTACTATATCCTTTGCATGAGTTGCCATAAGTATAGTAGTGCCTCTGCCATTAATTTCAGATAAAACCTTCATTATTTCCCATGCAGTTTCTGGGTCTAAATTTCCCGTAGGTTCGTCTGCAATTAAAACTGGAGGACTATTAACAATGGCTCTGGCAATGGATACCCTTTGACGCTCGCCACCAGATAACTGATCTGGAAAACTAGAAGCCTTTCTACTTAAATCTACCATGCTTAACACCATTGGTACACTTCTTCTTATTTCCTTAGGGTGAGCCCCTATTATCTCCATGGCAAAGGCTACATTCTCATATACTGTCTTATTAGGAAGTAATCTAAAATCTTGAAAAACTACACCTATATTTCTTCTAATATATGGTACCCTTCTATTTCTGACCTTGGTTATATCCATATCTTTCAACATTATCTTACCATCTGTAGGTTCCTCTTCTTTTAATAAAAGTTTAATCAATGTAGATTTCCCTGCACCTGATGAGCCTACTAAAAAAACAAATTCACCCTTATGTATTTCTAAATCTATATTTGAAAGAGCTTTAACATTATTATCATATTCTTTGCTTACATTCACAAGTTTTATCAATCTTACCACCTCGTTTTTCTATAATATAATATATTAAAACTTGAGTAAAGTCCCATTAATTTCCAAACCTTTTTTACTTTCCCTTAATTGTATATTATAATATAAAATGTAAGATAAATAAACCATAAGAGGTGATTATTTTGGATAAAAAATTTTTAAGAAAGAAAATTTTGCAAAAAAGAGCTGAACTATCTACAGAAAACATTGTAAATTATAGTAATATTATCGAAAACAAACTATATGAAATGGATTATTATAAAAATTCTAAAACTATTATGTCTTTTATTAGCTTTGGAAATGAAATAATTACACATGAGATAATTAAAAATTCTATAGGGAATGGTAAATCAGTTGTTGTTCCTATTACTATACCTGAAACTAAGGAGTTAAAGGCTTCTAAGATTTTAGATTTTTCTGAGCTTGAAATAGGATATTACAATATACTTACTCCTAAAAAGGACTTTATAAGATTTATTGATTTTAATACTATAGATTTAGTTTTAGTTCCTGGTGTTGTTTTCGCTAGGGATGGTTATAGGGTTGGGTACGGAGGAGGTTACTACGATAGATTTTTGTCTAAGTTTAAAGAAAAAGTAAATACAATTGGATTAGCATTTGACTTGCAAATCGTAGATGAAGTTCCTAAAGATTCCTTTGATCTCCCTGTAGACTTTATAATAACAGAAAAGGAAACAATAAATTGCTTAGAAAAATAAACTTTATACTAAGCTTTTAATTTCCATTATTAGTGGTATAATATATGAGGTATTTAATTTGTTATTTAGGAGGAATTATGATGGTAAGAAGAATAGGCACTACAGCAAGGGGGATTAGAACTCCCATTGTTAAAGAAGGTGATGATTTAGCTAATATTGTAGTTGATTCTTTACTCCTAGCAGCTAGCTCTGAAGGCTTCTCTATTAAAGATAGGGATGTTTTGGGTATTACAGAATCACTTTTGGCTAGAGCTCAAGGAAATTATGCTACTGCTGATGCTATAGCTAAGGATATCAAGGTTAAATTCCCTTCAACTGTAGGATTAGTCTTCCCTATTTTAAGTAGAAATAGATTTTCAATTATATTAAAAGGAATTATATCAAGCGGAAGAAAGGTAGTATTGCTACTTTCTTATCCTTCTGATGAAGTAGGAAATCATTTAATGGATATAGATAAAATGGATGAATTGAAAATTAATCCATATACTGATATATTAACAGAATCGGATTATAGAAAACTTTTTGGTGAAAAAGTTGTACATCCCTTTACTGGTGTAGATTATGTAAATATGTATAAAGAAATAGGTAAAGACAATATTGAAATAATTTTCTCTAATAATCCAAGAACAATATTAGATTATACTAAGGATATATTGGTGGCAAATATTCATGACAGGCATAGGACTAAAAGAATTCTTAAAGAATCTGGGGCTAATATTGTTTATGGTCTAGATGATATTCTAAATTCATCTATAGACAATTCTGGATACAATCCAGAATATGGCGTACTTGGCTCAAATCTTGCTTCTGAAAATGAGTTGAAGTTATTCCCTAGAGATTGCCAAAGCTTTGTTGAATCTGTACAAAAAAAAGTGAGAGAAAAAACTGAAAAAAATATTGAAGTTATGATTTATGGAGATGGAGCTTTTAAAGACCCTGTAGGTAAGATTTGGGAGCTTGCTGACCCAGTAGTCTCTCCAGGATATACTAAAGGACTAGAAGGCACTCCAAATGAATTGAAACTAAAATATATTGTAGATACAGAATTAGATGATTTACATGGGGATGAAGTTATGGAAGCTGTTAAACAGAAAATAAATAGTAAAGGTAACAACCTAGTTGAAAAAGAAGAATCTTTAGGGACAACCCCTAGAAGATTAACAGATTTATTAGGCAGCCTTTGCGATTTAACCAGCGGTAGTGGGGATAAGGGTACTCCTATAGTACTTATTCAAGGATATTTTGATAATTATGCAACAGAATAATTTTATGGGTTATAAAATAAATCTTGCGACAGGAGAACCGTCCCCCTGTCGCATTATTCTTCAAATTCTTTATCTAACATAGCATAATATATTAATTTTTCCTGAACATAAGCATTAATAGTATTTTCTTCATATTCTCCATTCTCATTTAATTCTCCTGCTTTTATACCTGTTAATATTTCCATTCCTTCATCTATTGTATTTATAGCATAAATCGTAAATATCCCTTTCCTTACTGCATCTATTACTTCTTCATTTAACATTAGATTGTCTATGTTTTTACTTGGAATTATAACTCCCTCTCCACCTTTTAATCCTTTGAGCTTACATACATTATAAAAACCCTCTATTTTCTCATTTACTCCACCTATAGGCTGAATTATTCCCTTCTGATTTACGGAGCCTGTAACTGCAATTCCTTGTTTTATTGGTATATCTCCTAAACTTGACAATATGGCATATAACTCTGTACTAGAAGCACTATCACCATCTATACCATCATAGGATTGCTCAAAAGTAATGCTAGCTGTCATAGATAATTGAATATTTTGAGCATATTTTTCCCCTAAATAGCCACTCATGATTAGGACTCCTTTATCATGAATATTTCCACTTTGCTCCGTTTCCTTTTCAATATTTATTATTCCATCCTTACCAAAGTAAGTATTTGCAGTTATCTTAGTAGGTCTGCCAAAAGAATATTGCCCTAAGTCAATGACAGAAAGTCCATTTATTTCTCCAATCTTTTCTCCCTCAGTATCTATTAAAATAGTTCCATTATCTATTAGTTCTAAAAGTCTTTCCTCATATGAATTATTTCTATATTGTCTTTTAGATATAGTTATTTCCACATCTTCCTTTGTAACTATATTCTTGCCTTTACTAAATGCCCAGCTATCAGCTTCATATATTACTTCTACCAAATTATTGAAACTTGCAGTAAGCTTATTCTTTTCATCTGCTATTCTACTGCTTAAGTCTATTATTGTCCCTAAGGCCTCCCTATTAAATGGCAATAAATTTTCCTTTTTACATTGGTAAGCTACAAATGAACCAATTTTTAATATATTCTCCTTATTTCTTTCCATTTCAGTATCAAAATCAGCTCTTATTCTAAAAAGTTTTTTAAACTCTTCATCATAAGTATATAAGAAATGACATGTCATATAATCTCCTATAATTATTATTTTAATATCTAGTGGTATTGCTTCAGGGCTTAAGGTCTCAGATGTTAAATTAGAACTATAAATATTTTCAATTTTTAGTTCCTCAGTAGTTATTGCCCTTTTTAGACCATCCCAAGAAAATTTATCTTGTAAAATATCCTTTGCCTGAATTAATATATATCCTCCATTAGCCTCATGCATAGAACCTGGTTTAATCCTAGTATGATCAGTTTTTGCCACACCCATCTCATTAGCATATTCTATTTTCCCAAATAAATTATAATAATTTGGATTCATCTCTTTTATTACTGGAGCACCTTTTTTATAACTATTATCTATAAAAAGATTTATAAAATACCTTTTTAAAAAGTCTTCTTTCTTATTTCCTTGAAGAAATATTTTTTCCATATAGTTTTCTTCTTCATCATCTAAAAACATTTCATAGTTTTTTACAATATCTTCTTTCATATCTAAAAGAAAATTGGTTATTCCTTCATTTTCCCTATATTTAACTTGAATTGGTCCTATAAATGTAGTCGCCACTAATGCAACTTGTTCTTCCTTTAGCTTTTTCATTTCATTTTTTAATTTAATTTCTATATTCTTTATTCGCTTAATGTAGTCATAAGATTTCTGAGTTAGCTCTATTGATATATTCCCGAGTCTATCCATATCTTCATCTGATAACTTATCAAGTTCTTCATCTGTCATAGGTCTATTATCAATTAACGGAATACTCAATATACCTCTTTCAGTTTGCTTAAATACAAAATTATATTCTTTAGCAAAATTGTTTAATTCTATTAATATATTTTCAGCCATTTTTTTATTTTCATTAAATATGGAGTTTTTATTGTCTTCATAGTCCTTTGAACTTAATGCCTTAGGTATTTCAACATCTATGTTTTTTATAGCAGTTTCTATTTCCTTCTTAAAATCTATGCCTTTTCCAGGCTCTAAATTTATCGCCTTAGGACAATTAGGTCTTTTAAAATTATATACATAACACCAATCATATGGTATAGGCCTCTTCTTAGCAAATTCCTCTGCAACTAAATATGAATAGGAGCTCCTTCCTGTACCTGCAAAACCTGATACATAAATATTATATCCTTTTCTCCTCATAGAAAGTCCATATTTTAGAGCTTCCATAGCCCTATCTTGCCCTATTAGTTCTCTATCTATCATCCAATCTTTAGTAGTCTCATGGGGAAATATATTTGGATCACATTGATTTCTTAGTCTTTCAACTGGAACTTTATATCTTTCTAACATTGAGATCACCTCCATAAATAACTCCTTTAATTATACACCATTTCATAGTTCAATGTATTCTAATTTTTATATTTGTTTACAAAAAGATTAAATTACAAAAAAGTTTCTATCGAAATATTATAAGGTAATGTTTTTTATAAGACATTAAAGTAGATCCTTCCTATTTGTTATAAAATAAATGCAATGGGGAAACCCCATCGCATTTATTTTATTCCTGCTGCTATTTTTATCATTTTTTGATGTTCTGTATCTTGTTTCCCATCCATATGTCTTGTACTACCTGCAAAATGTATATCAAAATGACCGTCTATTCCATTACCCTTTATATAATCAAAGTTAATCCCTCTACCATATCCGCCTGATCTATTATTTGTCATTGCTCCTCCTGCTACGCTATCTAATCCTGCATGGGGCATAAAGGTTACGCTGGCTGCTATCTTTCTACCATTATATTCTACAATAGCTGGTCTTCTTGCCCAGCTAAAACCTCCCCATATGGATTTCATAATATCAGTATCTTCTTTCGTTAATGTTTCGCAGTCTGCATGATTTGACCCTACTGATCTTTGCACCATATAAGATTTACCAGTATAAAAATCTATTACCTTAAACTCTGCCCCTCTTGGAACTATTTTGTCCACTTCATTAAACCAATTAAGATACTCTCCATATGTAGTTTCTTTAACTGATGTCTCCTGTATCACTTCATCTTTTTTTATCACTTCTTCTTGTACTTCTTTTTCTTTTACTTCCTCATTTTGTATTTCAATAGTATTTTTTATGGCTCTTATATCTACAGCTCCTCTATTTACAGAGTTCTTTTTTATTTGCCTTTCTGGAATCTTTATAACTTGTCCAGGATAAATTATTGTTTCTTTATTAGCTTTATTTTCTTTTAATATACTTTCTATTGAAATTCTATATTTCTGGGAAACTTTCCAAAATGTATCTCCTTTTTTTACTATATGATTTTCTGCAAAACTAGTAGTACTAATACAAAGAGTTAATGCTACTGTTCCTATTGCTATTTTTGTAGTTTTCTTCATATGCTCCTCCTCCAATTTACATTTGTTTTTGTAACCTTTTTGTTACTATTATATTATTTCGCCATAAATCACTGAAATCCTTTATGTAATATTTTCCAATACAATAGGTTAAGGCAGTAAAATCTTTCTAACCTACTTTATATATTCCACATTCATAGTGGAAAACCCTTTTTTTAAAAATAAAAAAACTGCTGACAAATTTTACTTTATCAACAGTCTGACGAAAGGGTTTGACTTTACTATTTATATGCTATCTTTCCAAGTAAATATTTACTTCTATTCATTATATTCAATATCTAAATGTACTTCCTCTGGCATATTTTTCAAATTGGTTTTTACTACAATATATGGATAGTCATATTCTTGCTCTACTATTTCATTGGGGTCTGGATCTGTAAACTTTGCATAAACTACTATATCAAATACATCCTTATTATATTTTTCTTTAATGATTTGAGCAACTTCTACTAAATATCCCTTTGAATTTTTTTCCCCCCTTGTAACCACAACATAAATATCATCTTCGTATTTACATGTTAAAGCTCTTTCTTCAGTTAAATATTTAGGCAGCATTTCAGAAATCTTTTCTGGTATTTCATCTTCTTGTACTACTTTGAATTTAACTTGGCTGTCACTACCTTTTAATAATCTAGGTATAAATAGAATTCCCATAACTAAAATAATTGCCAAGGCAATAATTTGATTTCTTTTCAATCTTATCCCCCCAATATTAATCTTATATAATTAATATTCTTTATGGGACTATATTATGTATATTTTATAAAAAAGGCTTTTATGTAAGCATTATAAGGTAGCACTTTTGAAACTAATTGACGAAAAATCCTTTTTTTACAAGACTTAAAAGTAAAACTTCCCTATTCCTTATAAAAAACCTCTGATTTATACATAATCAGAGGTTTTCATACTATAATAATTCTTTTGCTTTATTTACAATATTATCTATATTAAGTCCATATTTGTCCAGTAATTCAAATCCATCTCCTGATTCTCCAAAGGTATCCATAGTCCCAATCCTAATAACACGAGTTGGTTGCTTTTCAGATACTACCTCTGCTACTGCACTACCTAAGCCTCCTATTATACTATGTTCTTCAACAGTAACTATACCTTTAGTCTCTCTAGCTGCTTTTATTATAATATCTTCATCTATAGGTTTAATACTAGCCATATTTATAACCCTTGCTAATATACCTTCTTCAGCCAATTTTTCTGATGCAGATAATGCCTTTGCAACCATAACTCCTGTGGCTATAAGAGTTATATCTTTTCCCTCTTTTAACTCCACAGCTTTACCTATTTCAAATTTATAATCTTCATCAAATATTACAGGAACTTTTGCCCTTCCAAGTCTTATATATACTGGTCCATTATGTTCTGCTGCTTTAAATATACATTGTTTTGTTTCTATGGCGTCTGCAGGACTTAAAACCACCATATTGGGTAAAGACCTCATTAGACTAATATCCTCTAATGCTTGGTGAGTTGCTCCATCTTCTCCTACAGTTAAACCTGCATGAGTTGCTGCAATTTTTACATTTAATTTTGGATAGCATACTGAGTTTCTTATAATTTCAAAAGCACGACCTGTAGCAAACATTGCAAAACTGCTTGCAAAAGGAATCTTGCCTGCAGTAGCTAATCCTGCTGCTGTACCTACTAAATTTTGTTCTGCTATACCTACATTAAAAAATCTTTCTGGATAAGCTTTAGCAAAAACAGATGTCTTAGTAGAACCTGAAAGGTCTGCATCTAATACCACTATATTTTCATTATTACCGCCTAATTCTTTTAATGCCTCTCCATAAGCATCTCTTGTTGCAATCATATTAGCCATTTAATCCACCTCCCAATTCTTCTAAAGCCCTAGAAGCTTCTTCAGCTGACGGAGCCTTTCCATGCCAACCTACTTTATCTTCCATAAATGATATACCTCTACCCTTATGGGTATGAGCAATTATCATAGTAGGTTTGTTTTTCATATTTTTTGCTTCATCTATTGCATTTAATATTTCATCAAAGGAATGTCCATTAATAGTTAATACATGCCAACCAAATGCTCTAAATTTATCATCAATTGGGTCAATATTCATTATTTCATTATTTGGTCCATCGATTTGAAGTCCATTATAGTCTAAAAATACAGTTAGATTATCTAATTTATAATGTGCAGCTAACATAGCTGCTTCCCAAATTAATCCTTCTTGAGACTCTCCATCTCCTATTAATGCATATACCCTATAATCTTTATTATCTAATTTGCCTGCTAATGCCATACCATTTGCAGCTGCCAATCCTTGTCCTAAAGAACCTGTTGTCATATCAACGCCTGGAATATCCTTCATATCTGGATGTCCTTGTAATATCGAGCCTAACTTTCTAAAGTTATTCAATTCCCCTTTAGGAAAAAATCCTTTTTCCGCTAAAGTAGAGTATAAAACTGGAGAAGCATGCCCTTTTGATAATACAAATCTATCCCTATCTTCCCATCTAGGATTTTTTGTATCCACTTTCATCTCTTTAAAATATAGTGTTGTTAAAATTTCTACTGCTGATAAAGAGCCTCCTGGATGTCCTGATTGAGATTTTTCTAACATATTGATTATATCTACTCTAATATTTCGAGCTATTTCTTTTAAATCCATTATATCCCTCCTAATGTTTTTTATCATAGGTAAATCCTTCACCTAATACTTCATACATTTCAGATACCATAACAAAAGCATAGGGGTCAGTCTCCTTTACTATATCCTTTACATTAGCAAATTGTGACCTAGATACTACACATAAAAGAACATCTTTATCTTCCTTTGAATACATTCCTTTACCTTTCAATAAAGTTACCCCTCTACCTATTTCCATCATAAGCTTTTCACTTATTTTATCAGGATTATCAGAAATAATAAAAAATCCCTTTTGATATCCGATTCCTTCTAAAATCATATCTATTACCTTCATTATAACAAACATAGCAATAATTGAGTATAGAGAAATCTCAATATTTCTTCCTACTACGCCTGCAAACACAACTACAAATAAATCAATCATTGTCATAAATGTAGTTACACTTAGACTGGGTATTTTATTATTTAGCATAGCACCTGCTAAATCAGTTCCTCCAGTAGTTCCACCGAATTTAAAGACTAATCCTAACCCTATACCACATAATACCCCTCCAAATATGGCAGATAATAATAAATCATGAGTTAGTACTATTGGTGGTAAAATCTTTAAAAAGAAAGATAATAATATAGTTGCATATAAAGTCTTTATAGCTGTTCCTTTTCCTAAAATTTTTGCACCAAAAATAAATAATGGAATATTTATTGCTAAGTTTGTAATATATATAGGAACTTTGACTATTTTTTCTATAACTACAGCAAATCCTGTAACTCCACCAGGAGCTATGGTATTTGGTGCTAAAAAATAATCCAAGGCTATAGACATCAAGAATACACCAACACTTATTAGAATGTAGCTATATACAGTCTTATACCATTTTTCATTATTTGCCATAAAATTCCCCTTCCTTACTTTACTACATCCTTAGAAAATAATACTTTAAACATAAATTTAGGCAATACTATTTGTCTTTTAATTCTAGAAGGCTCTTTGATTAATCTATAGAACCATTCTAAACCCAGTTTTTCAAATATCTTAGGTGCGCTCTTAGTATTTCCTGATAAAATGTCCATCACACCACCATTGCCTATTATAACCTTTGATTTTATATTCTCTTTATTTGCATCTATCCAAGTTTCTTGTTTAGGAAACCCTAATCCAACAAATATTATATCTGGATTTGAAGAATTTATATCCTCAATAATCTGAATCTCTTCTTCATGATTTTTATGGTCATTTTGACTGCCTTTAAAATATCCATGATGGTAACCTGCTATTTTAATATTAGGATAAGTCTTTTCTATATTTTCCGCTGCTAATTTAGCAACTCCATCCTTTCCTCCTAATAAGTATAGACTATAATTATTTTCGTTAGCTATATCAAGGAGCTTAAGAGATATATAATATCCTGTTACTCTTTCCTTTAAAGGTTTTTTCTTAATTCTAGAAGCATATATAAGTCCTATGCCATCGGCTGTTATTAAATCGCCCCCATTTATCAATTCCTTGAGTTTCTCATCATCTCTAGCACCCATGACTATCTCAGTGTTTGGAGTATAAATAGCTTTTAATTCATCACCTTTTAAATAATTTTCTACCTTTTCAGCAGCCTCATCAAATGTTAAGTTATGTATTTTCACTCCAAATATTTCTATGGTATCCATTTAACAATCTACTCCTTTAATAAATCTAATGCCATAGTTACATTAGATAAAGCCTTATTTTTTAACTCCTTGTCTTGCTTTCGCAACTGCTCTTTAATCTCCACCCTATTATTCCATACATCATTTATTTTTTCCAATAAATCGGTATAAGCTAAAGCATTTACATCACAAATATAACCCATTCCAATAGAACGTAATATTCCATCTACCTTAGGATCATAGGATAAACCTACCATAGGAACTTCTTGAGTAGCTGCATAAATTAATGAATGAAGTCTCATCGCTACAATGATTTCCATTTCTTTTATTATCCCCATTATTTCTTCAACATTATATTTTCCTGATATTACATAGCAGCCTTCTTCTTTCACCATTTGATTAATCTCAAGACTTATTTCTAAATCCTCTGGATAGTGCATTGGTATCATCACTACATTTACATTATACTCTTTTATTATATATCTTACAGTATCAGATATAATTTTTTTTAAATTATCTGCATTTTTCCATCGCCTAATTGAAATGCCTATGAATTTCTTATTAGTAGGTATTTTTTCATCATTAAATATTTCTACTACCCTAGGTTTTGATGATGGCTCTAAAGTAAATACAGGATCTGCTGTTACTATTATATTTTTATTTTTAACTCCTAAATCATATATAAACTCTTTAGAGTCTTCATCCCTAAGAGTAATTAAATCTACCTTATTTAATATCTTTCTTGTCAAAAATCTATTTAATTTCTTTCTAATGGGACCAATGCCATTTGCATATATCATTACAGGTTTCTTATATAGTTTTGCTATTTTCATTAAAGCTAGATAGTATAATAAGGAACGAGTGCTTGTTACATCTTGCAGCAAAGATCCCCCACCAGAAATAAATAAAGATGAATTTTTCATAGCTATAAATACTTCTCTAAACTTAAATCTATTGATAGCATTTACAGAATACATTTTCTCAGTCTTTAAAGGGTTTTTGGAAAGCACAGTTATATTTATTTCTTTATTATATTCTTTAATATCTTTTACTATAGCCTTTAAAATAGCATCATCTCCGCTATTATCAAATCCATAATATCCTGATATAAGAATTGATTTTTTAAATCCCATAGAAATTCTCCTTTTCCCAAAAACTATCTTTTCCAAATAAAAGCATTATATGATTCATTTTATATTACCTAATATTTCTTGATAAATTTCCACATGTTTTTTAGCCATTGCATCAGATGAATAATTTTCCTCAACTTTTCTATATAATTTTTCACCCATGCTTTCAATCTTAGACTTATCTGATGCTAAGATATCTATTTTATTAGATAAAGCTTTACTATCTCCTACTTTAATCAAATATCCATTTTCTCCATCTTCAATTAATTTACTCAATCCACCTACATTGGTAGATATAATAGTTTTTTTCATTATAGCTCCCTCTAATATGGCATAGGGAAAACTTTCACTTATGGAAGTTAAAGTGTTTATGTCTATTGCATTAAAAAATGAATATGGATCATTCACATATCCTAAAAAATGAATATATTCTTTTAACTTTAATTCTTCAACTAAAACCTCCAATCTTTTCCTTTCATTTCCTTCTCCTGCTATGAGGAATATTATATCCTTTCGTTGGTTTAATATAATCTCTGCTGCTTTTATAAATGTTTCATGATTTTTTACTTGATCTAATCTGGCAATAATTCCAACTATAATTTTCCCTTCATAGTCAATTCCATATCTCTTGAAAAACTCATTTTTTGATACATACTTTAATTCCTGCTCCATATCAATTCCATTATACACAGTAAATATTTTATCTCTTTTAAATCCCCTATCTACTAACATTTCCTTAAATGTATCTGAAATAGCTATATAGTATTCAAACTGTTTTAATGCAAGTATATTCAATGTTGTAAATACCAATCTCTTATAAAAATTATCTTTAAAGTCTAATTTATAATCACTATGAACAGTGGTAATAAAAGGCTTATTTACTTTATTCTTTAAAAACATAGCAATAAAATTAGCCCTAGCACCATGACAATGGACTAAATCATATTCTCCCTTTTCAATTTCATCTGTAAGTCTGCGGACTACTGACATATCAGATCTATTTTTTTGCTTAAATACTTCAATATCTATGCCTGAAGCTTTGGCATCATAATAAAATGTATCTTCAATAAAACATATGATTTTAGCATCTATTAATTTGTTGATACCCCTTATAAGTGAAATTATATGGGTTTTAGCTCCTCCTGTATCTCCACCGCTTATTAGATGAAGTACTTTCATTTGAGAGCCCCCTTTCCATTAATTATATGCTGTGGTGCGAAAGTATTTATCAATGCAACAGCAATCCAAAAGTATATAATCATAGCTGGTACTTCAAATATATTTTCAACAAAATTTTGTGCTAATACCCCCATAGCTCCTGAAAATAATCCGATGGCAACTATTCTATTTTTAGTATCATTTTGATATTTTATTATTTTTATAGAAGAAATAATAAAACATATAATAACAAATGCCAATCCAACTATACCATATATGCCCATTTCCGTTAATGTTTTTAAATAGTAATTATCTAAGTAGAAAGGTGCTAATTGATTATTGATTGCTACAGCCCCTCCAAATCTTCCTAGTCCAACACCAAACAGTCTATTTCTATGCCACATCTTAATTCCTATATCCCATCTGTATAATCTACCTCCAGCAGCAGACTTTACTAGATATACTGGTGAAAGCATAAACAATAATCTTTGACTTAATGAGCCGCCAAATAAAATAAATATACCTACAAATGCCATAAATGGAACTATCAATCTGGGATTTAATGCAATGATAAAAATAAACATAGCTAAAGCAAAGGCTAACCATGCACCTCTTGAAAGTGTAAGAAGTAATCCTAATGTCATAAATCCACTTGCACATAAGTAAAATATTTTCATATATTTATTTTTATGAGTGATAAACATTGAAATTGCAATAGGTATAAATAAAACAAAAATAACACCTAATATATTTGGACTACCAACTATAGAGAAAGCCCTAGTTCTAATATTTTCAGTGGTATCTACCCAGTTCCCTGGCATAGGAACTCTTGCAATATACTGATATACAGCATGAATCCCCATAAATAATCCTATGGAAAGCATTAAATTAATAACTCTCTCTGAATCCTCAATGCTTCGAATAAATTGTGTAGCAATGAAATACCAAAGAATATGTTGAAAGACTGCCCTAAAACCTTCTATTGCTATACCCAAATTAGGAGCAATTATAAGTACATGACAAATTCCCATAATTATATAGATAATTGCTGGTATATCCATTGGAGTAAAATTATGTTTAATCTTTCCACCAGATAATAGTCTCTTTGCAATTATATATAAAGTTAAAACAATCAATGCTAATTCATCCCATATAGAACCTAAAACTGCTAACCCTCTAGTTCTTCTAATTACAAAGTCTACCACAAAATAAGAAGCAGGAATAAATATTAATAAATCTAGCCACGAACCTTTCCCCTTTATCTTCCTAATTATTTTATATAAATAACTATTATCTCTAATAGGGGTCTGTACATCTATCCTTTCTTTTTTAAACTTCGTAAATGGACTTAAAATTCTGCTAGTCATTAAAGATTTAAATATAGACTCTTCCATCTTCATAAGTCTATTATCTAAATTCATAAAAAACATATAGATAAAACTAATATCCATCCAAGTCTTGTACTCTTCTGGTTTATGTTTTCTTTTATTATCAGTTTTACTTTGCAACCTAAATAAAAAACTATTATCCGATAGTTTTTTAAGCCCAAGTATAAGGTTGAAAAGAAAACTTCCTTTAACAGCTTTTTTTATATCCATATTAATCCACTACCTTTAAACTTACTATTTGAGCTTTTAATCTATATAAGTCAGATTCTATAAAAATTGTTTTTCCCTGTCTTAATTCCTGTTTACCAAATTTATAACTATAATTCTTATATGGAGTAGTTGCTTTAAATTTAATTCTAGCTTTTTCCATCATTGGATCAATTGATGTAACCACATTACCATTTTTATCTAAGTTTGTTGCCTCTACTGGTAATATCTCAACATCTTCCACATAAGCATCTAAATAATGCTTCATTTCCCCTAATTGATCTCCAACTTTTATTACATCAAGATAACCCTTATCTATTACAATAGTAGCCTCTACTTCTACATTAACTATTTCATCTTTTACTGATAAATCTGTAAGATCTTTATTTAATACCTTTAGAGCAGATAAAAATATTAAAAATACTGCTAAAGCCATAGCTATAAAATCTAAAATGTTTATTTTACCAAAAATTCTACCTTTTTCATCTATTAATTTCATTATTTCACCTCTATATACTTTATAGTCCCAGGAAATTCAACTGTAGTTGTTTTTAATATTATAGGAAGCCCTACCTTTATCTCTTGACCACCTAAATCCATATAAGGCCCAGATGAAGCAACTTCAGCTTTGACTTTTACTGTTACTGTTATTTCTTCTGCATCTTCATAGGTAACAATCTTCCCATCTTCTCCTACAACTGATTGTATCTTAGGATTAATATCTATCTCTTCTACAAACCCTTTTTGAAGGTTATTTTGGGAAAACATTTGATCTCCTACTTTTAAATCTGTTACCATTTCCTTAGTCAATTCACTAGCTTCAGCAGTTATGATTATATTCTTACCACCTGCAGTTACCACTTCTTTAGATTTGTTTATTATCTTTCCCCTATTTAAGAATGCTACAACGGCTAATATTATTATAATCGTTATAGTTGTATCTATCCAATTCCATCTTTTTTTCACAAATTTCACCTTCCTAAAATTATTACTAAATATTATTTGCTACTTTTAATATCTCAGATAATTGTTTGGCTTGAGATTCTCTACTATAAATCTTAATTTTATCCCATTTTGGTTCGTGAGTTAATTTTCCTTCTATCCAACTATTATAATATTTTTCTAAAGCAATACTAACACCATTTATATCTTCTGGATCTACTACAGTTCCTGTGTTTGTTTCATTTATTACTTGTGCAGCCGCCCCATCCTCGGGAACAATTGCTAAAATAGGTCTATTTACTTTAATGTATTCAAATATCTTTCCAGTATAAAAATTCTTAGAACCTTTTCCTTTGCCAATTACCAATAGCAAAATATCTGAATTGTATAACATTTGTATGCTTTCTCTATGTGGTAAATATCCAAATGATTTCATATTCTCTACTAAATCATATTTTTTAGCATATTCCTCTAAAACTTCTTGATATATATTGCCAACAATCCTTATTTCAAGTTTATTTTTATCAATTTTATTATTGTCTATTGCTATTTTTAAGCCCTCTAAAAATTCAATTAAATTTCGTCTACCATAAAGAGAGCCAGTATAAGTTATTACAAACTTATCTTTACCATCTCTTGAATCACTAAGCCCAACAAAATCTTCTTCGTCATACCCATTAGGTATATAAGTAGAACGTCCTATTAAAGCTGGATTATCTTTAACAAAATTCTCTAACATAAAAGGAGTATTAGTAATTAAAAAATCACATTCATTAGTAACCTCCAATTCCTTTTTCTTTTCAAACTTTAATTTTACTCTTTTATGCCAACTATCTAGGTGATAAGGATTATTTGTCCATTCATCTCTAAAATCAGTTACCCATCTGATACTTGGAAATAACCTTTTTATATATAACCCCACTAAATGAGAACTATAGGGAAATGAAGTAGTATATATTATATTTATATTTTCTTTTTTAATTATTTCAGCTACCTTGTCCTTGTTAAAATAATACCAAAAATATTCTGAATCTGGTGATAATAATCTAGTGCCTATAAACTTAAAAGGCAATCTAAGAAATCCTTTTCTATTTACAGTATCATAAGGTTTAAGCCTATATATTTTCAATTCCTTAGGTAAATCTTCCAAAAGAGTACTATCTGTTAAATCTGAAACATGTTCTTTTGTTATAACTATTGGCTCATATCCAAACTTAGGTAAATATTTAACAAATTTTGTAGTCCTCTGAACACCAGCCCCACCCATTGGTGGAAATTCATTGGCAACAATCAAAACTTTTTCCATCTTTAATCCCTACCTAGCAATGTAATTTTAAAACCTAAACCTTTAAGAAAGCCTTCATCTAAGAAATTTCTAGTATCATAGATATGCTTGTCTTTCATCAATGTAGAAACTTTCTCAAAATCTATATCTTTATATTCATTATGATTTACTGCAAGCATTATTAAATCCGAATCTTTAACTGCATCATATAGTGAATCTACCATAAGATTACCTATTTCAAGACTATCCTTACAAGCATGAGGATCATGTAATGATAAAGTAAATCTAGTATTCTCTCTTAATAAACTTACTAAATTTACAATTGGACTTTCTCTCATATCATCTATATTTGGCTTATATGTAAGACCTAATATAGCTATTTTTGCATTTTCATCTGGAAAAATTTCCTTTAACTTATTTAATATATGTTTTGGCATACCATCATTAGTTTCTCTTGCAAGTCTAATAATATTTCCTTTACTCTGCCTTTCTACAATAAACCAAGGGTCTACTGCCAAACAATGTCCCCCTACGCCTGGCCCTGGTTGGTGAAGATTAACTCTTGGATGTCTATTAGCTAATTCTATAACATCCCATGCATTTATTCCCATTTCTTCACAGGTTATAGCAAGCTCATTTGCTAATGCAATATTAACATCTCTATAAGTATTTTCCATAAGTTTACACATTTCTGCTGTTTTAGAATCTGTTGTAAATATTTTTCCCTTAACAAAAACACCATATAGCTCTTTAACTAACTTAGCAGATTTTTCATTTATTCCACCAATAATTCTATCACTTTCAATCAACTCTTGAATTATTTTACCTGGTAACACCCTTTCTGGTGAATGGGCTACAAAAACTTCTTCACCTATATTAAGTCCCGATTTTTTAAGTATAGGAACTATTATTTTCTCCGTAGATTCTGGTGGAGAAGTTGATTCTAATACCACAATATTTCCTTTACTAAGTATTGGTACTATGGACTCAGCTGCCTTTTTAACATAATCCATATTAGCAGTTTTATCCTTGTTAATTGGCGTTGGAACAGAAATAATAAAGGCATCGGACTTCTCTAATTTAGTAATGCCTTTTAAACTTCCTTTATCTACAACTTCTTTAACTAAATCCTCAAGTCCTGGTTCTTCAATTATAATCTTTCCTTTGTTTAAAGCATTTATTACTCTTTCATTAATATCATAGCCTAATACTTCCATACCTGATTTAGCAAATATAGCAGCAGTAGGCAAACCGATATATCCTAATCCTATTATAGTTATTTTCTTTGCATTCATTAGTTCCATAAAATTTCCTCCATTTCGACTTATATTCCATTTTAGCCTTTATATCTTATTTTATCAACTGCTATATTTATCTATCGTATTTCATAGTCTCCTTTTACAAGAAAAAAGCTATTTGTCAAAGCTCTAGCACCTCTGCCGTCATCTCTTGGTACTATAATTAAGTGGTTTGCCTTTATATTTTCTTCCATCACTAGATCCTTACCAGCAGTAACATCAGTTAATCCATTCATTATTCCGTTAGTTACCACCGCTATAGCTCTAGCATTTCCCGATCTTAATATTATTTCTGTGCCATCTTTACAAATTAAAGACTTTCCACTTGGAAGTTCAACCACTGCCCATGAGCCTACATCATTATTTCCATTACTCTTTGTCCCTAATTTTTCATCAACATAATACTTTAACTGCTCTATTTTTTTCTCCACATAACTAAGGGTAACCAATGGATCTGACTCAGAACCTGGCTCTGAAAATACTGTTGTTGCTCCTAATAATATAACCAATGCACCTAATCCAATTCCTATTCTTTTAACTTTATTCTTCATATGTATTAACCTCCCTAATTTATCTAATGTGTAATAATGAATAACTAATATTAAAAATCCCCTCAATATTTACTTAAAACTATTCACTATTCATTTTAACTCTTCACTGTTTTTAATTATACTACAAAATCAATAAAAAAATAAGCATTAAACAATGCTTATTTTTTAATATGTATGTATTTATTATAATTCTATTAACCCTAGACTTATTCTTAAACATTCATCTACATTGACCATCATTTCATCACTAAATCTTCCTATCCGTTCACGAAGTCTTTTTTTATCTATTGTTCTTATTTGCTCCAGAAGGACTACTGAGTCCTTAGGTAGTCCGTATTCTGGAGCATTTATTTCCACATGTGTAGGCAACTTCGCCTTATTTATCTGGGAAGTGATTGCAGCAATAATAATGGTAGGACTATATTTGTTTCCAATATCATTTTGAATAACAAGTACAGGCCTTACTCCCCCCTGCTCAGATCCTATAACAGGACTTAAATCAGCATAATATATATCTCCTCGTTTAACTATCATAACATCGCCTGCCTCTTAAGACTTGCCTCATATATTGCTAGATCAACAATATCTTGTTCTAACCCCATTTCAGCAAGAACTAAATTAATTTGACTCATTTCTTTGTATCCTTCCCTTAATTGCTCAATAATATCTAATTTCTTTTTTTCATTAATAAAGAGTTTCATGGCCTCTGCTATAAAATCAGAACGGTTTTTATACTCCATAGGAACCATTACATCTACTTCTTCAAGGAGGCTATTAGGTAAACTAACAGTTATCCTTCTAGTCTCAGCCATAAAGACACCTCCCATACAAACGTCTTAGATAAAATATATAAAAATAGTCTGAATTAATTATATATGTTTTCTATTGTCCATGTCAACCTATCTAAAAATTTATTCCATTTAATTTTTATTCTAATAAATAATCCTTTATTTTAACTATTTTTTCATTCGACATATATACCCTAGGAACTCTTCTTCCTACCATACATACAATTTCATAGTTTATTGTACCAAGTTTTGATGCTAACTCATCAGCTGTGGGATAATCCAAGCCGTAACCAAATATTACTACCTCATCACCTAATTTTACATCATCTATATGTGTAACATCTATCATACATTGATCCATACATATTTTCCCAACTATTCTTGCCCTTTGACCATTTATAGTTACTTCTGCCTTTCCAGTTAACATTCTAGTAAATCCATCTGCATACCCTATTGGAATAGTAGCTATTTTAGATTCTTTTTCTGTAACAAATATTTGACCATAACTAATCCCCGTTCCTTTAGGTACTACCTTTAAATGAGATATCTTAGCCCTCAAAGTCATTGCTGGCTTTAATTCCATATTTTTTTCAACTTCTTCAGATGGATAGAAACCATAAATCATTATACCTGCCCTTACCATATTTAAATTAAACTTTGGTATATCTATAATTCCAGCACTATTTGACACATGCTTTATTGGTATATTTAATCCCTGTTTTTCTAAATCATTAACAACTTTCATATATCTTTCAAATTGTTCCATTGCATGAGATTTGTCTATTTCATCTGCCTTTGCAAGATGAGTGAATATTCCTTCTACATATATATTAGGAAGCTTAGATATACCTATTATGTCTTTTATAGAATCTTCTGTAGGGAGAAAACCAATTCTACCCATTCCACTATCAATCTTAATATGAATAGTAGCTTTTTTACCTAATTCTACTGCTTTATTAGATAATATTTTAGCATCTTCATAATTATATATAGCCTGAATAATATTATATTCCAATAGTTTCTCATACTGAGTTGGGGGAGTATAGCCTAATATTAAAATAGGCTCAGTTATATTTCCCTTCCTTAATTCTATGGCTTCTGTTAAAAGAGCCACAGCTAATCTATCAGCACCATTATCCAAAAAGGTCCTTGAAATTTCCAAAGAACCATGCCCATAACCATTTGCCTTCACCACAGCTGTAACTAATGCATTCTTATCTGTATGTTTTCTTACCTCCCTAATATTATGAGCCAAATTATCTAAATTAATTTCTGCCCATACTGGTCTTGTTTCATCTAAAGTATACATTCTTAAACCTCCTTATAATTTTTTCTTTAGACTTTTAGTAAATTTAAAGTTTTCATACGTAATCTCCACATGCAGTCCTCCACTCTCATCAAAAATACTTAACCTATATGGAGTAAAACCTTTCTTCTTTATCAAAACTTTTGCAGAGTCCCTATATTTATTTCTTTCTTCAAGCTTAAATTCAAAGGTAAGATATTCTTCTCCATTTATTTTCTCAGTGTTTACCTTATTAGCATTAGATAACTTTTCATAAAATCCCCCCATTAACATCTGTTTATTTAAGGATTTTATAGTTATTAATGATATAGACTGATTAATGGAAGGATGCTCAACAAAAATCTTGTCATCTGTATTTAAAATTATTATACCTTTACTTTCCTTTGGTTTTAAAATCTCCAATCTATATTTATTAGGCTTTGTATATATTTCTTCTATTAAATATATTGATTCTGTTTCCTCGGAAATAATCTTAACATTAGCTTTACATTTATATCCATTACAGTTTTCATAGGTTTTTTCAATTTTCGACAAGACCCTTTTATCTTTATATGGTAGTTTGTTATTATAAGAAAATTTGCATGATGTCAATAAAACCATAGTACTCAATATAAATAATAGGAGCCTTTTCAATATCACCCCAACCTTTACTTATAAATTTTTTTGATACTATCGGGGATACATTCCAAAATATCTGTAGAAATAATTCCATATTCTCCTTTATAGGCAGTTGCTAAATCTCCTGCTAATCCATGGCAAAATACACCTAGCTTTGCTGCATCAAATGGTCTTATTCCCTGACCTATAAAAGAGGCTATAATTCCTGTAAGTAAATCCCCAGACCCTGCAGTAGCCATTCCTGGATTTCCAGTTGCATTTATATATAATTCTCCACTAGGTTCAGCAACTATAGTATTACATCCTTTTAGAACTACTATTATATTATATTTATGAGAAGTATATTTAGAATAATAAATTCTATTTTCTTGAATTTCTTTTATATTTTTTCCAAGAAATCTAGCTAATTCTCCAGGATGAGGCGTAATAACAATTGATTGGTTTCGATTATATAAAATACTTGGATTAAAAGACAAACAGTTTATTCCGTCTGCATCTAAAACTATTGGAATATTACAATTCTTTATAATTCCTTCTATTAAATAGGCCCTTTCTTCATCTGCTCCTATGCCAGGCCCTATAGCCAATACATTCATGTTTTCTATTCCTTTAAGAATATCAATTAATGAATCTTTTGTAAAATATCCCTTGTTATCTTCTGCTGACTTTACTATGGCTTCCGTAAGTTTTATAGACATTATGGTTTCTAAGGATTTAGGTATTATGGTATATACCAGACCAGAACCAGTTCTTAGTGCTGCCATGGAAGTTAAATAAGGTGCTCCTACCATACCTCTACTTCCACCTATAATAGCTACTCTTCCATAAGTTCCCTTGTGACTATCTTTTTCTCTCTTAGGTAATAGTTTTTTTATTGAATTATCTATTTTAATATTTATGTCATTACTTCTATATCCCATTGCAAAGGCTATAGCATAGTTTTCTTCATGTGAGATGGATACTTTCATTCCATCAAAGCCCAATTCTTGAAGTTTCAAACTTCCGCTTCCAATGAGATTTACATATGGTTTCCCATTATCATAATGAAGTATCTCTATTTCTTTCCATCTTACCATACCAATTCCCGTACCTAGAACTTTACTGATAGCTTCTTTAGCAGCAAAAATACCTGCTACTGTTGTAGCTTTATCATTACCTTTTACAATATATTCTATTTCTTTCGGTGTAAATATCTTATGATAAAATCTATCCTTTTTCTCTAAAATTATATTTTTTATTCTATTTACATTTACAATATCTGTTCCTATATCTATCATATTTTCATAAAACATATTATTTAAATCTCTCTCTATCAATTTTTTCAATAATTTCTGAACCTAAAAGTCCATGAAGAAATGTATATGTTTCATTTACCCATTCTTCATAATCATGCTTTGTCTTCATTAGCTCCTTTAACCTTTGCCTTAAAACTTCTATTTCATTTACTGATTGATTAACAATTTTTTCCCTAGCCTTAAGTTCACTATATCCATATTGAATAGTTGCATTTAAAAGTTTAAGATTTGATTCCCTTATTTCCTTTGGTATGGTTTCAAGTTGAAAAGTAATTTCCTCTAATTCTTCATTTATATCAATCATTCGATTTTTATAATCATCTAAAAGCTTTATGTTTTCAACCTTATTATCATTATTTATGGAATCAGATACTCCTAGAATCATCTTCATACATTTCATTTTTTCTTTTTGTAATTCTTTATTTTTAGTTTCTATTTCCTTCTCCTTATTTACAAGTTGAGTAAGTTCTTCTTTTGCATTTTGAATATTCTTATCATTAGCATCTCCAAATAACTTATTCCAAGAATCATCATTATGCAATAAGGATATTTTATTTTTAATCAATATACTTTCATCTAAATTAATAGTCTTACCAAACATTAAATCACTCCTTAAGTATAATTTTACTCTTTTATTTGAATTTTTCAAACATTATAATTTACTTTGTTCACAGAAAAAGTTGATACGGAGGATTTTTTATAAAGATTTCTACTAAATATTATAAGTTATATTCCTTTTTTTTGCATTAATATAAATAGTTCTATAGTCAATACTATTATAATAACTGGAGGTGACAATATGAAGGATAAAGAAAAGCTTAATCAGCCCTATTATACTGATAATGTTAGTAAAAAACAATCTAATTTATCTAATAAAAAAAGTGATATAGATGATTCTGGATTTTATTCAAATAGTGAAGTTTTTCCTCCTAGAGGAAGCTTTATAAATATACCAGAAGATGTTCTATTTAACTCTAAAAGTAATTCATTAAATAATATAACTGAAGATAAAAATAGGACTATTGGCTCAGACTTATATAAAGAAACAAAGAAATAAAATAATGATTGCCAAGAAACAAGTCCTCTTGGCAATCATTATTTTATTTTCTAATTGTTAATTATTATTTTATTTTCCTACTTCCTGGTTTCACTATGGTTAATCCTTCCTTACATAATGGACATTCTTCTATATCATAAGTTTTTATCTCTAATTTAGTACCACCATAGACAGGATATTTAATATCTTCTTTAGACCTATCGACTATACACGCTATTCCAACTACTACTCCACCATATTCCTCCACAACTCTAATAGCCTCATATGCTGATTTACCAGTGGTTACAACATCTTCAGTGATGAGTACCTTTTGCCCTTTTTCAATATGGAAACCTCTTTTTAGTTTCATTTCCCCTTCTTCTCTTTCAGTAAATATAGCAGGTTTACCTAATTGACGTCCTAGTTCATAAGCTACAATAATTCCTCCCATAGCAGGTCCTACAACTATGTCAATATCTAAATCTTTTACTTTTTCTACTATATAAGCTATGGCTTTTTCTGCTCTATCTGGATATTGCAATAGTTTTGCACATTGTACATATCTATCACTATGTTTTCCTGATGATAATAAAAAATGTCCTTCAAGCAATGCATTTGATTCCTTTAATAAATCAATTATCATTTTAAAACCCCTTTCTTCAGTTTGCAATTAAGGATTAACAGTTAACAATTGAAAACTAAAAAACTAATTAATAAATTAATGTTTTGATTGTTCTTTGTTAATTGTCTTAAATTATTCCTCTGATTTCTTTTAAGGATTTAACTCCTTGCTTTTCCATAAACTCTTCAATGCCTTTAATAATATCCATACTAATATTTGGTTTGATAAAATTAGCACTTCCCACTTGAATAGCTGTAGCTCCTGCCATAATAAATTCTATGGCATCTTCAGCTGTTGTTATTCCACCTATGCCTATTATAGGCACATCTACAACCTGATTTACTTCATATACCATTCTTAAAGCAATGGGCTTAATACATGGTCCTGATAGACCTGCAGTTATATTGTTAAATATAGGTCTTCTTTTATAAATGTCTATTGCTAAAGCATTAAAAGTATTTACAAGAGAAAGTCCATCTGCCCCAGCTTCTACACAAGCATAAGCCATCTCTTTTATGTTTTCCGCATTTGGAGATAGCTTTACTATCATTGGTTTTTTAGATACTTTCTTAGCTTCTTTTACTATTTCGGATGCAGTATTACATTTTATACCAAAGGCCATACCACCCTCTTTTACATTGGGACAAGAGATATTTAATTCAATGAAATTGACTGAAGCATCATTTAATAACTCTATCCCCTGTAAATAATCATCTAAAGTACTTCCTCCTAGATTAGCTAATATTACTGTATCTTTTTTCTCCAAAAATGGTAGTTCTTCATCAATAAATCCCCTTACCCCAGGATTTTGTAAACCTATACTATTCATAATCCCTGATGGAGTTTCATATATTCGTATTCCCTTATTTCCATTTCTTTTATTTAGGGTGAGGCCTTTAGTAGATATACCTCCTAATTTTTCTATGGGAAAATATTCTTCAAACTCTCTCCCAAAACCAAAGGTTCCCGAGGCAGCTATGACTGGATTCTTAAGTTCTATACCACATATGTTTACCTTAGTCATGTAATATAACCTCCTCACCTTTGAATACTGGACCTTCCTTGCATACCCTTTCCATTCCTCTGATGGTTTCTATTGTACATCCAAGACAAGCACCTATACCACAAGCCATACGAGATTCCATTGAGACATATACTGGTACTTCACCCTTACACATTTTTATAACTACTTCCATCATAGGAGTTGGTCCACAGGTTAAAACTAAGTCGTATTTACTTGGGTCAAATAACTCAGTTACAAATCCCTTATGTCCAATAGAGCCATCTTCTGTAGCAATAAAAATATTCTTTACGTAGGGTTTTATTTGGTCTAAAAAGTAAGCATCATTTCTAAAACCACTATATATAGTAACTTCTCCTGAAAGATTTTTAGCTAAATATAACATAGGTGCAATACCTATCCCACCAGATAGCAATGCAATTTTCCCTTTTAAATTTAAATCAAATCCATTGCCTAATGGTCCTAGTACACTTAATCTGTCACCTTTTTTTAATCTTGATATGATATGAGTACCTCTACCCCTAACTTCATATAGAAATTTAATTTTTCCATTGTCTAAATCAGCAATACTTATGGGTCTAGGTAAAAATGGATCTAATCCATTCCATCCCCTAATCATATAGAATTGTCCAGGGAACCCCTTAAATTCTCCTTCAAGAACAATCTCATATATATTTGGGCTTATTTCAGTATTTGAATAGATTATTCCGTCTTTATAGCTATCCTCCATAGCCTATATCCTCCCTCATGGAAAGTACTGCTTCTCTAGTATATTTTTCAAAATTAAGTACTCCGTCTTCATGCTTCTTATAAGCTGTAATTATACCTCTTGAAGAATTTACCACTCCACCATTTCCTTCATTAAGGTAAAGACTTACATCTTTACCCTTAGCCCCTTGAGCACCATATCCAGGTATTAGGAAATACATATCTTTATATTTTTCTCTAATTTCAATTGCTTCATCTAGATGAGTGCCACCGACTACAGCACCAATTAAGCTATAACCTGATCTCCCAATATATTTTGAACCCATTTCTTCTAGTTTGTCACCTACATGATAATAAAGACTCTTACCTTCCACATTTAGATACTCTATATCTTTTGCACCTGGATTAGAAGTTCTTAGAAGTACAAACACACCCTTACTACCCTTATCTAAATATTTTAAATATGGAGTAATACTATCAAAGCCCATATATGGGTTAAGGGTAATAAAATCAGTTTCAAAATCTCCTTCAAAATGTGCTTTAGCATACATATCTGCTGTAGAAGCAATATCTCCACGTTTTACATCTCCTATGGACAGTGCATTAATACTCCTTAAATATTCTAGGGTTTTCATATAACCAAATAATCCTCGAATTCCATAGGACTCATAATATGCGATTTGCAGCTTATAAATTGCAGTTATATCCTCCGTACAATCAATTATTTTTTTATTAAATTGAAAAATAACCTCATCTATATCTTTATACTTCTTCTTCATTTTCTCAGGAATATAATCTAAACTTGTATCCAATCCAACGCAGACATTGCCTTTTCTTTCTACCTCATTATATAATCTATCAATTATCACTTCTTCACCCCTAAATATCTTATTCCTTATTTATATATTTAACTTCTCCATTTTTGAATGTCATTACTACTTCCCCATAAAACTTCATTCCATTAAATGGAGTATTTTTCCCCTTAGATATAAATTTTTCTCCATCTACTATAATTTCTTTATTTAAATCCAATAAAACTATATCTCCATCATAGCCTTTTTCTATTTTACCTTTCTTAACATTCATTATTCTTCCTGCATTTGCTGACATAATCTTAGATAATTTCATTAAATCTATTTTACCAGATCTAACTAGAGTAGTATAGGAAACAGGAAATGCCGTTTCTATTCCTGATAATCCCGGAGCACCTTTTTCTTTATCTTCTTTAGTATGTGGTGCATGGTCTGTAGCTATAGTGTCTACAGTTCCATCTATTATACCTTGAATAAGTGTTTCTGCATCTAATTTCGTCCTTATAGGAGGATTAACCTTAAAATCATTATCCCAAAGGGCTATATGATGTGGTGTTACTTCACATGTAACATTAACCCCTTCTCTCTTTGCACTTTTTACTTCCTCAATAGCCTCTATTGTACTTACATGGCATAAATGTAGCCTCGCTCCCGTTACTTTAGATAAATAAATATCTCTAATTGTAATAATATTTTCCGATATTCTATAGTCAATTGGAGTTAGCTCATCATCTTCTGCATGGGTCATAATAGTTAGTCCCTTTTCCTTAGCTTTAATCATAGCATTATACATAACTATATTTGACTTTACTCCTTTTCCGTCATCGGATATAAATTTTACTCTACTATCTAAAGTACCTAAATGCTCAAGGGTATGCCCATCAAAGTTCTCTGTTATAGAAACTGTTTGGTGAACATCTGCTAAATTTAGTTCCTCTGCTTTATTTAATACATATTCTACTGTGTCCATGGAAGAGCAAATGGGATTAGTATTTCCCATTAAGTTAACTAATGTATACCCACCCTTTAGTGCGGCCAGTCCTCCAGTAAGTAAATCCTCTTTATAAGTGAATCCTGGCTCTCTAAAATGAACATGTAGGTCAATGAAAGAAGGCATTAAAATTAAGCCTTCTCCATTTATTGTTTTACAATTATAGTTTAAATTTGTACCAAAGTCCTTTATTTTTCCATCTCTAATATATAAATCTCCAATAAAATCTTTAGACTCATCCACTATTCTTGCTTTCTTTATAAGAACCTGCATTTTATCCCTCCCAAGAATATATTTGGTCGCAATATTCACACTTATACGTTCCCTTTTCCTCGTTTATTAAAACAAATTTATGGACTATTCCCCTTTCGTTAGATGTAATACATCTTGGGTTTTTACATTCAATAATTCCTTCTACCTTATCTGGCAATGATAACGTAATTTTTTCTGTAATTTTTTCATCTTCAATAATATTCACAGTAATATTTGGATCAATAAATCCTAACATTGCCAAATCTATATCTATAACATTTTCAATCTTAATCATATCTTTACATCCATGTTTCTTACTAGTAGCATTCATTATAAGAGCTACAGTAAAATTAGCCTCATCTAGTTTTAAATGTTTAAATATAAAAAATCCATATCCTGGTTTAATATGATCTATTACAATACCTTTTGAAATACTATTAATATTTAACATTATTTCACCCCCAATAATTTAGCAATTAATGCCATTCTAACAAACATACCGTATTTTGCTTGTCTAAAATACCAAGCCCTAGGATCACTATCTACTTCCATGCTTATTTCATTTACTCTTGGAAGTGGGTGAAGGATTATTAAATCTGACTTAGCTAACTTTAACTTAGCATTATCTAAGATATAGCTGTCTTTTAATCTTATATAATCTGCCTCATTAAAAAAACGCTCTTTTTGCACTCTAGTCATATATAGTATATCCAGCTTATCTATAACTTCCTCAAGCCTTTCCACTTCTACATAATCAAGTGACTTCTTGTCTAAAATTTCAGTTTTAATATATTCTGGTGTTTGCAATTCATTAGGGGATATTAATATAAATCTAATATTATCATATCTTGACATTGCCTTTATTAAAGAATGGACTGTACGACCAAATTTAAGGTCTCCACATAATCCTATGGTTAAATTAGAAAAGTTACCTTTAGCTACTTTAATAGTCAAAAGGTCTGTAAGTGTTTGAGTTGGATGCTGGTGACCACCATCACCGGCATTGATTAAAGGAACATCACAAAAGAGTGAGCTATACTTTGGTGCACCCTCCTTTGGATGACGCATAGCAATAATATCTGTATATGCTGCAACAGTTCTTATAGTATCAGGTAGGTTTTCTCCTTTAGTTACAGAACTTGAACCCGGTTCTGAAAAACCTATTACCCTTCCTCCTAGTCTATTCATAGCAGCTTCAAAACTTAATCTAGTTCTAGTGCTAGGCTCGAAAAATAAAGAACCTAATACTTTCCCATCACATAGATGTGTGAAGTCTTCCGGACTTCTAATAATTTCTTCTGCTAATTGGAATATTTCCTCTAGTTCCTCCACTGTAAAATCTTGTGGATCAATTAAATGTCTTCCTTTTAACATTTTAAAACCTCCTTTAGTCTTATAGACCTTTAAAGGATTAGCGTTCAAAAAAACCTTCCATTAAAGGAAGGCACAAATATGCTGCAATTATTTATCTACGCTCTCCTTCCTAACCTCACGGGATTAGATTAAAGGTATTTATATTTATATCATAATAACACAATATAAATAAAATGTCTATAAATTTTATTCTAATTATGCTTAGAATTTTTTATCTAAAAATGGAAAACTCCGAATAAAGGAGTTCTCCATTTTTATTATTTCATTTGCTGATTTGTGTTCGCTGTATTTGTACTATTTGCAGCAGATGTTAAAGTAGTTTTTATTTGATTTACATCATTCTGATTAGCTGGCGGTGCTGGAGTATAATATCCTTTCTGCTGTGCCATTTGATATATTTGATATTGCATTTGTTCAGCTTCATTTCTTAATGTTTGTAAAGTTGTTCTTAATTGTTGATTTGAACACTCCATTATAGCTGTTGTATAACTGTTTATACTCGCCTTACTTCCTGCCAAAATATCGTTTACAATATCTCTTTCTTGCATCATTTACCATCCCTCCTATTATAGTGAATTAATTAGGTTAGTAGCAGTAGTTTTCGCATCTGTACTAGCTTGTTGAAGCATTTGCTTTAATTGTGGATCTTGAACTTGACTTGCATAAGTTCCGAATTTAGTGCTCATAGTTAAATGTCCACCTGCTATTTCTTTTACACAGTTGAGTTCTTGTTGAGTTACATTATTTAAATTCACAGTATTTTTAAGTGCCATAATTACACTCCTTTCAATTTTCTATTTCCATTTTATTATTTGCTAAAATATTTTTTTTATTCTGCCAAAAGATTCTTAAATATAATTAAAAAGATAGGAAAAACTAAATTCAGGAGGTGTAAAAATGAAGAAAATTCCTAATATAAAAAATAATTCTGAGTTTAATATATATTATCAAAACGAAAATCTTCAGAATACAGATTTTGTAAATTATGATGCTTTGAACAATAGGCGGCCAGATGCTTATATAGGTTTATTTAATGATATATTTCTGTATCCGCAATCCTTTTTTGTGAATTCTGATGATTCAGCATGGTATGATGAATTGTAAAAAATGTAAATTTATAGTTGACAAAGTTTTAAAAACACATTATAATAGTCTTTAAAATTAACTGAATATAAACTCTTATCGAGAGAGGCGGAGGGAATGGCCCTATGAAGCCCGGCAACCTGTATTATTACAAGGTGCTAAATCCAACG
>NZ_DAMCHJ010000002.1:233855-299686 GCF_032104385.1 Tissierella sp.
ATTTATACCGAAAGATGAGAGAGGAACTTAAGCCTCTTTCTTCTAAAGAGGTTTTTTATTTAAGCCTCTTTTTAAAGAGGTTTTTGTTTTAAGAATTTAAGGGGTGAATACATTAAATGATTAAAATCCATAATTTATCTAAGGTCTTTACCAACGATAAAGAACAATTAATAGCAGTACAAGATGTAAATATAAATATAAAGAAAGGTGAAATTTTTGGAATTATTGGATTAAGCGGTGCTGGAAAATCAACTTTAATTAGATGCTTAAATAGGCTTGAAGAACCAACAGAAGGAAAGATATTTATAAATGGTATAGACTTAATAAATCTTGATAAAGAAGAACTAAGAAAAGAAAGAAAAGAAATAGGTATGATTTTTCAACATTTTAACTTATTATCTCAAAAAACCGTATATGAAAATATAGCTTTTCCTTTACGTTTGGAAAAAATGGATAATGAAAAAATCCACAATAGAGTTAATGAACTTTTAGAATATGTAGATTTAAAAGATAAAAAAGATAATTATCCTAGCCAATTAAGTGGAGGACAAAAACAAAGAGTAGCCATAGCCAGAGCTATTGCCAATAATCCTAAAATACTACTTAGCGATGAAGGAACCTCGGCATTAGATCCAAAGACTACAAAATCTATATTGGAACTATTAAGAAAAATAAGAAATGAACTAAATATAACCATAGTGATGATAACACACCAAATGGAAGTGGTAAAAGAAATTTGTGATAGAGTTGCTATTATGGAAAATGGAAAAGTTGTAGAAGAAAATACTGTAGAAAATCTCTTTAGAGAACCTAAAACAAAAATCGCACAAACATTTATAAATTCTTTACAAGGTAATATAGAAGAAGAAATTATAAATCCAAGTGATTTTAGGGGAAAAATTATTAGATTGAGTTTTTTAGGTGATAGTGCTAAAAAACCAATTGTATCTAAGGTTATTAGAAAGTTTAATATTGATGTAAATATATTATCTGGGAACATCAATGAATTACAATCCACCAGTGTAGGTCATCTAATATTAGAGTTAATTGGAGAAGAGGAAGAGGTAAATCAAGCTCTTTTATTTCTAAGAAATGAAAATGTTTATGTGGAGGTGATATAATGGCTGAATTAGTTATACCTTCTTTATTTGAAACTCTATATATGGTGTTTTTTTCAACAGTCTTTTCCTTATTAATAGGATTTCCCTTAGGAATTTTATTAGTAATTACAGAAAAAGATAATATCTGGGAAAAACCTATATTTAATAAAATTTTGGGAAGTATTATCAATATATTAAGATCATTACCCTTCATTATTTTAATGATTTTAGTCTTTCCAATTTCAAAACTCATTGTTGGAAAAACCATAGGAACAACAGCTACCATAGTACCCTTATCCATAGCAGCGGCTCCTTTTGTAGCTAGAGTTATGGAAGGAAGTCTAAAGGAAATCGACAAAGGTGTAATAGAATCTAGCCTTGCTATGGGTGCTACAGTTCCGCAGATTGTTGGGAAAGTTCTTATTCCAGAATCTCTTCCTTCTATAGTATCTGGAATAACTTTAACTATAATTAATCTAATTGGATATTCAGCAATGGCTGGTGCCATAGGAGGTGGTGGATTAGGTAATTTAGCTATTCGTTTTGGACTATATAGATTCCAAACAGATGTTATGGTTGTATCCCTTATAGCCATTATAGTCTTAGTTCAAGGAGTACAACTTTTAGGTAATTATATTTCTTTAAAAATAAATAAAAAATAAATGGGGGAATTAAATTGAAAAAATTATTATCACTTTTATTAGTTGTTGTATTATCATTATCAGTAATAGGCTGCAGCAAAAAAACTTCAGATGAAAATGTAATAAAAATAGGTGTATCTCCTGACCCACATGCGAAACTAGTTAGCCTAGTTGTAGATGATTTAAAAAAAGAAGGAATTGAAATTGAAATAATTGAATTCACAGATTATATAAAACCAAACTTAGCTGTTAATGATGGGGAAATAGATGCTAATTTCTTCCAACACGAGCCTTATTTCAATGATTTTAAAGCAAAAGAAAAATTAAATATAGTATCTTTAGGAAAAATTCATGTAGAGCCAATGGCATTATATTCATCTAAATATAAAACTATAGAAGAAATACCTGATGGTGCTGAAATAGCTATACCAAATGATACAGTAAATGGAGGCAGAGCCTTACTACTACTTGAAGCTAATGGATTAATTAAGTTAAAAGATGGAGTTGGATATGAAGCTACTGAAAATGATGTAACTGAAAATCTAAAAAATCTTAAATTTACTCCTCTAGAAGCAGCTTTTCTTCCAAAGTCCTTAGATGGTGTTGATGGTGCCGTAATCAATGGTAACTATGCCCTTGAAGGAGGCCTAAACCCTGTAAAAGATGGTCTTTTAATTGAAGGGGGAGAATCTCCTTATGCTAATCTTATAGCTGTAAGATCTGGAGAAGAAACTCAAGATAAGTTTGTTAAATTATTAAAAGCATTACAATCTGAAAAAGTTAAGAAATATATTGAAGAAAATTATGATGGTGCTGTAGTTCCAGCATTTTAAGAAGACAGAGGCAAGTTTATCTTGCCTCTGTTAATAAATACATGAAATTTATTTGGTTGATTTATATTTTCCCTGAATCTCTATATCTTTCATATTTATTATAAACTGCTTATCATGATTATACATTGGATTATATCTATGGATTGAAATATAGCCTTCTCTTAGTTCCACAGAATTACTTATATTATTTTTTTCTAAAGCAGTATTCTCATATAAGAATATCACCTGCACCAATTTTTTTCGATTCTTAGGATTTTCTGCTATAAAGGTTCCAGTAACATTTTCATTTTTAATAGTTAATCCATCTATATTAATAGTATCTCCATCTATTTTTATAGGTAATTCGGAGCTGATTTCCTTAATCATTCCATTCTTATTTGGATATCCAATTAAGATTAAATTGCCCTGTTTATCTGATTCTGTTAAATCTTTTTCTTCTTTAATCTTAATCTTTGAATTATCATCTTCTTCAACCTTAATTTCTCCCATGCTATCCCTTACTAACATTTGAGTAAATTCTTCAAATTTCATTGAATCTTCTTTAGTTAAATATTCTGGTTTTACTATTATTACCTCTTCTCCTTCTAAGGCGCGGAGAGCTATACTACCTATTATCAATCCATTTCTCTTTTCTGATTCCTTTAAATAACGTTTTTCTTGGTTTCTATATACAGCTTCTCGTTCCTCTCGAGTTAATTTAATATCCGCAGGAGAATAGTTGGGTTTTGTCACTGCATCTTCCAAAGAATTTCTAATATCTTTTCCAGCAACTTTTTCTATTATATCTAATAAATTTTCTATAGTTGCATTTTTAAATTTATACTCTTCAAAATATGTTTTTAATATTTTAATAAATTTTTCTTCCCCTACCTTCTGTTTTAAAGATTCAAAAAAAGCAGGTCCCCTCCTATATATAGTTTCACTATAATCTCCCCATTCTTGAAACTCATCTACACTACTATTTAATGGTAATATATTTAATGGATATATGGAATTTCTTATAGTATAATCAATTCCATTTTGATGTTCTTTTCCATATTCTTTTTCAAAATAGTATGCAGTAGTAAATACAGTTAAAGACTCATCAAGAAAAGGTTCTTCAAATTCATTATTTCCTACTGCTACATACCACCATTGGTGAATAGCTTCATGAACTGCTGCTTCTATTATAAATGGAGCATTTTCTTCTATGTCAATATCTTCTAAATCCCAGTATCCTCCCATTTGTAATACCTGAGGGTATTCCATTGCTCCCCCTCCTAGATATGTTTCCACTATTTTAAGCTCATCATAAGGATATTTTCCTATAATTTTGTTCATAAATTTTACAGTTTTAGCTACTTCATCTAATACCATAATAGCTGTATTCTCTTTTTTTCCTTCTTCCATAATATAATAGTTGCTGATTTTAATACCATCTACTTCTTTAGTTTTCACTTTATATCTATCACTCATAAATATAACAAAATCTCTAACATTTTCAGCTTTTATAACTATAGTCTTATTTTTATCATTTTCTTTTTCCTCTATTATGGTTCCTGTTGGTGCTACTACCATTTTCTTCGGTACAGTAAATACTACATTATAGTTTGAAACATCACTATAGTTAGACTCTCCTATGGGATGGTATGGATTTTCATCCCATTTTCCATCCTTCTCATTATAAATGGATAGTATTGGATACCAATTGGTTAGAGAATAAATTCCTTGTAGATGATGGAAGCGATGATATCCTTCGGGAATCTTTATGGTAAACTCAATTTTTATCTCTGCCTTTTCACCCTTCTTTAAGGGTTCTTCCATATTTATCTTTAGTATCTGATTATCATCTGTGTATTTAACTTCTTCATTATTAATCCTTACACCTTGTACCTTAATATAACCTTTTTGTTCCTCTGTTAATTTTGGTATTTCTTCTCCTTCATGTAAATACATACCACCTATAGCTGGTAATGTTCCGTAGGACTCATAGGCATTCGCATAAAGATGAAACACTAAACTATTTAAGTCTGTATTGTAAGTATTAGTAAAAATAACCTTCTGTTCTCCTTCTACAGTATGATTCTCAGTATTTAAGGTAATATTTATTTCATACTGAGTCAGATTATCTAAATCAGCTGTAAATCCTAATTGAAAACTACTTAATAGAATTACTAAAATTAACGTTATTAATAAAAATCTTTTTTTATTCATGTTATCCCCCCTATTTTTTACATATACATTATAATCTTATCATAAGTCTGCCTAAAGTTCTCAACTAAATATGCGAAAATACTGATAATTTTATCAAGTTATTATTTTTTTATTTTTCAAATTAATAGCCATAGAAAACTTCTATCTTGTTTTTAGAGTCCTCACTATTCCTTAATTCCTTTAATAATTGCTCAGTAAATCCGCCCAATTCATAATTATCAATCTCATTTAAATCTACCCAATCATATTCTTCAGCCTCATCATTTAAAATAACTTCCCATGAATTTGTTTTACACTTATAATCAATAAATATAAAATGCTTTCCTTCATGAAAAGTATCACTAAAAATACTCTCCTTTACACTTATTAATTCAATATCATATATTTCTAATCCAGTTTCTTCAAGTATTTCTCTCTGTAAAGCTTCTTCCATTTTTTCACCTAGTTCAATATGTCCACCAGGAATCACATACTTATTATTCCATTTATGTGACTTGCAAAGAAGTATTTTATTATCAGGATTAAAAATTATAGCTCCAACAGTAGGTTCAGGATATTTCATATCTATTTCACTCCTATATTTATTAATTCGATTTTATTATAATTCTAAAATGTATATTAAACTTAATATTCTAAAGTTCTCTATTAATAATACTTTACAGATTTCTTACTATAACCTATTAAATTTCTTCAAAGATAATAAAGCCTCCAAAGTTAGAATTCCCATCCACTCAATCTTAGAAATCTTCCATTCATCTAAATAGTTATCCCATTCCCATGTAGGTAACATTTTCTTATTTTCTTCAAGTTTAGCTATTAGGTAATCTAAGTTCTTATCTATAAATTTATTATCAATTCCAAAAAAGTTATCAGAGTTAAATTCTGTATGCTCATTCAAATTATCTATGGCATATTTAACAAGTGAAAATATATCTAATTTAGTAACGTATTCTCTATATTCATAAAGATACCCTATTAATTCAGCTGTAGGATTCCCCCATGAATAATCAATAGCTGTCATACCTATATCATTTCTATGCTTCCACCAAGGTGCATGGGGATAGCCATTGACAGTAACTGGAACGCTACACCAACCATTTCTTTCACTATCAAAAGTTGATTCCAGATATTCAATAGCTCTACCAAAACCCCCATCTGAATTTTGAAATTTCTCTAGCATGTCCAATATATCATCACCATTTGAATCATTAAAATAATAATTAAATATGGCTCTCTCTAATGGTCTAGATTCTTTGTTCATATAGACCTTTATTTCATTAAAAAGTTCTTTTGATAATTTCTGCATATTATATTTCCCCTTGTTATCAACTGCTCTTTAACCCTAATTTAGTACTTATCAACACTAGTATTATTTAAGAGTTTATCCATATTATCATAGATATATCCGATTTCCTCTATCTATTTATTCTAGATATGATACAATTTTATTTCTTTAACATTCACCTAGGCTATACATAATCATTCCCTACTTTTATAAAAATCAATTAAATTATGTGCTGCTTCGGAAGTCTCTATATAATTATATATTCTACTAATTTTGTTAAATCCCTTCTTTTTCAAATTAATATTTTCTAAAGCATTCAAAAAAGCATCCAACTTTTGAATCAGATACTTTTTCATTATAAACTTTAATCAAATAAAAAACATTCTGCAAAATGTCCATTTTATATCCGTCTTACAAATAGTTATCTATTCTTTCATAGGGTGAATTAGGTAATATACTTTCAAGTAGAAGCTTTGTATATGTCTGATTTGGATTTGTCATCACCTCTTGACTAATTCCCTGCTCTATTATTTTCCCCTTATATATAACTGCTATATCGTCACTCATATATTTTGTAACACTTAAATCATGAGATATAAATAAATAGGTTAGATTATAATCTTTCTGAATTTCCTTGAGCAAATTTAATATCTGCGCTTGTATAGATATATCTAATGCTGATACAGGCTCATCACATATAAGTACCTCAGGCATTAATAAAAGTGCCCTAGCTATGTTCATCCTTTGACATTGACCTCCACTTAACTGTCTAGGATATCTATGCTTTAAATCTATATCTAGGCCAACCTTCTCTAAAATTTCATCAACTTTTTCATCAGCTATTTTTTTATCAGCTACTTTGTATCTTAGCATAGGTTCTTTCAAGGAAAAATTAAAGTCTTTTTTGGGATCAAAGGATGAATAAGGATCTTGGAAAATCATCTGAATATTTTTTCTAAATTCTTTTCTCTGCTTAATACTATATTTAGAAATATCCTCATCTCTATAAAGTATCCTACCTTCATTAGGCTTTGTTATACCAATTATACATCGACCTATAGTAGTCTTTCCCGAGCCCGATTCCCCTACTAAACCTAATGTCTTACCACTTTCAAGCTCAAGACTAGCATTTGATACTACCTTATCAGTACCATATATCTTAGTTAAATTTTCAACTTTTAATATAACTTCATTATTAATATCCATAGCATCAATTTCCTTTACCTGCATAATGGCATTGTACAAAATGCTCTTTTTCTATCTCAACTAATCTTGGAGTGTTTTTTTTGCAATACTCTGTCCCATAAGAACATCTTGGGGCAAAATCACAGCCCCCTTTTATATCCTTCATATCTATAACTGTACCTTGTAATGTAGGCAACAAACTATCCATCTCCATTTCCATAGTTACTATGGACTCAAGAAGTGCCTTAGTATATGGATGAAGAGGATTATCATAAATATTTTTTACAGATGCAGATTCAACAATATTACCTGCATACATGACATTAACCCTATCACATATATCCCATATAACTCCAAAATTATGAGTTATTATAATAATAGACATATCCAGCTTATCTCTTAGTTCTTTCAACAACTTTAATATTTGGGCTTGAATACTGACATCTAATGCTGTTGTAGGTTCATCCGCAATTAATATTTTAGGATTGCATGATATGGCCATGGCTATAGCTGCTCTTTGTAACATTCCACCTGAAAATTGATGAGGATATTTTTTACTGTTTTTTTCCGGATCTATTATATTCATTTTATCTAATAACTCTATTGCCTTAATGTTTGCCTCTTGCTTTCTAACCTTTTCATGAATTAATATGCTATCACTTATATGTTTCTTAATAGTAAACATTGGATTAAATGCAGACATAGGATTTTGCATAAGATAAGCTATTTCCTTACCTCTTATACTTCTCATTTCTTTATCTGTTAGTTTTTGTAATTCCTTTCCATAATAAATTATTTCTCCAGATACTATTTTACCAGACTTCTCTACAAGTCCCATTATAGATTTAGACATTACACTTTTTCCGCAACCAGACTCTCCTACTATTCCTAGTATTTCTCTTTTATTTAAATTAAAATTAACATCCCTTACTGCCTTTACTATACCATCATCGGTGTAAAACCAAGTATTTAAATTCTTTACTTCAAGTAATTTTTCTGTCATATAGATACCATCCTTTTTATACCATCAGCTTTTTTTCTAATTCTTCACTAATACCAAATAAAATAAGTATCGTTATAGCTAATATTGCACTGGATGAACTAACTAAAGCTGGATATACCTTAATATAAGGAAGTCCTGTCCTTATCATATTTCCCCAGGATGGAAAAGGTGGCTGTATTCCTATTCCAATAAAGCTTAAGGTTGATTCAAATATAATAGTTGTGGCAAAATTGAATATAATTTTAGGTATTAAAGGTGGCATTAAATGTAACAATACATGATCTTTAAATATAAACCTATCTTCAATTCCTAAAGTAGTCAGTACTTCTATAAAAGGTTCATTTTTTATCTTCAATACTAAAGTCCTTACATGTCTAAAGTATACTGGTATTTCTGCTAATGCTATGGATACTACTATGGAATTTAGCCCAACCCCTACAATACCAGATAAAGTTAAGGCTAATATTATAGTTGGAAACGAAAACAAAACCTCCATAATCCTATTAAGTATTGATATGGCAAATCCTGACTTAGTTCCACTTATATATCCAAGGACTGAACCAATAGGAAATGCTACTATCTCAACTATAAAGGCTATAAAAAGGCTGATTCTCCCTCCAAATAATAGCCTTGAAAATATGTCACGACCTAGTTTGTCAGTACCTAATAAAAACCTCTCTGAAGGCTTTTGCCAAGTATCATCTAAATGCATTTCGTTAAAATCATAAGGTGCAATAATAAGTGCTAAAATAGCACCTAGAACAATCAGTAATAAAAGTATTATATTTATATTAAGTAAATAATTTTTAAACAACTTCATTTCTACCTCTCAATCTTGGATCTAGAACATAATGCAAAATATCCATAACAAAATTAATGCTAGTATAAGTAAAAGTACTTAGTAAAATAATCCCCATGATTACAGGATAATCTCTTTTAAAAATTGAATCCACTGCCACTCTTCCTAAACCCGGTATATTAAATACTAGCTCTGCAATAAATGTTCCTTCTAACATCCTACCAAACATCATTCCTAAGCTTGTAGTTACTGGTATTAAGGTATTGGGCATTACCTCTAACACTATAATCCTCATATAACCCATACCTCTTGCTCTACACATATATACATAGGGTTTTCCCAATTCCTCTATTACTAAAGCCCTTACCATTTTAGCTAAACTTAAAGAAGGCCAAAGAGAAATAAAAATAGCCGGAAGGAATAAATGTTTAGGTTGCCCCCATCCTGCTATGGGAAATATCTTTAGTTTCATAGCAAAGATAAATGCTAAGAATATAGCCAATGGTACATCTGGTATTGCTGTTAATATAGCAGTAATAAAATTTAATAGTTTATCAAAAAATTTTCCATTTTTATAAGCTGCTAGGCATCCTAAAACTATACCTAAGATAGCCGATACCGGAAAAGCTAATATTGCTAATTTGAATGTATTTCTAAAGGCTTTGTATATCAAATCATTTACAGACTTGCCTACAAAAAAGTAGCTGTAACCAAAATCAAATTTTAATAAATCCTTTATATACAAAATATATTGCTCTAATAATGGCTTATCTAAATTGTAAATCTTTTTTATATTTTCCATTACCTTTGGTGACACATCTTTTTCGCCAAACATTAAAGCAATAGGGTCTCCTGGCATTACCCTAATAGCTAAAAATGCCAAAAGACTCATTAAGAACATAACAATTATTAAATTAATTGCTTTTTTTCCTATATTTCTTGCCAATGCTAAAACCTCTATTTTACTATATTAATTGTATCGAATGTATCCATTCCTAATCCACTAATCTTCATATCCTTAACATATGGCTTAACTAATAAATAGGCCTTACTTGAATACATTGGTACACAACCAAAATCATCCATTAGTGCTTTCTCAGCTTGTAAATATAATACTCCTCTTTCCTCTTGAGATGAAAGCTTAGCAGCCTCATTTATTGGATTATCATAGTTTGGATTGTTATAATCTGAGAAATTTCTTTTTCCACTACTATGAAAAGCTGTATACATAATACTACGAGCATCTCCATAACTAGCTGTAGAACCAAATATATAAAATGAAACTTTTCTATCTAATAAATCTGAAAGTAAAGCTGAAAAATCTGGACTTTCAAGTTTAACTTCCCAATTTAACTCTTTCTTTAATTGCTCAGCAATATATACTGCATTGTCTTCATCCATTTGCACATATGATAAAATAATAGGTGGTAATGGATTGTTTGCATCATATCCTGCTTCTTTTAATAATTCCCTTGCTTTCTCTGAATTATATTCTAATGGTTTAATATTTTTATCATATACACTAAACCCAACAGGTATAACTCCATATAAAGGATACACTGTATCCTGCATGATTTTCTTAGCCATATCATCTGGGCTTATTACTAATGATATTGCTTGTCTAACTCTTATATCCTTGAAAGGTTCATATAGATTTTGAGACATTCCTAAATAAGTAGCATCTGCTATTGGATATTCTACTAATTCTTTACTTAATTCTGCATCTTCTTTAATTAAATCTAACTGACCCCAAGGTGCTTCTATAACGTCTAATTCTCCATTTTGATACATCATCATTGCAGTTTCTTCTTCTGGTACTACTATGAATTCAAGTCTGTTAAGACCTGGTTTTCCTCTGAAATAATCTTCATGAACTACAAAAACTGTCTTCTCATCCATGCTAAACTCTTCTAGTTTATAAGGTCCTGTACCTGCTGACATTGTTTCCCACCAGTTTTCATCCTTTCCTTCTACAGCTGCTTGCTCAATTATATACAAGGATTCTACACTACAATATTCTGGGAAATAAATCTCTGGTTCAGTAAATTCTATTTCAAATTCATAATCATTTATAATTTTAAATCCTGCTAGCTCTTTAGTTTTGCCATCCATAACCTCATCATATCCAACTATACTTGATAAAAATGATGAACCACCACCGCTATCTCTTGTTGGATCTATGGCATATTCAAAAGTAAACTTAACATCAGATGCTTTTAATTCATTTCCTGAATGAAATTTAACTCCTTGCTCAAGAACAAAGTGATATACTTTTCCTCCATCTTTTGCTTCCCATGATTTTGCAAGACCTGGAATAGTTTTTCCATCTGGTGTCCTATCTGTTAGACCATTATATGATTGTCTAACCATTTCATATGAAAATATATCCTTTAGGTTTGTTGGGTCAATGCTTCCTGGTGATTTCATAACACCATATCTTAAGATTTGTTCTGCTGACTCTTCCTTAGCTGCTGTAGGTTGTTCTTGTGGTGCTTCTGCAACATCCTTTTTACCACAAGCAGTTAAAGACAATACCATGGTTAGTGCTAATAATAGTGCTAAAACTCTTTTCATGTTCATTTTACTTCCTCCTTGTTATTCTTTTGTCTTTGATATATTACATGGTACAGCTTTGCAGGTTATAAATCCTGATATATCATCTCTAAAGTTGTAACCACATATTTCATTTGGATTATATTTACTCCATCCTTCTACTTGGAAAGAACTCCCACCTCCATATGGTATATGGAGAACCCCCTCCATAATATTAGAAATCTTGGCTGGGAATACCATGGAACCAAAAGGTGTTTCAACTTTTACCTTTTCACCATCTTCTATATTAAAATGCTCTGCATCACGCTGACTAATAGCGACATTGACCTCCTTCTCTTTTATAGCAAGCTCCTCAATATTAGAACCGAAGGAATTATATCTAAATAGACTTCTTGCTCCAGTAGTAAGTAAAAATTTATATTTTTCTTCTTTATATCCTAACTCATAAGGGTCTATATACACTGGTAATCCTTCATATCCATACTTTTCTAATATAGTAGATTTTATTTCAAACTTACCTGTTGGAGTTGGAAATCCCTTTTCACCATCTTTTCTTAAATGTCCTGTTTCATATTTTTTATATTTTACTTCTGGTTCTTTTCTTTTTACTCCATAAAGATTTTCCTTTATACCTTTTAATGTGTCCTTATCATCTTTAAAAGCCATTTCTAAGATTTCTCTGTCAGTCTTTGGAAAAAGATGTCCAAAACCAAGTTTGTCAGCTATAGATTGAAGAATAAATATATCATTTTTAGCCTCACCTACTGGCTCTATAATCTTCTCCCTTAGCCTTATACTATCTGGATAATAACAATAGGAAGTATTTTCGTAATAAGTTGTAGCAGGTAAAACTACATCAGCCCACTTACATTCTTCATTCATAAACCTATCTATTACTACTAAAAAATCTAACTTTTTATAAACTGATTTCCAAATATCTTTATTTGGATAGGATAATATAGGAGAGCCTCCTAAAGTAAGCAGACCCTTTACAGGATAAGGATTATCCTCCAATACAGCCTTTGGAAATTCAACAAATTGACCACGACCGCATAGTGCTGAAAATACAGGATATTCTTTTGCCCCTACCGGTATATTATCTATATTAAATTCATACTCTGTTGCCTGTTCTGCTGGATACCTATCTATGTGAAGTCCACCTTTTACATCTAGTTTACCTCCCAGTGCCCATAAGCAATAAATGGCTCTAGTGTTTTGTACTGCACTAGGTTGATATTCTAGGCCGGTATAAAATATAACAGAAGCTTTTTCTGTACTACAAAATATATCCGTTATTTCCTTTATTAATTCTATTTCTATTCCACAACATTTTGAAAGATATTCTAAGGTTAAGGAATTTAAGTACACTATTAAGTCTTCAAAACCATATGTATACTCATGAGCAAATTTCTTATCGTATCTTTCACTATTGATTATTAACTTTAACATTGCCAATATAAGAGCACCATCGGTACCTGGCTTAATGGATACCCAAATATCTGATACTTCGGCAGTCTCGTTCTTTAATGGGTCAATAGTAATTATCTTTGCTCCTCGCTTCTTAGCATTTAATACCTTCCTAAACTGCCCTATCCCTGAATCCGTCTTAGGGTTTGTTCCCCAAGCCAATACTACATCACTATTATCTATATCAGATGTAAATGCCCTACTATATAGTCCAGTTGTAGTAACAGGAGCTAAAATTCTTGAAGCTACATAACAAATTGAACCACTGCTCATATCATTAGGTGAACCAATATGTCCAAAATAATCTATATAAAAATCATTTAAGGAATCTTCTAAAGAACCTCCTCCCATATAACTTGCCAATGCTTTAGAACCATATATAGAAATTATTTTATTAAAGTTTTCACCAACTATATCAATAGCCTCTTCCCATGTGGCTTCTCTAAAGGAAACAGTTCCCTTCCTCTCAGTTCTTATCAAAGGCTTTTTTATACGTCTATCTGAATATACAATATGTGGTGCAACCTTCCCCCTAGGACATAAGTTACCATGAGGTGAGTCTTTATCTGGTAAAACATCTATTATTATGTTGTTTTCCAATACAACGACTACATGACAATTATATGGACATATTCCACATATACCTTTCTTTTTTGTTTGCAATTTTTCATCTCCTCATACACAGATATATTCTCTTGAAATATTAATCAGTGAATATTTTATCATAGGCATGTCCAATTACAATGGTTTTGAATATTGTATTTTTTAATTGATAATCATTATCTATTTATAAAATTTATAGTAAATAAAAAACTATTTCTTTAGGGTTTCATTTCTAAAGAAACAGTTCTATCAAATGTATAGCAAACATGCACACTGTTTGTAATCCACATATCAGCACATAAAAGATTACCTATTAAAATTTTCAACTATCTTATATTAAAGTACCTAATTCCTAAAACTATTTTTTTCTTATTCAAATAAACCATTCATAATTGGAATTATATTAAATAATGGTTCTTCATAGGGATGAATTTTTCTAATAGCTCCAATTGCATCTTTAACATATTCTATTTTACATCTTACTTCAACCTTACATTCCTCCCCTTCACAGATCTCTCCTACTTGCCCATTATAGGGATTGGCTCCTTCTAATGGTTTCCAATATCCTTTAACATTAGTTATAGACATACAGTTATCATAATCTCCTACTCTACAAGCATTTGCTTTATTCAGCTCATCTCTTAACTCTATAACATATTCCTCTGGAATATAGATTTCAATTTTTACCTCTTTAATTTCCATAGTTTTATTTACTCCTTTTTTTATTTAACTTTTATTTTTGCTATGAATTATTTAAATTTCATTTTATACCTTAAGTATTTCTTCAACGTTATAACATGCATTGGATAAAAAGCTTTATAATTATTTTCCAATAATTCTTCCAATTCATTCAATGATATCCATCTAATATTATTTGTTTCATTTGTTCTTTTTAGCAGTTCTCCATTTGCTTTACAGATAAATATCTGCACCATTATAGGGTATGTTCCTTGAATATTTTGACTGCATGAAAAAGGAATATAATTTAAAACCTTATAGCCATTTTCCTCAAAAATTATAGTTTCATCCTCACCTTCAATATATGTAACTCTTAGTCCTGTTTCTTCCAAAACCTCCCTTCTTAGACAATCAAAAATATTTTCAAATTCTCTAATCTTTCCTGCAGGAATTTCAATTAATCCCGATTCTATTTTAGCATCATCTTTATACCTATCTTGAATTAATATATAATCTATTCCAGATATGTTTTTCTCAATTATTCCTCCTACAGCAGGTTTAGAAAAAAACTCCATAGCTTTATTCTCCTAAGTTTATATCTCTATCCTTAATAAATACGGTGGTTCTCCTTTTACAATTCAATTCTCTAACTTATATATCCCTTATTTCATTATTTATGACCTTTACAATACAAAAAGATTGCATATTAAATATAATATTCTTTGGAAAATTTCATGTGAAGACAATGAAATTTTCTTTATCTAAATATAAAACTTAGAACAAATACTTGATGATGTTGTAGTTCCAACATCTCAATGTGATATAGAAAAGTAGATGGTGCTTTTTTCCATCTACTTTATTTATAAACTTTGAAATTTAAAAATATCTTTCATCCCATTATAAATTACTAAGATATAATTGTTAGTTCTTGTCCTATTTCTTTAAGACTATCTAATCTTTCAGATAATGTTTGAATGGACTTTGCCTGCTCTTGAGTTATTACATTACATTGTTCAACGTTATGATGTACATACATTACAGAATCTTTAAATTCCTTAAGCATATTATCTATATTTTTTGTTGATTTATTGGTTTCATCTGCTAATTTCCGAATCTCTTCAGCTACAACTGAAAATCCCAATCCTTGTTCACCTGCACGAGCAGCCTCTATAGCAGCATTAAGTCCTAATAAGTTACTTTGCTTAGCTACCATCTGAATAACTTCTAATATTTCAAAAATACCTTTCATTTCTTCTGTAACCTTTAAAGCAATATCAGAGGATTCCTGACTTGAAGCAGCAAGCTCTTCTGAGGATGCTGTTAACTCCTCTACAAAAGAAACCGACTGTTCTAAATTTAAATAAAGCTGAGATAATACATTCTCAAATTTACGTGTTTTTTCTCTTTCTCTTTCACGTTCTCGTTCCTGAGCTTGAGCTATTTTCATAGCATCTTTTATAGCTCGACTTACTGCCAAAACATCAGATTCTAAAAGATCTACAGTATAACCATGTTCTTTAGCTACTGTATATCCACCTTTATCCCCTGTAATTGAAGTAACACCTATTTTATTCAATTCATCTAGTATATTTGGTATGTCATCAAGTGTATTCCATGGTCTCACATATATAGACACTTCTCCTACAACAAAATCAGAACTATCTATCTCTAAAAATCCTTCATGAGCTACAACCCCAACCCTAATTGCTCCGCTCTTTGTTAAACGTCCCACTGCTTGCAACATCTCGTCAATGGTCATAGTAATTCCAACTACTGGTACATCAGTATGTTCCCTCAGTAAATCAACCATAAGACCTCTACTGATCATAACATCAACATTAGGATTAGCTTCTACTACCTCTGGAACTTTTTCAAAACTTACTACTTCAATAGGAAAAGATAAATTAAGTTTATGCATTGATTGCTTAGCCACCTGAGCCATACCAGGGGTTAAGGCCACAAAGAAAATTGATTCCATTATTTAACCTCCAATTATCTAAAACACTAGATTTTTTTGTTGATCTTTTAGACAAATGTTAATGACCTCTACTAATGTCTAATTTGTGACAAATTTAGAAAATATAACCTTGTTTATATCATCATTATATCATTTTTTTACAAAAGTTCTAGTAAACTTATAAATAATTTGTGTAATGTGCTAAAATGATAAAGAGTTTATTAAAAGATTTATAAATTTTCCAAAATATTCTCACTCAAAAGTAATCTGTTCTAAAATTTCCTTTGCTTGATTATAATTAGATTTTTCTACTAGGACATCAGTTCTATATGGTGAATCACCACTAATTATCCTCATATATCCCCCAGCACCATAATCCTTTACAATGTAAGGAATATTATTATCATCTAATATACTTTTGATTATTCCCAATTCAAAATTATTGTTAGTGGTTCTTAAAAGAACTAAATCAATTTCATTCGATTGTTTATTCTTTTTGGCATTTTTTCTCTTAAACATAATCTCTCCTCCTATAATTATTAATTTATATATTGTTTTCCAAACTTCTTCTTTTCCAAAATAATTTTTCTATAGTGTTATATTAAATAATACCTAATACAAAAGATTATAGAAATTTGGATAATAACATATCAATAATATAGTCTTTCCTATAGTAATATCTTCATCAATTTCATCTAAAACTTAATTTTCTATATTCATCCATATCCATCAATCATTAATGCTATACAGATTATACTCCATTATTAGATATACATTAACATTATATATATGGGAATCACTATTAACATTAAACTAATGCAACATGCTACTGTATATTTTTCCGTCTGCCTCCCTTCTTTAATAGCTTTTATAGCCCCAATTAAATTAATCACAAATATAATTGGGGTAACCCAAATTGTATAAAATCCAATTCCTGCTATAAATTGCATTTCTTCCCCTCCTATTCTTTACATATAATATAAATGATATATCTGAACCATTTCTAATACTATTCTACATTTTTCCTCCAATTCCTTCCCATTTCAAAATATTTTTATACTTCAACCCATAATAAGCTAAATATAAAAGGCTATAGTAATCAAATGATTACTATAGCCTTTTATTCTCCTTAGTTAATTCTATAATTCTTTAATATTTGTCAATGTATTTGTTATTGGTGGAACTACTTGTTTTTTTCTTGAAAGTACTCCTGGTGCATAAAATGAGTTGTTAACAAGGCTTTTTCCAAATGCCTTTGCCACTAATTCTTTGTTATGCCCCACCACTACCATTTCCGAAGCCTCTTTGAATATATCTGTTAACATCAATATAAATATAGAATATCCTCTTTCTTCTGCTCTTTCTTCCATTAATGATATTAAGTCACATTTCATATCCTTTAGGCTATCTGGATCCATAGTATATACTTGAGCAATCCCTATCTTATCTTCATCTATAGTAAAAGTTTTGAAATCTTCACTAAGTAATTCCTGAGGTGTTTTTCCAACTAAGGAAGTACCTGCTTTAAACATCTCCATTGCAAATTTCTCTACGTCTAAATCTGCTATTCTTGCCAATCTTTCCAATATCATTCTATCAACATTAGTTGATGTAGGAGATCTAAATAATAAAGTATCGGATATTATAGCTGCCGAAAGTATTCCTGCTATTTTTTTTGAAGGTCTTCTTCCATTTTCAAATAATATGGAGGCTATTATAGTAGATGTACTTCCTACAGGTTCATTTCTAAAATATATAGGATTCCCTGTAAATACATCTGCAACTCTATGGTGGTCAATAATCTCTAGTATTTCACATTCTTCTAAGCCATCTACTGATTGGCTGCGTTCATTGTGATCAACTAAGATTACTTTCTTCTTCATACTAGATATTAAATGATATCTGGATATTAAGCCAACTACTTTATTGTTATTATCATCATCTATTACTGGGTAAGATCTATATCTTGTTTGTGACATCTTTTCCTTTACATTGTCCACTAAATCATCAAGAGTGAATAACTCTAAATTATCCTTTGACATCACATGGCTAACAGGAATAGATTGAGTTATTAATCTAGAAGTAGTAAATGTATCATAGGGAGTAGCTATTATAGTTATACCTTTTTCTCTTCCTAGAGTTATTATATCTTCATCTACTTTAATATTCCCAGTTACAATCATTAAAGAAATACTGCTACTTACTGCTAGTTCCTGTGCATCCTTTCTATTTCCGCATATAACTATATCATTTTCCTCTATATATTCTCCTGCAGATTTAGGTTCCATAGCTAGAACCAAAATCTTACCTGTAAGAGGTTTTACTTCATTTGGAATTGTAATTATCTTAGCAGACAAAGTATCTACAATATTATCTATAGAAGTGCCTGATTTCCCTAAAATGCCGTTATCCCATACATCTATATATGATCCTATTATATCTGATATTGTTACAATACCTGCTAGTTGCTCATTCTCATCTATTACAGGAAGACTGTTCAAATTGTTTTTCTTCATCAATTCTAAAGCCATACGTAATGATATATCTGGACTAATGGGAGCGATTTTATCAAAATCTAAGTCTTCAACACTTAATCTCACAGTTTCTAGAAGGATAGGCATTTGAACTCCAAAATATTCTAAAATAAACTGTGTTTCTCTATTTATTTCTCCAAGCCTAACAGGAATAGCATTAATATCTCCATTGGCATTTTTATATTCTGCATAAGCTAAAGCCGCACATATTGAGTCTGAATCAGGATTTTTATGACCTGTTATATATATTGTTTCTTTCATATTTTCCTCCACTATTGTTTATCTTTAGTTCATATTATACCACTAAAATATTAATATTAAATGATAAAAAGCTGATGCAAGACATCAACTTTTTATATCTCTAATTCATTATAATCAAAAATAATCCTTTCTCCATCATTTATAACTATACAAGGTAATCCTACTCTTCCAGATTCCTTAACCTCTTTAAATTCTTCATAATTGTCCCTATACTTCAAAAACCTTTTTAAATTCATCATACCTTCTGAAATATCTAAATATAAAAACTTAATATCATGACTTGAAAGATACTCTTTCGCAGGCTCACAATCTGGTCAATATTTACTTCCAAATACAATTATTTTTTTCATTTGCATCTCTCCTTACTTAAATTATTAATTCTATCTATAACCTGTATTTTAACATTATTATACCTTATAGTTTTATATTTTTGAACCCTCATTCTTCCTTTTATTCTTCTAAATAAAATAACTATCATTTTAGTGTCAAACACCAAAATGATAGTTATTAAATTTATTTAGCTGCATTTTGTCCAGCAATTCTGCCAAATACTGTGATATCAGCAAGTGCATTGCTACCTAATCTATTTGCCCCTTGAACTCCTCCTGTTACTTCTCCTGCTGCATATAATCCTTCTATTACATTTCCTTCTTTATTTAATACTTGAGCCTTTGTATTGATTTTTATACCACCCATTGTATGATGAACAGCTGGAGTTGCCTTTAATATATAAAATGGTCCAACTTCTATAGTTGAAGGTAAGCTTCTTTTATTAAATTCTGGATCCTTTCCATCTGCTACATACCCATTATATTTATCAACAGTTTTTTGTAATTCTACTGCATCTATTCCAAAGAATTCAGCAGCTTCTTTGATAGTATCTGCTTTTACTAATAAATCATTTTTATATAAGTAATCAAGTTCTGGTTCATGGTTTTCTTGTAATTTACTTGCTTCAAATCCATTTTGGTCAATTAATTCGTAACATACATGTCCTGTCTGAGCTTTAATAGCCATAGACATTACATCACGTCTGCCTAATTCTTCTACAAATCTTTTGCCTTCTTTATTTACAATGACAGTATGTCCATATAACCTTGCATCATCATAATAAAGCAATGTACCTGTTAATGGATCACATATTGGATACGTCTGAATATATTCCATACCTACTAAATCTGCACCGATTTTTTCAGCCATTGAAATACCGTCTCCTGTACTGCCTGTTGAGTTGGTAGATAAAATTGTTTCGTCTATATCAGGATTGTATTTCTTTCTCATCTCAATATTGGAGCCAAATCCTCCTGATGCTATGATTACTGCCTTATTAGTATTGAAAGTATAATTTGCTTTTTCACCATCTGCCTTTACTCCAACAACCTTTCCATTTTCATCTACAATTAAATCAGTTGCTTTAGTGTTTAAAAGAACGGAAATCCCCATACTTTCAGCCTTAGCTAATTGTTTAGTTATTATTTCCCTACCACTAGCACCTTCTGGGACTAAACTTCTTTTAACTGAATGTCCTCCAAAGAACATTAACTCATCTTCCCAAACAACTCCAACTTCATCTCTTAACCATTCAGCACCAGCTAGAGCATTTTCTGCTAACACCTTAACTAATTCTTCATTTCCCTTATTATCTCCACCTTTTAAGGTATCTTGAATATGAAGCTCTATACTATCTTCAATGCCTTCTTTTTTCTGTAACCAGTTATTTGAACAGGCATATTCTGCACCTGATATCAAGGTATTTCCACCAGCCATAGGCATTTTTTCTAAAACTATTACATCAGCTCCTGCTGCTTTAGCTTCTATAGCTGCAGAAAGTCCTGCTCCACCAGCACCAATTACTACAATATCATGAGTTTCCGTAATTTCTTCCTTACTTTCACCATTAGCTGTAGCATCTATCTTTTTCAACATATCCGATGTTGCACCTGCTGCTTTCAATGCTGCATTTACTGCCTCTAAAAATCCATTGGAAGTAAAAGTACATCCTGAAACTCCATCTACCTCAAGACTATTTTGTGATATAATACTTTCTGTTAATGTTTCCATAGCAGTATCAAATCCTGGTGTTTCATTATGGCTTAGTACTTTAATAACCGTAATCCTATCATCTGCAATTGTTACTTCAACTTTTATCTCTCCACCTTTACCTGTACCAACACCTTCATATACACCATCCTTTATAGATGTTGCAGTGTTTCCATTATTTACCTTTTCACTCTTATTACAACCTACCAAACCTATTACCATAGTAGCTACTAATAAAAATACTAAAAACTTTTTCAACTTTTGTCCCTCCTATTTATGTTAACTTATTGTTTATATTGTTATTAGTTTAACACAGATATTCCTTTTAGTATTTACACTGATATGTCTATTTTTGCACTTTAAAATACAGTATTTAAAAATATGAAAAAATCTTATATAATAATTATTAAGTTTAAATGTCTAAATTAAAGGTGGAAATCATGTCTTTACGTTTAAAAATTATCTTAGTTTTTGTTTTATGTATAATACTTACCTTTTCTCCTCTATTATTTATATTGGAAACAAAAGTTAAAGCTTTAAACATGGAACAACTTGAACATCAAACTTTACAATTAATCGATTCAAAGTCAATTGAAATTGGTTCTTGGCTAAATCAACGAATAAGTGAAATAAGAATTATACATGAATATGTTTCAACTAATGAATTTAATTTAATGGCTTCAAGACTTTATTTGACTCGATTAAATAAAGTTTTAAGTAAACAATATGGAAATTTAAATGAAACATTTGCAATAGGTGCTTTAGATGGATATGGATGGATAAATGATAATATTACTATTCATGTATCTAATAGAGATTACTTCAATAAAGTAATGTCCTCAGATGTAGAATATGTTATATCTAAACCATTAGTTTCTAAATCTGATAATACTCCTATTTTTATTATTTGCTATCCCATTATAAATGATAAAAATAAAAAAATAGGATTTATTAATGGTGCTGTTAATTTAGAAAAAATTTCTGAAATAGCAAGTAGTATTGATGTCTATAATGGATTTTCTTGGATTATGAATAAGGATATGGATATTTATTCTATTTCAAAGGATATTTTGACTAACAAATATATTTCTGCTGAAGAATTAAATAAAATAATTAAGAAATCTAAAGAAATAAACTCTGGAACAATTTCCTTGAAAAATATATATAATAAAGATGCAACATTGTTCTTTTCCTCTATTCCTTATACAGAAGATTGGATATTATGTACTATAATAGAAAATAATTATATTCATGCTCAAACTAACAATATAATTAACTTAGTCATTATTCTAGGAATAATCTTGTTATTCTTTTCTATTTTACTTGCAATTATTATTTCTGGTACTCTTGTAAAACCAATATATAAATTAAAAAATCATATGGTAGAAGTGTCCAACGGAAACTTAGATTCCTATTATGAAACTAAAAATAATGATGAAATTTCTATTTTAGGTAAAGTTTTTAATCAAATGCTTATGGATATAAAAAAATTAATAAATCAAGTATATAAAGTCCAAACCCAAAAAAGAAATGCTGAGTTAAGAGTATTACAATCTCAAATAAATCCCCATTTTTTATATAATACACTAGATACAATTCAGTGGAAAGCTTTAGAGTATAAGGCCTTTGACGTTGCCGATATGATTAATTCTTTATCAATATTTTTTAGAATATCCTTAAGTGATGGAAAAGAATTCATTACAATATCAGATGAAATAGAACATGTACGCAATTATTTGGAAATTCAAAAAACACGTTATAAAGATAAAATTAGTTATAGCATTAACTTAAATGAATCAATTTCTCAAAATTTAGTACCTAAAATGATTATACAGCCTTTAGTAGAAAACTCTATTTATCATGGACTAAAGCTTAAAAAGCAAAAAGGAATTATTAATATAAATGTATTATCTGAAAATGATTATATTATTATAGAAGTTATAGATAATGGTATAGGTATGGATCATAAAATGCTTGCTACAACTAAAGATAATTTATATAATTCTATTGAATCTGAGCATTATGGATTGTATAATATCAACGAACGTTTAAAGCTTACTTTCAAAGATAAATATAATATTGATATTGACAGTGAATTTGGAAAAGGAACTAAAGTATTGTTAAAGATACCAAAAATAAGTGAGGGATTTCAATGTTTAGAATAGTCATAGCTGATGATGAAGAAATAATACGCAATGGTTTAAAAAATTTAATTGAATCTTATGATTTGGATTTATCAGTTGTTGGAACAGCTCAGGATGGAGAAGAAGCTCTACAGTTAGTCAATATATACCAACCTGAAATTATTTTAATGGACATCAATATGCCCTTTATCAATGGTCTTGAAGTAATAGAAAAGGTTAAAGAAATTGACCCTAATTCCAAGATAATTATTATATCAGGATATGATCAATTTGAATATGCACAGAAAGCATTAGAACTTGGAGTATTTAGTTACTTACTTAAACCTATACAATATAGAAACTTTAAAAATATTATTGTTAAAGCCATGGACTCCTATTGTGAAAGAATGTGGGAAATAAATAAATTGAAGGAAATAGATGGTGATAATATTAGTCAAAAATGTGTTGGAAATCAAGCAATTAATTATATAAAGGAAAATTTTACTAGAAATGATCTAACATTAAATCTTATAGCTGAAAATTTGCATATAAGTCAGTCCTATCTTACTAGATTAATAAAACAAAAAACAGGAGCCAACTTCACTGATTACCTTAATAAACTAAGAATTAATATGTCTATAAATCTTCTATTGGATAAAGATAAAGACTATACAATACACGATATTTCAAATATGGTTGGTTACAGCACCCAGCATTATTTTAGTAGAGCTTTTAAAAATTATATGGGACTTTCACCTAATCAATATAGAAATAAAAATTCTATTAAGCATTAAATTCTCGGAAATACTTCAGCTTTCATTATTTTTTCAATAACAGCTGATTTATTTCCAATTCATATCTATTACCACAATTTAAATAAAAACTTCTAAGCTTCTTTAAATTTTGTAGTAGTAATCTTACCATCTACTTTACTTAAAGTTTTAACTTTCAATGTTGGATTGATTACATCAAATTGTGCTATAATATCTTCAAATATTTTAAATTCTTTTCTTTTAATTACAACTTCTATTTGATATCTCTTTTTCTCATCGTTTCCTCCAACAAGAAAGTTATTAACTGTATATCCTGTTTCTCTAAGTTTCTTTGCTATTTCCATAACCTTGTCTTTATCACTTAAAAATAAATCTACTTCTAAAATTCCCAAAGCTAATCTATCTTCAATTTTACCACCTATATAAACTCCCGCCGTTCTTCCTAAAGCATATGCTACAGTAAATTGAATACCATCTGAGCTAGTGACCTTACTAACAATAGTTGCAAAAATCATGGCATCTGCAAAAACTAATAAATAAACTGGATTCATAATTTTTTTAGACATTAATATTGTCTTTAGTGTTGCTAAAATATTTGTAAAAGCAGTCACTAAAAACAAACCTACAAGTGCAAATATAACATTTATTCCCATTTAAACACCTCCTTTTTAATTTTTATATCACAAAAACTAATATACAAATTGTATATTAGTTAGCAATTAATTAGTCGTATTCCTATTTAATAATCCAAATGGAAAATTCAAGATTGAATAAATCTGATACCCTTTCGGGACATATAGGGATAAAGCAAATGGTTCATAGCTAAAAATCACCATTATAACTTTAAAATAAAGATAAGATTGATGTAAAAATTATTTTAAATACTTTAACTAAGTTCCAACTATTAATCTAACCATATTAGTATACTACATATCTTAATTATTTGCAAATTACAATTTGTTTTTACATCTCATTATTTTATATCAAATATATATTGTATAGAATTATCATACTTTATATAGAAAAACACTTAAAAAAACTGTTGACATTATCATATTAAAGTGTTATCATCTTTTTTAATATTAAAAATGCTTTGATGGAGAGAAAGATATCTAAACTTATTTACAGAGAGTTGGAAAGGTGAAAACCAACATTAAGAAGATATGTAATATTCACTCCTAAGCTGATTCGTTAAACCCATTCTGCAAGTAGACGAATCCGAAAGCCCATCGTTATAGGGGATAGGACTGTTAGGTCTGATTGAGTGATGACTTTTTGTCATAATTAGGGTGGTACCACGGAGATATAATCTTTCGTCCCTATAAATATATAAAATTATATTTATAGGGATTGAAAGATTTTTTTTATGACCTAATACAACGAAGGTTGTGAGTTAATGTAGGTCAAAGGCAATGAGCACCAACCTTAATGTAGAATTTATCATGGGAGTGCCAGTTAGGGCCGAATCTATAGAAGCTTATCCAGTGAATAGATTTGAGTTGCGAAACTGCGTGAGGTTATTTAAGAAAATTCTAATTATCTAATTGCATTCAATCTATGCCAATTATCCTATAAATCCTATTAATTACATTACAAGGAGGATAAAAAAATGAAAAAAAGTAAGATTAGTAAATTAGTATCTTTAGCAGTAAGTGGTATAGTACTTTTATCAGGTTGTAATTCAAATGTAAGTAAGCCAAATAGTGTATCTGAAGAAAAAATATTTAGAATTGGAATCAGCCAATTAGCAGACCATCCAGCACTGGATGATGCTAGATTAGGTTTTGAAGATGGATTAAAAGAACTTGGAATAAATGCAGAAATAGACTACCAAAATGCACAAGGAGATATTCCTACTACAATGAGCATATCTCAAAAATTTGTAAGAGATAAAGTTGATTTGATTTATGCTATAGCAACACCAGCAGCCCAATCTGCAAAGCAATCTACTAATGATATTCCTATACTATTTAGTGCAGTAACTGACCCTGTGAAATCAGAAATAGTTACAGATTGGAAGAATGTTGGTGGCAATGTAACTGGAACATCTGACATGGCTCCTACAGATTCTCAGTTAAAAATGTTTAAAGAAATTGACCCTAGTATAAAAACTATTGGTATATTATATAATACCTCTGAAGCAAATTCTGAAATTCAAATAGAAGAAGTAAAAAATCTAGCTCCAAATGAAGGTTTAGAAATAATTACAGTTGGAATAAGTAATGTTAATGAACTTCCTCAGGCTATAGATTCAATATTAAACAAAGTTGATGGTATTTATGCTCTTAGTGATAATCTCATAGCTTCTTCTGTGGAGTTATTATCAAAAAAACTTATGGATAAAAAAATCATATCTGTTTGTGCAGAAGAAACCCAAGTAAAAGGAGGATTATTGGTAACAAATGGACTTAGTTATTATGAGTTAGGTAAACAAACGGCTAAAATGGCAAAAGAAATACTTGTAGATAAAAAGCATGTTTCTACTATACCAGTCGGTGTAGCAGAAAAAACTATAACAACAGTAAATATAAAAACTTTAGAAGCATTAGAATTAGATATAAATCTTTCACTCTTTAAAGATGCTATAAAGATAGAAGAATAACCTAAAAATACAACTTAATATTTTCAACTATACTTATAAGAAAGACATCTATGATCTATAGAGGCAACTTCTCTTAAACATTCCATAAGCCGCTTCCATGAAATTAGAGATTTCAGCTGCCTTCTATAGGAAACCATCAGAGATTTTTAAATTTTTTCAAAAAAGGTATTGACATTACTACAATAAAGTATTATCATTTTATCTAATATTAAAAAATGCTCTGATGGAGAGAAAGATATCATTGATTATTTAAAGAGAGTTGGGAAGGGTGAAAACCAACAATAACAAGATATGTAATATACACTCCTGAGCCGATTTGCTAAAAGGTTATCCAAGTAGGCGAATCCGAAAGCCCATCGTTATAAGGGATAAGACTGTTAGGTCTGATTGAGTGATGACTTTTGTCATAATTAGGGTGGTACCACGGAGATATAATCTTTCGTCCCTATAAGTATAGTTAAAAACTATATTTATAGAGATTGAAAGATTTTTTTTATGACTTAACACAGAAAATTAAGTTAGGTTAAATTTAATTGGAAAACTACGTGAGGTTACTTAACCAAATTTAAATTGTCAATTCTCAATCGTCAATTCAAATTGAGGAGGATAAAAAAATGAAAAAAAGCAAAATTAGTAAATTAGTATCTTTAGCAGTAAGTGGTATAGTATTTTTATCAGGTTGTAATTCAAATGTAAGTAAGCCAAATAGTGTATCTGAAGAAAAAATATTTAGAATTGGAATCAGCCAATTAGCAGACCATCCAGCACTGGATGATGCTAGATTAGGTTTTGAAGATGGATTAAAAGAACTTGGAATAAATGCAGAAATAGACTACCAAAATGCACAAGGAGATATTCCTACTACAATGAGCATATCTCAAAAATTTATTAAAGATAAAGTTGATTTGATTTATGCTATAGCAACACCAGCAGCCCAGTCTGCCAAACAATCTACTAATGATATTCCTATACTATTTAGTGCAGTAACTGACCCTGTAGTTGCAGAATTAGTAGATTCAATGGAAAACCCTGGTGGGAATGTTACTGGAACATCAGATGCCAGTCCAATGGATAGACAATTACAATTATTTAAGGATTTAGATAGTAATATTAAAAAAGTTGGAATCATTTTTAATACCAGCGAACCCAATTCCCAAGTCCAAGTTGAAATGGCAAAAGATTTAGCACCTTCCATAGGTCTAGAAATAGTAGAAATTGGAATATCTAGTATATCTGATATGCCTCAGGCAATAGATTCAATAGTTAAAAAAGTTGATGGCATCTATACTATAACTGACAATATGGTAGCATCTGCAATAAATATAGTTTCTGAAAAGGCTATATCAAACAAATTAATTACTGTTGGTGCTGAAGATTCTCATGTTAGTGGTGGTATTCTTGTTACTGATGGAATTAGCTACTATGAGTTAGGTAAACAAACTGCACAAATGGCTAAGGAAATCTTAGTTGATAAAACTTTACCTTCCAATGTTCCATCACAAACTGCTACTAATACTAAAAAGGTTTTTAATATGAAAACATTAAAGGCTTTAGAAATTGATGAAAATAATGAAGTATTTAAAGATGCTTCAAAAATTGATTAAAAATTGGAGTGATATATATGAATTCATTAATTATTACATCGTTAGAGCAAGGACTTATATTTGCAGTCTTAGCTATGGGAGTATTCTTGACTTATAAGGTCTTAGATATAGCAGACCTTTCTGTAGAAGGAACATTCCCTTTTGGGGCATTCATATTTGCTAAGTTTATATCTATGGGAATTAATCCAATAGTTAGCACCTTAATGGCTTTTTGTTTTGGAACCTTAGCTGGATTACTTACGGCAACACTCTTTACAAAACTAAGAATAAAACCTTTGTTGTCAGGTATATTAACTATGACTATACTCTATTCAGTAAATTTAAAAATAAATGGAAAATCTAATTTCCCATTATTTAAATATAATTCAATTTTTGATTTAGGCCCAACTTTATTGGTATTAATCATAATTGTATTGTTGATAAAAATTACACTAGATCAATTTTTAAAAACTGAAACAGGATATTTACTAATTGCAACAGGAGACAATGAATCTCTTGTAAAATCTCTTGGAGAAAATAGTAATAAATATAAGGTATTAGGATTAATGTTAGCTAATGGTTTAGTAGCTTTAAGTGGTGCTTTAATGGCTCAGATCCAAGGCTTTGCAGATATAACTATGGGAAATTCCATTATAGTAATAGCCCTTGCTTCAATTATAATAGGAGATACTATAAAAAAGAATTCTAACAAAATAAAAAATACAACAAAAGTAATATTGGGAGCAATAATCTACAAAATTATTGGTGGAATCGCTATAGATTTAGGTCTAGATCCCAATGATCTTAGAGCTATAAATGCAATAATTGTAATAGTATTTCTATCCTATAATAATTTTGCAGCTGATTTATTTGAAACTATGAAAAACAAAGGAGGTAAAACAAATGTTGAAAATAGTAAACCTATCAAAGAATTTTAATAAAAATACAGATAATGAAATAAATATATTTAATAATTTTAATTTAGATATAGAGAAAAATAAATGTACAGCAATTATTGGTTCTAACGGTTGTGGAAAATCTACTCTTCTCAATTTAATAGGAGGAAGCATCTTAGCAGATAAGGGACAAATAATATTGAATGGAAAAAGTATTGAAGGACTAAAAGAAGAGCAACGAGCAATCCATATAGGAAGAGTATATCAAAATCCATCTATGGGAGTATCTCCTTCCCTTACTATATTGGAGAATATGTCCTTAGCAGATAAAAAAGGAACAAAATTTACTTTAAGAAAACTTATAAAAAAGAATAATATAGATAAATATATAGAATTATTAAAAGACCTAGATTTAGGTCTTGAAAACAAGTTAAATACCAAGGTAAAGTTTCTATCTGGCGGACAAAGACAGTCTCTATCTTTAGTAATGGCTGCTATGAAGCATCCTGATTTGCTCTTGCTTGATGAGCATACAGCCGCATTAGACCCTAAAACCTCTAATGTTGTAATGCAAAAAACCAAAGAGTTAATAAGGAAAAACTCTATGACAACTATAATGATTTCTCATAATATGAAGGATGCCATAGAATATTCAGATAGAATAATAATGTTAGATAAGGGTCAAATAGTATTAGATAAGCCAAGTATAAATGTAACAGAGAAAGAATTATTTGATATCTACAGGGAAAAGCTTGTGGAAAATGTAGCATAAATCATTAAACCACTCCTTCTTATTAAATAGCAGGAGTGGTTTATAATTTTTTACTAAGGTGTTTTTAGCAACTCTGTTACTGCACTCTTTCCTGCCCCTCCTAGACCATCAATTCCAACAATTATAGTTTTTCCCGAGTTATATTTGCCTATTATTTTATTCAATAATTCTTCCATTTAAGATTATCTCCTTCTAACATAAAAATTTCTTAGCTACCAAGTAAATTCAGATTGAAATTTATAGAGTCTTTCAATTTAGCACATTATAACATAAACATTTTAAATATTATCTGAATTTTTTTAAAAAACTTCATATAAATATTACTTTAATAAATTTAAAAATGAGATTATAGCAAATCTATAACCTCATTTTTAATCCCCTCTTATTCTACAAATCTTTTCAATCTATTTAATTCAAATGTCCATTCAGGAGTTCTGAGCTTTTCTTTATCTTTTATTGAATACCACGGACTTATTTCTTCATTCATAGGATTAATAAGTATCTGAGTCTGTTGGGCTGGCATATATGATTGGGCAAGGATAAATATCTTTTCATCATTATTATTTATAGCCATATCTACAATAATAACCGCATGACCTGGGCTTCCTCCAATAATAAACACATCTCCGATTTCCATTTCCTCTATGTCAATAAATTCTAATTCCTTTTCCAAAGACAAAGTGCCAGAGTAGGCAAAGACCATGTCCATAAATTTTCTAAAATTCTCATAAGTATTTGATGGTTCTACAGCTTTGTAATAGCTTACATTGTTTCCATCAACCTTAATTCTATATCCTTCCATCCACTTCTTATATTCAGCCTTAAATCCTGAAACGAAGTTAAAACTAATATCCTCATATTTACCTACTGAATAAAGATACTCTGCCCTTAAAAGCATAATAGCATCTGCACATTGATGAAGATCCCTATCTCCTATCTCAACATCTATAACACTATCATAAACACCATTTTTATTTTTCTCTCTGCCATTATAGTATAGAACCTTTTCACCATATGGCTTTAAACTTTGATTTCTCAAAAATTCTTGAAAGCTATTTTTTTCTACTTCTATTCTTTTATATCCTTCTAAAGTTAAGTATCTTTCCTGTATTGTATTGCCATTTTTATTAAGATAATTAATTTGCTTGTTACTCTCAAATTTTGTTGAAAACTCTGTTTCTAATATTATATCCTTCTTTGGTAAACTATTAATATTAAAGAACCTCCAATATATTATAAAAATTAGAGAGCCTGCTATTATAAATATTGCTATTAACCTTTTATTCAACTAATTCACCCCTAGCAATATTATTTGATAAATAACATATAAAAAGTATATCTTAATTTAGTTCTCATCCTGCTCTTCACTTTTTTATTTATAATATTCTATTAATGCATTATATACCCCTTCATGAACAGCACCACGAACTATATAGTAAATAATTCCAGGAAATATAAGCAAACAAAGAATATGCACTCTATCACCTCTTTACTCAACATTATCCATTAATATAATCGAGTATCTCAAATAACTCATTATAGTTATTTAACTTATCCTTGTCCTCCACCTTCAATCCTGAATTATAAAAGGTGATATTACCATTTCCTTCATTCAAAGCATTCATATTTCTTAAAAGCCCTTTTAAATGTTTTACAGTACCAAGATTTCCATCAATTATATTTGTATCTGCTGGAAGTATTTTTCTAAATACATCTTTATAAAAAGAAAAGTGAGTACATCCCAAAACGATAGTTTCGTACTTATTTAGATCATATTTAAGTAATTCTTCCTCAAGATAAGGCATTACCTCTTTTTCATTAAACTCAAATCTTTCTGCAAACTCAACTAATCCTGGAAGTGGTAATAAATCAACAATATGATCATTGTCTAATTTAGTAATGAGATTTTGAAGTTTTTCTTCCTTTAAAGTCAAAGCAGTTGCAGTTACTAAGACTCGTTTATCTACATTCTTATTTTTTTCAACAGCAGGCTTCACAGCAGGTTCCATTCCAATAATTGGAATATTATATTTAGCCCTCAATTCTTCAATAGCAACACTTGTAGCAGTATTGCAAGCAATAACTATAGCCTTAACTCCCTGCTCTATTATAAACTCTATAGCATTAAATATATATTTTTTAACTTCTTCCTTCGTTTTTTGCCCATATGGAACATTTATTGTATCTGCATAATATATATAATCTTCATTAGGTAATATTTTTAATGTATCATATAATACAGTGATTCCCCCTATACCGGAATCAAAAAAACCTATTTGCATTTTATCCCTCCAATAATATAAACTAACTATAAATTTTATATGAAAATAGTATATTTTAAAATAGGCAGATATTATACCTGTCATTAATCTATTACTATCTTGTTTCTTCCTGTGTTTTTTGCATCATATAATCTCTTGTCCGCTTTACAAACCAAACTTTCTATTGATAAATTTCCTTTATCAATTTCCAATACATCACATATTCCGCAGCTAAATGTAATTTTTATCTCTTTATCCTCATATGCAAAAGTAGAGTTTCTCACTTCTTCTAGAATTCTCTTAATTATCTTTGCCGATGTTTTCTTCCTTATGCCATGTAAAATTAAAATAAATTCTTCGCCTCCATATCTGCCTGCTATATCATATACTCTGATACCTGAGGTAAGGATTTCTGAAAACTCTTTTAATACATAGTCCCCTGCCTGGTGCCCATAAGTATCATTTATATCCTTGAAAAAGTCCATATCAATTATTGCCAGGGAAAATCCTTCCCCATTTCTTTTAAATATTTCTAGACATTGACTTAATCTTTCAAATATATATCCTCTATTATATAAATTGGTCAAAGGGTCTCTTATTGAGGTTTGTTTTAGCTTTTCTTCCAGATATTTCCTCCGTGAAACATCCTGTTTAACTCCTAAAAAATTTACTATCTTTCCTTCATTATCAATTATAGGTGTAATTCTAGCTTCTTCATAATAAATGGTACCATCCTTTTTTTTGTTAATCAAGTCTCCTTTCCAGTTCTGGCCTCCAATTATAGTTTCCCACATATCCTTGAATACCTCATCTGAAATTAATCCACTTTTAAGGATTCTTGGATTTTGTCCAATTACCTCTTCAAAAGAATAGCCCGTTGTCTGTTCAAAAGCTGGATTACAATATTGAATATTACCATCTATATCTGTCATTATAATAGATACAGCTGCCTGATCAATAGCTGCAATGAGTCTTAACTTTTCCTCATCCCTTAAAAAATCAATATTATTTTTTCGCACCACAATATCTCCCCTAAATAAATGGTTTTCCTCCCATTTTAAATATATCCACTTTTTCCAACCTACAAGAGTACTATATTTATTATTCCTTCAATATTAACCCCTTATTATATGAATCTTCAATCATATTCTGAACAAAATCCCATAATTCATCTGACGAATTCTTAACCGGTGCTATTCTTTTATAAATATCCTCTTTAGCCACGTTAAACTTTTTCCAAGTCCCCCCGTTATTATGGTAATTATTTAGCATTGGCTGAAGTCTATCCATAGATGCTGCAAATAATGCTTCCGTAGTTTCCATCTCTTCAAACTCATCCCATAATGCTCTTAGATCTCTACCTTTGTCTTCATCCAACATCCCAAATATTTTCTCTGCTGCTAACTCCTCTCTTTCCTTTTTATCTTCATTTCCAGCTTTATCGTAGCAAAATGTATCTCCAGCAAATATTTCTACTAAGTCGTGAGTCAGTAACATTTTTATTACCTTGCATATATCTACCTTTTCATTGGAATATTCTCCTAAAATCATTGCCATTACAGATATATGCCAAGAATGTTGGGCATCATCCTCTCTTCTTTCTCCACCAATTATACTTGTTTGCCTCAAAATAGATTTCATTTTATCTAACTCTACAATAAATTTTATATCTTTTAATAATCTTTCATTTATCATATCTTTATCTCCTATTATCTGGTTGTTTTTTTATCTTCATAATTGAATTAATTATTACAGCTGTTATAGGTCCTAGTACAATACCTATTGGCCCCAATATCATAGATCCTAGTATCGTTGCAATAAATGTATAAATAGGTCTAACTCCAATCTCTTTTCCTACTACCTTTGGTTCTGCAAGTTGTCTTAATATAACCAGAACAACATAAAGAGTTGCCAAATCTGTGCCTATCTCTTTATTCCCTATTAGAAAATTAATTATAGCCCAAGGTAACATTACTATACCTGCACCCAATACAGGAATAATATCTAATATGGATATTCCTGCTGATATTAATATAGAATATTGGACTTTTATAGCAGTTAGACCAATACTAAGAATTATAAAGGTTATAAACATTAATGTAGCTTGAGCTTTCATATAACCCTTGATACCTTTTCCAGTATCATAGATTACTTGTTTTAGAAAATCTTTTTTATTATGCATCTTTAATCTCCTCAATTTGCTAACCTAATAATTCTATTATATGAAATTATATCATAGCTATACTGCTTGTAAACAAAAAAGCTCTAAAATATTAAATATTTCAGAGCTTTTATATATTATACTGATTCTAATAATTCTCTTACATAGGTTGGTAGCATAAATGCTCCTTGATGAATTTGAGAGTTATAATATTTAGTTTTTAGATTAAGACTCTCCCATTTTTCAGCCTTATGATCTTTCGTTGGATGCAGCCCTTTAGATGCAAATCCAAATAGCCAATGTCCAGATGAATATGTGGGCATATGAAATTGATATACTTCACAAACATCAAAGATTTTCTTTAATTTACCATGTGCCTTTAGCATTTCTATCCTATATTCTTCAAAATATGGACTCTCATGTTGATTAATAAGGATACCATTTCCATTTAATGCCTTATAACAATCTTTATAAAAGCTCATGGTAAATAATCCTTCCCCTGGTCCAATTGGATCCGTTGAATCTACCAATATTAAATCATAAAAATTTTCTTTGATTTTTACAAACTCTACTCCATCTTCAAAATATAAGGTAACTCTTCTATCTTCAAGCTTAGACGAGGTTATTGGTAAATATTTTTGACATAGCCTTACTACTCGTTCATCTATCTCCACCATATGAATTTGTTCGATACTATTATATCTTATTAATTCTCTTACTGTACCACCATCTCCCCCACCTATTACAAGTACATTTTTAATATTAGGATTTACTGCCATGGGAACATGAACTATCATATCATGGTATATAAACTCATCTTTTTCATTTACCATCATCATACCGTCTAATGTAAAAAATTTTCCAAAATCATAAGAGTCAAAAAAATCGATTTTTTGGAAAGGTGTTTTCTCTGAATATATGGGCTCCTTCACTTTTATTGAAAGCTTACAACTTTCTGTATTCCATTCATTAAACCATAAATCCATTTTACAACCTCCTTAGAAATTTCGACCATAATATATTTCATGCATTTCCTGATTTAATTTATTTAGTATATCATTTTTTTCATTTTCATTCAAATCTTCAGCTTTCATCTCAAATAAATAGTTGTCAAGATTTAATTCTTTTAATATCATTTTTGTATGAAATACATTTTCTTGATATACATTGACATCGATACTATTATATAAGTTTAAATTTTTTGAAGATATAAAGTCTTGTATTGAATTAATCCGATGATCTTTAAAATGCTTGTTTCCATTTATATCTCTTGTAAATCCTCTTATGCGATAATCACAAATTATAATATCCGAATCAAAATTCTCAATTAAATAATTTAGTGCATTAAGTGGTGATATTTCTCCACATGTTGATACATCCACATCTACTCTAAATGTCATTATTCCTTTATCAGGATGACTTTCAGGATAAGTATGAACTGTAATGTGGCTTTTATCTAAATGTCCCACTACATGCCTTGGTGTAGGTATCAAGGTACCTAGATTACAGGATGGATCTACTGAAACAATTGGTATAGCTTCTTCTGTAATTAATAGATTCACACTAGCACCTTGAGGTTCATAGTCTTGCTTAGCAATGTTTAAAACATTGGCACCTATTATTTTAGTAATTTCTACGAGTATTTCTGTTAATCTAGTTGAATTATATTGTTCATCAATATATTCAATATACCTTTGTTTGTCTTCTGGTGTCACAGCATAACAAACATCATAGATATTAAAACTAAGTGTCTTAGTTAGGTTATTAAACCCATATAGCTTAAGCTTTTCCATTTCTTACCCCATTTCTAAATATCATATGCGGCTTTTGCCTTATACAATTTTACTTTATTTATCTATTTATGTCTATAGTTTATCTTTTTAATACTAAACTCGGTACTCACATTATCTTTTTCTATGAATAAAATATAATGCAAATAATTTTTAGGAGGGATAGTATGTTACCACTTTTAGGATGCCATAATATACCACAAATCATTGAATTTGTCTATGATACAATTGTGGATGAAGCCACTGCTGCCGAATTCTATTCAAGATTATTAAAGGAAGCACCAAATGATTTACACAAGGAATTTATTCATCATGCTATGGAAGATGAGTTAGATCATTTAGAAAAATTCACTAAACTCTATTGCTATCTTACTGGGAATTTACCACAATATATGATAACTCCTGTTAGCTTCCCAAATTATAAGGAAGGAATATTGATGGCATTAAAAGATGAATTGGCAGCAGGAGAATTTTATAGAGATGTCCAGCTCTCTACTACAGATCAATTTGTTAGAGATACATTCTATTATGCAATGGTTGATGAATTAGAACATGCAACTATGTTCAGTACCATATATAATACTCTTTAAATTTTGAAGGCGTATAAAATATTTTATACGCCTTCAAAATTTTTTAGTATATTTCATAACATATAATGGCAATTCATATTAGAATATTTTTTACATAAATTTAAGAAACTATATTACTAAGGTATAAATTTTATTTTATATATGGAGGTTTCTATGAATAAATTTAAATTAACTATTCTACCTATTAGTTTATCTATATTATTGTCAACAACAGTTTATACTGCTAATAATAGCTTTGATTATCTAAAATTTAATAATCTTTTTTCTAATACCAATCAGAATCCAGAGCTTATGATTAATAAAAGAAATGATCGATATGATATTCCTGAAACATCGGGGCAAATAAGTAATATGCCCTGGAGAAATGATAATGATTTTTTAAAGACCAAGGAAAAATATAATACTCCTATTCTTATAGCAGGTTTTTGTGCTGTACTTAATAATCCCTTACCAGGTGAGGAATATAATGTTAATCTAGCCAGCCAAAAAGTTAAAGGTCAAGTAATAAAACCTTCAAAAATATTTTCTCAAAACTCTGCCATAGGCCCTTATACTAAGCTTAAAGGTTTTAAAGAAGGTGCCTCATATATAGGAGGTAATATTATAATGACAGAAGGTGGGGGAGTATGTAAAATTGCCACAACCCTTTACAATTTAGCAGTATTATCTAATCTTGAAATTATAGAAAGGCACAATCACTCCATGCCAGTTAACTATGTACCTTATGGCCAAGATGCAACTGTTGCTTATGGTGTAAAAGATTTAATATTTAAAAATACTACTGAAAATTCAATATTGATTTGGGCAGAGATGATTGGTAATAGATTGTATATGGGATTTTACGGTAGTAAAAAACCTCCTAAAACAGAATGGAATCATGAAATTAACAACATTACGAAACCATCTATAAAATATATTAAAAATGAAAATTTAAATCCTGGGGAAACAAAAATTGTATTAGGTGGAATGGATGGAGCTACAGTTAAATCTACTCTTACAATATTTTATGGTGATGACCATTATATTATAAAAAATATGGGAATTAGTAAGTATCAACCATTACCAAAAGTAATAGAAACTAATTAATTATTAAGGAGGAATTTATATGAAAGAGAATAAGAAAAGTCTAAATACCAAAACAGACTATACATCAGCAACAGGTTCCTATAAAAATCATAAAGACCCCGATTTTGGATATTCACCAACAGATATATACTATAATACTGAAGAAAAGATACCAGATTCTGGGGTTTCAATACCAACCTATGATGCTGTAATAAAAGCGAAAGAATGGGTAGATGATATAAATAAAAAGTAATGTCCAATTTATTTTTTATGATAATTTCTATATATTATGACATACTAATTCTATAGATATATGAAAGGATGATAGTATGGAAAATCCAAGAGCTATGGCTGAAATACTTAATCAAGCTAAAAAAATAGAAGAAAATAATTTTTCTAATATGGAGCATTTTACAAGTATTAGTATGTTGCTTAGTGCTAATGATTTAGGAAATACAAAGGATAAGGAACTATCTAAAAAATTTGACAAACTAAATAAGCAGATGGAAGATATAAATAAACTAACATCAGATTTATTAAATGATTTAGCAAGTAGACATAATTAAGAGAAGGCAAAGGATTCCCTTGCCTTCTCTTAATTATGCTTTTATCATTAAATTTATATATTTTATAACAGATTTTAGGGAACCTCTAATTATTCTAAAAATATTGTTTATCCCATATCTATGAATCATCTTTGTATTTTTATTTATAAATAAATTTATATATAGATTTGTCTTTAATAGCTCATAGTAATATCGTCGTAAACTCATCTTAGATGGCTTGATTATTACCTGTCCAAAACTCCACTTCTCATAATCTTCTTTATTATAAAGCAATCTATTTTCATATTGTTTATACATTGGTAGATTAGGAAAGGGAGTCAAAGGACTAATAGAGGATATCTGTGGTCTTAGTTCTTTTATAAATGCTCTAAATAATTGGAAATCTTTTTTATTCCAATCTGGGTGAGCCATAAATGAAGCCCATGCATCAATTCCCAACTCTCTAAGTATAGTAGCTGTCTTATAACTATCTTCTATAGTAGATTTTTTTCGATACTTTTCCATCTCCACTTCATTAAAAGTTTCGTATCCAACAAGAACAGCCTTTAAACCTAACTCAACAAATTCCTTAATAACATCCTTATATTCTATTATTCCTTTCACAGAACCATATACTATATAATTCTTTTTTAAGTCTAATTCTTTTACAAGCTTAATAAATGTTTTAATTTTTTCTTCACTGGCAAAAAAGTCATTATCTATAAACATTATAGTTGGCTCTTTAATCTGTACTAAATCTTTTTTAGTTATATCTAAATCAATTAATCTTTCTTTTACTCCTTCAATCCTCCATCTAAGGCAGAAATCACAAACCTTTTCACATCCCATACCAAATTCCATAATAGCTGCAGGTTGATATCCAAAGTATGAATATTCATTACGATATTTTGCAGTTGAAGCTCTATCTGGAAGCAAATATTCATTGATACCTTTTTTGCCTGTAGGTTTATAGTTTAATACTCTTGATCTAATACCATCTATAGGAATGACTTTCTCCTCTATTGATATTACGTTGAAAAACTTCTTTAAATTTTCTCTTTGAGTATATTCGAAAATATGATCTACTGCACCATGTATAAAAGCTTCTGGATTAAGATAACTTTGTGTGCCCCCTATAAAAGTTATTATCCTTTCATCTACTCTCTTAGCTTCAATACATAATTCAATAACCTTATTTACATCTATACATAAGCTTGTTATCCCTAATATATCAGGTTTATATGAGTTTAGTTTCTCAGTTAATTCCATAGTTTCAACCATCATATCAAAGATTTCAACCTCATAGTCATCCTTTATTACACCATAAATCATTTCAAGACCTAGAGGTTCTGAAAACATAAAATCACTTACAGTTATTGCCTGTTTAATTCTTGGAGGTCTAACTAACAATATTTTCATATACTTTCCCCTGTCTAAAATATATTAGGTGTAATTCTTTGTTTTATCTGATATCTATAATATAAATTTATTAAAGAATAAAATAAGAATTTACCTGGGCTTCTTAAGAAATCCTTTCTTAAAATATTACGTTTAATAATAGACCTTAAAGTAAAAACAGATTCATATAACTCCCAATAGGATTTAGTTAATTCTTCTGGTGTCATATTAGCTGGCTTATGCACGGCTTGTGTTCCATCATAATCATATATATTATCATTTATCAATCTTCCTTGGTTTACTATTTCCTTAAAAAATTTTGTCCCTGGAATAGGAGTCAAAATATAAAATCTAGGCACAGAAATTTTATTTTCCTCTATAAAATTCTTTGTTGCCCTAATGGATTCTATTGTATCTCCCTCTCCTCCAACTACCATTTCTGTAGATACTTCTATACCATAAGACTTAATATTCTTTATTAATCTAGAGTATTCTAAAGGATTTGCCCAACCTTTATTCATAGCTATCAAGCTATCCTTTGAAATGCTTTCAAGACCGAAACTAAGAGCAGCACAACCACTTTCTGATAATGCCTTTAGTAATTCATTATCTTTTCCTATTCTAATATCACATTGACTCATCCATTCCATATTCATTTTTTTAATTTCCTTTAATAAACTCATTAAATAATCTCTATCAGAAAAAATATTATCGTCTAAAAGTAAAAATTTTTTAAATCCTAAATCCTTTACCTGTCTAATATCTCGTAGTACCTCTTCCATATCTTTCCTTATATATGAGCCTTTATATAAACAAGCAACAGAACAAAAACTACAAATATTTGGACATCCTCTTCCTGCTTGAACAGGTAGAAAATCTCCAATACTCTTATTTATTATTAAATCAAAACGAGGAAGCGGTGTTGAGTATATACCATTCTCTATTCTTTTTTCGTAGATTTTCTTTAAATTTCCTTTTCCAAAATCCTCAAGTAACTCTTTAAACACAAGCTCTCCGTCTCCAATTACTACAGCATCACAATATTTTAATGCTTCTTCTGCCATTATACTTGCCATATAACCTCCTAAAACTACTGTTTTTCCCTTAGCACGAAATGCTTTAGCTATGTCAATAGAGCGAATTACACCATGACCCATGGTACTAATCCCAATTAAGTCTGCATCTGTATCCATAGGTATATCTTCGATTATTTCAAGAATAATCTCCGCCTTCCAGTCTTCTGGTAACATAGCTGCTAAAAGGGGCATAGCAAGTCCTACAAAATATAGCCTTTTTTTCTTAATAGGTTTGTCAGCTTGGTCATATGGACTAGGTTGAATAAGAAGTATTTTTTTCATCAATAGCCCCTCACAATCTTGTAAATATATTGGAAGCTCACACAACTGCTGCCCAACAGCATTTTAAGATTAGATTTTATTCCATATTTTTTAATTAATCCATACATATGCTTAGGTCTCATGATTATTCTATAGTATGCAATTAACAATTCTAAATAAAATCTTCTAATACTCATAAATTTAGGTCTTAGAATTACATGAGCCATATCCCATAGATGATAATCCTCTCTTTTTACTAACAATTCAGGTAAATATCTTTCAAATATCTCAGTTCCTGGTATTGGTGTTAAGGGTTGAAGGTTAACAAACCTTATATCTAAGCCCTTTAACCATTTAGTCAATTGTCTAAAATCATCTACGGTAAAATCTAATGGCACAATTAAAGTTGCATATAGCTCAATATCTAGCTCTTTTAATATCTTTATACACTCTTCATTAATCTCTCTAGTTGTTCCCTTGTTATATGCTTTTAAGTCTTTAGATTTAAAGGATTCAATCCCTACTATAACTGCCTGTAGCCCACATTCCTTAAGTTCCTTTAAAATCTCTTTGTTTTTTACAATAAAATCTGCTCTGCCATAAACTAAATATTTCTTTTTTATATTTCTTCTTTTGACAGTATAAACAAATTCCTGAAGCCTGTCCACATTATAAAGAAAATCATCATCTACAATATATATTTCTTCCTCTTTAATTTTCTCTAGCTCATCTATTATATCTTCAATTTCCCTTGCAAAATACTTTCCATCGGTTATTTCTTTACAAAAACAAAAACTACAATTATATGGACATCCATAAGATGTTTTTATTAAAGCACAAGGACTATGAAACATATAATAATAATGCTTTCTATACTTAGAAACTGCCTCCCTTTGAGGGTACTTATAATTAAATTCTGTCTTTTTAGACTCTAAGCTCATAAGCATATAATTGATTTCCTTAGTTTCCTTATAATTCAATAGTTCTTCTAATGTTAGATTAAACCCATCAATACCATTTCGAGTATATATGAAATCTATATATTCTGAGTTAAAGTCCTTACCCACTACTTCTGCATGGACTCCCCCTACACCTATTTTTACATCTGGAAATAATTCTTTGGATTCCTTTGCCAATTCCTTTATAATACCTACGTGAGTAATATATCCTGTATATACAACGAAATCAGGCTTTTCTTCTAGTAAGATATGCTTATAAGGAGATTTCTCAACTATCAAATCTATTATCTTTGCTTCAACTTTATCTTGTATTCTATCTGGTATATTAGATACTAAGTATTCCAATTCCAAAGGCTCACATATCATTACATGCTGTAGCCCAATAGTTTCTTTATGGGGTTTAGGACGAACTAATAATACTTTCATATCTTTACCTTCTTTAAAGTATATATTGCAATTCTAGGCATAAAAAATCTTTCCCTTATAATATTTAAATCTTCTATCTCAAAATAAGGTTCAATGAGATTTCTAAACCTTCTATCTGAATAATAATTTGCAGAACCAGTGGTAATTTTTACAAAAAATAATGCCAATTTATCATAAAAACTATCACCACTGGCAAACCCAATAATTATTCTTCCATCATCCTCTAATAATCTGGACAACTGTGTTATTACATTATGAGGAGTCTTATAGTATGGTAAAGAATGGGTACAAGTAATAATATGGAATTTATCCTCTAATTTATCTAAATCATCTACATTCATATTGATATGTTTAACTTTAGGATTTCTTTTTCTAGATACCTCCAACATACCTTCGGAAAAATCAATTCCAGTAATATCTAGATTCTTATATTCATGCTCTAAATCTCGGATTAATTCTCCTGGTCCACAACCTAAATCTAATATTTTAGTATTTTTTTCTTTTTTTATATATTTACTTATGATCCTTGTAATATAATCTCTAGTAGGTCTTAGGGAATATTTTTGCACCCACAACCTTTCATATTTCTTAGCCCAAAAGTTCCATATTTTTGCTGTCATTTTTAGTCCCCTATTTCTTTAAAATATATTTCCAAATCCTTTTGGATTTTAATAATCTTATATGTATACCATAGAATAATAAATAGAATACTACCTTAGGCAATTTAGGTTTAAATACTAAATGCAAAAAATCAAAATTCCTAGGATCTTGAGTAATTAATTTCGATTTTGATATTTCATAGTTTTGTGTACCCTTTATAGGTGTAAGAATGGATATGGTGAATACTTCGATATTATTTCTCTTTATAAATCTATATAAATTTCTAAAATCTTTAAAAGTATAATCTGGTTGCACCATAAAAAGTGCTGTCAAATCAATTTCATTATCTCTAAGTAAAGATATTACTTCAGGATAGTCCAAGGCATCTGTAGTTTTTTCATATCCCTTTAATTCTTCATTGTTAGTAGCTTCAAAACCAACAATTACCTCCCAAAGTCCTGCCTCCTTTAATTTAGGAAGCAAGTCCCTTTCTCTTAGAATATAGTCTGCCCTCAGATAGCCTATGATTTTTCTATGAGTATTTTGCATAATATCTATAAAATTCAATGCATCCTTTCTATCAGCAAATAGTACATCATCCACTATCCAAAAATAATCCGCATCTGTTTTTTCCATTTCCCTAGACATATTTTCATAATCTGGTTTTATATAATGACTACCATTAATCTCTCTACAAAAACAATAGGAGCAATTATATGGACATCCAATACTTCCTTTAATTAATGCAACTGATTTCTTCTCTAAATAACGTACTTGATCAGATATTTCTTTAAATAGTTCTCTATTGGGAAGGATGTTCTCATTTTTAGAAATCCATTGTTTATTTCCTATATGAAAGCATTTCTCTTCCATAAGATTGTCTATGAAAGTATCTACACCATAATCTATGGGAGTTTGATTTTTATTTATAATGTTTTCTATGAGCTTTTTAAATGTACATAAGCCATGAGAATGATAGACATAATCTATCCCTTCTACATGAAAGTCTAAAGTATTTAGTTGAATATGGACGCCTCCTACTATTATCTTTACCTCTGGATATATCTTTTTATAATTCCTAGCCTGTCTTATAATCTCATTCTCCGCCACATTATATCCAGTTAATACTATTATATCTGGTATTAGGTTTTTAGAAGGTTTTAATTTAAACAAATCATCTACTATATAGTTTTCTACATCCATTTCATCTAAAACAGTTTTTAAATAAGACAACTCTAATGGCTCTACCTTTACTGGGTCAAAAGCAGAGAATATTGTTTTTACCCTTACCTTTTTCAAGAATACAATCATAAATTCTCCACCTTTATATCTTTTATTTAAAAACATTATGCTTTATACCATAGGGCTTGTATGAAAACAAAGGTATTAACAGTCTAATAAACCAATTAATTATTATATTACTATGATGTACATAAACATACTTTGGTACCTCTATACATCCAATTTTCAATTTACTTTCTTCTGCTGTCTGGCCAAATTCAATTGTCTTCGCTTGCTTTTCAATGCCAATTTCAATAACCTTCAGCAGCATATTATAGTAAATATCATAAATCTCATTATCTTCTTTTCTAAACCCTCCAAAGATAAAGCACAATCTATCTTTTATTAATTTCGTTTGAATAAACCCTACTATATTTTTAGTTTTCCTATGAACAAATTCATATATTTCCGATTCATATGCTTTAAAAAACTCTATTGATAGCGTTTCTAGTGGGTGTTTCGTTCTATCCATTATACTTAAGTATAAATTATAATGATCTTCATTAAAATCTTTATTATCTAATTTGATTATCTCTAAATCTTTTCTGTGCATAAGAGCTTTCCTAATTCGTCTTCTATATGGACTCCTTAGTGATTCTATATACTCTCCAAATGTTGAAAACCTATTATTAAAAATAAAGGTCGATAGAGTTTTTCCACCATGGCTAAATTCTCTATCTCCATTAAGTATTATCTTGAGTCCTTTTCTCTTTTTAATATTTTTTTCAACTAAAGCTTCTTTACCCCAATAACCTTTTTCCGATATAGATATAGGTAGCCCTATAATTTCTGCTGTTACATTCAATGGAAATAAATCCCTGAAGTTAAATATATTTATCCTTAGTAAATAAGAAATAATTATGTTATCTTCAACTATTTCATATCTTTGATTACAAAAGTTAATTTTCTCCAATAATTCTAATAAGGGAACCAAGTCATAATTAAACCCTATTTGACAATTTATCTCTTCTCTTTTTTTAAAATCTATATATAATTCGTTTATAGAACTATAACTACTCATTATATCAAATCCTTAATATATGCTTTATAACGTTTGGACTCACCATCTGCCCATTTTATTCCAAAGGCCTTAGATTTTTGATTATCAGATAATATCCATCCAGATTCGCAGTAATGAAACTTGTCCTTAGAATGCTTATAGCAATAATCAAACAAGGCCAAAACAGCTCCCTTACTTTGTTCTTCAGGTATTACTCCCACTTCTACAATCTTAAAAGTATCTATTTTTCTTGAGAATAATTTATTTTTTATTACTGTTAATACCCCTACCGTTTCTTTAGGATTCATTATTTGATGAAAATCTGGATACCATAGCATGAAACCAACAGGTTCTCCCTTTTTTTCTACGAATATAAGATTTTCTGGTTTTAATAAATATTTAAAATCATTAAATAGTTCTAGATCTTCAAAAGCTTGCCTTTGATAATAAAAAAGATGATCCTTAAAGGCTTTGTTGTTAATTTCAGTATATAAATTTGCTTCATACTCTAAATTCTTCAAATTTACAGGACGTACCCTATAACTTTCTTTTAATCTATCTTTTAACCTATCACTAAATAAATTTTCCATAGTTCTTATATCTTTTTTATAACTTAACATCTCTATATCTTTAAATCCATTTTGTTCAAAAAAATCATGGTAAAAATCTGGATTATGAGCCATGCCAAAGCTCTGTTCCTTATCATAATCACTAGCTAAAAATCCTAATCCATAATTTATATGAACATTTAAAGATGCAGATATTTTTATTGCCCCTTTTTCTTTGGCTAAGGTTTCAGCTCTATTCATAATTAATCTAAAGGCGTCTAAATCATACCTTTCAGCTTCAAAAAAACCTATTTGTAAGACTTCCGACATTCTATGTGCATAAGCTAATATACAAATCATAAGTATTTCCTTGCCTTCTATTATCATTAATGGTTCTAAATCTACAGATTTACATAGCTCAGATTTCCCATTGATTAATCCTTTCAAAAGTCCATATAATGAATTTCTTTTTAATGGATTATTTAGATATTGCCTTTTATAAAATTCAAGAAACTTTCCCTTGTTTTTATGACTTACTTTAACAAGATCCATTTTATCTCTCCTTGGGTTACAGTTATGTCAAATTATAATACAAAATATCATTTAATAACTTATTATATCATAATAAAGTCGTTTTTTCTGTTTTCTACATTTGCAATAATTTAGTAACTAATAAAATAAAGTGATGGAAATCCCATCACTTTATTTTATTCAGATAAATATTAGAGAAATGATTATACTTCTCAATTACTTCCTTTATTTCTAAAACATTATCCACTAAAAAATCAAAGTCCTCAAGCTCTTCTTCTTTTCCAAAACCATATTTACAGCCAATAGAAACTAAATTATGAATTTTAGCAATCTCTAAATCTTGATATCTATCTCCAACCACTAAAAAATCGCCACTATATTTTACTTTTATTTTTTGAAAGATTTCATATTTAGGTATAAAGCCAAATTCTTCACTACAATAGAAGTCTTTAAAATACATATCTAAGTTAAAACTTTTCCTATGGGCTTCCATATACTCTATTTTACAGTTGCTGAGAAAGATTAAATTAAAGCCTTCATTTTTCAAATATTCAAGAATATCTATTGAACCTTCATAAAGCTCGGCTTTATTTTCCTTTATGCATTGAATCATATGTGAACCTATTATGCTACTGCATTTCTGCTTCTCCACTTCTGGTAGTTCTTGCATAAACTGATTCCACATATCCTTGCTGCTTAAACCAATCCATCTGCTTATTTCATTATCTTCCCATAATTTTTCCTCAGCATAACCCTTTTCTACTAAATATTTATAGGCTTGTCTAAATCCTTTGGCATATATTATTATACTATTATGCAATGTACCATCATAATCAAATATAATGTTTTTTACTTTATTCATAGCGCTAAAAATTCTTTAATAAGTTTGCCATTTCTATAGCTGCTACTGCTGCATCATACCCCTTATTGCCTGCTTTAGTTCCAGCCCTTTCTATAGCCTGCTCTATACTATCTGTTGTTAGTACTCCAAAGATAACTGGAAGCTCCGAGTTTAATGATACATTAGCAATTCCCTTTGATACTTCAGCACAAACATAATCAAAATGTGGTGTTGACCCGCGAATTACAGCACCTAAACATATTACTGCATGGTACTTTTTACTATTAGCCATTTTTTTAGCTACTAGTGGAATTTCAAATGCACCTGGCACCCAAGCTATTTCAACATTTTCATCCTCTACCCCATGTCTTTTCAAGCCATCAAGTGCACCACCTAATAACTTTGAAACTATAAATTCATTGAACCTACCTACTACTATTCCAACTTTAATACCTTGTGCTACTAAATTTCCTTCAATTGTTCTCATTTTTTTATTCCTCCCTCTTAGTATTTCAATATATGATTCATTTTTATTTGCTTTGTCTTTAAATAAAACTCATTTACCTCATTATGATTCATTTGGATTGGTACTCTTTCAACTATTTCAATATCATAACCAGATAATCCACTTATTTTTCTAGGATTATTTGTCATTAACCTAAGTTTTTTAATTCCTAAATCATTTAATATTTGAGCTCCTATGCCATATTCACGCATATCAGCAGGAAACCCAAGTTTAATATTTGCTTCAACTGTATCAAATCCTTGGTCTTGAAGAGCATAAGCCTTTAGTTTGTTAATGAGACCTATTCCTCTACCCTCTTGTCTCATATATAGTAGTACCCCTCTACCTTCCTCTGCAATTTTTCTCATAGCTGCAGCATATTGCTCCCCACAATCACATCTTTTTGACCCTAGGGCATCTCCTGTAAGACATTCAGAGTGAATTCTTGCTAGAACTGGCTCATCAGTTGCTATAGTACCTTTTACTAAGGCTACATGATGTTCGCCATTTATTTTATTTATAAATCCATATATCATAAAATCTCCATATTTTGTTGGCATCTTTGTTTCTACTACTCTTTCAACTAATTTTTCCTTATGTCTCCTATAAGAAATTAAATCTGCTATTGTTATAATTTTTAGTTTATGCTCCTGTGCAAATTCCATAAGCTCTGGAGTTCTTGACATTGTACCATCATCATTCATTATTTCACATATTACTCCTGCTGGCTTTAATCCAGCTAACTTTGCTAAATCTACTGCTGCTTCCGTATGGCCAGTTCGCTTTAATACTCCACCTTCTCTTGCTTTTAGAGGAAATATATGTCCTGGTCTTCTAAAATCATCCTTATTTATACCTTCTTCCAATACTTTTTTTATAGTCAAAGCTCTTTCATAAGCTGAAATTCCTGTTGTTGTATCTATATGATCTATAGATACTGTAAAGGCAGTTTCATGATTATCCGTATTATTCTCAACCATAGGTTGAATTTCAAGTTCTTTTAATTTTTTCCCCTCTATAGGCATACATATGAGTCCACGTCCATACTTTGCCATAAAGTTTATATCCTCTGGAGCAGCCTTTTCAGCTGCCATCAACAAATCTCCTTCATTTTCTCTATCAGGATCATCTACTACAATTATCATTTTGCCTGCTTTAATATCCTCAATAGCTTCATCAATACTATTAAACTTGTACATCATAATTCCTCCTTAAATAAATCCATTAATTTTTAAAAAATCCTCATTTATTTTGCTACCACCTATATTCTCCTGCTTTTGTAAACCCAATAGCTTTTCAACATATTTACCTAGTTGGTCACATTCTAAATTTACTGTTTCTCCTTGTAACTTGTCTAGCAATGTTGTATGCTCACCAGTATGTGGAATTATAGAAACCTTAAATATATGATCATCTACATATGCTACAGTTAAACTAATACCATCAATTGCAATAGAACCTTTTTCTATTACAAACTTAAGTATTTCTGACGAAGCCTTTATTGTAATCCAAAGAGCATTGTCTTCTTTTTCTCTTGATACTATCTCTCCTACCCCATCTATATGTCCACTTACTAAATGTCCCCCAAGCCTTTTATCTAAAGTCAATGCTCTTTCAAGATTTACATGATCTCCTATTTTGAGATTTGCTAGATTGCTTCTCCTCAAGGTTTCTGCCATAACATCTGCTTCAAAGCTGCCCTTATTTATCTTTGTAACTGTCAGGCATACTCCATTGGTACAAATACTATCTCCTACAAAAGTTTTATCTAAAACTTGAAAGGCAGAGATTGTAATTATAGATGATTTTTCTCCATGTCTTATTCCTCGAATTTTACCTATTTCTTCTACTATTCCTGTAAACATTATCTTCACCGCCTTATATATCCTTCTATTAATATATCTTCATCTATGGTTTTATAACTTATTCTATGAAGTTGAAATGCCTTTGTTAAATCCTCGATTCCACTGCCCTCTACAGGTGTCTTTGATTTTTCTCCTCCAATTATCTTTGGGGCTATATAAACCTGAACTTTATCAACTATGCCTTGTTCTAATGCAGAATAATTAAGAGTCCCACCTCCCTCTAGAAGTATGCTATCAATATTTTTCTGTCCTAACTTTGACATAAGATCTTGTAAATCTACTCTTCCATCAAGACTTTTAGTAATTAATACCTTAACTCCTTTTTTCTCTATTTCTATTTTTTTCAGCATATCTGCTTGATCTGTTGTGGCTATTATTGTTTTTACTATACATTGGTTATTTAAGACCTTAGAATCTATTGGTATCCTAAGTTTACTATCTACTATTATTCTTATAGGATTATTACCATTTTCAATTCTGCAGGTTAATTCGGGATTATCTGCAATTACAGTATTTACACCTACCATAATTCCTGCTACTTCATTTCTAAGTCTATGAACATTCTTTCTTGATCCTAATCCTGTAATCCACTTTGACTCATCTGTTTTAGTTGCAATTTTCCCATCTAAAGACATGGCTGTTTTCATTATGGCAAAAGGTTTTTTTTCTACTATATATTTCATAAATACTTCGTTTAATTCTCTGCATTGTTTTTCTAAGATTCCTGTTGTAACTTCTATACCTGCATCAATTAACTTTTGAACTCCTTTCCCCGAAACTAAAGGGTTAGGGTCAAGTGAACCAATAAAAACTCTTTTTATTTTTTTATCTATTATTTTATCTACACATGGCGGCGTTTTTCCGTAATGAGAGCATGGCTCTAAAGTTACATAAAGAGTAGCTCCTTCTACATCTTCAATTGCATTTTCAAAAGCCTTCGCTTCTGCATGGGCTTCTCCATAGCCCTTATGATATCCCTTACCTATTACTTTGTTTTCCTTTACAATAACTGCACCTACCATAGGATTAGGACTAACCTTTCCCCTTCCTTTTTCAGCTAATTCTAAGGCTAGTTTCATATAATTCTCGTGCATAAAATACCTCCTCTTTATATCTCTTGGACTAGATTAACTCAAACATATTCACAAAGTAAAAGCCCTGATTCTATAAATCAGGGCTAATATATAACAAACAAATATGATTTTTTATGAAACTTAATAAAAAAGGCTCTGAAATATATAATATTTCAGAGCCTAATATCCTAAATAAATTAGCATATTAAATTCACTAAGATTCACATTGTTCTTCTTTCATCCAGACTTTACTGTCGGCTTCGGAGTTTCACCGAATCATGCCTATAAGGCTCGCGGGCTATACCGCCGGTAGGGAATTACACCCTGCCCTGAAGAATTATTTAGTTTTCAATGTAATTATATATAATTGCCATTTGTTTGTCAATAAATCTTTATTACAATAAAAGATTCTTTATACTCATATCTAATGCCTTAACCAAATAAATAAACATACCTAAAGATTTCCATTTCTATTTCAGTGTTTCTGGTTATTAAGCAAATAGCAGTTTAATGGCAATCCATCACTTTAATTTCTTGAATTATTCAATGGGATAATTTCTATAAAATTCTACTCTTTCTTCTAAAGTAGGGTGAGTATGGTACCATATTTTAAATATATTGCTTGGTCTAGGCAACCCTAAACTTTCCTTATATAATTTTTCCATAGCTGATGCGGCTGACTTTCTATCCTCTGTAAGAATTATTTCATAGGCATCTGCTTCAATTTCCATTTGCCTTGAAAAATAATTGGTAATTGGTAAACTTATGAATGAATAAAAATTAAGAGCCAAAAGTAATAGTGGTATTGCCGCTATATCATAGAGCTTTCTAACTCCAAATACTCCATTTGATAAATCAAGTATCCATGTAGAAGTAATATATATTAAGAAAAATAATAAAATTGTACCTATGCTACTTAAAAATATATTCTTCCAAATATGTCCTTTTACATAATGACCTATTTCATGTGCAGTTATACTAAGAACTTCTTTTTCTTCTAAATTATTAATAGTTGTATCCCAAAGAACTATCCTTTTTGAATGAAATATGCCAGTCATATAAGCATTCATAGTCTTAGTATCTTTACTCTTATCTACTTTATATATCTTAGCATCTTGTATATCTGCCTTATGAAGTAGCTCTGTTATTTCTCTTCCTAGTTTTTCATTTTCTATGGAAGTATATTTATTAAATATAGGATCTATAACAAATGGAGAAATAAATACCATAAATATAATAAAAGGTATTGCTAAAAATGATAATTGTAGCCACCACATCTTAGGACTCCTATATATAAGATAAAATGGAAAGAATATAAAGAGTGAAATAATTAAATCGTTTACAACAAAACTTTTTAATGTGACTTCAATCCATCTTCCAAGAGTCTGATTAGATAATCCATATTTATGCTTTAAATAAAATGAACTATAATAATCCAGAGGAAGATTTATTAGAAACATTATAGTAAAAAAAATAATACCATATAATAGTCCTGTAAGAAATAAGGATTTATTATTCTCTACAAAATACCTTATCCTATAGGATAACCGTGATGTAAGAAATAATAAGGGTATAAGGAATTGAAGAATTAATCTAATAGCCCATACTTTTAAACTATCCTTTCTAAAATTATAGGTATCCTTAGGTAAATCGGGATATTCAGTTTTTATTTTATTCATATTTATATATTCACTAGCTAAAACAACCCCAATAAAAAATAATAAAATCAAGAAAAATAAAATAACGGCTAATTTTAATTTGCTATTCACAATATCACCCCTAGCTATATTTGCTCCTTTAATATATTATTCCCAATAACACTAGTTTATGATTATCTTATATAAGCTCCATTGTAATAAAATATTCTTATTACATACCTTTATATTATTATAATCTAAAATAGTTTTCAAGTATTCTAAAAATAATATATTTAATAAATACATTAATAATAAAAGGTGGATTTCTCCACCTTTTTAAATAATTTTATAAATCTATTTTCTTTTCTATTAAATAGCCTGTAGCCAAAAATGCACTTATACCAATTATTAGCATTGATAAAATGCCAAATACATTTATATATACATCAAAATTGTTTCCAAATAGTATTATTTGATGTTTAGCGATATTGCCTAAACTCGGCAAAAAGTTTAATTCATAAGAATGAAGTATCTTAAAACTATCTAAACTAAGAAAATATGGGAATACATTAACAATTTTAACAGTAAAATAACCTACTAGAGAGTTTAATATAATAAATATTATAAACCATAAACCACCAATTTTCTTATTTCTTATATTTACTCGACTTAATGCCATTGAAAAATATATCAAAATTAAGGTCACTATAGCTGATAATAAGGATACTATTCCTATGGAGAATATCTCTAGATTTACATTGCCTATTATTTCTCTAATAGAATTTATAAAGTTTGTCCACTGGGAACCATATAGTAGTACACCTAATAGTAAATTATATGCAAATATTGAGATACCTAAAGCTAAAAACCAGATGATTGCTACCAGTAACTTCGCTCCTAAAATCTTATTACCTGTAAGAGGAAGTGTAAAGGTTAGATATCCTCTGTCTTCATATAATTCTTTCCTAAAAGAACCTATAATCTGAAAAAATGCTGTTAAAAATGCTCCGAATATGACTGATATAGATACAACTAACATAAATGTACCAAAACCACTAATTGTATTTGATGAATCTAAATTATTGAATTTTATTTGTCCAGATATATTAACTTGAATAATAGTTGATGCGATTAATACCATTGCTATAATCCCCAAGATAATTTTATAACTTCCCTTTATTTCATATTTCATGTATTTTCTCATCTTATCCCTCCTACTCCCCAAATATTTCTTTATAAAGGTCGTCTATTTGCATATTTTTTTCTTCCCTTAAAGCTTCTGCATTCCCTGTTAAGTAAACTTCTCCTTCTCTAAGGAAAACTACATCATCAAAGATGTTTTCCATATCCCTAACTAAGTGAGTAGTAATAAGCATTGTACTATTTTCATTATAATTCTTTATTATTGCATCAAGTATCTGATCCCTAGCCACTGGGTCTACTCCTGCAATTGGTTCATCCAATATATATACTTTAGCATTTCTTGATAATACTAAAGTAAGATTTAACTTTTCTACCATCCCCTTAGAAAGAGAATTTATTTTCATATTTCTATCTAATTTCATAAACTTTAATAACTCATAAGTCTTATTTTCATCAAAGTCTTCATAGAAATCTTTATAAAAATTAACTGCTTCTTGTATATTCATCCAGTTATATAAAAAGTTTCTATCTGGCAAATAAGATACTATTGACTTTGTAATTACTCCTGGTTTTTTTCCATCTATTAGTACTTCACCATTAGATTCCCTAAGTATACCTGTAATAATTTTAATCATAGTAGTTTTTCCACTACCATTAGGTCCTAGTATTCCAACAACTTTTCCTTTTTCAATCTCTAAATATATATTATTTAATGCTTTTTTATTAAAATAGGATTTCGTAAGTCCTTTAATTTCAATTATATTTTCCATCATTTTATCTCCTTTGCAGTCTCATTAATTAATTCTATAATTTCTAAAGAGTTAAATCCCAATGACTTCATATCTGTAATAAAGGATTTAACTACATTTGACGCCATATTCTTTTTCAAATCTTTTATAGTTTCTTTATTCTCCACAACAAAAGTACCCATTCCTCTTTGTGTAAATACTAATTCTTCTCTTTCCAGCTCTTGATAAGACCTTTGTATAGTATTTGGATTTACTTTAAGTTCTGTAGATAATTCTCTAACCGACGGCAATTTATCCCCCTCCTTTAATTCTCCTATAACTATTCTTTTTTTAATCAAATTAATAATCTGAATATAAATTGGTAAATTATCATTAAATATCATTTATCTCACCTCGCTCAGTACCAGTGTGTTAATTATATAGTACACCAACATTCTATGTATGTCAATAAATTATTCTAAATAATTTAAAAAAATAAGCCTTTCGGCTTATTCTTTTCTTTTTAGACCTATTACTCTAGATTTTGAGTCATACATGAAATTTGCCAGTTTTCTTTGATTTAATACCCACATAAATATTACATAAGGAACAAAAATCATAGTAAGCTGTGGTATTTCAGCCATTAGTATAAAATCAAATATTCCATGCATAATAAGGGGCATATATAATGACTTTCTCATATTCATTCTCTTTCTATCTATATTTGTATCAAACTTTGCTAAAGATAGATAATAGCCCATAGTTATACCAAAAACAGCATGAGCTGGTACTGAAAATATCCCTCTATATAATCCAATAAAAGGATTGTTAGTATATCTATAGGCAACATAGATTATATTTTCCACAGTTGCAAATCCCATGGTTGCAAATACTGAATATACTATACCATCTAGTTTTTCATCGAAAAACTTTGTTTTATAAGGATATTTTAGTACAACTAATCTTTTAAAAAATTCTTCTGTAAATCCTGCAACAAAAAATGCATTATAGAAGGCACCTAATACTCCAGGAAATATATTAAATCCTATTAAAAATTCTTCAACTATAACGGAAGGAATTACAGTTAAAGCTCCCAAGATATAGGTAAATAGTAAAACCTTTAGAGGTTCTCTATCATGTCTATCAGATAAGTATATACCTGTAATTATGACGGCAGCAGGTATTATAGCTATAATGAAAAGTCTAAGTTCCAAATAATTACCTCCTCATGTCTTTTCTTATAGTTTGCCTAAAATATAAAAAAATAAACCCTAATGATATTAGGGTCTATAAAATTCTATAGTTTTTCCTTCTGATTCATATCTCTTTTTCATATAAGATTGAATCAATATTAAAAGTCCCAGTGATATAAAAATATCTCCTATGCTTATTACCTTGGGAAAAGGATAAGGTTTTGGTATTGGTATTATATCTCCCAGAAAAACCAATCTTGTAAACTTATTTGCCAAAGTATGAGTCATTATTCTTCCCTCTTCTAATAATGCCAACTGGGTATATAGTTTGGAAGACTTAAGGGCATTTAATGCAACTGGCATTCTTCCATTATTTAAAGAAAGAGGTAAAAAATTTAAAACAGCTCCCAATAAGGTTATTCTAAATCCATTCTCATGAAAATTTATACTTAAACCAATGATTAGTAATAAATAAATGAATATATGTATATAAAAAAAGTTATTTTCTATTATATCATTTAAATTTCCACTGGTTCTAGAAACTATTAACAAGGATATGATTTCTACTAAAAAAGATATAACAAATAAATACCATCCATTTATATATAAATTACCAATATTTCTTATCTTTCCACCCTTTAGCTTTCCAAGTAACAAAGATAAAATAATAGTTTCGATTACCATATAAAACAACTCCTATACATCAATTGATAGCCATAAGCCACCTACGCAATTAATATAAGAAAAGCTTCTAACTATGTATTAGATGTAGCTTCTCTTGAAATTCATTTACAGAAAGTTCCTTATATAAAAAATCTGCAAGCAGAACTTTCCTATTCATTATAAAAACAAAAGCTAGACACAAGGTGTCTAGCATCATATTGCTTATTAATATGCTACAAATAAATCTTTCTTAGCACCACAAATTGGACATTTATCCTCTTCACCTGTTAATGTAATATATCCACAAACTGGACATAGTTCTACAGCCTTTGCTTCTAAATCTTTTCCAGCATCTACCGCTTCTTTAGCTTGAGTAAAAAGCTCTGCATGAACTTTTTCAGCTTCAATAGCAAATCTCATAGCTGATACAGCCGCTTTCTCTTCTTGCATCTCTGCTACTTTTATGTAAGCTGGATACATTTGGTTTACCTCATGTAATTCTCCATTAATTGCTCCTTGAAGATTATCTGAAGTAGTACTAAGTCCAAATCCTGCTCCAGATGCTACTAAAAAATCACCTGCAACATCTTTTAAAGCTTTGAAATGTAGTGTAGCATGAACTTCTTCTGCATCTGATGTAGCCATGAATAGTCTAGCTACAGTTGGAAAACCATCTTTTTTTGCCTTATCACTCCATATTCTATATCTCATATGAGCTTGGGATTCACCACCAAATGCTGATCTTAAATTTTCTGCCGTCATTGCGTTCATTAAAAATTCCTCCTTTATAATTTTACTATATATATTTTATAACATATTCTAGACAATGTCTAGAATATACAACTTTCTTAATATATATGCCCATTTTCTATAAAGCTAATCACAAAAAACAGGACTTTTCAGTCCCATTTTTTATATAAATAAACTCATATTAGAATCATCTGCAGCATTAAGCATTGTTGCTACTCCACCAATTTCTACTCCGTCTAGAAGTTCTTCTTTAGTTATTCCCATTACATCCATTGACATTTGACAAGCTACCATTTTAATTCCAGATTTAATGCCTTGCTCTATTAGTTCCTCTAATGAAGAAATATTTTTATCCTTCATTACCGCCCTTATCATTTTAGGTCCTATACCTGCCATATTCATCTTAGAAAGCCCAAGATTTTTGCTGCTCTTTGGCATCATCATTCCAAACATTTTAGCCATAAAATCCTTCTTTGTCTTTACATGAGTCTCTTTTTTAATTATATTCAATCCCCAAAATGTAAAGAACATAGTAACTTCCTTGCCCATTGCTTTTGCTCCATTAGCTATAATAAAGGATGCAATGGCTTTATCAAGATCTCCACTAAAAACTATAATGTTTTTATCATCTTTTACTGAAGATACTATTTCATTAGTTTTTTTTTTAGCATTGCTTCCTTTTTGAATAACAGCAATAAATTTCTTGTCTGCCTTTTCTGTTTCTATCAAAGTATTACCTGTGTTTTTACACCAAGCTTGAATATCATTAACAAAACCTGGGTCTGTTGACATTACTTCTAATATATCTCCATCATTAATCATTTTCACTTTTTCACTTACTTGCATAATAGGACCTGGACAAGATAAGCCACAGGCATTCAATTTAAAAATTTCACCTGTTCCAGATGTTTTAACCTTTATTTCTTCCGCTTCATTAGTTTTATTCTCTATTCTTTGAACTCCGGAATCACTAAAAGCTTCAGGACCATTACCACTAACACCACAGGAGTCACTATCTGTATCTTGACAAAACATAGTTTTATAGCTATTAAAACCTCCAGCTAAATTTTTAGCTTTAAATCCATTTTGAGTTAGGATTCTAGTAGCTATATATCCTCTAAGTCCTACTGCACAATATATTAGATAGCATTTACTCTTATCTAATTCTCCAAGTCTATTTCTTATCTGTCCTAGAGGAATATTTACGGAATTCTCAATATAGCCCATATCTCTTTCCTCTTCTTCTCTTACATCTAGTATAACAGTATTTTCCATATTCAATTCTTCTAATTCTCTACAAAGAACAATATCAACGTTTCCAGACATCTGGTTTTCTGCTACAAAGCCTACCATATTTACTGGATCCTTAGCTGAAGAATATGGTGGTGCATATGCCAATTCTAGTTCTGTTAAATCAGAAACTTTTCCTCCAAATCTAATAGCTGCAGCTATGACATCTATTCTCTTATCCACACCTTCATATCCTACTATTTGTGAACCTAAAACTTTGCCTTCTTTATCATATATTAATTTTATTGTCATTGGCAATGCACCTGGATAATATCCTGCATTGGAGTTAGAATGAATAAGCGCTATAAAATAATCTTTTTTATAAACTTTACCTAATCTATTTAATGTTTTTTCATTGGTTCCAGTATTAGCCACTGTTAAATCAAAGACTTTAGCAATACTTGTTCCTTGAGTTCCCTTATACTCTTCTTTTAAACCTAAAATGTTATTTGCAACTATTCTACCTTGCTTGTTAGCAGGACCAGCTAAAGGTACCATAGTCTGTACATTATTTACATAATCTTCTACTTCAATAACATCACCAATTGCATATATAAAGTCATTAGAGGTTTTTAAATATTTATCTACAATAATTCCGCCTCTTTGATTTATTTCTAATCCTGCTTCTTTAGCTAATTCTCCATTAGGTCTAATGCCTATGGATAGTATAACCATATCAGCATTTAATTGAGTACCTGATTGTAAAGTAATAGTAGTTAACCCATTATTATATTCAAATTTACTTACTCCATCTTCTAGTCTAAGGTCTACTTCTTTTGACTTTAAGTGTTCATGAACTATTAGTGCCATCTCGTAATCTATAGGTGCCATTACTTGATCTAGCATCTCTACTATAGAAACTTTTAATCCTAAATCATGTAAATTTTCAGCCATTTCAAGGCCAATAAATCCACCACCTACTACGACTGCAGTTTTTGGAGCTTTCTCATCTATATATCCTTTTATTGTATCTGTATCTGGTATATTCCAAAGGCTAAAGATGTTAGGTGAGTTAATTCCTGGTATTGGTGGTTTTAATGGTGTTGACCCTGTTGATAAAATAAGATAGTCATAAGATTCCTCATATATTTTATCATTTTTCAAATCCTTAACTATTACTTTTTTGTCTTCCTTAAATATTTTCGTAACTTCTGATTGTATTCTTACATCTACATTGAACCTATTCATAATGCCTTCAGGAGTTTGAACCAATAGAGAATCTCTATTTTCTATGGCTCCACCTATATAATATGGAAGACCACAGTTTGCAAAGGAAACATACTCTCCCCTCTCAAACAAAACTATTTCTAGATTTTCATCAAGTCGTCTCAAACGAGCTAAAGCTGTTGCACCACCAGCTACACCACCAACTATAACTACTTTTTTACTCATTTTAAATGCCCCCTTGTTAAATTTTGAACTTTAAAACTTATACCCGGTATCCGTATGTTAATATACTATAATATTATCCTCTTATTGTCAATAAAATAATTGAAAATATTTTTCTATATTTCTCTAATTTAAAATTTTAAAAACCTCTATCTTTGAAAGTTAGAGGTTTTTAACCTTATTTGTCTATATTTGGTTAATAATATTTCTTACAATCTATATATTCCTGTACTATCCTTAATGTTTCTCCAAATCTTTGAAAATGTACTATTTCTCTTTCTCTTAAAAATCTTAATGTATCCGTTACTCCTGGATCATCACTTACTCTAATCAAATATTCGTAAGTCGATCTTGCTTTTTCTTCTGCTGCCATGTCTTCGTGTAAATCTGCCACTGGATCAGCTTTTGACTGAATATATCCAGCTGTCCACCCCTGCCCTGCTGCATTATGAGGAAACGGACTCTTTCCATGATTTACATAATGAGCTTCAAATGGTGTTCCTTTTATCTGGCTTACTGAAGCATCTTTAACTAATCTCCATACTAAAGTACCAATTATTTCCCAATGTGCTAATTCTTCTGTACCTATAGGTTATCTGTTATAATTCTTTTTTAATTCTATTAATAATACAAATATAACTTTTCTAGCTATATATAATCTCTTTCTTTTTCTGTAAATTCTGTAAGGTCTAAAGAATAAATCAAATTCTTTGTTATAAGTAATAAATCTTCCAGCATTATCTACCCTCTTCCTTATAATTTAAAAAGACTAGGATTCTCCTAGCCCTTTGTATTAAGCTATTACTACTATTGCATCATATCCTTTAGATCTAAGTTCTTGGGCTAAATCATCTGCATTTGCTCTAACACTAAATGCCCCTACTTGTACTTTATATAATCCTCCTACTATAACTACAATTGGACTGTAACCTTTTCCTCTAAGCTCATCTGCAAGATTATCGGCATTTGCTCTTACTGAAAAAGCTCCTACCTGTACTTTATAAAGCGTTGAGCCTCCACCTTGATATGGTATTCTAAGGTTATTTAGTATCCCCTTTGATACTGCTAATGCTAATTCGTCTTGCCTATTTCTTAATATATCAGCATCTTGTGAATTAGTAATAAATGCTAATTCTACTAAAGCTGCTGGCATTTTAGTTAATCTTAGAACTGCAAAATTTGCTGTTTTAGTTCCTCTATTAACAGTATATACTTTGCTTAAAATTATACTGTCTTGTATAGCTTTAGATAATTTTGCACCTGTAGTACTGTCTGGATAACTATATGTTTCTACCCCTTTTGCGGAAGTGTCATCAAATGCATTACAATGGATTGATAAAAACACTTCAGCACCTGCATTATTAGCTTTTGCAGCTCTCTCAGCTAATTCTAAAAATACATCTGTCGTTCTAGAATAGCTTACACTTACTCCATGATTTTTTAAGATATTCCCTACTTTTAATGTCACTGATAACACTATGTCTTTTTCCTTCATCCCATTTCCTAACGCTCCTGGATCTGAACCACCATGGCCTGCATCTAAAAATACCTTTGCCATAAATAAAACCTCCTTAATTTTTTTAAGATTACTTTAGTCGACTTTTTCACCTTTCAATATAGAAATAGATTTAGTATAAAAATATTACTATTCTTTTTTAAGTATTTTTTATTTAAATATTCCTTGTTAAACTGCACGAAAAAAAGAAGCTTACAAAAGCTTCTAAAAGTAATCTCATGAACCATTTCATTGTTGAATTTAATGATGCTAATTGTTTGATTAAGTTATGTAACCTTTCTTAGCATATTTTATCTGCCATCTTTGCACTTCCAACTTTAAATAAGGTCATACAAAAATCTTTCTATTATTGTAGACTAAATAAATTTATAATTTGGTTTTCCCTCTTTAAATAACCAGTACCTTAAATAATCATAAAGAATTATAGTTGGTAAAGATAGAAAAAACCATAATACACTATATCTTAAACAGATTTGCCCCATAAAGTTAAATTTAAAATTACTATAATCCCAAACATCTAATCCTAGCCTTACATTTAAAATTAACCCGAATATTAGTTCTAACACTGTAATAATTAAACAAGATATACCTTGCTGTATCAATAAAATCTTTTTAAATGTGAAATAATATTCATTTATTAAACCTATTGATATGAAACATAAGCCACCTAGAATAAACATTGTAATATGCGAATATCCTCTCCATAAAACTTCAATAAAGAAATAAGATATACCGCCTATTATAAATAAGATTGAATACTTAATCAATTGCTTAATTTTCCTCATCCTTTACACTATTTAGAATAATACTTTTACCTTATATAGTGTGAAAGATTTTTTCTTTAAATATTCATAGCTGGAATATAATAATCCTATTATGCAATTTGAATTATACTGTTAATTCACCAGTTCCTAAAAGTTCTGCAGCTGCTATAACATAGTCTTTGCAAACAACTGGAAGTGTATTTCCTTCATGATCCTCTAATTCAGGTTTCCCAACCTTTACCAATACTTCATAAGCTTTGACTTTCCAAGATTTTATTATTATTTTCCACCTCCATTCAATAGTGCCCACTTACAACTTACCAAATACCTATTTCTTTTATGTTCAAATTTTATATAAAATCACATTAGTGCAACAGGTTAATCTAAATCTAATCCAGAAGAGGGGCATGTAATTTGTGTGATAAAACTAAGCTTATAAATCTTGTTAAAGAAATTGAAGATACTAGGGCTTTGCTGTATGAGTTAATATCTAAAAAACACTATAATCTCCTTGATTTACAGGTAATTGAATTAAGTAAACTGCTAGATGAACTTTTGTTTCAGTACCACAGTATAAAATAGGTACTCTTAACTAAATAGATTAACCTGTTGTACTTATTGTTTCATCTTCCCTCTACCTCCTTTATAACTACTCTCCTGCATATATTGCTTTATAGAATCATAAAACCAGTAAACACCATATTTTATGCCCACGATAAGGATATGTAATAATCTATAATGTCTTTCACCCATTGCCTTAACTTTTTCTCTTTCCTTTACAATTATAATTGCTTCATTTCAATCACTCTAAGATTACTTAATTATATTTGCAGATACTACGTATCTTCCTTACCAAAAAAGAAAAATCCGAGGTTCTTATTTTTATCTGTATCACAAATACCTACACTTTAATATAATGTAATGTAAACTATATACAAGCCTAATAAGAATTAATTGTATATATATTGTTTGCAAATTATAAATAAGGATGTGTAAGCAATGAATAACACAAGTTATAATGACTCTGAATCTATTCTCCGTTGTCCTCCTGGAGATTTCGAACCAGGTCATGTGCATGAATTTGAAGGTAGCACAATGTTAGCGGAAGAATGTGATGATAGACACAATCATCGTTTCGCTGGTGTTACTGGTGAGCCAATTTTTACTTCTAGTGGTAGCCATAGACATGAATTGTTTACTAATACTGATTTCTTTGATAACCATCATCACCAGATTGAAAGGTTAACTGGTCCAGCTATAGATGTTGGTAACGGAAAACACGTACACTTCGTGAGAGCAAGAACTACAGTAAACGACGATCATTTTCATCTAGCTCAATTTGCTACCTTAATTGAAAATCCTTTAGTATAAATGTCCGGCAATTTATCTCTTATTAGGTAAATTGCCTTTACTTAATAAGTCTAAATGATTATATTAAAATAGTTTGTTCTTTACCTATCTAAAATTTTGATATCAAAATACAGTTCTGTAGTAGTTAGACTTTTTTTCCAGTATGAACCAATATGTTATTATCTATATCTTTCTTCTATGTTCACATTGTATTTTCTCTAAGTAATTTTGCTGCTTCTTCTAATACTATTATTATTTGGGTATTATTACTTTTATTGCTCCTTTAAAAATAATAATTAACACTTTATCACTATCTTTCATATTCTATTATTAGGCCCCTTACTTTCACCTAAATAAAATTAAATTGGAGGTGCTATCATGTCAGATATATTATGTAGAAGAGATTGTAACGGTATGGATGATTCTTTACTATTCTTTTTCTTACTTTTAGTAATTATTTTCTGTAACTGTGATAATATGTTTGGCGGAAGATGCTAATCTTCCCATCTATCGAGGCTTGTCCTCGATTCTTTTTTATTCATATAGATTTCGATTCTGCTTTCTAGCCTTTTCTTATTATCCCTCCATTTTTCTTCTTGCTATATCTTCAAGTCCTTCAACTTAGTATTTATCTGATCTTTGTTGAAAATTGTGAAATCTTTTTTTTAAAATTTGAACTTTATTTCCAATCTTTTTTATCTGCTAAACTTTGATCCTATGTTTTACAAGTGAAACTAATAATCTAATTTATTTCATCTTTTCCCACCATCCTTTTAATCTACCTTATAATTTCAAAAGGTCCTAACTTTTCCAACATCTCCAAATTTGCTCTTCCATTTAAATATGCATCTATCCATATATTGCTAATTCTATCCAAAGCTTTTTCTATTTCTTCTTCTGTCTCATATATATATGCATCATTGAATTTTATAGTTGTATTTCCTAGTTTGAATTCTGCTATTACTTTACCAACCTTGTCTTTCATACCACCAACCCCTTTGTATAGCTTATGTTGGAGTAAATTTGTCCTATGCCATTCATAAATGCCAAAATAACTTTTCTACTCTGAAAAAATTATAAAATTTGTATTTTAATAGAATATTATTATAAAATTTTGTGGATTGAATATAAATAAACTTAGAAATTAAGAGAAAATAGAGTTTACTAATTTCATATCATATATCCTTTCTAATATAATGTAGTATTTTCTAATATAATATAGTGGATGGGGTGAGAAAATGTATTGCATGTATCTAAGGAAATCAAGAAAAGACATAGAATCTGAATTAAATGGAGAAGAAGAAACTCTTAAAAGACATGAAAATATTCTTTTAGACTTAGCTACTAAAATGAATATATCTATTAGTGACGATGCAATTTATAGAGAGGTAGTATCTGGAGAAACCATTGCATCTAGACCAGAAATGCAACGATTGCTCTCTGATGTAGAACAAGGAATATGGAAAGGTGTATTTGTAGTAGAAGTAGAAAGATTAGCTCGTGGCGACACTATGGATCAGGGACTTGTAGCTCAAACTTTCAAATACTCTAATACAAAAATTATTTCTCCTATGAAAACATATGATCCTTTAAATGAATTTGATGAAAAATACTTTGAGTTTGGATTATTTATGTCCAGGAGAGAATATAAAACCATTAATAGGCGTTTGCAAAGAGGAAGAATACAATCAATCAAAGAAGGTAAATATTTAGGTACTGTGGCTCCATATGGTTATGAAAGAGTGAAATTAAAAAGCCAAAAAGGATATACCTTAGAAATTAATCCTAATGAGGCTAAAATTGTTAAATTAATTTACAAACTATATACTGGTGATAATAAAATTGGTATATCTCTTATAGCAAATAAATTAAATGAAATGAAAATACCTACTGTCAAAGGCGGTGACTGGACAACATCTACCATTAGAGGAATACTTTCCAATCCTGTATATATCGGTAAAATAAGATGGAACAGCAGACCAGAAGTAAAGAAAATGATAGACGGTAAAATGATAAAAGAAAGACCTCGTGCTAATGAAGAAGATTGGATTTTAGTAGATGGACTACATAACCCTATTATAGATGAATATGTATTCAATTCAGCTCAAGAATATCTTGAAAAAAACCCATCAATACCAATACCAACTAGATATAAAATAATGAATCCTCTTGCTGGATTAATTGTATGTAAGATATGCCATAGAAAATTAAAAAGGAGACCCTATAAAGATTATCCAGCCACCCTTATATGTGATGGACCAACTTGTGCCAATGTAAGTTCGCATCTTCATATAGTAGAAAAAAGACTATTTGATTCTTTAGAAATATGGCTCCAGGAGCATAAATTAAAATATAGAAAACAACAAAAGAAAAAAGATAATTTAGAAATAGATATGATAAATAAATCTATAGCTAAATTAAATAGCGAGTTAGGCACTCTTGATAAGCAACTAAATAATATGTATGATTTATTAGAGCAAAGTGTATACTCTACTCAAGTATTTATGAATAGATCTAAGTTAGTATCTGAAAAAATAGATTCATTAAAAATAGATAGAGATAATTTATTAAATAAAATAAGTTCAGAAGAAGAAAAAGAATTACATAAAAAAATATTAATTCCTAAAATAGAAAATATTATAAAAGTTTATTGGACATTAGATGATCCTGCAGATAAAAATAAGTTACTTAAAGAAGTATTAGAAAAAGCTGTGTATTATAAAACTGTAAATGGAAGATGGCATCACAAGC
>NZ_DAMCHJ010000002.1:299696-358327 GCF_032104385.1 Tissierella sp.
AAACTACCTAGGTAGTTTTCTTTTATTATTGATAACATATTGGTACACATTCTTCTGTACCTATGTCTGTTAATATTGCCTTTCCTTGATTCGTTGGCATAGTCCATCTCTGTGTTAAATATCTTATTCCTGCTGATAATTCACCATCTGGTCCTCCAAATTGTTCTAATATCATTGCAGCTAGTGCTGGATTAGTTGTATCCACCCTTACCGGATATTGTAATTTTTTTTCATATACCCACATAGTTATCCTCCTTTAAAAATTAGTAAAGTTTATTTCCCAAGGCCAAGGTCCATCAATATAACCCCAAGGATATTTACTCATACCTGTATTTCTTAGAGGACCATATTTTGATTGATACATAGTTTCTAATTCATTATATCTTTGAGATGCATTATTATGAAGTCTCAAAGCTTTTTCATCATTGGGATGAGTATCTAAATATAAAGCTGTCTCTACTAAAACAAAAGATACTTCCATTAGTTCTACAAGAAAATCCATTTGTGTCCTATCCATAATATCTACACCCGCCTTCTCTATCATCCTTTATTACATATGGCTGATATAATTCTGGAAACAATGTTCCCTTCTGTAGTGCCTCCTTAGGGCTGAATACTTGATCCATAATTTGAAAAGGAACACAAGCCCTCGCCAATGCACCAGGACAACATGGTCTTTCTTCTATATCATACTCTCTATACATCTTATCTCCCTCCTAAAAAACTGTTCATTATATATTACGTAAAAAAGAAAATATGGTTACAAGTGAAAACCTTATATATGTACAAAAAAAACCCCCAAAAACTGCAGGGATTTTCTTTTATATCTATGTGAAAAGGAGGATAAGCTGTTTTTAAAAATTTGATGTTTATGGTAGAACTGGAAGCTAAATTCAATAATACATAATATTACATGATTATTAAATTATTTTCTACACATAATACTACTACACCAAAGTTTTACAAAATCAAGATTGAAAGGAGATAAAAAAATGACTACAAATACTAACAGTAACAAAATAGCTGTTCCAGGAGCACGTCAAGCTCTTGACCAAATGAAATTAGAAATCGCTTCTGAACTAGGTATGGCAAACTATGATTCTCTAGATAAAGGTAATTTACCATCAAGACAAAATGGTTATGTTGGTGGATATATGACTAAAAAATTAGTTGAAATGGCTCAACAAAATTTAAGTGGAAAATAATAAGTTCTAAAAAAGATAGGTCAATATGACCTATCTTTTTATATTCCTCTTACTGTCTTGCTCCTAACTCCTTATCTAATAGATATAGTCCTTGGAAATTATCTTTAATTCCTTCCAACTTAAATATTATATCTTTCATGCTATTTTCTTCCTCTAATTGTTCTTCAACAAACCATTGTAAGAATTGAATAGTTGGATATGATTTTTCTGCTTCCGCTATTTCTAATAGATTGTGGATTTTTGAAGTAACTAATTTTTCATGTTTTAATGCTTCCTCAAATACTTCTAAGAATGAATTATAATCATTTTTTGGCTCACCTATAGCTTGAGTTCTAACTCTTCCATCCATATCATATATAAATTCATAGAACTTCATAGCATGTGAATATTCTTCTTTAGCTTGTGCTACAAAAAAATTAGCAAAGCCATTCATATTCTTATCAGAGCAATATGCTGCCATTCCCATGTAATAATACGCTGATAATATTTCAAAATTAAACTGATCATTTAGTTCTTTTAATAATTTTTCTGATGCCATAATAAACCTCCTATAATTTTACTATTTAATTTTTATATTTATTAATTTTTATTTAACTTCATTACAATATTATAATACCCAAAGATTTTCCATTTAATCACAAATATATTATTCCATTAAAATAATATCTAAAATATTATATACTTTATAGTCTATCTTATCAGTAAGCATAATATCATTATCCTTTAAATATCTGATTAATGATGCTTTCATACCTTCTCCATAAATTCCATCTAGACTTCCTTCATAATATCCTTTCTGTGCTAATCTCTTTTGGACTTCTAAGACATCTGCGCCTCTATCTCCAGGTCTTATTTCTCTAAATCCTTGACCAAAAGGTCCATATATTCCATTAGTTATAATAACTTTTGTATTATGCTTTACCATGGAATAAAGTTCTTCTACATCACTATTTCTCATACGAATACATCCTGCCGATAAATTTCCACCAATAGAGCCTGGTTTATTTGTACCATGAATTCCATATTTACCCCATGGTACATTAAGTCCCATCCATCTAGTCCCAAATCCCTCACCCCATTGTGCCTTTTCTATTATTTCAAATGTACCTAGAGGAGTTGGTGAATTGGGTCTTCCAGTTGCTATTGGATAAACTTTTATTATACTTTCATTTTCTATATCTATTAATTTAAGTTGCTTTTTATCTACTTCAACTAATATTGTATAACTTTGGGTTTTATCCTTGAAATATACATCCTCTAAATTAAACTTTTTAATAGTTGAATATCTGTGTATATGATTTCCTAAAATTAAAAAAATAGTTAATAATAAAATTATTAAAATAAGCATTACAAGATCTTTATTCATCGTATCCCCCCTTCTAACATTAATATGCTATAATTTTATAAATTAAACTTATAACTTAATTTCAATCTAATAAAATTATAATAAAATTTTAGGGGAGAATTTATTAGCTATTTGAATATAATTGTAATCTTTTTAAATCCCATTCCTTCTAATAAAGAAGTAATTATTTCCTTACCATTTTTTTCTGCATCATTTAGAATTCCCTTATCTATTACTTCATCTTTCATTTTTTCTTTTTCTTGTATAAGAACTACATAAAGATCCTTAAAGCTTAGCTTATTAAATACAGAATCTCTTTCATCATAAAAATAAACTTCCTCTTCTGGAATTACATTTTCAAATATTTTTGCTTTATCCATTTTTATTTCTATAGTTTCCTTATCTTTCAAATTAACCTCTATAGAATCTAATTCTATGCCAGCTTTAATATATCCACTATATTTTAAAATGAATTTTTTATTAGTAAAAGGTATACTTATACCACTTAATTCTATTTTATCTTCATACTCCACTATATTAGTATAATTATATTTTACAGTTGATAATTCAACTAATCTAAGAATATTTTCTTCAACCTTATTTGATAGAAGATTTGTCTTTCGTGTCGTTGAAATTTTAGCATATCCAATGATTCCTAATACCATGATTATAACTATTGCTATTAATATTAATTTCCATTTAATATGTTCAAAACGTTTCATCCTATCACCTCGTTAGTCCCCCTACAATTTAGAAGGATAATATGCTATAAATCCGGATTGTAAAACTGATAAATACTATATATGGAAATGTTCTCATTACACAAAAGCCTTACTATACTTGGTATTTGCTGTGTTGTAATATTCAATTCTATTCCGTTATATTTTAAAACTATATCATTTAATCCTATTAGTCCCGATTTATGTAAAACATCAATAATCTTATTTTCAATAGTAGGTATATTCATTCCGCCTAATGAAAAAAATATTTTTTTCTTTTCCTCTGTATAATCTTGAGGATTTAATTTGCTAATTAACATAATCTTATTCATTACAATAGCTCCTTTTTGATTTTATAAAAAACATTGTAAAATATAAAACAGGAAAAACTCTCTAAGTCATAGATAAACCTCCTAAGGGCTTCTATTATCATATATTTTATATAACAATAGACAAATACTTTTATTCTAATTGTATTTACCCATTTTTTAATAAAAAATTCATTTATAATCAATTTTTTATTATTTATTTTATTTATATACTCTAGTGAAATTATCTTTGTTTTTATTTTTCATTTTCTTTAGTATATAATATAATCAAAACTTAAATAATTTATATATAATGACTTAGAAAGGATGTTTTTATGAATAAATATCTAGAGAGTTTAAATAAATCTATATTATTTAGAAGTTTAAGTAAGGATGAAATAAATCATTTAATATCTACAGTTCCTTATAATATAAGTAATTATAAAAAGGATGATGTAATTGCAATAGAAGAAGATGATTGTAACAGTTTAGGAATAATATTATCTGGAACTATTGAAATTCATAAACCCTTTCCCTCTGGAAAAATTGTTACAATAAATAATTTCGAGGCTGGAAATGTCTTTGGTGAAGCCCTTGTTTTTTCTGGCAGACATAAATATCCTGCTACCATAATTTCTTCTAACGATTCAGAAATAATGTATATAAAAAAAGAAGATATTATTAAACTAATGAGTTCTGATGATAGAGTACTAAATAACTTTGTATCTGTATTGTCAAATAGAATATTAATGTTAAATGATAGAATAACCAACCTCTCTTATGATACTGTTAGAAAGAAAATAGCTAATATCATTTTAGCTGAATATAGTAAGCAAAAAACCAAAATGATAACTTTACCAGTATGTAGGAAAAAGATGGCAGAACTCCTAAATATTCCACGACCATCTTTATCTAGAGAATTAATTAAAATGAAAGAAGATGGTATTATTGATTACCATAAAAATAAACTAAAAATTATTGATATTGATTTATTAGAAGAATGTTTATTGAAATAATAAATATCTATAACCAAAATTTGGTTATAGATATTTATTATTTTTCTATCTGAGAATAATTATATATAATCTATTTAGATTGATAATTATTTTTCAAAGGAGGTTTTATAAATGAGTAGTAAACGTAAAATGTTTATCTATGGTGGTATTATTGGTCTTATAGGTGCTATTCTTATGAAACTTGGAAATCCTGGCAATATGGGAATATGCATTGCATGCTTCTGGAGAGATATTGCAGGTGCCTTAGGACTTCATAGGGCAGAAGTAGTACAATATATACGACCAGAAATAATTGGTATTATATTTGGTTCTTTTATTGTTTCCTATATGACTGGAGACTTTAAGGTAAAAGGTGGCTCTTCTCCTTTAATAAGATTTGTTTTAGGTTTCTTTTTAATGATTGGTGCTCTTGTATTTTTAGGTTGTCCCCTTAGAATGCTTCTAAGATTAGGAAATGGCGATTTAAATGCCATAATAGGATTAATTGGATATGTGGCAGGAATCTATATTGGTGTACAATTTCTCAAAAAAGGTTATACACTTGGCAGAAATATAGATCAACCTAAATTTGTAGGATTTATTTTTCCGATTATAGCCGTTATTTTACTTATTTTCTTGGTTGTTAAGCCTGCATTTATACTATTTAGCACAGAAGGTCCTGGCTCTATGGCAGCACCTATCATTGCAGCATTAGTAGCAGGTGCTGTAGTAGGAGTTGCTCTTCAAAGAAGTAGAATATGTACTGCTGGTGGATTTCGAGATGCTATTCTAATTAAGGATTATCATTTTTTATGGGGATTAATTGGTATTTTTGTATTTAATTTAATTGGTAATCTTGTATTAAATTTTAGTACTTTTAAATTAGGTTTTGAAGGTCAACCGGTAGCTCATGCTAATCATATTTGGAACTTCCTGGGTATGACTCTTGTAGGGCTTTGCTCTGTTTTACTTGGTGGCTGCCCTATTAGGCAAACGGTATTAGCAAGTCAAGGAGATGGTGATGCTGGAGTTACTGTATTAGGTCTTATAATTGGTGCTGCATTTGCACATAATTTTAGCTTAGCATCTAGTCCTAAAGGTGTTACTTCTAATGGTAAAATTGCTGTTATCGTTGGTATTTTGTTTGTATTATTTTTAGCTTACAGTGTCGTAATAAATAATAAAGAATCCAAATCTCAATCTAAGGAGGTAAAAATCAATGGCTAACATTATTGATGCTAGAGGTAGATCTTGTCCTGAACCTGTTATTATGACAAAAAATGAAATTGATAAAAATTCTAACAAAGATTTACAGGTTTTAGTTGATACTCATGTTGCAGTTGAAAATATTACTAGATTTGTAACTGGAAAAGGGTATAATGTAAATGTAGAAGAAAACAACGGAGAATATAAAATTAATATTAAAAAATAGGTGATTTAATGGAAAACTTTTACTGTGTAATTACATTTCATGTTACCCAACATGCATTAATTTTTGAAAAGTTTATGAATAATAAAGGTATTCCTGTAAAACTAATGCCCGTACCAAGACAAGTTAGTTCAAGCTGTGGAACTGCAGCAAAGGTGCCTTGTGAATTAGAATATAATATAAAAAAATGGTGTATTGATGAAAATATACCTATAGATGATTTTCACAAGGTTGAAAATAAAAAGGGAAATAATTGGTTTTCTAAATATATTAATAAATAATAAAACAAATAAACAATTTATTAAATTTAATAAATTGTTTATTTGTTTCTTAATTTAAGTTTATTATTTTACAAAAATAACTTGATTTTTCTAAATTTTAATATATAATTGAATTATTGGTAAATATAAGAAAGGAGGTCGTGAAGATGATGAACATGAATTTTGTACTTAAAAATAATGAAAACTTAATAATCTTAGCAACACGACCTAGGTACAGATTCTAATTTTTTGTCGCTGATTTTTAAACCATAGGTGTGTTCACCTGTGGTTTTTTTATATTTTTATAATCCTCACTAGGATATCCGTGTCTCTATATAAACATAATTAACCATAGGTATATGCCTATGGTTTTTTTAATTAAGGAGGGAGAGAATGAAAGATTTTAAAAAACTACTAAAATTTATGGAAGGGTACAGAATTATTTATTTATTTGGAATGATATCAATTCTTATATCTCAAATACTTACTACTGTTACTCCTCTAATACTAAGAACAACTATTGATAGTATAATTGGTGATGAAGTAATAGAATCTTCAATTATTCAAAGGATTGTTTACTTCTTAGGAGATAAAGAATTTTTAAAACAGCATATATGGCTTATAGGACTTTTGCTTGTTTTTATAGCTGTTTTAAGAGGTTTGTTTTTATATCTAAAAAATGCTTTATCTAGCCAATCTGCTGAAAATACTACCAAGAAAATAAGGGATAAACTATATGACCATATACAAAGACTTCCCTATGAATATCATGTAAAAGCAGAAACTGGTGAACTTATACAAAAATGTACATCTGATGTAGACACAATAAGAAGATTTTTAGCTATACAGCTTGTAGAGGTTGTAGGGTCAATATTTATGTTGGTATTCATAATTTTTGTGATGTTTACTATGAATATAAAGATGACCATGGTATCTATTATAATATTACCTATAACATTTTTATTCTCATTTATATTTTTTACTAAAATTAAAAAAGCATTTGAAGCCTCTGATGAAGCAGAGGCAAAAATGACCACTACCCTTCAAGAAAATTTAACAGGAGTAAGAGTTGTAAAAGCTTTTTCCAGACAAAGATATGAAGTTGATAAATTTGATAAAAAAAATTTAGAATATCAAAATTTAACTTATAAGCTAATAAAAAACTTATCAGCCTATTGGGCTATATCTGATTTTCTTAGTATGTGTCAAGTTGGTTTTGTTGTTATAATTGGTAGCTATCTTGCGTATAAAGGTGAATTATCCCTTGGATCTTTTGTAGCCTTTATTAGCTATATTAATATGATAATCTGGCCAGTTAGACAAATGGGCAGAACCTTGACAGATATGGGTAAAGCTTTTGTTTCTTTACAAAGAATAGAAAAAATATTTGAAGAACCTATAGAATTATTAGATGAAAATAATAACAAACCTGAAATTAAAGGAAATATAAAGTTTGAGAAGGTTTACTTTGAATATGAAGAAAACAAACCTGTTTTATCAGATCTTTCATTTGAGGTTAAAGTTGGAGAAACAATCGCTTTAATTGGACCTACAGGTTCTGGTAAATCTTCTTTAGTACATTTGTTACCAAGACTATATGAATACAATAAGGGATCTATTAAAATTGATAATGTTGAATTAAATATAATAGATAAATCTTGGATTAGAAAAAATGTTGGATTAGTGCTTCAGGAACCTTTTCTCTATGCTAAAACAATAAAAGAAAATATTAAACTTGCTAATCCATCAATGAAAGATGCTAGGGTTTTTAACGCTGCAAAAATTGCTTCAATTCATGAAGATATAGAAACCTTTGAAAATGGATATGAAACTCTTGTAGGAGAACGTGGCGTTTCCCTGTCTGGTGGTCAAAAACAAAGAATGGCAATTGCAAGAACTATTATTAATGACTGTCCAATTGTTATATTTGATGACTCTCTATCTGCTGTAGATACAGAAACTGATATCTCAATTAGAAAGGCTCTTAACAATAGAAAAAATAAATCTACTACATTTATTATTTCTCATAGAATTTCAACTGTAGCAGAAGCAGATTTAATATTGGTAATAGATAAGGGAAAGATTGTACAAAGAGGTACTCATAGTAATCTAATCTCTAAAGAAGGACTATATAAAAGAATATATACCTTACAGAACTCTTTAGATAATGAAATAATAAATGCATAATAGGAGGTGTTAGTTTGATACAAACAAATAATAATCAAGATAAAATAGAAATCAGTACATGGAAAAACTTTTTTAAATATCTAAAACCATATAGAAAGCAGTTTTTTATTCTATCTATAATGATGATATTTCTAGGAATACTAGATTCCATTTTTCCATTAATGACAAAATATGCTATAGATAACTTTATAGAAAAGAATACTTTAGTTGGTATAGAAAGATTTGGTATAGTATATTTTTCTGCAGTAATTATGCTAGCTCTCACAGTCTATTTATTTATATACTTAGCTGGAAAACTAGAAACAAAAATGGCCTATGACATTAGAAGAATTGGGTTTGAAAAACTTCAATTATTACCTCTGTCTTATTATGATAATAAAGCTATAGGATGGTTAATGGCAAGGATGACTTCTGATATTAGCAGACTATCTGAAACCATATCTTGGTCATTAGTAGACCTTGCATGGGGTTTTTCTATGATGCTTTTTATAACTATTGCAATGATTAGATTAAATTTTAAACTAGCTTTAATTACATTATCTGTGATACCTATTTTAGCCTTTGTTAGCTTTTATTTTCAAAATAGAATATTAAAAGCTCAAAGAGATGTAAGAAAGATAAACTCCAAGATTACAGCTGCATATAATGAGGATATTCAAGGAGCTAAAACCACAAAAACATTAGTTAGAGAAGATATAAATCTTCAAGAATTCTCAGAAATAACAAAATCCATGAAAGATAAGTCCATAAGGGCAGCTATCATTTCTTCAATTTACTTACCTATTATACTTACCTTAGCTAGTGTAGGTACTGCCTTAGCATTAAATTACGGTGGTAAAGGAGTATTGTTAGGTACTATATCTTATGGAACCTTAGTAGTATTTATATCATATACTGCTCAATTCTACGAGCCAGTGCGTCAAATAGCCGTAATATTTGCAGAGTTATTGGCAGCTCAAGCTTCAGCTGAAAGAGTCTTTTCTTTGCTAAATGAAATACCTGAAATAGTAGATAGTGGGGAAGTTGTAGCTAAATATGGGGATTTATTGAATCCTAAAAAAGAACTTTGGCCTGAAATTAAAGGAGCTGTAGAATTTAAGAATGTATCCTTTTCTTATAAAGATGGAGAAACTATACTAGATAATTTCAACCTAAAGGTTAACCCTGGTGAGACCATAGCCTTAGTTGGGGAAACTGGCTCAGGAAAATCAACTATTGTAAATCTATTTTGTAGATTCTATGAACCAACAGATGGTGAAATTTTAATTGATAACATAAATTATAAAAATATGCCTCAAAACTGGATTCATGAAAATCTTGGATATGTACTGCAAGCCCCTCATCTATTCAGTGGTACAATAAAAGAAAATATTAGATATGGTAATTTAGAGGCTACAGATGAAGAAATCATAGCTGCAAGCAAATTAGTCGATGCCCATGATTTTATTATGGATACTGAAAAAGGATATGATACAGAAGTTGGCGAAGGCGGAGGATTACTTTCTACTGGACAAAAGCAACTTATATCTTTTGCAAGAGCAGTTGTCCGTAATCCAAAACTATTTGTACTAGACGAAGCTACTTCATCTATAGATACTGAAACTGAAAAGATTATTCAAGATGCTATTCACAAGGTACTAAATGGCAGAACTTCCTTCGTTATAGCTCATAGATTGTCTACTATAAGAAACGCAGATAGGATTTTAGTTATAAGAGATGGTAAAGTCCAAGAATCAGGAAATCATAAGGAATTAATTAAAAAGAAGGGTTATTACTATAATCTATATACTAATCAATTTATTGAAGAAAAAAGTATGGATATATTTAGGTAATAATAAAAATAGATGTTTCTGGTGTCTGATAAACATTAGAAACATCCCTTTTATTTTCAAACTATTAAACCATTAATTCCCTTTTTATTCCTTCCCTTAATTTAATCTTATTTTCTTTATTTCCATTTAACTCTATTATCTTCTTTACTTTAGTAGGCTTTTCCGTTAGAATTATAATTCTATCTCCTAAGGTTAAAGCTTCTTCTATATCATGGGTTACTATGATACATGTTTTGTTTTCAATTATCTTTAATCTTTTAAAAAAGTCTATTAATATCTGTTTGCTATTAATATCCAGGGATTTAAAGGGCTCGTCCATTATAAGTAATTTTGATGGATAAGAAAAGGCTCTTAATATACTTATTTTCTGTCTCATTCCACCACTTAGTTCTTTAGGATAATAGTATTTATATTCCTCTAATTTAACTAATTTTAAATATTTATCTATGGTAGCTTCAATTTGCTCTTTATCCATTTTCTTTTTTAAGACAAAAGATATATTTTCCTTTATATTCTTCCACTCAATAAGTCTATCCTCTTGAAAAACAAAAGATATATCTTCCTTAAATCCAATTATTTCTCCTGAATTTTTCTTTATTATACCCACTATTATATTTAATAAAGTTGTTTTTCCACAGCCAGAAGGTCCTAAAATACATGTTGTTTTATTTTTAGGAAAATCAATACTAATGTTCTCTAATACTTTTAACTCACTAAAGTTTTTATTTATATTCTTGATTTGATACATATAAATTTTACCCCTTCTAATATATAATGAACTATCTTAGCAATAAGAAGAATTATTATTATCCAAGCAAAAACTCCTGAGGTGTTTAAATACATTTTCTGCAATTGAAGATTACTTCCTATGGCATATTTAGGCTGTGACAAGACTTCTCCTGCAATTACCATCTTTAAATTAATTCCTAATGTAGAAGAAAAAACATTACTTAAATTTATAAAGATACTTGGTATATAGATATCCTTTATAATAGTCAATTTATCTGCCTTGTATATTTGTGCCATGGCTATAATATCTTTATCTATATTTAATATCCCCTTTAAAACAGTTTCATATAATATAGGAAACACCATAATAAACCCTACAAATATTGGTACAAACTCGTTATTTAACCATATAAGGGCTAATATAATAATAGCCATAGTTGGTACTGAACTTAAAAAGTTTATTATAGGAATCATTAAATAATATATAGTTTTCGAAATACTGGAAAAAATCCCTATTATAAACGCTAAAACTAATGAAATTATAAATCCAATCAAATTCCTAAGTACAGAATAACTAATAATAGTTATAAAATTTGGATTTTTAATTATCTGTATAAAATTAGCAAAGGTATCCTTTATGGTAGGGAATATTATTTCATTATCTATAAGCTTTGATAACAATATCCATACGGATATTATTAAAATCTTTGAAATAATAGATGGTTTTCTATCTTTCAAAATATATTCCTTCATCAGGTATTTTTCCTCCTATAAAATCTGGTGCAAAATCTAATATAGCATTGTAATATGCCTTATATTCTTCTTTACTATCTTTAATATTAAAAGATTCTATATTTATCCATATAATCCCTTTTTCTAAGGTTTCTTTCTTCACACTAATCTCTAATACTTCAGCATATTCACCTAGCTCTTTTGGATTATCAGCTGCCCATTTTCTACTTTCTTCATATGATTTAATGAACTCTTCTACAAAATCTCTATTATTATCTATTAAATCTTTTTTGATTATTAAACTCGCTTGAGGATAACCCTTTTCAGTTCCTGCTGCTTTAGCCCATTCTTCATTTAAGTCCAAAATTACCTTAGCATCTGATTTTTTCATCATTGCTGTGGTTAACAGAGGTTCTGCTAAAACTGCTAAATTGGTTTTTCCTCCTATAAATGCTGGGCCAACTTCTGATGCTGCATTTAAATATGTAATCTTTACGTCTTTATTTAAATCAATACCATTTTTTGATAAAATAAAATTAAGAACTAAATCTGGAGTAAGTCCTTTACCAAAAGTATATATTTCCTTCCCCTTTAATTCTTCAAATCCTTTTATATCCCCTGTACTAGCTAAATAAAGGGAACCCCATATAGAAGTACCTGCTATTTCATATGAAATATCTTTATTAAAGGCTTGAGCTGCTAAATTAGATGGAACTATTGCGATATCTGCTTCCTCTTTTAATATCTTTGAAACTAATAAATCTGGAGATTTTTGTATTTCATATTCAATTGTTATATTTTCATCTATAATTGGATTTTCTTTAGCTAACTTGGCAACTGTTAAAGCTGGTGTTACATCTTGATAGTAAAATTTAATAGTCTTGGACTCCTTTTGCTGATCATTGTTCTTGCTGCATCCAGTAGTTCCAAATAATACAATAGTCAATACTATAAATAATATTAAGACCTTTTTCACTGTCCTACCTCCTATAATTTTAATTTTGTTCAATAATATATTATACCATATAACATATTATTGAATATCCTCTTTATATTCAAATATAAAAAAGGCTGGATTTTTAGAATAAATAAAAATCCAGCCTTTTAATTACATTATGAACATTGCAACTATTGTAGTTACAACTAAACCTATAGCTACAGGTTTAAAATTTCTTCTTGTTAATTCAAATGGGTCTACACCACAAATAGCTGCTGCTGGGATTACTGCCCAGGGTATTAAAGTTCCTCCTCCTACCCATATGCCAGCCACCTGACCTAAAGCAGTAAGAGTGGCCGTACCTTTGCCTATAGCTGCCCCAAATAATCTAGCTATAGACCCAGCTAAAGATATGCCTGAAAACCCTGAACCGTCTAATCCAGTTATTGCTCCTACTGTTGTCAATGTAACTGCTCCTACTCCAGCATTTAATGGTACAGTATTAGCTAAAGCAATACCCAAATCATTTACCAAACCTTCAGAACCATATGGTAGAAATTCACCAATAACCTTGAAAAATCCATCATCTCCCAAATAGAAGAAGGCTGCTATTGGGATTACTGGTCCAAATACTTCAAATCCAAATTTAAATCCTGAGACTAGATATTTTGTTATTTCTTCTAAAGCTTTTCCTTTATGAGTCAATAAGGAAACCATAATGAGTATAAATATAGCAGTTCCCCCTATTAAAGCCGTAGCATCTCCTCCTTGTAGTTTTGCTACAGACATAATTAAAATATCTATGGCAAATAACACTGGAATAAATAATGCTAGATTTTTTTTAGTCTTATAACTTAAAATATTCTTTATACTTTCATCTTCCTCCATTAATCTCTTGCTTTTCCTTTCATTATTAGCTTTAAGTTTTCCAGTTTTTAAATCCTTTTTCAATATTATAAATGCAATTACAGTTGTAACTATTCCCATTACAGCCACCAATGGAATACTTGCAGAAATAACTTCTGAAACTGGAATGCCAGCTGCATCTGCCGTAAGCTTTGGTGCTCCTTGAATGATGAAATCTCCTGATAATGCTATTCCATGACCAAATAAGTTCATTGCCATAGCTACACCTATTGCAGGTAACCCTACACTTACTGCTATTGGTAACATAACTGCACCTATTAAGGCAACTGCTGGTGATGGCCAAAAAAACCAAGATATTATCATCATAAGTATTCCTATAACCCAATAAGCTAGAGCTGGGCTTTTTATTAATTTAGTAAAAGGTGAAATCATTATCTCATTTACTCCTGTTTTAGTTAGAATTGTACTCATTCCTACTATTACTGAAATAATTAAAATTGTTCCCATTAATTCAATTATTGCATAGATAAAAGAATTAAATACTCCAATTAAGGCTTGCGATAATGAAGATGTTGCCATAATCCCTAATATAAATATTCCCAAAATACAAACTAAGGAAGTATCTCTCTTTCTAAGCATTACTCCAAGTATCAAAAGAGTAAATAGTAGGTATACATAATGTAAAGCATTTAATTGAATATCCATAAAACCCCTCCCTACATTTCCTTTGGTACTTTAGAATATGCAAAGAAGGGTATCTATGGTTCCCATTATTTATATTTCTTTAAATATATCTATTTCCTTTTCCCACCCTTTAGATGTCCATCAAATCCAAATAATAGTTGACCTTCACCATAAATATTAGATGAAAATAATATTTGAGTAAAGTGAACCCGATTATATAGACTTGATAAATAGTCTATTTACTTAGGTTCAGTTTCTTATATTCTATTATTTAGTGAGCTATTTTTCTTTCTCTTAAACTAATAAATTCTTTTTTTAACATAACTATAGTAAATAAAACTATAATTATATCAATTCCAAGAGTTCCAAAATAAACTCCCGACACTCCAATTTTCTTTGGCAAAATTAACATTACAGGTATAAAGAAAACAAGTTGCCTTATAATACCAATTATAGCTGCCGGCTTTCCTTTATCAATTGAAGGGAAAAATGTCATAGCTGTAAAAATCAATGATAGTATAGGTAGTGCTGCCATATATATTCGAAAATACATTATTTGGGTTCCTGTAAATAGTTGTTCCGTTAACATTAATCCTAAAATTGCTTTGGGAAATATCATTGAATCAATCCAGAAAGGCAATGTTAATATCATAGAAGCTAAAGTAAATATCTTATATGAACTAATTGTACGATCATATTTTTTTGCACCGTAATTGATTCCTGCCACAGGTTGCAATGCACGCATCAAACCAAATATTGGTGTAAGAAGGAAAGTAAATACACGATATACCGCCCCATAAAAAGCCACATCTTCCATTGTGCCATATTTAGATAATGTATTGAAAATAATCACTGCTTGTACTAAACTCATAATACTCATAATAAGAGAAGACATACCAAGATCTATAATAGATTTTATTATATTCTTATCTCGATACAATACAAAAATCTTAGTTTTAAATGAAGCAAATCCTTTCCCAAAATATATCCAAGCAAGTAAGGTATAGACAAACATTCCTATATTCGTTCCCCATGCAGCGCCTTCTACTCCCAAATCAAAAACTACTATGAGAATATAGTTAGCAATGCAATTTACTACTAAACCTGTTCCCATCATTATTGCTGCTGATTTCATTTTTCCTTCAGATCGTATCATCATATTCCCTGCTAATCCATATATCCAAAAAAACGAACCTAAAATAGTAATTCTAAAGTAGTTATTTCCTAAAACTAAAGCCTCTCCTTTACCTCCCATAACTTTCATTAAGTGGATTGAAAAGAGTAACCCTAATATCATATAAACAACTGTTATTACAAGAGAAAGCCAATTAACATTACCTAATAGACGCTCCTGTGTTTTTTTATCTTGTTTCCCTAATGAAATACTTAAAACTGAGCCAGCACCAACACCAATTAATGAACCAAAGGCTACACTAATTTGAGAAAGAGGATAGGCAACTGAAACTCCTGCCAGAGCAGTCTCTCCTATATATTTGCCGACAAAAATAGCATCTAAAACTGAATTAAATCCGTATAAAACCATGGCTATAACTGCTGGCCACGACAGTTGAACCATAACCTTCCATAAGTTGTTTGACAATATAAATTGTTTTTGTTTCTCCTTTTCATCTATTATAGCTTGTTTCATATAAAATCCTCCCTAAATTTTGTCTATTAATTTGAATGTCCTAAATTTATATGGCCCATGACTTTGCCCTTTCCATCTCTTGAAGCATATTATAATATCTCTTCTTATTTTTCATTAACTCCTCATGATTACCTTTTTCTTCGATTTCACCTTCGTCTAACACTATTATTTGCTCCGCATCTTTAATAGTATTTAATCTATGTGCTATTACAATTACAGTTTTATTCTCTGTAAGTTTATCTATAGATTTTCTTATTTCCATTTCATTATCTGCATCTAGAGAAGCTGTGGCCTCATCTAATAAAATAATTTCAGCATCTTTAAGTATTGCCCTAGCAATGGATATTCTCTGCTTTTCTCCTCCTGATAATGTAGAACCTCCTTCTCCTACCATGGTTTCATACCCCTGTGGAAGTTTTTTTATAAACTCATGGCAATTTGCTATTTTTGCAGCTTCTATTACTTCATCATAACTGGCATCTTGATTTCCTATTTTTATATTATTATATATAGTATCATTTAAAAGATATACATCTTGAAATACCATGCTTATGTGGTTTAAAAGAGTTTCTGGATTTACATCTTTTATATCCTTATCACCTACTGTGATTTCTCCCTTATTTACATCCCAAAATCTTGCTATAAGGCTTGTAATCGTAGTCTTACCTGAGCCTGATGGTCCTATCAGAGCTGTCATAGTACCTTCTTTTGCAGTAAAGTTTATATTTTTTAATATGCTTTCCCCTTCTTCATATTCAAAACTTAAATCTTTAAACTCAATATCATAATTCTTAAAATCAATATTCTCATATTTATAATTTATTTTAGATTGACTATAGGTATTATTTAGCTTCTGGGCTGCTAATTTAAAAAATTTAAATTCAGCATAAACTCTGGAAAATGCCTTGAGAACATTTGTTAAAGTTAAACTTATTATCATAAAAGTTAAAAAGGACTTACTACCTATAGTTCCGGCTAAAAGCCTTTTGGTTGCCAAAAATAATACTATTGGGAAACTTATGTCTATAACTATCATATATGCAAATATAAAAGGAACTACTCTGATTTCAAACTTTATACTCTCTTTCTTCAAACTTCTGAATGAACTTTCCAGTCTTTCAAACCTTTCTCCAACTAGATTATATGCCTTAAATAGTTTTATTCCATTTAGATACTCTACCATTCTGGAAATGACCTCATTCATTGCTGCTTTTTTCTTTTTTCCTATACTATTAGCCTTAAGTCCTGCCATATATAATAAAGGTGCTCCAGTTATTAAAATTGTTAATTGAGTCAATGCTAATCCCCTATCAATTACAAAAGAAATAAGTATTATATAGATACTTAAAGACATTGTCTTAATTAAATCTCCAACATTGTGAGTTATAACCTTCTCAAAGTCTTGAATATCATTAGTCATTATATTACTTAAATCTCCAATACTATTTTTATTAAAATATCCAAGGTTTAAATGTCTTAGATGATCTCCCAAGTTTAATCGCATATTCTTTATAATCTTTGCACCTTCAATATTAAATTCACTATATGATAAACTAACTACTGTAGCCCTGGCTAAAAAGCCTATTATCATAATCAATCCATAGATTTTAATTTTCTCTAAAGATAATTTTCTATCCATTAAGTCCATTAGCACTTTATATAACATCCCATAAATAAACATATTGAAAAAAGAATCCAATATTGTAAAATATATAGGTCTTCTTAATTTTTTTCTATCTTCTCCCAATAAAGCTTTCACTTCTTTAAACATGTTGTACACCTGCCTCTACTCTTATGGCTTGATTCCCTTCAAGCTCATACATATCCCATAAATGTCTATATAAATTTCTATTTTTCAATAATCTCTCATGTGTTCCTTGCTCTACGATTTTCCCATCATTTAACACAATTATATTGTCTGAATTTTTTATAGTATATAATCTATGGGCTATTATTATAGTTGTCTTATCCTTTAACAAATTTTTTAATGCCTCTTGAATCTTAGATTCATTCTCTATATCTGAATAAGATGTTACCTCATCTAATAACACTATTGGGCTATCCTTTAGAATTGCTCTTGCTATGGATATCCTCTGCTTTTCTCCGCCACTTAATTTAGTTCCATGCTCTCCCAGCTTGGTTTCATATCTATGGGGCAATGTCATAATAAATTCATGAATTTGTGCCTTTTTTGCTGCATTTATAACTTCTTCTAAAGAAGCATTGCTACCCATCCTTATATTTTCTAAAATCGTATCATGGAGCATAAATACATCTTGAAACACAAAAGACATATTATCCATTAAGTTATCTATGGAAATATTCCTTATATCTATTCCATCTATAAGTATTTGTCCTCTATTTACATCCCAAAACCTGCCTATTAATTGGGTTAATGTAGTTTTACCACTACCAGAAGGTCCTACTAATGCTATGGTTGTATTAGGTTTTATCTTCAAACTAAAATCTTTAAAAATTTCATTATTGTCATATTTAAAATCCACATCTCTAAATTCGATTCCTTTTTCAAACCTTCCATTTAGCTGTAAATTTCCATTTAATTGAACAGGTTCTTCTAATATTTCCCTTACCTTACCAGCACCTTCTAATAAATATGCAAAACTAGAACCAAGATCTAATAACAGTCTAAAGGAATCTAGAAAGTTCATACTCAATATCAAAAATAGTAAATAAGTAGCTATATTCATATTTCCATTAAGATATAAAACTCCACCTGCTGGAATCATAAATATTAATCCAGAATCTATTACAACTGTAAATATTCCATATGGTGCTCCCATTTGTTTAGCTACTTTTTGCCAGTATTTTTCATACTCTTCTGTCGCATTTTTATACTGTTCAAAGGATTTAGTTGATAAATTAAAGGCCTTTATAACTGGCATTCCATTAATATATTGAATAATTGTAGAGTTAAGAGTTTTAAGTACTTCATGATACTCTGTCATTCTTTTATTAAATCCTGAAATCATAATCCATTGAAGTGATAATCCTAACAGTACAGGAATCAATAATATTAAAGCTAATTTCCAATTTAAAAATAATAAATAACTAAAAACCACTAAAGGAGTAACAGCCGCAGCGGATAAATCTGGTATTTGATGAGCTATAAAATTTTCTAACTTTTCTATATCCTCATTTATAGTCTTTTTAAGTTCTCCAGTAGTATGACTAGTGAAAAAACCCATATTAAGTTTTGAAATATGTTCTATAGATTTCATCCTTACTTCATAAAGAATAGTAAAAGCTGCTATATGAGAAAGCGTTCCTGATGTTAAGAAAAGTGCAAACCTTATTATAAGAGTTATAATAGTTGTAATTACCAAGTGCTTAACCCTATTTAAATCCATGGCATCTTTAAATAATTCTAATATAATATTATACATCAGAACATAAGGTACTATTGCTAGTATAGAACTTAAAATGCTAAATAAAGCGGAAATATATAATTTATTCTTTTCAGTTCCTGATAATTCCATCAAGAACTTAAAGTTTGATTTCCTTTTCATCTAAATCATCCCTGCTTTCTTGAAATGTTTGTTCAATATTTTTTTACCCATTGTTTGAAATTTTGTTGATTCTATTGCTTTCATTACCTATTCCTCCCTCATTTTTAATTTTCTATTGTTCGTTTTTATCTTTAATCATATCCTCAAAAGAATCCTTTAGTTTTGTTATCATTACTATATCAATGATAACTGATAACGATTATCATTATCAACTCTGAGAAATACTTTATTTAATCCAAAAAACAAAAAAAGATTATTTTATTTAAAAATAATCTTTTTTATAAAGCACACCTCCAAATATTAGTTTTTTGTCTAACATTTTGGGTGTGCATCACAACAAGTCCCAAAGAAAGCTGCCTTATAATGTTTCTATAGAAACATCTTTTACTATTTAATCTCTATACTTTTTATTTCTATATTCTGTTGGAGTCATATTAGTATAACTTTTGAATGCATTGGAAAATTTACTGGGGTTTTCATACCCTATTTTGTTGGCGATACAAATAATAGGAATATCCGTATCCTTTAAAAGTATCTTGCTCCTTTCTATCCTTGCTCTTCTAATATATTCATATACAGTGCTTCCCATTATTTCTTTAAATCCTTTTTGTAACTTATAAATTGTGATATTTAAATCTTTAGAAAGTCCCTGTAAAGATGGAGGTTCCTGTAAGTTCTCTAATATTATAGATTCTGCCCTATATATTATATCTACTTCTTCTTTAGTAAAGTTATCAATATTATAATTTCTGCCTACTTTAAATTGTAAGCATAGCATAAATAATTCCAATGCTTTAAATTTAATTTTTATATAATCCATCATATTAACTATCTTCATATCCCTTATTTCTTTTGCAGCTAATTTTATATTATAAGGTGCCTTCTCTATATTTAAAATATCCTTGGAATATATATTATCTATAAGTTCTTCCCACTCCAATATAACTTTTGCTCCCCATATAGGATTTAGAGAGCCTTTTATTTTATTTAAATCTATATGCATAGAAATAGCCCCAAAGTCTTCATAAGAAAATTTAAACTTTTCTATATAATTTTCCATTCTGTAAAAAGCCATATCACCATTTTCTAAAAAATATTTCTTTTTATTGGGAAATGTTTCAATTTCCACTTTACCTTTATAACAATATGATATTTCTATAATATTTGATCCATATTTTTCATTGTTAAATGACCATTCCATTGTAGCATTATTATCCCAATATGCAATTTCTAACCCTTCATCAATTATTATTCTTGTTATTGTACCTTTCCCAATGTTTTTAGATATACTATATTTAGTACCAATCAATTCATCCGATAATTTACATGCACATTTTTTCTCCATCTGCTTAAAGTATGTATCTATTATATTAATTCCATTTCTCATAGTACCCCACCTTATTGATAGTCATTATCACTATAATTATATCAGATTGCAACTTAAATAACACAATCTTCTAATGTTTATTTTTTATAATACATCAATAAGGATATATAAATTCATTCTCTGGTTTATCTACCCCTTTTATACTCTGAATATCTATCACAGGAATTCTATCATCATCATTATCTATGATATTTATTTCTCCATTAATTTTTATCCATGAGCCTTCTTCTAATTGAGAAGTATTTTCATAATTACATAAAAAACCTATGGCCTGTGTATCAGCAGCACAGCATACCATCATAGATCTAGCAATTACAAATTCATTTTGCTTAAATTCATTATTCTTTAATACAAACCCTATTAATTCAATTGTGTTCCCTTCATACCTATCGGAATTTATATATAGTTCATCAATCCAATTTATAAAATTATCTTCATTAAGAATTATTTTTCCATCTTCTAAATAAATAGAACTTTCTTTGTCATCGATTATATCACTATATATGCTAAATATTTCCGAAGATGTACTCTTATCAGTTTCATTTTCTTCATATGTTTTTGAAATCTTTCTATCTACTGACTTAATATTACTTAATTTATCTGATGAAAAAACTATGGACTTAGGTGGTAATATAAATGCTGTCAGTACTGGTAACAAAAAAATAATATATCTGCCTATTTGAGTATTCTTTTTTCTAATTCTAAAAATTTCACTTACCATAAATAAAGCAATAAACAAAAAACTAATCATAGCAAAGCACATATATGGTATTATTCTCGGGTGAACATAGTTACTTACTGTGTTTTCTTTAATTGTAATAAAATAAAATGCAGTAAATCCAAATAAAAACACCAACTTCAAAATAATTTCTAAATTTATTCTATGGTTTATTTTAATCCTCATATCTAATCATCCTATAAATTTAATATGGTGAAAAAGCAAATAACTGAAAATGTTATATTAAATACAATAAAAGTTAATTTTATGATGAATCTTTTACTAAAGCTATCTGATAACATAATTAAATTTTTCATATCTATCATAGGTCCTAAGACCATAAAACTCATTATACTGCCTATTGGAAATTGGTTTAGAAAGCTTCTTGCAATAAAAGCATCTGATGATGAACATAATGAAAAAAGAAATGCTATAAGCATCATAATTAAAATGGATATTACATTATCTCCACTTAGTTTTACAAGTAAATCTTTAGAAATCATAACTTGAAAGAAGCTTGTTAACAATGCACCTAGTATCAAAAATCTTCCAACATCAAAAAATTCTTCACCTGCATGTTTAAATATCATACTTATCTTACCTTTTATACCTATATCTTTTATATTGTTACAATAAATACAACTGCAAACCTCATCTAATTCATTGTTTTTAATAGATATTTCTTTTTCTGGAAATATCAAAAATAAAATACCTGATATTATTGCAACTATAATCCCTATTATTATTCTAAATATCATAATTTGAGGCTGGTTAGGAAATGCATAGTATGTAGAAATTATCACTATTGGATTTACAATAGGTGCTGACAACATAAAAGTTACTGCCACATATAGGGGAACTCCCTTTTTCACTAACCTAGATACAACTGGAACTATGGCACAGTCACAAACCGGGAAAAATATTCCTCCTACTATGGCAAATAAAAAGGATATGATTTTGTTTTGAGGAAAATACTTAACTACCATCTCTCTTGTTATAAAGACTTGAATAATAGACGATATAAACACTCCAAGAATTAAAAATGGAAAGGATTCCATCAATATACTTATAAAAATTGTATTTAAAATATATAATTTAGTAAAATCTATATTTAACTTCCCAAAGTCTATTGCCATAAAAATATTTAATGATAAATATATGGCTACAGTTATTAAAAATAACATGGTTAATTTATCATAGATTTTTCCCTCCAATTTCTTATTTCCATTTTTAAATTGAAAATAATCGGAAAAACCTTCGCCTTCATCAATCTCTATAATTGCTCCTGTTTTATTTCTACTTCTAACCTTTTTATTTATATCTTCTAATTCATTAGGGGATACCTTGTCTACATTGTTTAGAATAATTAAATCACTATATGCTATTTTATTAATGAGATTATTCCCTAATATCCCCATGAGCATATTAAAATTCCTACAATCAATTATGTTTGTAATCCTCTCAATCATTATATATCTTCTTGAAATTTTATTATCTAAATTATTTAATAATTCCTCAATGGAGTCCATTCCATTTTGTTCAATAATTATCTTATCTGGAGAATATTTTTCAATTATCTCTTTTATATAATTGGATTTCAAAAGACTGAGATTTGAAATGCTTTCTTTAATTATATTTTGATGTAAATACTCATCTTTTATTTTTTCTTCTCCTAATTCACATTGAATTATAACTATTCTTTTATTTTCATCCTTTTCTCCTCTTAAAATAGAGTTAATCATTGATGTTTTTCCTGAACTCAAAAAACCAGTAATTATTTCTACTTTTGTTCTCATAAGGCATGTCCTCTTATTCTATAATAGAAAATATTTTATTTAATTCATCCCTATTAAGATTGGTTCCTATTACAGAAAGTTTACCGTTATAATTTGGTGATACTTCTGATATTCTAAGATCTCCTGGGACATAATTAAACTGAATCCATTTATTATCTTGAATTTCTACAACACCCTTAGCCCTCAGAATATTGCCATATTCTTGGGAATCATTAAATTGTTTTATGATGTTTTTTATTTTATCTATTGTAAATATTTTTGGAGTTTCTATGCCCCAAGATTGAAATACTTTATGGGAATTTAGTTTTTTTATCTTTTCTCTTACTACCTTAACACTCTTTATTTTTCTATTAATATGATTTACACTATTTTTTTCTGCTAAAGAGATTATTGAGCTTAAATCAAGTTCCTTCCAAGGTGTTGAAACTATATTGCATCTAATATTAATCTTCTGTATTTCTTTTGTTACAAATTCTATATTTTCTCTGCTAATGCCATTTGTTCTACTAAGTAAAATAGTTTTAGCACTTTTAATTTGATCTTTATAAAATTCACCAAAATTTGAAATATATAAATTAAATCTTTCTACATCAACTACTGTTATTAACATATTGATTTGAATTAAATTTTTTAAAGTTTCTGTCTTGCATGCTTTAATTATTTCAGATAGTTGTCCGACTCCCGAAGGCTCTATTATAATTCTACTTGGATTAATTTTTTCAATTATTTCCTCAATTGATTTTTCAAAATCTCCAGTTAAAGAGCAACATATACATCCTGAATTTATCTCTTTAACTTCTAATCCAGATTCCTTTATTAATTCACCATCTATACCTACTTCACCAAATTCATTTTCTATAATCACTACCTTTTCATTATAAAGTCTTTGACTGATCATTTCTTTTATCAAGGTAGTTTTACCTGCTCCTAAAAATCCTGCTATAATATCAACTTTGGTTTTCATTGATATTCTCCTTCCCTATCTTTGTTTTCTGCACATTCAGGACAATAACCATATATCTCAAGTTTATGTCCTGTTATATGAAATTTAGTATTTTTTTGTATTTGATTTTCATATTCTTCTAAGGGACAATGTCCAATTTTTATCATCCTTTTACAAGAATTACAAATCAAATAATGACTATGTTCCTCCTTATTTAGTTCATACATATTTTTATCCTCTTCACCAATACTTGATTTTATAACTATATCCTTTGAAACAAATGTATTTAGTATTCTATATACAGTTGAAAAATTCATAGATATATTAGAACCTTGGGTTTCTATAAATATTTCTTCCGCGGTCATAGGTGCATCGCTACTTTTCAATATATCTAAAACTACATTTCTCTGTTTTGTATTTTTTATTCTATACTTACTAAATATCTCTTTATTATCTATTTTTATCATTTTGCCATCTCCTTTTAATTACCCTAGCTTAAATCTATCTTCTTTATAAACAAAGATATCATAAAACAGATAGCATTTACAATGACTATTGTAGCACCAGTAGGAAGATCATAAACAAATGAAATAAACAAACCTACTATTACTGATAAAATAGATATTATTTCAGATATAATTATAGTATTCTTAAAACTAGTAGATATCTGTAATGCTGTTACTGTAGGAAAAATAATCATACTAGAAATCAACATTGTACCTACTATTCTAATGCCAAGAACTACAGTTATTCCTGTTAATATTGATATTAAATAATTTAATTTCTTCACATTTATTCCCATTGCTGTGGCAAAACTTTCATCATAAGTAATAGCAAATAGACTATTATAAAATAATATAATTATAGACAAAATAATTATAGATAATATTACAGAAAGTATTAATTCAAAATCACTAATTACTAAAATACTTCCAAATAGATAACTAAATAAATCAATATTAGATCCCTTAGATAATGAAGAAATCAATATTCCTACTGCTACGGAAAAAGATGAAATCAGACCTATGGAAGCATCACCGTTTAAATTATCTATTTCACTTAATTTTAGTATAAGGACTGAAGCCAGTACTACTATTGGTATGGATATCAATATTGGTGATTGTTTTAATAGCAATGCAATTGCAACTGTTGCAAAGCTTACATGGGCTAATCCATCTCCAATCATAGAATGTTTTCTAAGGACAATAAATATACCCAAGAAAGATGAGGAAATTGCTATTAATATACCTGCAACTATTGCCTTTATCATAAAATCGTAGTGAAACGCATCTTTAATTATAAAAATTATGTTCTCCAATTATATCCCCCCATCTATCTCATCAATATCTATAGGATTTAGATATCTTCTTATTTCTTTTGAATGAAGGAATAATTTATAATCTCCATAAAAAATAAGTTCTGTTTCTAGATATAATACTTTATTTATATATTTTCCCATAGTTTTTAAATCATGGGACACCACTATTATTGTTACTTTCTCCTCTGTATTTAACTCCTTAAGAATCCTATATAGTTCTTCTCTAGTACTGGTATCCAAATAATTAGTAGGTTCATCCAATAATATTACATTAGGAGAAGAAACCATAGCACGTGCTAAAAATACTCTTTGCTGTTGCCCCCCAGATAACTCTCCTATCTTTTTATACTTTAAATCATAAATGTTTAATCTTTTAAGAATATTATCTATTTTTTCATAATCTTCTTCTGTATAAAATTTAAACATCCCCTTATTAGATAATAATCCTGTTGCAACTATTTCTTTTACCTTTGCAGGAAATAATTTATCAGTTTTAATAGTTCTTTGAGGAAGATATCCTATTTGAGCTTCTTTATTAAAGTTTATACTCCCTTTTGCAGGCTCTAATAACCCTAATATTACATTTAATAACGTTGTTTTACCTGAACCATTAGGCCCTATTATACCTAAGTAATCCCCCTTTTCTATGATACAACTAATATTTCTAATTGCATCATTTCTGCCGTATTTAAACGTTAAGTTTTCCACTGTTAATACTCTATTCTTCATATCCAAGTCCTTCTTTTAATCTTTCCAAATTCCCCTTCATAATATCAATATAATTTATATTAGATTCCATTTCTTCCTTAGATAAATTATGTGCACCATGAAGTAATAGCATTTTTGCTCCAGTCTCTTTTGATAATATTCTAGTCACCTTAGGATCAATTAATTCTTCATAATATATTGCCTTTACTCCTGCGTCTTCTATATTTTTAATTAGCTCAATAATCATCTTAGGTGTAGGCTCTGCATCTGGAGAAAATCCTTTATATGGTGTAATATATTCTAAATTATATCTACTTGCAAAATAGCCAAATGCAAAATGTCCCCCATAAATAATCTTATTTGATTTAGTGTTTTTTAAAGTTTTTATAATCTCTTGATCCAATAGGTCTAATTGCTTTTTATATTCTTCTGCATTGGTTATATAAAAATCTTTATTTTCTTCATCTGCTTTTATCATATCCTCTACAATATTATCCACCATTTTTTTTGCATTTATAGGATCTAACCAAATATGAGGATCTTTGCTACCATGAGAATGTCCCTCATGCTCTTCGTGCTCTTCGTGTTCTTCATGTTCTTCATGTTCTTCATGTTCTTCATGTTCCCCATGTTCCTCATGATCTTCGTGATCTTCGTGGTCTAGTAAAGTTATTCCTTTACTAACATCAGTTATTATTAAATTATTTCCATTAATACTATCAGCAATCTTTTTTGCCCAAGGCTCCATATACTCTCCAGTATAAATAAACAAATCTGATTTTTTTATTCTAGCTATATCCTTTGGAGTAGGCTCATAAGAGTGAGATTCTACTCCTGGTGGAAGTAATAAACTTACATCTACTTTATCTTTTCCAATTTCCCTAATAAAATCATATTGAGGAAATAGAGTTGTTATAATCTTTAGTTTCCCATGATTTGCCTCGTCATGATTTTGTTTTTCACTACATCCTGAAATTAATAATACTGCAAAAATAGCAAACATTATCCTCCAAATTTTTCTTTTCATCATCTTTAACTCCTCCTTAATTTAATCTTATTATATCTAATTTTATATGCTAATGCAAACTAATTGCATTTACTTTTTTGTATAAAAAAGCTCTTAACTTAAAAGCTAAGAGTAATTTTATTTACATTTATTATATATAGATATATATTCTTTGTCAATAATATATAAGATAATTTTAAATAAATTACTTTATATATTATTTTTATTCTTTAATCAGTTTAATACTTAGATAATAAAATATATACCCTGCTAAGTAACCACCTATAATATCTGTTGGCCAATGAACCCCTAAGTAAACTCTGCTTATCCCCATTAATAATATCATAATAAAAGCTAAAATATGTATCCATGCCTTTTTCCTATGATTATATGTATTTTTAGCTAATAAAAAAGCTATTGTAGAGTAAAGAGTCATAGTTACCATAGAATGTCCGCTTGGAAAACTAAAACCTCCTTGTTCTACTAGAAAATATTTTAAGGGCCTTGTTCTTTGAAATAACTGTTTTAATAAGTGATTTAATGAATATGAACCTAAAGTCGATATTAACAATAGTTTAGATTCATAATATTTTCTCTTAATTATTGTATATGATATTATCATAGCCATTATAGGGAGTAAAAATCCACTTGAACCTATAAATGATATAAATCTCATTAAAGATAATAATAATGGATTAGTATTAGTATGCATATAATCCATTACCCACACATCAAATAATATACCTTCACTACTTCCCTTTACCATAAACCCCAGAATAAAAAATATTATTATCATTAAACTTAAAGTCATTATTTTTTTATACTTAGCCATCTATTCACCCTATTTCTTATTTTATTAAATCAATTATATCAAATATCCTATAAAATATAAAATAATTAGGTTGATTTCCTTATATAATTTCAACCTAATTAAATCTTATATTTATTCTTCTATATTTTTAAAGCCGTCTCCCAATACTTCATAAACATTACTTACTGTAATAAAAGCATTCTTATCTATTCTCTTTATATAATTTTTTAGTTTTATAAAATCCCTTCTATCTACAACTGTAACTACTATATCCTTTTTATTGCCTGTATAAGCTCCTTTAGCACTATATAGAGTTGCCCCTCTTTCTAAATTGTTTATTATATATTCCTTAATATCATTACTATATTCGCTTATTATATTTACTTCCTTACATAAACTTATCCCTTCAATTGTCCAATCTATTACCATGCCATTTAATATAACTCCCAATAGAGAATACATTCCTAATTTAGGACCAAATGTAAATCCAGCCATTATTGTTATTGCAAAGTCTGAGATAAGTACTCCTTTACCAAGTTCTATTCCAAAAAATTTATTCATTATCTTAGCTATTACATCGGTTCCTCCTGTAGATGCATTTTGATTAAAGACAATCCCTATACCTATAGCAGATATAAAAACTCCAAAAATAAGCTGCAATATAATATCCTCTACTAAAGGCTGGCGAATAGGAATAGTTTTCTCAAGGAAAGAAACAATTACAGAAGTTCCTATACTAGCATAAATAGTCTTAAATCCAAAGCTAGTTCCAACAATTAGAAAACCGATTGCAAATAAAATTATATTAACTATTATCATAATAGTTCCTATGGATAAGATTGGAATCCAATTATTAATCACAATGGCAAGGCCGTTAGCACCTCCTATGGCTAATTTCTCTGGCATAAGAAAGAAATATAGTCCTAAAGCCACCATTATCATTCCAATAGTTATAAATACATACTCTTTTAATTTTTCTCTCAAAAATATTCCTCCCTTATTAATAATATAAAAAATATCCATCAACGAATCAAAATTAGTTTTTCACCTACATCTTAGGGAATCAAAGATTCCCACAGCCTGTCAGTATTCATATAAATCAAGTTTTAAAATAAAGAGGTAAAAATAAAACTTTCTATTCATTATAAAAAACCTCCCAAATCTAAAATATTTTGGGAGGCATGAAAAATAGACGGATCATAATACAATTCGTCATATACTAAAAATCCGCTTTAACACCCCCCTATTCACCGTAGAGTTTCCTAGTGCATAAGTAAAGGCAGGTCTTCTGACTCTGGTTCATAAAAATTTAAAGTCTTCCCAAATAATCAGTGACATTAATTTTAAATCTCTCCCCATTACAGCGGCGGGACCGTATAGGATTTTAACCTATTTCCCTTTTAAGTAGATAATATTTTATTCTACACCTTTACATAAATATTTAATTATAATTCTAAGTATATAATATAATTACAGTATAGTCAATATTGACACAATGTCTAATAGTATCTATCTTTTTTAACAATTTCTCTATTTTCATTATCATATCTTTCAATACAAATTTTTCCTTATTCATACTTTATCCTTATCTCACCCTCTGAGAAAACTCCTATAATATTATTTGCCATTATAAACATATAAGTTAAATAATCATCTATCAATATCTCTAAGATCTTTTATGTTTTACTTTAATGTCTATATATATCTTTTCCATACAATCCCCCATATTTATCAGATATCATCTACATATACAATAAATATCTAGATTTGGTTTCATATTATAGCATAAAATAAATTATAACATATAAATTTTCTTATATTAATATAAAAACTCCCTATAGAACCATATCTATAGAGAGTTTTTAATTTTTTTCCTAATAATTATTTAAAGGATTCTCCCATCTTTATTAATTCATCTTTCGCAATACCTCTTCCATTTAACATATAAATAACACCATTATCTTCCCAGTCAAGATTATTATCATATAGTAAAGCATCTACACCATTAATATTTATCTTTTCAACCTTTTTTGCTCCAGTTTCATATGCAGTTTCTTCATCAGCAAATCTCTGCTGCATATATATATATTCTCCAGTTTTATCATTGGTAAAAAACATAGAAATATATTTAGTATTTTCTACCATATCATTCTCATTTTCTCTAAAAAATTCAGCCCTATCAAATTTATATCCTTCTGGCAAATAACTAGGAAGTTTAACATCGAAACAAGTATAATTATTTAATTCACTAGGATTTTTAACTATTAAGTCTTTTATTTCTCTTCTCTTTTCTTTTTCATCAGCTGTTACTATCTCTATATTACCACTCTCATCAGCACTAAAGCCGCCAATCTTTTCTCCATCAGCTGTATACATTTTTTGAGTTTTATCTCCTAAAAATACTTCTATTGGTTTCCCATGTTTATCAAAGATTTTGCCTTTAAGTTCCTCTGGAACTGGAAGGGATTCTACAGATTCTTCCTCTATTACTGTTACATGTCCAAGAGTTATAGTTCGTACTACTTTATCTACTAATTCTTGTGCAAAGGATGTTCTCATAGTAGAAACACCTAGTATACATACTAAAGCAACTGAAGCCACCTTCACCATTGGATGTTTAAATTTACTTGATTTTTTCATATTATCTTTTCCTCCATATTCATTAATATTTTTTAAAGTCTTATTAAATATTTCCTCTTTGTTACTATTCTTACTAAAGTCCTTATGAGATAATAATTTTCCCAATTGCAAAAGTTCTTTATATTCCCCTTCAAAATAGTTTGGAGGTTCTTTACCATTGAGATAATCATCTATATCTATGGAAAGTCTATCTTCAATGTTCTTTTTGTTCAAATTCATCCCCTCTTTCCAATTTTCTTTTTAACTTTTTCATTGTACGATAGAGAATTACACCAACATTACTTTCAGTTATATCTAATACCTCTGCAATTTCTACATTTTTTAAATTTGCACCAAATTTAAGTGCTACAATATTTCTTTCTCTTTCATCTAAAATTTTTAATGCTTCTAAAAGTTCATTATTTGTTTCTTCTATCTCAATTATGTTTTCTGGTGTTCCTATATTAGATATTAAGTCTTTAATTTTATCAATTGAAAATAATTTGCATTTTTTTAACTCTCTAAAATAATCATTTACCACATTTCTAGCTATGGCAAATAGCCATACCTCAAATTGTGCCTTTTCTTCGGAGTAAGTATCTATCTTAACCATTGCCTTCTCAAAAATCTGACTTGTTAAATCTTCTGCTGCATGATAAGCATTGATGCGATAATATACATAGTTATATACTCTTTTATAATATGTTTCAAAAATATAACCAAAATCTCTTTCCTTATAAAGATGTTTTTCTGATTGTTTTTTATCTAAAATATCTATTAATGCAACTTGTTGCAATTTTTTAAAACCTCCTTCCTTCACTTAGCTAAGTAAAACTAATCTCATATGTTAATACGGTAACTTTTCGATTCCATTACATATTATTTTAAATTTTATCATAAAAAGATGGAAAAATTTATTTATAGTATTACAAATATCCAATGACCTTTTATTTCAAATCTTATTATAGAAAAGCAAAAGACCCTAGTATGGTAATAATGATCCCCTTATAATGAATAAAGCAATTTATCTCACTAGAGTCTTTGTAATATTAAATTTTCCTAATACATTTTAAGTCTTTTAATTCTTAAATAAAGCTTTTTAATAAGTATAAATAAATCCAATGATAATTTTAATATATAATATTTATTTTTAACTAAACCATTAGATAGAAAAAGAAGATAGCATAAGCTATCTTCTTTTTCTTGGTGGTGCTATATGAATCGCTTGATTTTCTAATCCTAATGTCGCTTCATAAAATGTTTCTGAAAGAGTTGGATGGGCATGAATTGTTCTCATTATACTATGGATATCTAAATCATTAGCTATTGCTAATGCTCCCTCAGCAATTAAATCATTTGCATGAGGCCCAAGTATATGAACTCCTAGAACCTTTTTATCTTCTTCCCCAGCAAGTATTTTTATTATTCCTTCTCCTTCTCCTAAGGATAAAGCTTTTCCATTGGCTGCAAACATAAACTTACTTGCTTTATAAGCTATCCCTTTTTCCTTGAGTTCTTCTTCAGTATAACCTACATGGGCTACTTCATTCATTGTAAATACACAGTTTGGATAGATATCTAAGTTAATATCTGGTGTATGTCCCATTATTTTTTCCATTACATATACACCTTGAGCTGATGCTACATGAGCTAATTGAACTCCTCTATTTACGTCTCCTATAGCATATATACCTTCTATATTGGTCTCAAACTCATTATTTACAAAAACACCTTTATTATCATATTTAATTCCTAGTCCATCAAGATTTAGTCCTTCCATTACAGGACCTCTACCTGACGCAATAAGTACTTTATCACCTATCACTTCTATTTCTTCATCTTTTTCTTTATATTTAGCCAATACCCTAAGCTTGTCCCCTTCTTTGGTAATTTCCTTAGCTCTAATATCAACATAGGTTTCAATTCCTTGTTTCTTTAACATTGGAACAAGTCTTCTTGAAATCTCCTTATCTGCATCCTTTAAAATCCTAGACGCTAAGAGAATTACTTTGGAACCTAATTCCTGATAAATACTTGCAAATTCTAGCCCTATTACTCCACCACCTACTACAATTAAAGTTTCTGGAATTTCATCCATCTCTAGAAGTTCATCCGATGTAATTACACCTTCTAAATCTACTCCTTTTGTTTCAGTCATTTGAGGTTTAGAGCCCGTAGCTATAACTATATTATCTACTGTTATTTCCTTTGTACTTCCATCCTTTAAATCTATAGAAATATTATTTTTATCTTTTATATTAGCTGTTCCACGTAAAAATTCTATGTTTTTATAAGAGGATATAAGTTGTTCAATACCTCCTACTAAAGTATCTACAACTTTGTTTTTTCTCTCTTGCAGTGCTTTTCCATCCATTTTAAATTCACCTGCTGTAATTCCAAATTCAGCAGCTCTTCTAAAATTGGACATAATCTCCGCATTTCTAAAATAAGTTTTAGTAGGGATACAGCCTCGGTTAAGGCATGTACCCCCTACTTCTCTATTCTCTATTAAGATTATATCAGCACCAAGTTGAGCTCCTCTTATTGCTGCTACATAGCCTCCTGGACCAGCTCCTATAACGGCAATAGTTTTAGTCAAATGGTACACCTACCCTTCGTATTTAAGCACAGGATTTCTTGCTGCTTTTGTTTCATCTGGTCTGCTTACAATAGTATTAAGAGGCGCATCCTTCAACAATTGTGGGTTTTCACTTGCCTCTTTAGAAATCTCAATCATAGCATCTATAAATTCATCAAGTGTTTCTTTAGATTCAGTTTCTGTTGGTTCAATCATAATTGCTTGGTTAATGATTAATGGGAAGTATACTGTTGGTGGATGATAGCCTTTATCAAGTAATCTCTTAGCTATATCCAGTGTAGTCACTTCTGATAATGTATCCTTTAATCCACCCAACACAAATTCATGTTTGAATATAGTATCTATTGGTAAATAGTAATATTCTTTTAATTTATTAGCCATGTAGTTAGCATTTAATACAGCTATTTCACTAGCTTTCTTCAATCCATCACTACCCATTGTTAGGATATAAGTATATGCTCTAACTAATATTCCAAAATGTCCAAAGAAATCTTTAACCTTACCTATAGTATGTGGTACATTATAATCTAGATAGTATCTATCTCCATCTTTTTGTACCACTGGAACCGGTAAGAATTCTTCAAGATGCTTTTTAACTCCTATTGGTCCTGAACCTGGTCCTCCACCACCATGAGGTGTTGAGAAAGTTTTATGGATATTGAAGTGAACTACGTCAAATCCCATATCTCCTGGCCTTGCATGACCTAAGATAGCATTAGCATTGGCTCCATCATAGTATAATTGTCCTCCTGCATCATGAACAATTTTAGCAATTTCTTTAATATGCTTATCGAATATACCAAGAGTATTTGGATTTGTAAGCATTAATCCTGCTGTATCATCTCCTACTACAGCTTTAAGTGCTTCTAAATCTACCAATCCATCTTTAGTTGACTTAACTTCTACTATTTTATATCCAGCCATTGCTGCTGTAGCTGGGTTTGTACCATGAGCTGAATCCGGAACTATGATTTTATTTCTCTTAAAATCTCCATTCTTTTCATGATATGCCTTAATAACCATAATACCAGTTAACTCACCATGAGCACCAGCTGCTGGTTGTAAGCTCATTTTATCCATACCAGCTATTTCAGATAAGGATTTATCTAGTTCGTACATTAATTGTAATGCACCTTGAGTACAGCATTCCGATTGATATGGATGAAGATTTGCAAATCCATTATACCTACATGTATCTTCATTGATTTTTGGATTATATTTCATGGTACATGAGCCTAATGGGTAAAATCCAGTATCTACACCATAATTTTTATTTGATAAATTTGTATAGTGTCTAATTACATCAACCTCAGACAACTCTGGAAAATCAAGTTCAGTCTCAGATAAAAATTCTTGTGGAATAAAATCATTTATGTCTTTATCTTCTACATCTAGTGCTGGAAGATTATATGCCCTTCTTCCTGGTTTAGATAATTCAAATATTAGTTTATCATACTTTCTCATTTTATCCCCTCCAATACACTACTTAATCTATCTATTTCTTCCTTTGTCCTCTTTTCTGTTACTGCATATAGGATAGAATTTTTAAATTGGGGATAATCTTTACCTAGGTGATATCCACCTATTATTTTTTCCTTTATTAATTCTTGATTTATATTATCAGCATCTATATCAGATGTAATAGCAAATTCTTTAAAGAATGGCTTATCAAAAAGTGGTTTATATTTACCAGATTTAGTAAGCTTTTCAAAAGCATAATGAGCTTTCTTTGTACTTTGAAGTGCAACTTCTCTTAACCCTTCTTTTCCTAGAGTTACCATATAGATAGTTGCTGCTAATACATTTAAGCCTTGATTAGAACAGATATTAGAAGTAGCTTTTTCTCTTCTTATATGTTGTTCTCTAGCTGTAAGTGTTAGAACAAAAGATCTTTTGCCATCTTTATCTTCTGTCTGTCCTACTATTCTACCAGGTAATTTTCTCATATATTCAGATTTAGTAGCTATAAAGCCTAAATATGGTCCACCAAATGATAAAGGTATGCCCATACCTTGAGCTTCTCCCACTACTACATCAACACCTAATTCACCTGGTTTCTTTAAAATAGCAAGAGATATTGGATCAACAGATGCTATAAAACTAGCTTTCTTAACCTTGTGAGTAATTTCTCCTGTAGCCTTTAAATCTTCGATTATACCAAAGAAATTTGGACTTTGAACTATAACGGCTGCAGTATTATCATTTACCTTACTTTCTAATTCTTCTAAATCAGTAACTCCATCTTTCATATCAACTTCTATAACCTTTAGTCCTTGCACATGTGCATAAGTTTTTAGAACCTGTATGGACTCTGGTCTTACTGTCTTAGATATTATAATCTCATCTTTTCTTGAAGTTGCTGCAGCCATTAAAGCCGCTTCAGTAATAGCAGTACCGCCATCATATAATGAAGCATTTGCAACATCCATTCCAGTTAAATTACATATAAGTGTCTGGAATTCAAATATATATTGAAGTGTTCCTTGACTTATTTCTGGTTGATATGGAGTATATGATGTATAAAATTCTGATCTTGAAATAATATGATTTATTATTGAAGGAATATAATGATCATATGCTCCTGCACCAATGAAACAAGGCATTTCACTAGTTGAACAGTTCTTTTTTGCTAATGAGGTTAAATATGAACTAACTTCAAGTTCACTCTTTGCCTTAGGTAAGTTTAATTCTCTATTTAATCTCATATCCTCAGGAATATCACTGAATAAATCTCCTAAAGAATTAAATCCTATAGATTTTAGCATTTCCTGCTCGTCTTCGTGAGTAGTTGCTATATATGGAAACATATTTTATTCCTCCTCAGCTAAAAACTTTTCATATTCCTCACTTGTCATTAATTCTTCTAATTCATCTTTATTAGTCATCTCTACTTTAATCATCCAGTTTTCATATGGATCTGCATTTAAAAGAGCAGGGTCATCTATTAGTTCTTCATTCACTTCTACTACTTTTCCACTTACTGGCATATAAATATCTGCAGCTGCTTTAACTGATTCCACAGCTGAAAAAGCTTCTTCTTTTTCAATTTCATCATCAACTTCTGGAAGCTCTACATATACTATATCTCCTAGGTGATGTTGTGCATAGTCAGCAACACCTATAGTCCCTAAATTTCCTTCTAATTTTACCCATTCATGATCCTTAGTATAATGTAATCCTTTTACAACCTTCATCTTTTAACCCTCCTAATTTATTATTATATTTATTATTTATTTAAGAACTTTTTACTAATTATTTTTGCTTTAGCTGGCTTATTTCTTATCATAATATCAATTTCTGTTCCTAACTCTGTATATTCAGGTGAAATAAGTGCATTACCAATATTTCTCTTAAGAGTTGGTGACATATATCCTGTAGTAACATGTCCTATTACCTTGCCGTCTTTTTGTATTTCATATCCTTCTCTTGGAATTCCTCTGTCAATCATTTCAAATCCTGCTAATTTTCTCTTAAGCCCTTCTTTCCATTGTTTGTTAAGAGCTTCCTTACCTATAAAATCTGATGCTTTGTCAAGCTTTACAAAATATTTAAATCCACCCTCTAAAGGATTTATCTCAGCTGAAATTTCATGACCATATAATGGCAATGAAGCCTCAAATCTAAGTGTATCTCTACATCCTAATCCACAAGGTTTAATGCCTTCTTCCTTTCCTGCTTCAAGCATATCTTTCCATACCTTTACTATACCTTCATTAGTTGTATAAACCTCAAAACCATCCTCTCCAGTATAGCCAGTTCTGGAAACCATACATTCTACTCCATTGATATCTACTTTTCTATTTAATGTAAAGAAAGTAATTGTATTTAAATCAGTTTTTGTTAATTTTTGTAGTACTTTTTGTGCTAGAGGTCCTTGTATTGCTACTTCTCCAACAGTATCGGAAATATTAGTGATTTCTACGTCAAAATTACCTTTTTGCTCTAATATCCATTTGTAATCCTTTGCCGTATTTGAAGCATTTACTACTAGGTAATAATCATCATGAGCTAATCTATATACTAATAGGTCATCTACTACTCCTCCATCAGGTGCACACATAAAAGTATAGACTATTTGGTTATCTACAACTTTAGATATATCATTTGTCATAAGATAATCCACAAATGCTAAAGCGTCCTTTCCTTTAATAGTGATTTCACCCATATGGGATACATCAAATAAACCTACAGCATTTCTAACAGCTTCATGTTCTGCAATTAAACCCTCATATTGTACTGGAAGATACCATCCTGCATAATCAACAACTTTTCCTCCTAATTCTACATGCTCATCATATAATGGGGTTTTCTTTGCTTCCATTTAACCACTCCTTCCCTTATTTTTTCATATCTACAAATATCTTACCCTATTATCTAAAATTTAAACTGATTTTATTCATAGATAAGTAGTTGTTATGATATTGTAGTATGCCTTAATTATACAAGAGGAGTTAAAAATATGCAATACCGTTATTAAGTTGAAATTACTTAATTTAAATCTTGTAAATGAGGTGTTTCCAATGTTAAATGGCATTTTATATAATTGACAAAAATTTAGCAACTTATTTTTAATTCACTTTATCCACATTATCCACAATCATCCGTGGATAATTTATGTAAACTCTTTATTCTCTCCTAAGTATTAATTTCTCTAATATCCATAAATCTCCATTATCAATTATTCACAATTGTTAAGCTTATCCACAATTTTTATCAACATCTTAAAATTCATGATTTATATCTATGTTATTAAAATAATTCATTACCCCTACATATATTGACCAAGCTATTTTTTCCTGATATGATTCATCTACTAATAACTTTTCTTCTATTGTATTTGATAGAAAGCCACACTCAACTAGTGCAGTGGGAATACTAACTTCATTTAATATATATACATCATCTCTTTTTTGTGGCTGCCTTTTATTATTTTTATCCAATACATTTCTCAATTCTTCTTGTATTATAGATGCTAATTTTTCTCCTTCTAAAGAACCATTTTTATAAAATGTCTGAGCTCCATAGTAAGATGATCTGGTGAAACTGTTTAAATGTATGGATATAAGTATTTCACTACCACTATTCTCTATAATTTCTTTTCTCTTTTTTAAATCTTCTGTCTTCATTTGCCTAAGAGTCTTAGACTCCGATGTATACAAAGCCTTATCTGTTGTCCTAGTCATAAAAACTATTCCACCACTCTGTTCAATCAGCCGTTTTAATTTTAATGATATAGCTAAATTTATCTCGTCTTCTTTAATTCCATTTTTACTTACTGCCCCTGGATCCACACCTCCATGACCTGGATCTATAGCGATAATCTTATTTGATATTGGCAAATAACTTACTGGCATGGTTCTAAATTGCTTTAATAAACTATAGATTAAGATTAAAGTTATAAAGAGTACCAATATCAATATTCTAATATATCTTTTTTTGATAATAAGTAATTTCATCTTTTCTTATCCCCTCCTATAGAAATATATTGTAATTATACAAAGTATATTCCAAGGAAAAACAGATAAATTATTTAGGCATATTACGCAGTTTCACAACTCAAATTTATTTGCTCCCTATCGGTCGCATAAATTTGGTGCTCATTGCGTTTGACCTACATCAGCTTACTAACGTTCGCTGTATTAGGTCATAAAAAAAGCACTGGCTATCCAGTGCTTCCAACTATCTCTTACTAAATTGTGGTGATCTTCTTGCTTTCTTAAGACCGTATTTCTTTCTTTCCTTCATTCTTGAATCTCTTGTTAAATGTCCTGCCTTTTTAAGTATAGGTCTTAACTCTTCATCTGATTCAATTAGTGCTCTTGCTATACCATGTCTAATTGCACCAGCTTGACCTGTGAATCCACCGCCTTCAACATTTACTAAAACATCATATTTATCCATAGTTTCAGTGATAACAAGTGGTTCTTTTGCAACTACTCTCAAAGTTTCATAATCAAAATATTCATCTATATCTCTTTTATTTATAGTAATATTACCATTTCCTGGTACCAATCTAACTCTTGCTACAGAAGTCTTTCTTCTTCCTGTTCCCAAAAATTGTATATTAGCCACTTACAGTCCTCCTTTCTCGTGAGCATTAAAATTCATATATCTCAGGTTGTTGAGCTTCGTGATTATGTTCTGCTCCACTATAAACTTTTAACTTTTTAATCATCTTTCTTCCTAGACTATTTTTAGGAAGCATACCTTTTACTGCTAATTCAATAGCCATTTCTGGTTTCTCTTCCATCATTCTTTTATATGATATTTCTCTCCCGCCTCCTGGATATCCAGTATGGTAGAAATGACTTTTTTGTTCTAATTTTTTACCAGTTAATTTAATTTTATCTGCATTTATTATAATAACAAAGTCACCAGTGTCTACATGAGGAGTATATATTGGCTTATTTTTTCCACTCAATATTGTAGCTACCTCTGTAGCTAATCTTCCTAATACTTTGCCTTCTGCATCTATCACATACCATTTTCTATCAACTTCGTTTGTTTTAGCCATAAAGCTTTTCATCATTTTCCCTCCTTATACCGACGTTGAGTAGTCAAAATTAAAAAAGTTCCGGGGCTTTTTTAAACACTCTAATATATTCTAATACAAGTAATTATCTATGTCAAGACGTTTTTTAAGAGTAATATACTTTTTCTAAAAATAATCCTTGTGGTGGAGCTGTAGGTCCTGCTCCTTTTCTTTTCTTATCTAGAATTATCTTAGGTAATTTATCCCCATCAATTTTCCCAAATCCAATGTAAAGTAATGTACCCACAATTATCCTTACCATATTTCTTAAAAAACTATTTCCTTCTATACTAAACTCTATTAGCTCTTTATTCTTTTTTATAGATACATCATAGATTGTTCTAATGGTACTATTAACTTCTGAATCAGCAGCCATAAATGAGGAAAAATCATGAGTTCCTATTAGATGCTGTGAAGCTTCTATCATTTTATTTATATCAATATCATAGGGTACATGATAGGAGAAATTTCTATATATAGCTCTTGGTAATTCTCCATTATATACTATATATTTATATCTCTTTTTTATAGCATCAAATCTTGAATGAAATTTTAAATCTACTTCCTCTGATTCTATAATAGTAATATCATCAGGTAATAAAAACTTTAGGGCATATTTATACTTCTCCCCTGGAATACTTGATGTGGTTAAAAAGTTTGCAACCTGTCCTAATGCATGAACCTTACCGTCAGTTCTCCCAGAACCAATAAGCTTTATTTTTTCTCCTACTAATATTTCTATAGCATCTTCTAATTTTTCTTGTATTGTTATAGCATTTTCTTGTTTCTGCCATCCAGAATAATTTGTCCCTTCATATTCAATAATAAGCTTAATATTTTTCATAATTACCCCTATATATATTTAATACTTATAATAAATCCAAAAAATATAATCATAGATATTAATATTATTATATCTGTTTTTTCTAGCTTTAACTCATTTAACCTAGTCCTATTATCTCCACCTCTATAACACCTTGCTTCCATTGCTGTAGCAAGTTCATCAGCCCTTCTAAAAGCATTTATAAATAAAGGAACTAATAATGGAACTAAATTTTTTGCTCTGCTCAATATATTCCCAGATTCAAAGTCAGCACCTCTTGCCATTTGAGCTTTCATTATTTTATCAGTTTCCTCTAATAGAGTGGGAATAAATCTTAGAGCTATGGTCATCATCATAGCTAATTCATGAGCTGGTAATCCAATTTTCTTTAATGGTATCAATAGTTTTTCTATTCCATCAGTCAATGCTATGGGCGATGTTGTAAGGGTAAGAAGGGAAGTTCCCGTAATTAAAAAGATTAATCTTAATGCCATAAAAACAGCTAAATATAATCCCTCTTTAGTTACAACTAAAGGTCCTATTTCAAATAATACTTCTCCCTTGGTCATAAAAATATTGATAGAAAAAGTTATTAGTATTATGAATAAAAGTGGTCTTATTCCCTTTAAAATAAATTTTAATGGCACATTTGATATCTTAACTACAATAAGGATAAAACTCAATATAAATATATATGGAATAAAGGTATTAATGAAAAACAGAGATGCTATAAATAATGAGATTATAATTATCTTCACTCTTGGGTCTAATTTGTGAATTATAGTATTCCCAGGAAAATATTGACCTATTGTTATATCTTTAAGCATCTTTTTTTCTCCTTAAAAACTCTAATATTTCTTCCTTAGCTTCATCTACTGTTAATACATCGTCCTTAACGTCATTTCCCTTTTCCTTAAATCTTTTCATAAACTTGGTTATTTGTGGAACCCCTAGACCTATACTTTCTAATTCTTCTGCTTTTCTAAAGATTTCTCTAGTACTGCCATCCATTTGTAATTTACCTTTATGCATTACAAGTATCCTGCCTACTAATTTTGCCACATCTTCCATACTATGAGATACTAATATTATTGTAATGCCACCTTTTTGATAAAGTTTCTGAATTTCACCTAAGATTTCATCTCTACCTCTAGGATCCAATCCTGCTGTTGGCTCATCTAAAACCAATATCTTAGGTTTCATAGCTATTACTCCTGCTATGGCTACTCTTCTCTTTTGTCCACCACTTAATTCAAATGGAGATCTATCTTTCAGTTCCTCAAAATCCAAACCTACTAACTCCATAGATTCTTTTACCCTATCATAGATTTCTTCTTCACTAAGACTTAAATTTTTTGGACCAAAGGCAATATCCTTATATATAGTTTCCTCAAATAATTGGTGCTCTGGATATTGAAATACAAGACCTACTTTTTGTCTAACTTCCTTTAGATTGGCATCCTTTGTAGTTATATTTATATTATCTATTATAATATTGCCTGAGGTAGGTTTTATCAGTCCATTCAAATGTTGTACAAATGTAGATTTGCCAGAACCTGTATGACCTATTAATCCTATAAATTCTCCTTCATCTATTTCTAGATTTATATTGTCAAGAGCCTTTTTTTCAAAGGGAGTATTTGGATTATATATATAATTTAAATTATTTATTTTCATCATCATAATAATTCCACCAGTTCTTCTATAGATAGTATGTCTTCTTTTATATCTAATCCTTCTTTTCTTAATTCATATACTAATTCAGTTACCTGTGGTACATCTAGGCCTAATTCTTTAACTTTATCTACTTGTTTAAATACTTCTTTTGGTGTTCCTTCCATGACTATTTCTCCTTGCTCCATTACAAGGATTCTATCAGCCTCTACAGCTTCATCCATATAGTGAGTAATTAAAACTATTGTCTTCTTTTCATCTTTATTTAACTTCTTTATGGTGTTCATTACTTCTATTCTACCTATGGGGTCTAACATGGCTGTTGGTTCATCTAAAATAATACAGTCCGGCTCCATAGCCAAAATTCCAGCGATAGCAATCCTTTGTTTTTGCCCCCCTGATAAAAGATGAGGTGCATGTTTTTTATACTCTGTCATTTCAACTACTTCTAAAGCTTCATCTACCCTAGTTCTTATTTCTAATGGAGATATGCCTAAGTTTTCTGGTCCAAAGGCCACATCTTCTTCTACTATTGTGGCAACTATTTGGTTATCTGGATTTTGGAATACCATCCCTGCTTTTTCTCTTATTTCCCATATTCTTTCTGTATCTTTAGTATTCATACCCATTACATAAACATTTCCATTTGTAGGCATTAAAAGTCCATTCATAAGCTTAGCTAAAGTAGATTTACCCGAGCCATTATGACCTAGAATTACTAAAAATTCTCCATTCTTAACCTCTAAGTTAAGTTCTTTTACAGCCTTTTGTATACTATCGTCTATTAATGATTTATATTCATAGGTAACCTCTTCGATTTTTATCATTGTATTGTTCATAGTTATACCTCTAATTATTTATTATTTCCATTATCTAATATAACATAAGGATACCCTTAATTCAATCTACAATTCACAATCTTACAGTTTTATAGCTTAAATTTGATTAACATTTCACAGTTTCGCAACTCAAGTTTATTTACTCGCTATGCTCATATGAATTTGGTTCTCGTTGCCTTTGACCTATATCAGGTTTAGATGGCTTCAATTAACTCTGTTGGTTAATGCTGGGTTGTTTACGCAGTTTCGCAACTCAAATCTATTTGCTCGCTTCGCTCACATAGATTTGGTGCTCATTGCGTTTGACCTACCATCGATTTGCAAAAAACGCAAATCGGGTTAGGTCATAAAATAAAGGGACTAAGCTTAAACTTAATCCCCTACCCTTTATACTAGTTCTAATATAGCCATTTCTGCTCCGTCTCCACGACGAGGTCCAACTTTTAATACTCTTGTGTAGCCACCGTTTCTCTCTTGATACTTTGGTCCTATTTCATCAAATAGTTTTTTTACTACATCTTCATCATATACATAAGCTAAAACTTGACGTCTAGCATGTAAATCTCCTCTTTTTGCTAAGGTTATCATTTTATCTGCCATTCTTTTTGTTTCCTTAGCTCTAGTAACTGTTGTTTCTATTTTTCCGGTTCTCAACAAGGATGTTACTAGATTTCTAAGCATTGCTTTTCTTTGATCTGTAGGGCGACCAAGTTTTCTTAACGTTGTCACATTTATCCCTCCTTCATGCCTTGTTACTCATCAGATTTCTTTAGACTCAATCCTAATTCAGCAAGTTTTCTTTGTACTTCCTCAAGGGATTTCTTACCAAGATTTCTTACTTTCATCATGTCTTCCTCTGTTTTTTGTGTTAATTCTTCTACTGTATTTATAGCTGCTCTCTTCAAACAGTTATAACTACGTACTGAAAGATCTAACTCTTCAACAGTCATTTCAAGAACTTTTTCTTTCTTGTCCTCTTCTTTTTCCACCATTATTTCAACTTCACTAACATGTTCAGTTAGCCCAATAAAAAGATTTAAGTGTTCTGTAAGTATTTTTGCTCCTAAAGAAGTGGCTTCATCAGGATCCATAGTTCCATTTGTCCATACTTCTAGAATCAATCTATCATAGTCAGTAATCTGACCTACTCTTGTATTTTCTACTGCAAAGTTTACCTTCTTCACTGGAGTAAATGCAGAGTCAACGGGTATAACGCCTACTGGTTGACCTTCTTTTTTATTTCTCTCGGCTACTACATAGCCTCTACCCTTTACTAATTCAAGTTCCATGTATAGATTACCATCTTCATTCACGGTAGCAATATGATGATCCTTATTTATGATCTCCACATCTGGACCTGTAATAATATCTCCTGCTGTTACAACCTGAGACCCCTGTGCCTCAATCCTCAAGGTTACAGGTTCATCAGTGTATATTTTAGCTGCAAGACCCTTTATATTTAATATTATTTCTGGTACATCTTCCAATACACCTGGTATAGTTGAAAATTCATGTAGCACTCCTTGAATTTTTATTGAAGATACCGCTGCACCTGGTAATGAAGATAACAACACTCTTCTCAATGAATTTCCTAAGGTTGTACCATAGCCCCTCTCTAGTGGCTCTACCATAAACTTTCCATAACTCTCATCATCACTCAACTCTAGAATTTCAATTCTTGGTTTTTCAATTTCTATCATTAACATTAACCCTCCTTAAAATTTGGTTTGTTAAAGTACGAGGGCAACTGATTTTGTTATGAATACTATTATTTAGAATATAACTCAACGATTAAGTGTTCTTCTACTGGTATATCTATATCCTCTCTAGTTGGTTCAGCTACTATGCTACCCTTTAATTGATCAATATCCACACTTATCCATTTAACAGTGTTGCCATTATGATTTTCTACTAAACTCTTAATTTTTTCGCTTCCTCTAGTTCTTTCTTTTATCTCAACAACATCTCCAACAGAAAGAATTACAGATGGTATATCTACTTTAGAACCATTAACTAAGAAATGACCATGTGTAACTAATTGTCTTGCTTCTGCTCTTGATGATGCAAAACCCATTCTATATACAACATTATCTAATCTTAGCTCAAGTATTTTAAGTAGATTTTCACCTGTTATTCCTCTCATTTTATCTGCCATTATAAAATATTTAACCATTTGAGACTCAGAAATTCCATAGAATCTACGAACTTTTTGTTTTTCTCTAAGCTGCATTCCATATTCTGTTACTTTCTTTCTTGATTGTCCGTGCTGTCCTGGTGCATAGTTTCTCTTAGCTACTGCACATTGGTCTGTATAGCATCTATCTCCCTTAAGAAATAGTTTCATACCTTCTCTACGACACAGTCTGCAAACTGGACCTGTATATCTTGCCATCTACTACACCTCCTATTAAACTCTTCTACGTTTTGGTGGTCTACATCCATTATGAGGAATAGGAGTAACATCTTTAATCATATTTACTTCTAATCCCGTTGCTTGTAAAGACCTAATTGCTGCTTCTCTTCCTGAACCTGGTCCCTTAACGTATACTTCTACACTCTTTAATCCGTGTTCCATAGCTTTTTTAGCTGCTTCTTCAGCTGCCTGCTGTGCTGCATAAGGAGTAGATTTCCTTGAACCTCTAAAACCTAATTGTCCAGCACTAGCCCATGACAATACATTACCTTGTAAATCTGTTAGGGTAACCATAGTATTGTTGAATGTTGATGAGATATGTGCTTGACCTCTCTCTATATTCTTACGTTCTCTTCTTCTAACACGAGTTACTTTGCCTTTTTTAGCTGCCACTTAATTTCCCTCCTTTACCTACTTCTTCTTAGATACCAATCTCTTTGGACCTTTTCTTGTTCTAGCATTAGTCTTAGTTCTTTGGCCTCTTACTGGAAGTCCTCTTTTATGTCTCATACCTCTATAACAATTTATTTCTCTAAGTCTTTTTATATTTAGAGCAACTTCTCTTCTCAAGTCACCTTCTACATGATAACCATCTATAACAGCTCTAAGGCTTGCTACTTCAGACTCTGTTAAATCTTTTACCCTAGTGTCTGGATTTACCCCAGCCTTTGCCAATATCTCATTTGCTCTTGGTCTACCAATACCAAATATATATGTTAAACCAACTTCAACTCTCTTGTCTCTTGGTAAGTCAACACCTGCTATTCTTGCCATTAATGTTTACACCTCCTAAAATAAATACATTCGCAAAATAGTGACCTCTCTATTAACCTTGTTTTTGCTTATGTCTTGGATTTTCACAAATAACCATGACCTTTCCGTGTCTTTTGATTATTTTGCATTTTTCACATATCTTCTTAACTGATGGTCTTACTTTCATTTAAATCCCTCCTATGCTACTTGTTTCGCCAGGTTATTCTGCCTCTAGTCAAATCATAGGGTGACAGTTCAACTGTTACCTTATCTCCAGGAAGTATCCTTATATAATTCATTCTCAATTTTCCAGAAATATGGGCTAATATTTCATGACCATTTTCTAGCTTTACTTTAAAAATAGCATTAGGTAAAGCATCTACTACCGTACCTTCAACTTCAATAACATCAGATTTAGACATTAGGTTTTCGAACCTCCTGTTCAAACAAATTTAGAAACTCTTATTGAAAGGTTCTAATAATTTTCTTATATATGCATTATTAATTTTAATTTTATTATCTAATTTATACTGTAGTTCGGATAAAACAGTATTATAAATAATCAAATGTTTTAACTTTTTCTGTTTTGGATTGTCAAGTTTTCTTAAACTGCCATCTACAATCAATACATTTTGACTGTCTATAATGTCCAGTACTAAGAAAACTTTTCCTTTATCCCTTCCAGCTCTCGACTTAACCACCTGACCGACGGCTATGTCGTCACTTAAATCCATTATAAATTCACCTCTTTATAATAGCTTATTAAAAACGCTGGTTCCTTTACGAAAGGTATTACCTTCCTCATTATTTATCTTCCAAAGCTTTCACTATAGTTTCAAAGACTTCGTTTATTGGTTTAGTCCCATCTACATTAAGTATTATCCCTTTTTCTTGATAATAATCAATTAGTGGCTGTGTTTGATTAAGATATACTTCTATCCTAGTAGCCACTGTTTCATGAGTATCATCATCTCTTTGAAATAATTCTCCCTTATCTATATCACATAAATTTTCAACCTTAGGTGGATTAAATTTAATATGATAAGATGAGCCACATGTTTTACAAATCCTTCTACCAACAGCTCTTTCAATTAAAATTTCCTTGTCTGCATCAATATTAACAACTTTATCAAGTTTTATACCCATTTTTATAAGTTCCTTGTCTAAAGCCTCCGCTTGATTTATAGTTCTTGGAAATCCATCTAAAAGAAACCCGTGGACGCAGTCTTCTCTAGTCAATCTATCCTTCACAATTGAAACCACAAGTTCATCTGGTACTAAAAGACCTTTATCCATATATTCTTTGGCCTTTTTTCCTAATTCAGTTCCATCTTTGATATTGGCTCTGAATATATCTCCAGTTGAAATATGTGGTACGTTATATTTTTTTACTATAGCTGATGCTTGAGTTCCTTTACCTACACCAGGTGGCCCTAATAAGATTAGTCTCAAAATAATCATCTCCTATAGCTTAATTTAAAAATCCTTTATAATGTCTCATCAACATTTGTGCTTCCATTTGTTTAACAGTTTCTAATGCAACCCCTACAACTATTATTATACTTGTTCCTCCAAAGCTAACATGCATATGGAATATCTTAGATAAAATAATTGGTAAAGATGCTAAAACCGCTAAAGATAATCCGCCAACAAATGTAATTCTAGTTACAACTCTATTTAAATGTTCAGATGTTGGTCTTCCTGGTCTAATACCTGGAATAAAACCACCATTTTGCTGTAAATTCTTTGCATATTCTACAGTATTAAATTGAATAGCCGTATAAAAATACGTAAAGAACATAATCAACAGAATATTTAATATAGAATATATCCAAACACCTACATTGCCTTGTGGTGTTAGATATTTAGTTATCCATGCTGAAGGAGAACCCTTAGTAAATAATGCAATTGTCTGTGGGAAGGCAAGCAAAGATGACGCAAAGATTACAGGCATTACTCCTGCCATTGACACCTTTACAGGTATATGAGTGGACTGTCCACCATACATTTTTCTTCCAACTACTCTCTTAGCATATTGTACTGGAATTCTTCTTTCTCCCTCTTGTAATGCAACTACAAATGCAATGATAACTAAAAATACTATAGCAAAAATAGCTACCTTTATTGCACTTAATTCACCTATACTTATTAGGTTAAATGTATTTATTAAATCTTTAGGTAATCTAGATATAATCCCTATAAATATTATAAGTGATATACCATTACCGATTCCTTTTTCAGTTATCATGTCTCCTATCCACATTAAAAATGCAGTACCTGCTACCATAGTAATTATAACTATTGTAGTTTGCAAAGCATTAATAGTCTCTAATGCTGAACTAAAAAATCCAAAAGTATATCCTATGGCTTGAATTAATGCTAATCCCATAGCTGTATATCTAGTATATTTTGTTATTTTCTTTTTTCCTTCTTCTCCCTCTTTAGCTAATTCTTCCAATCTAGGAATAGCTATAGTAAGAAGTTGAATTACTATTGATGCTGTAATATATGGATATATATTAGTAGCAAATATGCTAAAGTTACTTAAGGTTCCACCGCCCATTAAATCAAGGAATTGTAATATTCCACCCTTAGTCTTTTCGAATATATCAGCTATAATATCCTTATTCATATATGGAACAGGTATGCTTGAGCCTAATCTAAAAACCAATAGCATTAATAACGTGAATATAATTTTCTTTCTAATCTCGGGTATCCTCCAGGCATTCCTTAAGGTCGAAAGCATTTATATCACCTCTACCTTTCCTCCTGCAGCCTCGATCTTTTCAGCGGCAGTTTTACTAAATTTTTGTGCCTGTACAGTAAGCTTGATGTTAATTTCTCCATCTCCAAGTATCTTCACTCCATCTTTTGCTTTTCCTTTTTTTACTATTCCTTCATTGAATAAAAGTTCTGGAGTAACAACTGTGTTTTCTGGGAATCTATTTAATTCTTCAATATTTACTATGGCATATTCTTTTGCAAATATATTAGTAAAGCCACGTTTTGGCATTCTTCTAAATAATGGCATTTGGCCACCTTCAAACCCTGGTCTAACTCCACCGCCTGATCTTGAGTTTTGACCTTTATGACCTTTACCAGATGTCTTTCCAAGACCAGAACCAATACCTCTTCCTAGTCTTTTTTTAGCTTTAGTTCCTCCGCCAACATTTGGTCTTAAATCATTTAGTTTCATAGTTACACCTCCTTAAATCTAATCTAGTATTTCAACCATGTAGTCTACTTGATGTATCATACCTCTAATTTGAGGGGTATCATTCTTTTCCACTACTTGACCAATCTTTTTGAATCCAAGAGCCTCTACTGTTTTCCTATGAGCTTCTGGTTTTCCAATAGGGCTTTTAACCAACTTAATTTTGATCATAGCCATCCTAAAATCCCCCCTAGCCTAATATTTCTTCTACAGTTTTTCCTCTTAATTTTGCAACATCTTCTGCTCTTTTAAGTCCCCTTAGAGCTTCTACTGTAGCATTAACAACATTTCTTGGGTTATTTGTTCCTAAGCATTTTGTTCTTATATCTCTTATACCAGCTAATTCACATACAGCACGAACTGCTCCACCAGCAATAACTCCTGTACCTTCTTTAGATGGTTTTAATAATACTCTTCCTGCTCCAAATTCTCCAATAACTTCATGTGGTATTGTAGTTCCAACAAGAGGAACTGATATTATATGTTTCTTAGCATCTTGAATAGCTTTTCTAATAGCTTCAGGTACTTCTAAGGCTTTAGCCATTCCTACTCCAACGTTTCCGTTTTCATCTCCTACTACAACTAAGGCACTAAATCTAAAGTTCCTACCACCTTTTACAACTTTAGTAACACGGTTGATGCTAACAACTCTTTCTTTTAATTCTAATTCACTTCCGTCTTTATATGAACGTTCCATTAATTCCCCTCCTTCTATTAGAACTTAAGTCCAGCTTCTCTTGCAGATTCAGCAAGTTCTTTTATTCTTCCGTGATAAATATATCCACCTCTATCAAATACTACTTCTTCTATACCTTTTTCTAATGCCTTTTTGGCAACAATTTCTCCAACATGTTTTGCAGCTTCTTTATTGCTAGTAGAAGTAAGGTTAAGAGATTTATCTAATGTGGAAGCTGAAACTAATGTATGACCTACTGAATCATCGATTATTTGAGCATATATATGATTTCCACTCCTATAGATATTAAGTCTTGGTCTATCAGGAGTTCCATTGATTTTCTTTCTTACTCTTGAATGTCTTGCTTTTCTATTTTCATTTTTATTTATCTTTTTAAACAATGTTTTTCACTCCCTTCTACTTACCAGTCTTACCAACCTTACGTCTTATTATTTCGCCAGCATATTTAATACCTTTACCCTTATAAGGTTCTGGTTTTCTAAATGCTCTTATATTAGCTGCGTAGTTTCCTACAAGTTGTTTATCTATACCCTTAACAATAATTTTATTTGCTGCTGGCACCTCTACTTCGATTCCTTTAGGATCCTCTAACTCTACTGGATGGGAATATCCTAATGTTAACACTAGTTTATTTCCTTGTTTTGCAGCTCTATATCCAGTACCTTCTATTTCTAAAGTTTTTGAATATCCTTCTGTAACTCCCATTATCATGTTTGAAATCAAAGTTCTTGACAAACCATGTAAAGATTTATGCTTTTTATTTTCAGTTGGTCTAGCAACTGTTAGCACACCATCTTCTATCTTTATTTCCATATCAGTATTTATATTCTCAGATAATTGTCCTTTAGGACCCTTTACCTCAACTAAATTATTATCATTTATTTTAATCTCCACGCCATTTGGGATAGTAATTGGTTTTAATCCTATTCTTGACATGAGTGCACCTCCTTCACATAATTTAGCTATTTATTACCAAACATAACAAATAACTTCTCCGCCTACTCCTTCTTTTCTAGCAACTTTATCAGTCATAATACCACTAGAAGTGGAAAGTATTGCTATTCCAAGGCCACCTAGTACTCTTGGAACTTCATCAGATTTTACATATACTCTAAGACCTGGTTTTGAAATTCTCTTAATTCCAGATATAACCTTTTCGTTATGTTTACCATATTTTAAATCTACTCTTATAATCCCTTGTTTCCCATCATCTATTACATCATAGCCTTTTATAAATCCTTCATCTAGTAGGATTTGAGCTAATTGTTTTTTTATGTTTGAAGCAGGAATATCAACAGAATCATGCTTCGCATTGTTTCCATTTCTTATTCTCGTTAACATATCTGCAATTGGGTCTGTCATCATAATTTAGCTACCTCCTTTCATAAGCTTGTTGCTACCAGCTTGCTTTTCTAACTCCAGGTATTTGACCTTTGTATGCTAATTCTCTAAAACAAATACGGCATACTCCATATTTTCTTAAATAAGCATGAGGCCTTCCACATATTTTACATCTATTATATTCTCTACTGCTGAATTTTTGTTTTCTTTGTTGTTTAACAACCATAGATTTCTTTGCCAAAAAAAATTCCCTCCTTCTCTACTTTTTAAAGGGCATACCCATTAGTCCTAAAAACGCCTTTGCCTCTTCGTCAGTTTTTGCTGTAGTTACGATTATGATATCTAATCCTCTAATAGATTCAACCTTATCATATTCAATTTCAGGGAATATTAACTGTTCTTTAATTCCTAATGCATAGTTTCCTCTACCATCAAAAGAAGTATCACTTACTCCTCTAAAGTCTCTAACTCTTGGTAATGCAATATTCATTAATTTATCTAAAAAGTGGTACATTTTGTCTCCTCTAAGAGTAACCTTAGTACCTACATTCATACCTTCACGTAGCTTAAAATTCGCTATTGATTTTTTAGCCTTAGTTATAACAGGTTTTTGTCCTGCAATCATTTCTAATTCTTTTACTGCTGATTCAAGTAGTTTTGGGTTATCTCTCGCCTCTCCAATACCCATATTGATTACTACTTTTTCAAGTCTTGGTACTTCCATTATGTTTCCATATTGAAATTTTTCCATTAATGCATTTACTACTTCATTTGTATATTTTTCTTTTAATCTGGAAGCCATTCCTATTACCTCCTTTCCACATTAGACTATTTATCTAGAACTTCTCCACATTTTTTACACACTCTTACTTTGCTTCCATCAGCTAGTAAGTTATGGCCAACTCTTACTCCAGTTTTATCTTTCTCACAATAATACATCACATTTGATGCATTTATCGCACCTTCCATCTTAACTATTCCGCCTGGGACTGTTGGACCTTGTGCTTTTTTATGTTTTGTAAGCATGTTTACGCCTTCAACTATTACTCTATTTTCATTAGGAAATACTCTTAGCACTTTCCCTTTTTTTCCTTTATCTTTTCCAGCAATAACAACTACTGTGTCTCCACTCTTTACATGCATGCTTTACACCTCCTCCTATAGTACTTCCGGTGCCAAGGATATTATTTTCATAAAGTTTCCTCTTCTAAGCTCCCTAGTAACAGGTCCGAATATACGAGTACCTACTGGGTTCTTATCGTCTTTTATAATAACAGCGGCATTATCATCGAATTTGATGTAAGAGCCATCATTTCTTCTAACTCCATGCTTAGTTCTTACAACAACAGCTTTTACTACCTCACCTTTTTTAACAACTCCACCAGGTGTTGCTGTTTTAACAGTACAAATTACTATGTCTCCAACTCTAGCATATTTTTTATTTGTTCCACCTAATACTCTAATAACTAATACTTCTTTAGCACCTGAATTATCAGCTATTCTCATACGGCTTTCCGTTTGAATCATCCGAATACCTCCCTTCCAAGTTAAAAGGACTATTTAGCCTTCTCTACTATATTTACTACTCTCCATCTTTTATCCTTACTAAGTGGTCTGGTTTCCATTATTTTAACGATATCGCCAACGCCACACTCATTATTCTCATCATGAGCTTTAAACTTAGTGGTTTTTCTTATTTGTTTCTTATATAAAGGATGTGTTACGAAAGTTTCAACAGCAACAACTACTGTCTTATCCATTTTATCGCTTACAACATTACCTATTCTAACCTTACGATTTCCTCTTTCCATCTAAGATTAAACCTCCTTTCCTATACCTAATTCTCGTTCTCTCACTATTGTTTTAACACGAGCTATATCTTTTCTAACTGCCTTTATTCTTAATGGATTATCTAATTGACCAGTAGCCAATTGAAATCTTAAGTTGAATAATTCAGCTTTTAACTCTGTTAGCTTGTTATTTAACTCTACTTCTGATAATTGGCGTACTTCCTTAATCTTCATTAGCTTCACCACCCTTTTCTTGCGTTTCCTCGCGAGTAACAAACTTTGTCTTTATTGACAATTTATGTGCAGCTAGTCTCATTGCTTCCCTAGCATCTTCTTCTGATACTCCGCCCATTTCAAATAAGATTCTACCTGGTTTAACTACTGCTACCCAATACTCAGGTGAACCTTTTCCAGAACCCATACGTGTTTCAGCAGGCTTTTCTGTTACTGGCTTATCTGGAAATACTTTAATCCAAACATTACCGCCTCTCTTAACATATCTTGTCATAGCACGTCTTGCAGCCTCTATTTGATTAGAAGTAATCCAAGTTGGCTCTAATGCTTGCAAACCAAATTCTCCATAAGTAATCGTATTTCCACGAGTAGCCTTTCCCTTCATTCTTCCTCTATGAACTCTACGATATTTTACTCTTTTAGGCATTAACATCTTATTTTCCTCCTTCCTACGGAATTTTTTCTATTCTTCTACAGTTTTCTCTACTTTTTCTACCTTTTTAGTAGGAAGAACTTCACCTTTATATAACCATACTTTTACTCCAAGCTTTCCATAAGTAGTATCCGCTTCAGCAAAACCATAATCTATGTCAGCTCTTAACGTTTGTAGAGGTATTGTTCCTTCACTATATCCTTCTGTTCTAGCCATATCTGCTCCACCAAGTCTTCCTGATACTGAAGTTTTAATTCCTTTTCCTCCAGATCTCATAGTTCTTTGGATTGCTTGTTTCATTGCTCTTCTAAATGAAACCCTTCTCTCAAGTTGTGAAGCAATGTTTTCAGCAACTAATTGAGCATCTAGCTCCGGAATTTTAATTTCTTCAACATTTACAACTACAGACTTTTTAGTCATTTTTTCAATATCTAATCTTAGTTCTTCTACTCCAGAACCACCTTTACCTATAACCATTCCTGGTTTAGCTGTATATACTGTAAGTTTAATTCTATTAGCAGCTCTTTCAATTTCAATTTTAGAAATACCAGAGATGAATAGTTTTTTCTTAACAAATTCACGTATCTTATTGTCTTCAACTAAATATTCATTAAAAGTCTTTTTATCAGCATACCATTTTGAATCCCAATCTTTAATTATTCCGACCCTTAAACCATGTGGGTTAACCTTTTGACCCATTAACTATCCCTCCTTTTCTAGTCTCTTTCTTTTACGACTACTCCTATATGACTACTTCTCTTTAATATTGGATAAGCCATACCTCTTGCTTTAGGTCTAAATCTTTTCATATGTGGACCATCATTTGCATAGGCATCAGCTACAAAAAGATTATCTCTATCCATATTGAAGTTGTTTTCAGCATTAGCAATTGCAGATGTTAAAACTTTTTCAAGAACTCTCGCACCTTGTTTAGGTGTAAATCTTAAAATTGATAAAGCTTCATCTACTTGTTTGCCTCTAATTTCTTTACATATGAAATTTACCTTTAGTGGTGAAATTCGTATATATTTGGCTATAGCTCTAGCTTCCACTATATTTCCCTCCTTCTCCTTTATCTTACACCAGATGACCTTTCATTTTTATCAACATGAGATCTAAATGTTCTCGTTGGAACAAACTCACCTAGTTTGTGCCCTACCATATCTTCTGTAACATATATAGGCACGTGTTTTCTTCCATCATGTACTGCTATTGTATGACCAACCATTTCTGGAAATATAGTTGAACGGCGTGACCATGTTTTAATAACTTTTTTATCATTATTTTTATTTAACTCTTCTACTTTTTTAAGAAGATGGTCATCACAAAAGGGTCCTTTTTTAAGAGATCTACCCATGATTACTCCTCCTTTCAGATATTTAACTACTTAGTTCTTCTTCTCACGATATATTTGTCTGATTTTTTACTTTTCTTTCTAGTTTTTAGTCCCATCGCAGGTTTACCCCATGGAGTCAATGGTGCAGGCATACCTATTGGAGCTCTACCTTCTCCACCACCATGTGGATGGTCTACAGGGTTCATTGCGCTACCTCTAACCGTTGGTCTAATACCCATATGTCTAGTTCTACCAGCCTTACCTATTGTAATAAGCTCGTGAGATATATTACCTACTTGACCAATTGTTGCACGGCAATTAAGTCTAACTAATCTAAATTCTCCTGAAGGTAATCTCAATTGTGCAAACTCTCCTTCTTTTGCCATTAATTGAGCTGATGCACCTGCTGATCTAACAAGCTGACCACCTTTTCCTGGTTGCAACTCTACGTTATGAACATTTGTACCCACTGGAATATCTTTTAATTTTAACGCATTACCTATTTTAATGTCCGCATTTTCACCAGATTCTATTAAATCTCCAACTTTTAAATTATGTGGTGCTAAAATATATCTTTTTTCACCATCAACATAATTAATAAGCGCTATATTAGCTGTTCTATTTGGATCATATTCAATAGCAGCAACACGACCTGGTATACCATCTTTATCTCTTTTAAAATCTATTATTCTATATTTTCTCTTAGCTCCACCACCCCTATGGCGAATAGTGATTCTACCTTGTGAGTTTCTTCCACCACTCCTATTCAAGTTAATAAGTAGTGATTTTTCTGGTTCTTTTTTTGTTATCTCTTCAAATGTAGAAACTGTCATCTGTCTAAGTGCAGGGGAAGTTGCTTTAAATTTTCTAACGCTCATCGTTTTCCCTCCTTCTATGAAATTTCTATTCCATTCCTTCGAAGAATTCTATTCTCTTAGAATCTTCCGTTAATTTTACTATAGCTTTCTTCCAATCTGGTCTTTTACCTGAATGAATTCCTTGTCTTTTAACTTTACCAAGCATATTCATTACACTAACCTTCTCAACTTTTACATCAAATATAGTTTCTATAGCTTTTTTTACTTCGGCCTTGTTTGTTCTTTTATCAACAACAAAAGTATATTTACCATATGCCATATCATCCATACTTCTCTCAGTTATTATTGGTCTGATGATAATATCGTGTGGATTACGCATTATGCATACACCTCCTCCACTTTTCTTACTGCATCTTTAGTTATAATAAATGAATTATATTTTAATATATCATAAACATTTAATGTATTAACAAGAGCAGTTTGTACATTCGGAATGTTATTTGCTGATTTTATAACATTTACATTCTTTTCTCCCATAACTATTAAAGCTTTCTTATCTGCATTTATTTTAGTTAAGAAATTAGCCATATCCTTAGTTTTTGGAGCATCAAAGTTTATTTCATCTATTACTATTATTTCATTATTTAAAACCTTTGAAGTTAGTGCAGATTTCATTGCAAGTCTTCTAACTTTCTTAGGTACACTGTAGCTGTAATCTCTTGGTTTTGGTGCAAATGTAACTCCACCACCTGTGAAATGTGGGGCTCTAATGCTTCCTTGACGAGCTCTACCTGTACCCTTTTGTCTCCAAGGCTTTCTGCCACCGCCTCTTACTTCTGCTCTAGTTTTAGCAGATTGTGTTCCCTGTCTTTTATTAGCAAGTTGGTTTTTTACAACTTCATAAACTACATGTTGGTTTACTTCAATACCAAATATATTCTCATCTAACTCAATTTCTCCTACTTGTTCTCCTAACATGTTATAAACATTTACCTTAGGCATTTTGCATCCTCCTTTCCGCCTTAATTATTACTTTTTAACCGTTTCTTTTATAGTTACTATCCCTTTTTTCGGTCCTGGAATTGCACCTTTTATAAGGATTAGATTCTTATCAGCATCTACTCTAACTACTTCTAGATTTTGTACAGTTACTCTTTCATTTCCCATTCTTCCAGCCATTCTATGGCCTTTGAATACTCTTCCTGGGTAAGTACCTGCTGACATACCACCTGGAGCTCTATGGAATTTAGAACCGTGGGATTCTCTTCCTCTACCAAATCCATGTCTCTTTATAACGCCTTGTGTTCCTTTACCTTTAGAAACACCAATAACATCAACTAAATCACCTTCAGCAAATACATCTGCTTTTATTTCCTGACCTATTTCATATTCATCTGGATTTTCCACTTTAAATTCTTTTAAGTATTTCTTATACGCTACATTGCCTTTATTAAAATGACCTTTCATAGGCTTGTTTATTCTTTGTTCCTTTATATCTTGAAATCCAATTTGGATTGCATTATATCCATCTATTTCAACAGTTTTCTTTTGAACAACAACTAAAGGACCAGCTTCAACAACTGTTACTGGAACCACAGATCCATCTTCTTTAAAAATTTGGGTCATTCCAATTTTTCTTCCCATTATGTTTTTCATTACTACACCTCCTATTATCTTACAGCGGATTACTTTAAGTAATCATATAAATATCCTTATGATCTAATCTCAATATCTACTCCCGCAGGTAAATTCAACTTCATAAGTGAATCCACAGTCTTTTGATTCGGGTTTAAGATATCGATTAATCTCTTATGAGTTCTTTGCTCAAATTGCTCTCTAGAATCTTTATACTTATGAACTGCTCTTAATATTGTAATAATTTCCTTTTCAGTTGGTAATGGCACCGGACCTGAAACAGTAGCACCTGTTCTTTTAGCAGTTTCAACTATTCTTTGAGCTGATGCATCTAAAAGCTCATGATCATAAGCCTTTAACCTAATTCTTATTTTTTGTTTACCATTATTTGACATTTAATTCCCTCCTTCTATCGCATGCTGTTTTGTTACATGCGACTTGGCATTGCCGATCCACACCTCCGGGCGTGTTGTTATTTTTTTAATAAATAACGGCAATTCCAGTCGCCCGATTTATAACCGGACATTCTCAGCAAAAATTCCCTGTTTTCAACAGCCACCTTTTGCATCATCGCAATGTCTAAAATTGAACACTACTACATTTTATAATAAACTCAGTGAAAACTCAAGTCTTTTTTTTAATAAACTTAAATTTTTTGAAGTTTTTTTATATATCTTTAGACATTAGCAGGGGCCCATTAATTTTCGGGTCCCCACTTTATGTCTAAACTTAAAAATTATTCAAGAACTTTAGTTACAACTCCAGATCCTACTGTTCTTCCACCTTCACG
>NZ_DAMCHJ010000003.1:0-94339 GCF_032104385.1 Tissierella sp.
TATATGGTTGATAAGGGTTACTTTTACGAAGAAAGTAGCTGGACTAAAGCATTTGCAGGCTCAATAATATATAATACAAAAAAGAGTCATGTTGGGTTAGTTACTGCTGGGGATGGGGCAAGTGTTTACTATGCTGATCACTCTGATGTGAAAAAATCTGGTAGAGAAACACTCCTTCAAACATCCAATGATCCTGCTTTTGAAAAATTTAAGTTCTACTTACCATATAGCAGCATACTAAAATAATAAGGAAATTGGAATAATACGCAAGGAAACCAAATAACTTGCTAAAGCTTTAGTGTTGGCCTCGTAAGCCATTTTTGCTTAGGACCGTATTCAACATTGCCATAAAATGTTGTAAGATAATAACTGTCCTTTAATAAAACGAGGGCAGTTATTTATTTGAAGATTTATGTATTTAGCTGAATTTCCACAAGCCTTGTTGATATTTAAAACTTTATTTTAGTTAAAAAAACTGCAACATAATTCACTGCACCAAGAAGTTGCAGAATGATTTCACTTTGGTCGGCGATACAGTCTGTACTCAGCATCAATAAAGTAGGCAGTATTTTGAAATAAAGGTTAATGAAATAATGATTAAAAAGCAAAGAAATAGAGAATATGAAAAAAACACAACACCTAAGCGTCATTATAAAGTGATAAAGACTTGCTATTATTTTTGTTACAAAATGTATTACAGAATATTTCACATTTGTAGAATCATAATATTATAACATTAATATTATGGATTGCTTTTTAAATGGTAGGCAAAATAATTGGAGGTAGTATTTATGAAAAAAGCTGTTGCGTGTTTAATTATGACAATGTTAATTCTTAGTACAAATATTAGCCTTGTAAATGCTTCGGATATAGAAAAAGGGAATCCGACAGCAACATACGCGGATAGAATTATTTTACCAAATGGCAATGAAGTTGATTTGAACGAATATTCTACGCTCTTATTTTGAACGGAACCATAATAACTGATTATGAAATAATTATTAGAAGTGACAAGGCATTGGTACCTGTAAGGTTAATCGCTCAGGAATTAGGTGCTTCTGTGGATTGGAACGGGAGTAATAGGGTAGTTACCATTACAAAATCTCAAAAAGAGATTGTTCTGGCGATTGATAGCAATGTCGCTTCTGTCAACGGAATAGAAATTGATTTAGATTATCCAGCGATAATATATCAAGATTTAACGTATGTGCCATTAAGGTTTGTTGCAGAAAACTTAGATGCTACGGTTCGTTATTCCCCACGGGAGCTATCTTCTGAATTCACATATTATTACGATACCCAGATGCCAGTATCTCCTCCCGGCACTATAGTTAGAGATTTTGCAAATATCATAATCGATGAAAAATATAATTTTAGCGATTCAATAACAAAAGAAGAAGCTATGAAAAAAACACAGCAAATATGTCTTGAAGGTCTTGAAAATTTTTCAAAAATCCTGAGGGAAAATCTTGTGAAGTCAAACGAAAATCCTAATCAACTTGACGATGATTTTAAAGGCATAAAAAAGGAAATAGATAGAATGATGTATATCGGTGAAGTATCAAGATTCTATAAATTCACTATAGGTCCTTATGATATTTTGTTTGACAGAATTAACCATAAAATATTTTTCGTGATATACTCATCCAGCACAACAGTTAAGGAAGTTAACATTAACGATCCTGGCTTATATTTGCCAATTTTCATTGTAGGTTAATATGTATTTTAGACAAGACAAAATCGGATATCTGATATATCTAATTTTGTCTTGCTATGCCTTTGTTCGAAAAGTCAAGCTGCATGCTCCACATTGTTCGGTTTTTTATGCAAGGTTGCGAAGTATTCTTCTTATCTCGTCAGCGGAACAGAATTTAGCAGGGATTGCCACAGAAGATAATAAAAAACTTGATATAAGTTTTTTATTATCGGCCAGAAAAGGTAAATCATATTATGATACAGAAAATATAGAAATAGAACAATTTGTTTTTAAAGAATCTAATGTTTATATATGGCAAATTGATGAAATGACTTATTTAATATTGTCTCAGGATGATGTTGAATGTCATATTTCAGCATCATGTGCTGCTCTTTATCCAGAGGTATACATAAATGCTAAAAGTCCTTCAGGCTCAATTAGCAGAACAATGTATTTAGAAGAATATACTTCTGGAAAGTAGGCAAATGAAATTTCATGGAATTTCGGTGGAACTGGCAATGTATTTTTATCAAAAAGTTATAACGGAACTTTAGGTACAAAATATCATGTCGGAGTCGTAGTGACTGTGGCTGGAGAGACGTTAGAGGCTGCTTCTGATATATGTGAAATTTGAACTTTGAAATGTAGCATCTAAGTGGCTTATGACTACATTTATTTTGTTATATGAGTCAAAAGGTGAATTTGATATTGCAAAAAAATAGGTAAGGGTAGAATATATTCTATATCTCTAATCATCACTCAATGGTATTGTCTGCTTGAAAATATGGATTTGTTGGATGAGTTAGACATTGAACCAATAAATAGTTATATTAGTTGGGATGAATTTTTATTTAGATTAAAAAATATAGAAGATCGAATTAAATCTGCAAATAAAGATTATAAACCATTATTTATTGAGGTTTACAATAGCATATTAGTAATGAACAAGGTAACTAATTATGAATTTACAGAGCCTGTAACAGGAGAAAACATTGATTTTAATGTACCAATACAAGAACATACCTATCCTCTGCCTGACCCTAATATAAGCATTACAGATCGAAACTCCTACGGATATTTAGATGATGAGATGCTACCACTATGAAGGGAACGTGCAGAAGAACTGTTTGAACAGGATTTGACTGTCTACCTACTCTATGAGGATGATACTGAAGCAATGATATTTGACCTTGAGGATATTGATAATCACAGTGGGATATTCGGGATTCAGCGTACAGATTGGATAGCCTTGCAAGACCATGATAATTATGGGCTTGTCTATACTGCTCCCCTAACCGATTTTAACGAAAATCAAAATCATACCCTAAATAAGCTCTATGAACAGTTTAATATAAATCACCCTCCCGATTTTAAGGAACAAGCTCATTTTCTCCCTGCACATAATTATTTAGAAACTGCTGAAAAAACCGTAGAGCAGAATTATAACCATCTGAACGGTATTATCAATAATAAGCCTACTGTAGCAGATATCGAAAAGACAGTAAAGGCAGAAAGAAAAGAAAGCTTCTGTAGTGGAAAAGCTTAAAACAAAGTTGTTCATTGATAAAGAAAAACAAAAAAAACCATCTCAAATAGCTGTGGAGGAGCGATGATTATGAGTATATTTACCTTAGAGGAAAGGAATTTAATCTGTATCTACAATACTGGCTCAAGAACAGGTTTACTTTCGGAACTTACTCAAATGAAAACTCATTTGGAGCAAGATGAAACTGAACTTTTGGAACTTGCACAATCAGTTATGGATAAGGTAGCCGCTATGACTGAAGGTGAATTTGACAGTATTACAGCAGAATTGATTGCTGATTTTGACTAGAAGTTTATTGTAAACAATTGAATTTTATAGTAAAATAGCATAAACAAATTGAATTGACGATTTTGCGAAGTTTACAGTTTAGCTATATTTAAGAATTGAGCTTTTCTATAATATGAAGCGAAAAATATTTATTGGAGAAAATCATGAAAAATAAAGATATTGTAACAGTTATTATAATTATTACCAGCTTAGTAATTTTAGATTATTTAAATATATTCTCTATTTTGGGTTTTAATATGCCCAATATAAATTTTGATTTTTGGATAGGTGTTTTAAATATAATTGTTATAATAATCCTTTATAAAATCACTTATAAAAAAATAGATGAAAAAGCAATTGAAAGAGAAAAGAATAAATATTCGATTTCTGTTCTATTATTGCAAGAAGTTTACAGAGAATGTAGAACTCACATGAACTTACTCAATCAAGAAACAGTTGAAAAATATATAGTACCTAAAATGGATTTTAATAGTACTGACTTTAATAATTCGATTATTGGCAATTTACAAAGCACCCCATTCTTGAATGAAAATACTATTATGGATTTTGTCAAAGATGGACAAATAAATAAAATGCAGATAGAAGGATATCTTAAAGTAAAAGAAAAATACAGACAATATATTAATATGAGAATTATATTATTTGATAGACCAGACATGTATGAACCACTAAAAATAGATTTAGACGAGGTGATAGAGTATGAAACTAAACAACTTGATACTCAAAGTTAGTAATTATTTTCGAATTTGACTTAAAAGATATAAAAATATTTTACAAATCTATAAAATCGTCTACTAGATGAATTATAGTTTGAGTATTGTATTCTCCATTAATTATGTCTTCGTGGGTTGATATATACTTTGCTTAGTGTTAATTATATAAAACTCAAAAATTTAAATTTACCAGCAAATTTTTTATAGGCAACCTTGTCATCTCGATAAGGTTGTTTTTTAAATTTGAAAAAAGAAAGGAGGAACAATATGTATACGAAATTGCAACTATTATCAGAACGGGCAGAAAATACCGCTAAGCAGATTACAGAAAGTCTTATAGAATGGACGGGTTTTCTCACCACTGTGGGACGGCTTTACAAATATCCTTATTATGAACAGCTCATGATTTCTGCACAACGCCCTGATGCTACGGTTTGTGCAGAATATGACTTGTGGAATAACAAAATCAACCGATATGTCCGTCGTGGATCAAAGGGAATTGCCCTAATAGACCCAACAGGGGACACTCCAAAGATACGGTATGTCTTTGATGTTTCTGATACAGGGGACAGGAAAAATTCACGCCGTCCATATCTTTGAGAAATGCAGGAATATCATAAACAACCGATATTAGCTATGTTAGAAGATAAATATGGTATAGAGGAAAACAATCTTTCCGATGCCTTTTATAACATTGCACAGGATTTAGCAAAAGAGTATTATGATAATCACAAGGTCGATATACCCTATCTCATAGAAGATAGTTTTTTAGAGAACTATGATGAGGATAATATTAAAGTGTCTTTTGAAAATGCAGCCACTGTCAGCATTGCACATACTCTTATGAAAAGATGTGGACTAAATCCAAATGAATTTTTTGAGCAGGAGGACTTTTTAAGTATATTTGATTTTAACACCCAAGATGCTGTTGCACTATTAGGTACGGCAGTAAGTGAACAGTCTGAACAAGTATTTAAGGAGATTGCAATTACCATAATTAAAATAGAGCGTGAAAGGAGAAATGAACATGAACGAAATCACTTACGTGAAGAACGGGGATTATCTAATACCCGACCTGACATTGACACAGGCAGAACAGCCTCTAGGGAAATACGGAAGAATGAGAAAGAGATATCTTCAGGAACACCGAAAAATTTACCAAAGGAAATCATGCTTTTTTTTGTAGCCACCCATATAGATAAGTCCCATATTCACAATCTAAAACTCATATTATTAACTATTCAAAAACTCGGGACATTTATACCGCTTATCGCAAGGCAGGATACTCTAAAAAATTCTACGAAGAACATACTGCTGATTTACTTTTACACAAAGCAGCAAAAGCTGCTTTTGATGAATTAGAAACTAAAAAAATACCCACGGGAAATGCTTTACAAAGAGAAAATTTAAAACTGCTTTCCGGAAAGAAAAAAGCTTATTCAAAGTATCATTCAACAAAAAAAGAAATGAAAAATATACTGACTGCAAAGGCAAATGTTGACCGTCTTTTAGGTGAAGATATATCCGAGAAAGAAAAAGAAAAACACAAAAAATAAAGGTAATATTGCTTATGATTTTTCAGCTCCCAAAGGGAGCATAGCCACACAATTTATTGTGTGTCCAATGGGGATTGGGGATATTCCCCAACAAGCAGATTTGGCAAAAATCCCGTAAGGGAATTTTATGCAAAATCGCAAGGTGTGTACCACCTTGCCCTGCTTGCCACTTTTGTTTGCAAATAAAGTATAAAACAAAAAGGACGGTTCAAATTTTCGTCCTTTTCCCTGATTTAGCTTCTTGTATTCCTTTTGCAGTAGCGGTCATAATGGTTAAATCTTTGTTATCCATTTCATCAATCAAGCTTTCAAGTTGTCTGCGTTGTGTTGACTTTTCCGTTTCTTTATTTGGAAAAAAGATTGATATAAAATTTTTATTACGTTACAGTTTACAAAAGAGGACACAAAAAGCGAGGAATAAATTTGCTTTACATAGTATGATTTTCATAAGGAGGTGAAGAGATGGAGTGGTTGAAGAAATTAAGTAGCGCTATTGAATATATTGAAAATAACTTAGATAACGAGATTTCCTATGATGAAGCGGCAAAAATCGCATGTTGCTCATCCTATTATTTTCAGCGCATGTTTACCTATGTAGCTGGTATTTCGCTGTCTGAATATATTCGCAATCGGAGAATGACACAGGCTGCATTTGAATTACAGTCCACGGATACAAAGGTATTGGATGTTGCACTAAAATATGGATACACTTCTCCAACATCCTTTAACCGTGCATTTCAGAGTGTTCATGGAATTACTCCTTCTTCGGCCAAATATCAAGGGAGTGTGCTTCATGCGTACCCCCCTATTAAATTTTCCGTTAAAGTTATAGGAGGTGATGCTATGCCATATCGTATTGAAGAAAAAGAGTCTATGAGGATTGTAGGTATCCGCATTCCATTAACAGAGGACATGGAGGAAAACCAAAAACTGGTTCCGCCTTTTTGGAACAGAGCATTACAGGATAACCGATTCATAAAAATCTGCGAACTGTCGAATCAAACTCCAGGTGTAGTGTTAGGGGTTACTGTTTATCAAAATCCAGATGAGATTTACTATTATATTGCAGCTGCAACGGATCAGCCTGTTCCTGCAGGAATGTTTGAATATGAAATCCCGGCAGCAACATGGGTGATATTTGAAAGTGATGGACATTTCAAAGAATCCATTCAAAATATTTTCAGACGTTTTCTTACAGAATGGATTCCGTTCTCAGGATATACTTATGCAGAATTTCCAGACATAGAAGTATATCCAATTAGTCAAGAAAGACCGCAAAAAGGGCATTCTGAAGTATGGATTGCTATAAAAAAGGAAAAGGAGAATTAAAAAATGGAATACCAAATTGAAATCAGAGATATTGAACCGATTCGAGTTGCTTTTCTGAGGTACAAGGGAATTGTAACCCAGGCCAACAAGGTTTTTCCTAGCATTTTTCAGTCTATTAAAGGAAAGACAAGCGGCGCACCGTTTTTTTGCTATTATTTGATGAACCCGGAAACAAAAATTGGTGAAATGGACTTGTGCGTACCCACTGAAGAAATACCTATTAAAAATGGAATTGAAATAAAAGAACTTCCACGTATCAAAGCAATCAGTGTTACACATATTGGCTCTTATGAAACCTTGCATAATGCTTATACAGCAATTGACCGATATGCTGCTGAACATAATCTGCAACTTAGCCCGCCATTTAGAGAGGTTTTTATCAAAGGGCCTGGAATGTTTTTAAAAGGAAATCCTGCTCAATATGTTACAGAAGTCCTGTTCCCAATCAAGGAGGAATAATATGATTGCTATTCGAAGCGAGAATTTAATAAAAAAGTATAAAAATGGCATACAGGCATTAAATGGCTTGAACTTGACAGTCAAAGAGGGAGAAATTTTCTCCCTCTTAGGAGAAAATGGTGCGGGAAAATCAACACTTATTCATATACTTACCACTTACCTAGCTCCTACATCTGGTCTTGTTACCATGTTTGGAAAAGACATTTATCGCGAAGCGACTGAGATTCGTACACAAATATCCTGTGTGTCACAGCGGACTTCCATTGATACGCATTTGTCTCTTACAGAAAATATGATGTTTCAAAGCAAGCTATACAAAGTGCTAAAATTTGAAGCAAGGAAACGTATGGAAACCTTGATTGATTGCTTTGGATTAGAGCGATATTTGAAACACCCTGTCTCCTCTTATTCCGGTGGAATAAAAAGACGGCTTGATATTGCACTGAATATGATGTCAAATCCAAAGGTGCTATTCTTAGACGAGCCAACCGTTGGTATGGATATTCAGTCTCGTATGGCAATGTGGGATATGATGAAAAAAATAAGAAACGACTTTGGAACTACTATTTTTTTGACAACTCACTACTTAGAGGAAGCAGATCAGTTAAGCGATACCATCTGCATTATGAAAAATGGAAAAGAAATACTGCAAGGTACACCTCATGCACTTCGAGAATATCTGCGAAAAGATATTCTGAAGATTAGCTTTTTATCAAAAGAAGAAGCAAAAAACTGCTTTCAGCCATTAAAAGGCATCCTTAATCTGGAAGAAACAGATTTACGCCATGATAAAATCATTACCGACTTAAAAAATGGGCATATGGATTTAGAAAAAGCAAATCTTTGGCTTCTGGAGCATGAAGTTCCATTCTTAGGTATAGAAATTATCCAGCCTACTTTGGAAGATGTTTTTATCAGGCTCACAGATGAAAATGGAAAGGAGGCATGCTAATGGATGTTTTCACTCTACTCCACCGCAATATAAAGTGGCGCTTTCACAACACTTTCACTATTGTAATGACAATTTTACAGCCTATACTTTGGCTTGTTTTATACAGTGCCGTTGCAGGACAGTCCATGCAGGGGATTGGGATTGAGAACTATACAGCATTCATTTTGCCCGGACTGATTGTATTAGTGAGTTTTGGAGCTTGTAGCAGCAGTGGCATTATGAATTATCTGATAAAAACAGACGGCAGCTTTTATCGGATATTGATTGCACCGGTGAAAAGAAACTCTATTGTGCTGGGTCAAATATTAGAAGCTGTGCTGTGTACGTTTCTTGAGGTTGCTATTATGTTTATAGTCAGTCTGTTTTTTGGAGTGAAAATTGCTTCTGGATGGATTGGATTAGTTCTTATCGTTTTAATCATATTCCTGACAGCCTTCTTCATGTCCGGATTGACTTACGCAATTAGTCTGTACCTGCCCAATGAGGTAGTATATGAAACGGTAATGAATGCAGTGGTTTTGCCCATCTTTTTTCTAAGCACAGCATTATTTCCGGCAGACACTTTGTCCGGTGGCTTGGAAATTGCAGTCAAGCTGAATCCTTTCACTCATGTAATCAATGCCTTACGTGATTTAATTGTACAGGGAAATATCGTGACAAAAGATATTCTGCTTGTTTTCATGCTACTCGCACTAATGTGCTGTATTAGTTTCATGTGGGCAATTAGAAGATTAAAAAAAGAAACCAGTTTATAATATGGATTGAGTTTACTCGGCAAATAAAAAAACGGTGTTTTGACGGGTTTTCTCTATGTCTGGAATACCTCGATTTTCAACAGATAAGCAAAAATGATATAAAACTGCCATATAAAAAAAGCCGTTAATTGGCAGGCGGATTTTTGTGACTAATAATAAAACTATAGTCAAGGGACGGTTTATAAAAACCGCCGTTTTTCTTTTCAAAAAACTTGAATTATGGAGGGTATATTAAATTCACCCTTTTTTAAGGACACGGTGGTATCGGAGGAGGTATCGCCGTGTCTATTTTTAATTATCATGTGGCACTTAAATATATCCATTAAAAAAAGTCTATATCTTTTAACAGGATATTACTGCTATCAATATGAATACACATATCATCTAATAAATGTTAATAGCTCTAAAAATGCTCGACTGTATTTTCAGTTGAGCATTTTTGCGTTTAATTTGAAATTTTTTAAAAAAACTTCTCAAAAGTTTGGCAGTTTTGCAATTCCCACCGTAGTAGTGGTGAAAGGGGAACAACGAAGTCACCACCCGAAAGGGGGTGAGAATGTGAAACCTAATAGTCATGAGCAAAGTAAGCGACACGTCTTTGACAGCTTTTAAAAAAAATCCTAAAACATGAAGCAAGGGATTATTACAATGAATTACAACGACAACGTAAAAGGGAAAAGACCTTTTCGGATTTGTCTGTAAAGGAAATGGAACAGCTTTACACAGTAGATAAATACTTTGTTACTGAACAGATTTTCAATGTGTTAGGTCTTGATGTCATTGTTACAGATGATATTATTGCAGATACATTACAAAGTTTGCCAGAACCCAAGCGTGATATTATTCTGCTTTCCTATTTCCTTGAGTTATCCGATCGAGAAATTGGGGACAAGCTGAATATGATGCGTTCTACTGTTCAGTACCAAAGATCAAGCACGCTTCAACAGTTGAAAAATCTTATGGAAGGAGATATATATGAATAACAAGACAAGAAATAATTATCTGCTTTCCTACCCCATTATCCTATTAGCCTCTGATGGCGATGTGGATGCAATCAATGCTGTTCTAAAGCATTATAGCAGCATTGTCTATGAGAACATTTTACGATGAAGGCAGTAATCTGCATTTATGCGTAGATGAAGTATTACGTCGTAGATTGGAAACTAAATTGATTACTAAAATTTTAACTTTTAATGCAGCCTAACAGATAGATCTATACGGGAAGTATGCTATCCCCTTTCCATACTTCCCGTTCATGGTTTTGCTGTTGTTCAATAAAAGTTCATTTATGAGGTGAGCTTTTATTGCCTAATAACTTAGGCGGATGTCCTTTGACAAATAAAGCAGGTTAGATAACGGCTTTGCAGTATAAAGTAAAGCGGATACATTCATTTATATTGAGCCAAGAGGCTGATACGCCAAGACCCCTACTTAGGGAGAGCGAACAATATAGGGTCTCAAAGCAAATATGGCAGTTTGTAGGCGAGGACATATAAATAGGACAATGATACTACATGAGGTAATTACTATAGCTCTTGACTATGCAGTGGAACTTGAATGGATTGATAGTAACCCTACAAAGGATATTAATCCAGCTACAGATGAGGTATCTATACTCTTTACAGACTTCATGCTTGAATGGTTGGAAATGATGAAATCATGTGTAGAAAAAACAACACTAGCATCTTACAACAGTACAGTGAAAAAACGTATAGTACCATACTTTTTGGAAAAGAAGTATACACTTATCGAAATGGAGGAAAATCCTAAGTATATTCAAGATTACTATCAATACGAATTAAATTTAGGGTTATCAGCGAAAACAGTGATTTATCGTTATGCAAATATACGAAAAGCATTGCAGTATGCCTTTAAAATTCAATTAATTAAATCCAATCCAGCTGATCGAGTGGAACGTCCAAAGAAAGAGCCCTATGTTTCAAGTTATTATAATGTAGAAGAACTTAATATTTTATTTCAAGGTTCCAAAGGTGACCCTATGGAGCTGGCAATCATTTTAGCTGCCTTTTATGGATTGCGTCGAAGTGAGATAGTTGGTTTGAAGTGGGATGCTATTGACTTTAAACGTAAAGCAATAACAATACAATATACGGTTACAGAAGTAAATCTTGGCGATGGTAATGGAAATATAATTGTAGAAAAAGAGCGTACAAAATCCAAAACAAGTAGACGTACATTACCACTTGTAAAACCTTTAGAAGATTTACTTATCAAAATGTATTTTGAACAAAAAAGAAACAAAAGACTGTGTGGTGATTTCTATTACCAAGATTATTTGGAATTTATTTATGTAAATGAACTTGGTGAAAGAATAAAGCCAGGGTATTTGACATAACATTTTCCAATATTATTAAAGAACAACAATTTAAGGAAAATTAGACTTCATGATTTAAGACATAGTTGTGCAAGTTTGTTATATGCTAACGGTGTAAGCTTAAAGCAAATACAGGAATGATTAGGTCATAGTGATATTTCAACAACTTCAAATATATATACCCATTTAGACTATAGTAGCAAGGTTTCTTCTGCTAATGCAATTTTGCCTGTATTTCCATTGGGAGAACAGATAGAGATTCAAAGTGATGAGGAAATTAAGGCAATAAAAAAACTCTATAGTATAAACTAAAGAGTTTTTAGAAATGGTGCCGGTAGTGGGACTCGAACCCACACACCATTACGGTACTCGATTTTGAGTCGAGGTCGTCTGCCAATTCCGACACACCGGCAAAACTACTACAAAGAATATAATAACATAGAATTAATAATTAATCAATATTTTTATTTCCATTTTGTTTACTCAAACCATCTTTTAAGATATACTAGAAGATATGGAGTATAGAATGGAGTGATAAAATGGATAAGAAAAAGTTAATGATTATAGATGGAAGTTCCTTGTTATATAGAGCATTTTATGCTCTTCCACTACTGTCCACTAAGGATGGGATATATACAAATGGAATATATGGATTTTTGACTATGTTATATAAAGTGCAAGAAGAGAAAAAGCCTGACTATATTTGTGTAGCCTTTGATAAGAAAGGACCTACTTTTAGACATGAGGAATACGATAAATATAAAGCTCATAGACAATCCACACCATCAGAATTAGCACAACAATTTCCAATTATAAGAGAAATCTTAGATGCTATGAAAATTCGTTATATAGAATTAACTGGCTTTGAAGCTGATGATATTGCAGGGACTTTAGCTAACAAAGGAGAAGAAAATTCATTAGAGGTTGTTTTAGTTACTGGAGATAAGGATTATCTTCAATTAGCAACAGATAGAACTAAGGTTTTGATTACAAGAAAGGGAATTACTGAATTAGAAGAGTTTGATAGGAATATAATAATAGATAAATATGGAATTACTCCAGAGCAACTTATAGACCTGAAAGGTTTAATGGGAGATCAATCTGATAATATTCCAGGAGTTCCAGGAATTGGAGAAAAGACAGGGTTAAAGCTATTGAGAGAGTTTCAGACAATTGAAAATATCTATGAAAATATAGATAATATTAGTGGGAAAAAGTTAAAGGAAAACTTAATTCAAAACAGGGATATTGCATTTTTAAGTAAAAAACTTGGAGAAATAGTGACTACTGTGCCTATGGATACAAATCTTGAAGATTTAAAAATTAAAGATCCAGATTGGGAAAAATTAAGAAAGCTTTATAGGGAGTTAGAATTTAATAGTTTACTAGGCAAGGTTTTTGATAACTCAGCATCTAATGCTGAAGAATTAAATGAAACTCTAGAGTTCAATGTATTAGAAAAGATAAATTATAACGATTTAATTGATACTATTAAAAAAGAAAAAAAATTTGGATTTAAATTTATTACATCTGATAATAATTATATTGAAGATGAAATAATAGCATTAGGCATCAAAACTCATGATGCTCCAACTAATATTATTTATCTACAAGATAATCAAAAAAGTTTTATTGATAGTTTTAAACCTATTTTTGAAGATAAAACTATTGATAAAATAGGACATAATCTAAAATCTGATATAGTAATATTATCAAGATTAGGAATTAAGGTTCAAAATATTACTTTTGATTCCATGATAGCTCAATATTTAATTAATCCCTCTCAGTCTTCATACTCTATAAATGAAATTGGTAGAGAGTATTTGAATACCTATGGTGTAGATGAAGAAAGTTTGTTTGGAAAAGGAAAGAATAAAAAAAGGTTTATAGATTTAAGTAAAGAAGAGCTAGGTAATTATCTTTCCTTTATGCTACATACAGTATTAAACTTAGAATCTAAAATGAAAGAAATCATTAAAGAGCAAGAAATGCTGGAACTTTATTATAATGTGGAGTTACCTTTAGTAGAGGTATTAGGTAGTATGGAACATTATGGTTTTAAAATAGATATAGATGAGTTAAAAAGGCTTGGTAAAGAATATGATGAAGAAATAAATTCGCTGACTAAGGAAATATATACTTTGGCTGATATGGAGTTTAATATTAATTCACCTAAACAATTAGGAGAGGTTTTATTTGATAAATTGTCATTGCCAGTTATAAAAAAAACTAAGACAGGATACTCTACAGATGCAGAAGTTTTAGATAAATTGAAAGAACAACATCCTATTATTGATAAAGTCCTTAGATATAGACAAATAGTAAAATTAAAATCAACTTATATAGATGGACTTTTAAATTTAATTAATAAAGATACGAATAGAGTTCATTCAAGCTTTAACCAAACTATAACTACCACAGGAAGAATAAGTAGTACAGAACCTAATTTGCAAAATATACCAATTAGGACAGATGATGGTAGAAAGATTAGAAAAGCTTTTGTTGCAGAAAGCGAGAACTATGTTCTTGTTGATGCTGATTATTCTCAAATTGAACTAAGAGTATTAGCTCATATATCTAAGGATCCAAAATTAATAGAAGCCTTTGTTAATAATGAGGATATTCATAGAAAGACTGCATCAGAAGTATTTAATGTACCTAAAGAAGAAGTCAGTTCTGTAATGAGAGGTAGGGCAAAGGCTGTAAACTTTGGAATAGTTTATGGAATTTCTGACTATGGATTATCTAGAGATTTGAGTATTTCAAGAAAAGAAGCTAAGGAGTATATTGATAATTATTTAAAAAACTATAAGATGGTTAAAGAATATATGGAAAATATAGTTGAAGAGGGTAAAGAGCAGGGATATGTGGAAACTATCCTTCATAGAAGAAGATATGTTCCAGAACTTAAAGCAAAAAATTTTAATATCAAATCTTTCGGTGAGCGTATAGCTATGAATACTCCCATACAAGGTTCAGCAGCAGACATAATAAAGATGTCTATGGTTAAAGTATATAATGAGCTAAAATCAAGAAAACTGAAATCAAGACTGATATTGCAAATTCATGATGAATTAATAATTGAAACACAGAAAAATGAAGTTGAGGAAGTAAAGGATATGATGAAAAATATAATGGAAAACTCAATAAAATTAAATGTGCCTCTTATAGTAGATTTGGAGATAGGTGACAGTTGGTATGACACAAAATAATTGTAGATTGGTAGGATTAACAGGTGGAATATCTACTGGAAAGTCTACGGTTTCTAAGATTATTATGGAAAAAGGATATACTGTAATTGATGCAGATAAAATTGCTAGGGAAGTTGTTGAAGTTAATAAGCCTGCATATCTACAAATAGTTGAAGAATTTGGAAAGGAAATATTATTAGATGATAAAACTATAGATAGAAAAGCATTAGGGAAGATTATCTTTAGCAATAAAGAAAACAGAGAAAGATTGAACAATATCACTCATTCATATATATTTGAAGCTATAAGATTGAAAATAAATGAATTATGTTTTGATAGAGCTATTATATTCTTAGATATTCCTTTATTATTTGAACAATATGAGCTATGGGAGAAATATAATATTATATTTGATGAAATATGGTTAGTATATCTTGATAAAAACACTCAAATAGAAAGATTAATGAAAAGAGATGGTATATTAAAAGAAGAGGCTCTAGGCAAGATAGAATCTCAAATGGATATAAATTATAAAAAAACAAAGTCTTCCAATATAATTGATAATAGTGGAGATATTGAATATTTAAAAGAACAGATAGATAAATTATTAAAAGGATTAATCTAATCTTGGAGGGGTTATTCTATTGTTTAAAATAATAAAAGAAATTAAAAAGCTTATTATATTAACTACTTTTCTGTTCTTGATAATTGTTGTAGGACTTACTTTTTTAACTATAAGGTACCCTATAGGATATAAGAATATTATAGTAAAATATTCTAAGGAATATAAGTTAGATCCATATTTAGTAGCTTCAATAATAAATGTTGAAAGTAAATATGATAAAGACGCTATATCTCAGAAAAATGCCAGAGGGCTGATGCAAATATCACCTTCTACAGGAAAATGGGCTAGTGAGGTTTTGAAAATAGAAAATTATAGTGAAGATATATTATTTGAACCTGAAATAAATATAAAAATAGGTACTTGGTATCTTAGTACTTTATTTAAAGAGTTTAATGATAATGTGGATTCTGTATTAGCAGCATATAATGCAGGAAGTGGAAATGTAAGTAAGTGGTTAAATGATGAAGAATATAGTTGTGATAATAATACCCTGTCAATGATTCCTTATAAAGAAACAGAAGACTATTTAGTAAGAGTTAAGAAAAGCTATAATGTATATAGTAAAATATATAAACAATATATAATGAATTCAAAGGGTAGTGATTCTTTTTATATAAATATACTGAATAATATTAGAAAAATTATAAAAGAAATAATAAGAAGTGTATAATAAGGTGGAATAAAAATGAACTTAAAAAAATTCTGGTATTTAACTCTAATTACTTTGATAATGATTGTAATGATAGGCTGTGATAAAAATGATTTAACTATAGAAAATGATACTAATAGTGAAAATAAAGATGAAGTTGTGGAATATACTCCAGAGGAGGGGGGGCAAATAATTGTTCCTCTAACTAATTTTAACACATTAAATCCGTTAATTACGGAAAATAGTAGTTATTATTTTCTATCTAAGTTAATTTTTGAGGGTTTGTTTGAGTTTGATAAAGATTTAAATGTAAAAAATCAATTAGCGGAGTCTTACAATATAAAGGACGATGGTAGAATCATCGAAATTAAACTAAAAAACAATATTTTTTGGCATGATGGTGAGAGATTTAAACCAGAAGATGTAGTTTTTACAGTAAATACTATTAAATATGCTAGTGCTGATAGTACGTATAAGCAAATGTTTACAAATTCTATAGGTTCAAGGGTTATGTCCGATACAAGAAAGATATTAGACGTAAGTATCAAAGATAGTGATAGCATAGTAATTACATTTGATAAAGGATTTAGCAATAATCTTGAAGTGCTGACTTTTCCTATAATACCAAAACATATTTTTACTTCAGGGAAAGCTGGTAATAATTATTTTGCTAAAGCATTAGAAACAAGTAATTATAGACCGATAGGGACAGGTCCGTTTAAATTTGAAAGTTATGAAAATATGAAGGAAATAAGATTATCTGCTAATGATAAATATAGGGATGGCAAACCGTATATTAATGAGATAATAGGAAGAGTATTGGAAAATGAAGAAGATATTTTAACAGCATTTGAAACAGGACAGATAAATATAGCTACAACAGTAGACGTTGATTGGGATAAATATAGTCAAAATAGTAGGATTAAATCATTGGAATTTGTATCTGGAAACTATGAGTTTTTAGGTTTTAATTTTAGAAAGGAATTATTTTCAGGAGAAAAAGGACAAGGATTAAGACGGGCTATGGCTTATGGGATAAATAGACAATCAATTATTCAGAAACTTTATCTAGGACATGGAACTCAAATAGATGTTCCAGTTCATCCAGACTCTTGGTTATTATCTGAAAAAGCAAATACCTTTGGTTATAATTTAGAATTAGCAAAAGAAGAATTAAAAAAAATAGGATGGAAAGATATTAATGAAGATGGATTTTTAGAAGATGAAAATGGTAAGACTATTTCAATTAAAATTTTAACTAATTCATATAATTTGATGAGGTTTAGAACTGCAGAGATGATAAAGGATGATTTGAAAAAATTAGGGATTAATGCTACTATTTATCCAGAGAATAAGAAACAAGATAATATTACTATAGAAGATATTAAGAAACAATGGACAGAAATAAATCAATTTATAAATGGGAGTGACTATGATATAGCCATTCTTGGCTGGCAGTTATCTGTAATACCTGATTTGTCCTTTGCTTTTCATAGTTCACAAATCCCATATAATACAAACTTTATTAGATATTCTAATGAAAATATGGATAAATTACTTCAAAATACTTTTTTAGTGACAACTAGAGAAGAAAAGTTAAAGGCATATGATGAACTGCAAGGTTTTATAGTTGAGGATTTACCTTATTTAAGTTTATTCTTTAAAAATAAAGCATTATTAATTGATAATAAAATAATAGGGGATTTTGAACCAACTTTCTTTAATATATATAAAGGTATAGAAAAATGTTATATACCTAAGAGTTTACAATAAATTTGATATTGTAAAAATTCTAGATATGTAGTAAAATGTACTGGTAATTTAATTGCAGAGGTGGCGGAACAGGTAGACGCAATAGTTTGAGGGGCTATTAGTGGGAAACACTGTGAGAGTTCGAGTCTCTTCCTCTGCACCAAACAAAAACCAATATATGAATAAAATAGAAGCGAATACCATTTTACATTTGAGTATTCGCTTTTTAAAATAAAAATAATAGAAAAAAATTCTAGATATGATAAACTAATATGGTAAATATATTAATAGAATGGGGAGATTTACTTGGAGCTTAAATCTAAAATAAGGATAATTGAGGATTTTCCTGAGAAAGGTATTAGTTTTAAGGATATAACAACTTTGCTAAAAGATGGTAAAGCCTTTAAAGATGTTATAGATAGGATAGTAGAAGATTTAAAAGGTAAGGAAATAGATTATATAGCTGGGCCAGAAGCTAGAGGGTTTGTAATTGGTTCAGCAGTTGCTTATGCCTTAGGAGTTGGATTTATTCCTATTAGGAAACCAGGCAAATTGCCGGCAGAAATAGTTAGTCATAAATATGAATTAGAATATGGTAGTAATACTTTAGAATTACATCTTGATGCAATTGAAAATGGCAAAAAGGTAGTTGTAGTAGACGATTTATTAGCAACAGGAGGGACTATATTATCTGTAATTAATTTAATAGAGTCTATTGGAGGAGAAGTAGTAGCATTAGAATTCTTGATTGAATTAGAATCTCTAAAAGGAAGAAAAAAACTACAAGATTATCATATAAATTCATTAGTTAAATATAATATATAAAGTATTATCGTAAGCATGAAAGTAAATATAAATTTTTTGTAACAATTTCTAAAAAAATAAAGTTTAGTTAAATATTGACAAACATTAGACAAATTGAAAATTTAGTGAATTCATTATAATTTTAACTAGTTAAAATTATTTCAGAAATTGAGAACATGTGTATAATCATTATAATCATGTTCTTTTATTATACCTATAATTACATTAAAGTTATGTCATGATAAATCTTTACTTGCTTTACTGAACAATAAATAAAATGCAAAAAATTACAGAAAAATTAACAATGATTGTGTACTAATTGACAGTCTTTTACAGGGAGCATTTGTGTACAATACAAGCTTTTAATGTTATAATGGAATAGGTTGTATGTTAGTTCAAATAAATTATGACTTAGATATTTAATGTAAATTATTAAAATATTAATAGAGAGGTGGAAGCGAATGAAACTTGATAATCTCACTTTTAAGGGTGGGGTAAATGTACCACATAACAAAGAGTTGACAGAAAAACAAGCTTTAGAATATGCAAAAGAACCAAGCATAGTATATATACCGTTGCACCAACATACAGGAGCACCTTGTGAAGCTATTGTTAATGTTGGGGATAGGGTTAAAGTAGGACAAAAAATTGGGGAGTCCCAAGCCTTTGTATCTGCACCGGTTCACTCTAGTATTGCTGGTACAGTAAAAAATATAACGACAATAACTACACCTACAGGAATAAGTTCTAAATGTATAGTTATTGAATCAGATGGTAGTAATGAAAAGGATGAAACGATTAAGCCTAAGGGAAACTTAGACAAGCTTTCTTCTAAAGAGATAATTGAAATTGTCAAAGAAGCGGGAATAACAGGTATGGGTGGAGCTGGGTTTCCTACTCATGTAAAATTATCACCACCACCTGATAAAACAATAGACACAGTTATTATTAACGGTGCAGAATGTGAGCCATTTCTAACTTCAGACCATAGATTAATGTTAGAAATGCCAGAAAAAGTTATATTTGGTTTAAGAGCAATAATGAAAGCATTAAATGTAGAAAAAGGGTTTATTGGAATTGAAAGCAATAAAATGGATGCTGTAAATGCATTGAATTCAGTAATTAAACCTGAATATAACATAGATATAGTTACTTTAAAAGTAAAATATCCGCAAGGTGATGAAAAAAGACTTATTAATGCTATTACTGGAAGAAAGGTGCCTTCTGGAGGATTGCCAATGGATGTTAGTTGTGTAGTAAATAATGTAAGTACAGCTAAAGCTATAGCAGAAGCCATATTAGAGGGTAAACCTTTATATGAAAGGGTCGTAACTGTTACAGGAAATGGGGTTAATAATCCAAAAAACCTTGTAGTGAAAATAGGAACACCATTTCAAGAAGTAATAGGCGAAGCTGGAGGATTTAACGGTGTACCAGGCAAAGTAATAATGGGTGGACCTATGATGGGATTAAGCCAATTTTCTACAGAGGTACCGGTAATTAAGGGTTCAGGAGGAATTCTTGTACTTACAGAGAAAGAAGCTCTCCCTGAAAAAGCTTCACCATGTATAAAATGTGGAAAATGTATAGATGCCTGTCCAGTACATTTACAACCCTTATTTATCTCAGCTTATGCTCTTAAAAAGGACTTTCAAGGGGCTGAGAAGTGTGGAGTTTTAGATTGTGTAGAATGTGGTTCATGTTCTTTTATATGTCCTGCAAAGCGACCATTGGTAGAATCTATAAGATTTGCAAAAAGAGAAGTCCTTTCTAAAAGAAAAAAATCATAGTAGTTAGGAGGAAATTTAATGGAAGGTAAAGTGATAAATACTACAAAGACAGATTCATCAATCTCAGAGATGTTGATAGTATCTTCTTCACCTCATATTAGATCTAATGAATCTGTTAAGAGGATAATGTTAGATGTAATAATAGCTTTAATACCAGCAATAATTGGCTCAGTTTATTTTTTTGGGCTTAATGCATTAAAACTAATATTAATATCTATATCATCAGCTGTATTTTTTGAAGCAGCGATACAAAAATTATTTAAAAAGGAAATTACTATAAATGATTATAGTGCAGTAATAACAGGTATTTTAATAGCTTTTAATTTACCAGCTAACGCTCCTTGGTGGATTCCAGTATTTGGTTCTGGATTTGCTATTATTGTTGTAAAACAATGTTTTGGTGGAATAGGTTGTAATTTTATGAATCCAGCATTAGCAGCGAGAGCTGTACTACTTGCTTCATGGCCAGATATAATGGCTAATTATGTATTGCCAGGTGCAGATGCAGTAACTGGAGCAACTCCATTAGCCATTATGAAATATGGTGCAGCAGATGCAGGAGCTTCTGCCACAGTGTCAGAAGCAGCAGCAAAATTGCCATCATTGATGGATATGTTTCTTGGAAATATAGGAGGGGCAATTGGAGAAACTTCTACATTATTGTTACTTATAGGTGCATTATATTTAATAATTAGAAAAGTTATAAATTGGAAAATTCCAGTTGTTTATATAGGCACAACAACCATATTATTATTAGTATTAGGTGTTGAAACAAATCAACTTATATATCATATTTTAGGTGGAGGATTAATACTAGGGGCATTTTTTATGGCAACAGATTATTCAACTACCCCTGTCACACCTCTTGGTCAAATAATATTTGGATTAGGTGCTGGAGTTTTAACTGCTATTATTAGGGTAAAGGGAGGATTCCCCGAAGGTGTTTCATATTCAATTCTTTTAATGAATGTTGCAAGCCCACTAATAGAGAAATTTACTGCACCAAAGATATTTGGGAGGGCGAAATAAATGAAAGAAACTATAAAATTAGGAATGATATTATTTTTAATAACAGTAATATCAGCTGGGGTTTTAGCTGTATCAAATAATTTAACTAAAGGAAAGATTGCTGAAATAGAAATGGCAGGAAGTATTGGTGCGTTAAAAGAGATATTTGGAGAAGAATATAGCTTTAAACCTTTAGATGAGGAAAAAATTAATGAAATTACTGAGTCGAACTCATCAGTAATAGAAATATTTGAAGCTTATGATGGTGAAAATTTATATGGATATGCTATAAAGACAAAATCTAGCGGATTTGGTGGAGATCTTGTTACATTAACTGGATTTGCAAGTGATGGAAATGTAATGGGGATGAGGTTATTAGAACACTCAGAGACTCCAGGGATAGGTGCTAAAGCAGCAGAGGCAGACTTTTCAGATAAATTTGTGGGAAAAGGTGCATCAGAGGAAATAAAAGTTGAAGCTATATCTGGAGCTACCATAACTTCTAAGGGTGTTATGGCTGGGGTAAATATAGCTAGAGAAGTATTTAATACAGAACTTTCAAATTAGTGTGAGTGGAGGTGTAAAGAATGAAATTATCTAAAATATTTAAAAATGGTATTGTTAATGATAATCCTACATTTGTACAATTAATAGGTATGTGTTCAACATTGGCTGTTTCAACAAGTGTTGAAAATAGTATAGCTATGGGATTAGCAGTAATTGCTGTATTAGTAGGTTCGAACTTAGTAATATCCTTACTTCGAAATGTAATTCCTAATAAAATTCGTATTCCAGCATTTGTTGTGGTAATAGCAACTTTTGTTACTATAATTGAGATGTTTATGAAGGCTTATGCTCAACCTATTTATCAATCATTAGGTATATTCCTTCCATTAATAGTAGTAAACTGTATAATACTTGCTCGTGCAGAAGCTTTTGCATTTAAAAATGGTATTATACCTTCAATAATAGATGGACTTGGAATGGGGCTTGGATATACTATTGCACTTGTTATTCTAGGAGCCATAAGGGAAATATTTGGTGCTGGAACTTTTTTGGGGAAACAATTATTTGGTGCTAATTTCCAGCCAGCAGGTATATTAATAGCACCCCCAGGAGCATTTATTGTACTTGGATTATTAATAGGTATCTTTAACGTAATTAGAAGGAAAAAAGCTTCTAGCGAAATTTAAATAAGGAGGAAAATAAAATGAGCATACCAGCTATATTAATTAGTACGATTTTTGTAAATAACTATGTATTAGCTCGTTTCCTAGGGATTTGTCCATTTCTTGGAGTATCAAACAAGATGGAAACTGCAACAGGCATGGGTGCCGCTGTAACCTTCGTAGTTACATTATCGTCTATAATTACTTATTTTATACACAAACATATTTTATATACATTGAAACTTGAATATCTACAAACTATTGTATTTATATTGGTTATAGCAGCATTAGTTCAATTTGTTGAATTAGCAATGAAAAAAATATCGCCTACATTATATAATGCATTGGGAGTTTATTTACCATTAATTACTACAAACTGTGTAGTATTAGGTGTAGCAATCCTAAATATAAAAGAAGGCTATGATTTATTAAGAACTATTTTTAATGCAATAGGATCTTCAGTTGGATTTACATTAGCTTTAGTACTTATATCAGGTATTAGAGAGAAACTCGAATTAGCTGATGTCCCTGAGGCTTTAAAAGGCTTCCCTATAGCTTTAATTACTGCAGGATTGATGTCTATAGCCTTTTTAGGTTTTAATGGACTTGTTTAGGAGGGAGAATATGATTGATATATTAAAACCAGTTTTAGTATTAGGTGGATTAGGACTTGCATTTGGGATACTTCTGTCCATTGCATCTAATGTTTTTGCAGTAGAAGTTGATCCAAAGGTAGAAAAGGTTAGGTCTGTACTACCTGGAGCTAACTGTGGGGCATGTGGATTTCCAGGATGTGATGGTTTAGCAAATGCAATAGCAGGTGGAAATGCACCCGTCAATGCTTGTAGTGTCGGAGGGAAGCCAGTTGCTGAAAAGATAGCAGATATTATGGGAGTCAATGCTGCAAATGTAGATAAGAAGGTTGCTACAGTTCTTTGCCAAGGTAATTGTAATAATGCAAAAGAAAAATATAAATATGAAGGTATTAAGGACTGTAGAGCGGCTAATATTTTACAAGGTGGCAGTAAAGCTTGTTCATATGGATGCTTAGGTTGTGGAACTTGTAAAGAAGTTTGTGCTTTTGGTGCAATTGAGATAGTTGATGGGGTAGCTTTTATAGATAAAGACAAATGTACATCTTGTATGAAATGTATTGAAGTATGTCCTAAATCTATTATTGAGTTAGTTCCATATGATAATCAATTTGTTGTAAAATGTAAGAGCAACGATTCTGGTAAAGAAGTAAGAGGTAAATGTAGTATTGGATGTATAGGGTGTCAGATATGTGTTAAAAATTGTCCAGAAGGGGCATTTAGTTTTGAAAATAATTTAGCAAAAATTAACTATGAGAAATGTGTAAATTGTGGAATATGTGCTGAAAAATGTCCTACTAAGGCTATACACGCCAATTTAGCTAAGGATGTAGCAATTTAATATTTAAGAGCCTATAAGGCTCTTTTCTTTTTATTAAATTGTAACTTGTAAATAAAAAATATAAATGGTAAACTAATAATGTATGAAATTAGCTTAATAATGTAAATGAAGGATGGTTAGATTGACAAAGGGTGATAAACTTTTAATAATCATTATTATATTGATTAGTTTAGTTTCTTTAGGTTTTATTAAGAATAATGCAATTAATCATAAAGAAAAATATATTAGTATTCAAGTAGACGGTAAAGAGTATAAAAAGATAATATTTGATAAATCAGTAATAGGAAAAACCATACCTATTGAAACTAAATTTGGATATAATTTGGTCGAAATAGGAGAGGACAAGGTCAGAGTAATAGAGGCAGATTGTCCAGATAAAATAGATGTGTTACAGGGATATATCTCTAAACCAGGTGAAATTATAGTATGTTTACCAAATAAGCTGGTAATAGAGATAAAAGGAATAGATAAATCCAAAGAAAAAAAAGAAATTGATTATATAAGTCATTAAGGATGATAGAAATAATGAAAAAATTAAATAAAATAATATTTTTATCCCTATTAACATCCATAGGTCTTGCTTTATCAGTTTTAGAATCAACGATTCCTTTGCCAATAGCAGTACCTGGTGCTAAACTAGGGCTTTCTAATATGGTTATTTTAGTTTCTTTAGTTATATTTGGATTTAAAGAAGCATTTGTAGTAGGTGTACTAAAAAGCATAGTACTTGTGCTTATAACTGGTAGTATATCTAGTCTTATCTATAGTCTTTCAGGCTCCATACTATCTTGTATAATTATGTTTATTATATATAAATACTTTACTAAGTTTTTTAGTCTTATAGGGGTAAGTATATTTGGAGCAGTAGCTCATAATATTGCTCAAGTTAGTGTAGCTTCGGCTATGATGTATAACTATAAGATATATTCTTACTTGCCAATTCTTTTGCTTATGAGTTTGTTTACTGGATATTTTGTGGGTCTTTCGTCAATGTATATATCTAAAGGTTTGAAAAGAACTTTAAGTTCATATTTTAGATAAGTAAGGAGATAATATGGAAAAGATAATATTAGCATCTTCTTCTCCGAGAAGAAAAGAGATTTTAAATAGATATAATTTAGAACCAATAATATTTGGTGCCCAAATTGAAGAAAAAGTAACAAAAGGTGAATTTCCAGAACAAGTAGCAATGTCTTTAGCATTTGAGAAATCCTTTTGGGTAAGCAAACATTTTAATAAAGATGAAATCATCATTGGTGCTGATACAATAGTAGTTTTAGAAGATATAATACTAGGTAAGCCAAAAGATGAAAAAGATGCGTTTGAAATTTTATCTTTTTTAAGTGGAAAAGACCATAGTGTAATTACTGGTATTTGTATCATGAAAGCAAATACCAATATAAAAATAATAGATTATGAAAGTACAACAGTTAGATTTAGACATTTATCTGAGGAAACAATAACAAGATACATTCGTACAAAAGAACCTATGGACAAGTCAGGAGCCTATGGAATTCAAGGATATGGTCAGATTTTAGTTGAAAAAATAGATGGATGTTATTCTAATGTGGTGGGCTTGCCTCTTGCAAAGCTTGACTACTTATTAAATAAGTTTTTTAATGTAGAAATATTATAGATAAGTAGGTGGAGGTATGGATATTAATTTGGAAATTCAAAGGAATTACACTATTAAAGAACTTCCGATGACTGAAAGACCAAGAGAAAAGCTTTATAGTCATGGACCTGGAGCATTATCAAATGAAGAATTATTAGCCATTATAATTAGAACAGGTAATAAAGATGATTCAGCCATAGACTTAGCTAGAAAAATTTTAAGTAAAGACAATAGGGGATTGGTATATTTAAGAGACACTACAATTCAGGAATTAATGGAAACTAAAGGGGTAGGTGAATGTAAGGCAGCTCAAATATTAGCAGCTATAGAAATAGGTAAGAGAATAAATTTTAGGGAAGCTTTATCCAAGGTTAAGATAACTGAACCTAGTACCATAGCAAATCTATATATGGATGAAATGAGATATTTACAAAAAGAACATTTTAGAATTGTGCTATTGGATACAAAGAATCAAATAATTGTAACAGAAGAAATTTCAGTGGGGACATTAAATGCCTCCATAGTACATCCTAGAGATGTTTTTAAGGCGGCTATAAAAAGAAATTCTAATTCTATGATTTTGATACATAATCATCCTAGTGGTGATCCTGCTCCAAGCAATGAAGACATAAATATAACTAATCGTTTGGTAGATGCTGGAAATTTAATTGGAATAAAGGTGTTAGATCATATAATAATTGGAGATAATAGATATATAAGTTTTAAAGAGAAAAATCTAATTTAAGTTTTATTAAGGAAGGAGCAAATAGTATGGGATTATTAAGTGGATTTGTAAAAGATATGGGTATAGATTTAGGAACAGCAAATACATTGGTTTATATAAAAGGTAGAGGAATTGTGGCAAGGGAGCCTTCCGTTGTTGCTATACAAACTAATACTAAGCAGGTGCTGGCAGTTGGGGAAGAGGCAAAAAAGATGATAGGTAGAACACCTGGAAATATTGTAGCCATTAGACCTCTAAAAGATGGAGTAATAGCTGATTTTGATGTGACAAAAAATATGTTAAAATATTTCATAAGAAAGGCTACAAAGAAAAGAACTTTCCTTCAACCTAGGGTTGTAGTATGTGTTCCAAGTGGAGTTACAGAAGTTGAAAAAAGGGCAGTTGAAGAAGCAGCCATACATGCAGGTGCCAGAGATGCGTATTTAATTGAAGAGCCAATGGCAGCAGCTATTGGGGCAGGACTGCCTGTTCAAGAAGCAACTGGCTCTATGATAGTTGATATCGGTGGAGGTACTACTGAGGTAGCCATAATTTCATTAGGGGGTATAGTTACATCAAAGTCTATTAGAGTAGGTGGAGATGAGTTAGATGAATCTATAGTTAATTTTATTAAGAAAGAATATAGCTTAATGATAGGAGAACGTACGGCAGAAGAGGTTAAAATTACAATAGGTTCAGCTGACGGAAACTCAGAAATATCCACAATGGAAATTAGAGGAAGGGATATGATTAGTGGACTGCCAAAAACTAGAAGCATAAGTTCAAAAGAGATTTATGATGCAATGAAAGAACCAATTCATAGTATATTAGAAGCAATAAAATCCACATTAGAAAAAACTCCACCAGAATTAGCTTCAGATGTAATGGAGCAAGGTATAATGTTAACAGGAGGAGGAGCTCTTTTGGAAGGTTTAGATAGACTAATTATTGAAGAAACTGGTATGCCTGTTCATATTGCAGAAGAACCTTTAGACTGTGTTGCAATTGGTACAGGAAAGGCATTAGATAGTATAGAAATACTTAAAAAAACCATTTCAAATAATAAAAAAATAGGTTAAGTGGTGATATTATGTCTTTTTTCAATAAGAATAAAGAAAGAATGATGGTAACAGCTGTTGCTATCATTCTAATTGTTCTAATAGGAGTTACTAGTACTGAGCGAATAGCTTTGAGTAAGTTTGAAAAATTAGTTGGAAATATTTTTACTCCTATAGGAAGGGTATCTAATTCAATAGGTAAGGGGTTATCTGATTTTTTTAATAATATCAAAAACATTTCTAAATTAAAAGAAGAAAATGAAGAATTGAAGAAACAAGTTGCAAAATTAGAGGAAGAGAATAGAAATTATATAAATATCATAGGTAAAACTGATTATTTAAAAAATGAAATTAAGCTTTTAGATAAGACAAGCTTTAACCTAATTTCTGCTCAAGTAGTCGGAAAAGAACCTGGAAATTGGTTTGATAGATTTACCATAGATAAGGGTATTAAAGATGGAATAAAGAAGGGGAGTACTGTTATTCAAGGAATTGAGATGGAACAAAATACTATAATTGAAGGAATTGTAGGACGTGTAGTTGATGTAGGCGATAATTGGGCGAAAATAATTACTGTTGTAGATGAAATTAGCAGTATATCATTTAAAATTTTAAGAACTCAAGATGGCGGAATAATATCAGGTAGTATAGATGGAGAAGTTTCAGGATATCTATTTGACAATAAGGCAGATGTTATTAAGGGAGATAAATTATTTACCTCTGGACTTGGTGGTGTTTTTATCAAGGATATATATATTGGAGAGGTAGACGAAGTAGTTAGCGATGATGAAGATTTAATGAAGAAAATAAAGGTTAAACCAGCAATGAATTTTAAGAAATTATATAAAGTATTTGTAATATCTGATTAAGGTTGAGGGATGTTTATGACGGTGTTAATGATGATTTTAATAATTTTACTAAACTTTTTTTTACAAAGTGCTATACTTCCATATATTAATATCCTAGGGGTTGTACCCAATACAGCTCTTCTTATAGTGATATCAATAGCCTTATTTAAGGGAAGATATTATGGAGGATTTATAGGGCTTACAATAGGTCTTCTTCAAGATATTGTATTTAGCCCTACTATAGGTGTAAATGCATTTATATATTTCTTTATAGGATATTTAGTTGGGTCAATTGGGAATAAGTTAACAAAGGAAAATATCTTTATACCAATATTGCTTTCTACTCTTTGTACGATACTTTATAATTTTTCTTACTATGTATTTATGTTTTTCCTATCTCAAAATATTCCATTTTTATCATTTGCAAAAGATGTATTAATGATTGAAATTATATATAGCGGCATTTTATCTATTCCTATATACAAAATATTTTCTAAAGTTTTTATTGTTCCAAAAATAAGATTTGGAAATAGATAGAGGTGAAATGAATGAAGTGGTTAGAAAAAATATTCAATAGATATAATATTGTTACATATATTGTTATCTTACTTATGTTTGCATTATCATTTAGATTAGCAACCTTAACTATTGCCCAAGGCGATTATTATAGGGATATATCGGATAATAAGAGATTAAAGGAAATATATATTTCTGCACCTAGAGGAGAGATACGAGATAGATATGGAAGGCTTTTAGCAGGTAATAATCCTAGTTTTACTGTACAGATCTTAAAAGATGAATTAAATATAAAAGATAAAGAAAAGAAAAACACTGCTTTATTATCTCTAATTAGGTTGTTAGAAGAAGATGGAGTCAGTTATGTAGATGACTTTCCAATTAATTTGAATGTATTTAAATATAAAAATGTAGAGGATTATTTCAATCAGGAGATTATGCCAAATGATAAGGTTGTTGATATTATAATTAATCAAGGAATTTTGTCAGAGGTATTGCAAACCTCCTATATTCATAAAGAATATAAAGAACACTATAGATTTGCAACAGCTCAAAGAGCCATTAATGCATTAAAAAACAAGGGAATTGACGTACCTATAACTATAAAAGAGATTGGTGATACGATAGAAATAGTATATGGTTCCTCAGAAGATCTTAATAAATGGATGAATAATTATAAAATACCAAACAACTATTCACCAACTGATGCATTGATTAAATTAATAGATAATGACAGGACTATTATAAGGAAAATAATAGATCATCCTATTTCACGAAAATTGACATATGAGATTATGGAAAAAAAAGGATTATCTGATAATATCATTATGGAAGAATATTCTTTATCTTATGATGAAGAATATAAAAACCAAAAAAGAATTTTAATGAGTTCATACAAGGAAATAACAGAGAATACAACAGCTAAAGAAGACTTTATTACTATTGTTTCTAATTCATCTATTTACAATCTTTTAGAAAAGGTAGTAACTAAAGATAATCATAAGGGTAAAACTGAAATTTTAGTACCAGGGAAAATATTATTGGATATGGTATTAGAAAAAAATCCTAAAGTACCTATAAAGGTAGAATTAAGCGAAGATAGGGCTAATGTAATATATAAATATACAGGAAGCTCTAATATAGGTGATAAATCTCCAATAGAAATCTTATTAGAATACAGTAAAGAAACTGGTGTATTAGGAGATTTTATTACTGGTGACAATATAAAATCATTGGCACAAGAGCAACTTTTAGCAGATGGAATAAATACAAAAATTTCAATCGCAAATGATATTGAATATGTATTTATCAATAATAAGAAGAATTGGTATACTGATAATAAAGTAGATGAGAATAGCAGTACTAAAGAAGCTTTCGAGAGCTTGAAGAAAAAATATGAGATATCTAAGTATTTGAGTAACTATGAAGCGAGGGCTGTTTTATCATTATATGAATTACTTAATAAACAGGGGCACATGGCTTATCAACCTATAAATATTGCCTATGGAATACAAGATTCTACTGTAGCCAAAATTGAAGAAGGATTGGCAGAACTACCAGGAATACAAGTATCCATAGAGCCCGTAAGATATTATCCAGAGGGAACTACAGCAGCACATATATTAGGATATTTAGGAAAGATTAGCCAACCAAATGAAATAAAGAAATATGTAGATGAGAAAAAATATTCACCTAATGATATTATAGGGAAGTCTGGAATTGAGGAAAGTTTTGAGGATACTTTAAGAGGAGAAAATGGAATTAAACGAGTAGAGGTGGATGCAGTTGGAAATACAACAAATACCATTGATGAAAAAAAGCCTATTCCAGGAGATAATATTTACTTAACAATTGATTTGAATCTGCAAAAATTTGCTGAAAATGCTTTGAAAAAAACCTTAGAAAAGATACAGGTTGGTGGAGTTTATGATAGTACTTGGGGAGATTATAAATTCGGTATTAATAGGAAAAAAAACAGACCTTATAAAAATGCTACATCTGGTGCAGTAGTTGTCATAAATGTGAAGACAGGTGAAGTTTTAGCTAGTGTTAGTGAGCCTTCTTATGATCCTAATTTGTTTGCGACAGGGATATCTAATACAGATTGGATTAGTTTATTTCCTCAAAATGACAAAGATCCATTGGCACCAAGACCATTATACAATGTTGCTACCCAAACAGCTGTACAACCTGGTTCAACATTTAAGATGGTAACGGCCTTAGCAGCTTTAGATAAAGGACTAAGTCCTACTAAAGGGATAAGAGATATGGGTTATGTTGAATTAGGAAATTATCGTCCTGCCTGTTGGATATGGAATCAAAATAGAGGTACTCATGGATATGAAAACTTATATGAAGCCATTAGGGATTCTTGCAATTATTATTTTTATTCCTTGGCTTTTGGTAGGAATCCAAGAACTGGAGAGAATATAGGAGTTAAATTAGAGATAGAAGATATAGTAAATCTATCTAAACAATTAGGATTAAATGATAAAACCGGCATAGAAATAAATATACCAGCTGAGACTTCGGGGGGAGTACCAGATCCTCAAAGGAAAATAATTATTACCAAATCATTACTAAAGTCATATCTTCAAAAGAACATACGAAATTATTTGAAAAAGGATATAGTTTTAGATGATTATGATATTACAAATATCATAGAAGATATAGTTAGTTGGACAGAACTAGAGGAACCTTTGACTAGGGGAGAAGTTATTAGAAGATTAGAAGCTTTTGGTATTGAGCCAGAAAAAAAACTATCTGGTGAAAGAGAAGGGTTAGCAGATAAGATAAAATACACATATTTAAATCAAGCAGGCTGGAATATTTCAGATACATTGAATGTAACTATTGGGCAGGGTCAAAGTTCCTATACCCCTATGCAAATGGCGAACTATATAGCAACTATATCAAATGGTGGTTATAAACATGAGGTAACTTTAATTGATAATATTAAGAATTATAATAATTCAAAACTTTTATTTAATAATGAGTCTAAATCTGCAAGAATAGAATTAAATGATTATAATAATTTAGAGCATGTAAAAAAAGGGATGGCGTTGGTGTCTAGTGATGGTTCAATGAGAAGGGTATTTGGTAACTTTCCTGTTAAGGTAGGTTCAAAAACAGGTACTGCACAAAAATCAGGAATCAACCCTTATACAGGAGATACTTATGATGATTTTTCATGGTTTGTTGCTTTTGCACCTTATGATGATCCAGAGATTGCAGTGGCTTCAGTAATATTTCAAGGTGGTAGTGGAGGTTATGGTGCTCCTATGGTAAGAGATATTATAGCAGAATACTTAGGGTTAAATGCAATTGGTACAAAGGGAGCATTACCTTTTAAAAATAACTTGGTAGAATAAATGTGAATAGTTATTAAGGATTATAGTGGAGGTAATTTTGAAAGTGAAGGAAGAATTACTTAATTTTAGAGGTATAAAAGAAGGAATTTTTTTAGAAATTAGTGGTGATAATCTTTTATCTATTAAAGAAGAATTAGACAAAAAAATGAAAAAATCTTCTAAATTTTATTATGGGGCAAAACTTTTGGGTGTTAAATCTGAAAAATTATCTCCAGAGGATTTAATGGAGTTAAAGTTAATTTTGAAGTATAAGTATGATTTAATAGTTTCTCAAGAAGAACTTCCTAATCATGTATTAAATTCCTATTCACCTAAAGATGAAAATGAAAATGGAGATAGCATCATTAAGGATAATATTTTTTTTGAAGGTATTGAATGTGGTATGACAAAGTTTGTAAATGGTACACTAAGGTCTGGGCAAATTGTAGAATATGATGGTAATATAGTTATAATAGGAGATGTAAATCCAGGTGCAATCATAAAGGCTAGAGGAAATATAATAGTAGTGGGTAGCATTAAAGGAGTTGCTCATGCTGGATTTGATGGCAATTATAATGCTATAGTTGCATCCTATGATTTACAACCCACTCAATTAAGAATTGGAGATAAAATTTCCAGACCTCCAGATGAATGTATGGGAACATATGGAATTCCAGAGGTTGCCAAAATAAAGAATGGAGAAGTAGTGATCGAACCTTATTTACCTAAGAAATAATTAAAGGGAGGATAATAAATGGATAAAGAAAAACTGGGAACTGCTATAGTTATTACTTCAGGAAAGGGTGGAGTTGGGAAAACAACTACGTCTGCAAATATTGGGACAGGCTTAGCTATCTTAGGAAAATCCGTAGTAGTAGTTGATGCCGATATTGGATTGAGAAATTTAGATGTTGTTATGGGGTTAGAAAATAGGATAGTCTATGACATAGTAGATGTTGTAGAGAAAAACTGTAGATTGAAACAGGCTCTAATAAGGGATAAGAGACATGAAAAATTATATCTTTTACCAGCAGCACAAACCAAAGATAAGTCAGCCATAAGTCCAGAGCAAATGCTTGAATTAGTTAATGATTTAAAAAAGGAATTTGATTATATTATTATAGATTCTCCTGCAGGAATAGAGCAAGGTTTTCAAAATTCCATAGCTGGTGCTGATATAGCTTTAATAGTAACAACTCCTGAGATATCAGCTGTAAGAGATGCAGATAGAGTTATTGGATTACTAGAGTCTAAAGGCTTATATAATCCTAAACTAATAATTAATAGAATTAGACAGGAAATGGTTAAAAGAGGAGATATGATGAATATGGATGATATAATAGATATTTTAGCCATTGACCTTTTGGGAATTGTACCAGATGATGAAGCTATAGTTATATCTACAAACAAGGGAGAGCCAGTAGTAGGTGATGAAAAGGCATTATCAGGAAAGGCCTATAGAAATATAACTAGAAGGATAATAGGGGATGAAGTTGAGTTACTAAACCTAGATGTAAATGAAGAGGGGAAGTTGAGTAAAATCCTAAAATTATTATTTAGTAAATAGGGGGGAATTTCTTGGATCTTTTTAAAATGTTTGGTAAAAAAGAAGAAAAAAGTAAAAATGTTGCTAAGGAAAGGCTTAAATTGGTATTAGTTCATGATCGAGCAGATCTTTCACCTAAATTTTTAGATATGATTAAAGGTGATATTATTAGGGTAATATCTCAGTATGCAGATATTGATGAAGAAGGACTAGACATTAAGTTAACGAGAATGAAGAAGGATATGGATAGTTCTACTATTTCTGCTTTAGTGGCAAATATTCCCATAGTAAAAGTAAAAGATAATCAATAGCTATAGAAAAAGATTATAATATTAAATTAATTATTGCTATATTTTATATCATAAGATATACTAAATGGGTATAAAACAAATGAAAAATTATATTTAATTTACGGGGGGAAAAAAATGAAAAAAAGAATTATAGTTTTGATGTTATCATTAGCAGTGATGGTTACTATTTTTACTGGTTGTGGTAAGAAAGACAATACATTACCAATTGATGAAAGTAAACCAACTTCTAATACTACAACAGAAGAAGTAAAAGGTAATTTAGTTGATGGTATTTATTTAGTTAAAATGCCAGTTAGTGACCATGGAAATTATCCTATGGCAAAATTAGAAGTAAAGGATGGAGAAGTATTATCTTTAGACTATAATGAATATTTGGCAGATTCAGGAGAAGCTAAATCAGAATCAAACTATTCTTATGCAGATGGTCTTGCTGTAATTAAAGATTTAAATGCTCAATTTAATGATAAAAAGGATCTTGCAGTAGTAGATTTTGATGCAGTTTCTGGAGCGACTCATACAAAAGGTAGTTTCAAGGAAGTAACTCAAATGTTATTAGATAAAGCTGCCAAGGGAGAGGTATATACAAAATTATATAAAGATGGAGTTTATGAATCTAAAGCGAAGGAACCAAGTCACGGTTGGTTATCAGAAGTTAAAGTAAGAGTTCAAGATGGGCAAATAGTAGGTATTAATTATGTGGAAGTAGCAGTAGAAGATGCAGATGGAGTTAAAAAAGGCGACATAAAATCAACTGATAACTACTCTTATGCAGCTCCATTTGAGGTAATTCCTGCAGTTCAAAAATTAATTATCGATAATAATGGAACAGAAAATCTTAATCTTGATGGAATTACAGGAGCAACAAATACAAGAAATACTATTATAGAACTAGTAAATGAAGCATTAAGCTCAGCAAAATAAGAAAAATCAAACCCTAACTAAAAGTTAGGGTTTTTTCAAGTGATATGGAGTGATAAAATGAAAAAGATAAAGGATATTAGATTAATTATAATTTTAGCTTTAATAGTGGGTGTTACTGGATGTACAAATAAACATCAATCAAAGGACACAAAACTCCCTTCAGAGTCTAATTTAATATCTAAGACCGAGCCTATATCTAGGACAGAATTTCTTATGAATACAGTAATGACCATTAAAATATACGATAATAATGATGAAAGTATTTTAGATAAGGTATTTTCAAGATTAAAAGAGATAGAAAATAGGATGAGTGTTACATTAAATGGCAGTGATGTAAATAAAATAAATGAGAATGCAGGAATAAAACCTGTTACAATCAATGAAGATACTTATTTTGTAGTAAATAAGGCAAAGTATTATGCAGAGATTTCAGACGGTGCTTGTGATCCTACTATTGGACCTTTGGTAAATTTATGGAATATTTCATCAGGAGAAAAAAATAGAACATCTATACCAAAGTCTGAAGAAATAGAGGAAAAGAGATCCTATGTTAACTATAAGAACTTAGAATTATTAGATAATAATCAGGTGTTTTTAAAAGAAAGAAATATGAAGATAGATTTAGGTAGTATAGTAAAGGGCTATGCTGCTGATGAGGTAAGCAGGATATTAATAGAAAATGGAGTAAAGTCGGCTATAATTGATTTGGGTGGCAATATTTTCACTCATGGAGAAAAACAAGATGGCTCCTATTGGAATATTGGAATACAAGATCCATTTAAATTTACAGGAAACTATTTAGGAATACTTAAAGCAAAAAACAACTCAATAGTTACTTCTGGTGACTATGAAAGATTTTTTGAGTACAATGGAAAAAGATATCATCATATTTTGGATACTAAAACAGGATATCCTACAGAAAATGAACTTTCAGGTGTATGTATTATTTCTAACAAATCAATAGATGGTGACGCTTTATCTACAACATTATTTGTATTGGGTTTGGATAATGGAATAGATCTAGTAAATTCATTGGAATATGTAGAAGCCATATTTATCACAAAAGATAAATCTATTTATATAAGTGAAAATTTAAAAGATAAATTTACTTTAGGAAAAGAAAATACATCTTTTATTATAAAACAATATTAATTTGGTATAAAATCTACCTTAAATAAATAAAATACTATTAGTTGAGGTAGGTGATTATATGGATAGGGGAAAATATAAATTAAATAAGAGTTTTCTTAAAAATAATAAATACTATAATAAACTAGTAAACAGGATTATTTTTGTTTTAGTTATTTTATTAATTATTTTAGTAATAAAGATGATGAATAATAAGATATCCAATAGTATTATTAAAATTATCGAAAAAAATATATATTATGATTTTAGCATAGAAAAAGATGGAAAAATGGTAAAGGATTATTTAGTAAAAGTAGTAGATAGTTCTAAAGGAACTATAGAAGGATTAGTAGAACAATTTAGCAAAGATATAAACTAAATTAGAACCTCGGGGAATTCCCCGAGGTTCTAATTTGATAAGAAAATTTTCCTACTAATATCAATAGAAAAGTGATAAGATAATATCTATAGTATTAATGAAAGGTGGAAACAAATGATAAATAAGAAAATTCTAGATAGGGTTCTAAAGAAAGTTGAGAAGCCTGCTAGATATATAGGAATGGAACAAAATTCAATAATAAAAGATTTAGATGAAGTGAAGGTAAAATTTGCCTTTTCTTTTCCAGATATATATGATGTAGGAATGTCACATTTAGGACTTCATATTTTATATAATTTAATAAATCAAGAAGAAGATTTTGCTTGTGAAAGAGTATTTGCACCTTGGACAGATATGGAAGAGGAAATGAGAAAGGAAAATCTTCCGCTTTTTACTTTGGAAAACAAAGAAGAAGTAAGAAACTTTGATTTTTTAGGATTTACATTGCAGTATGAGATGAGTTATACCAATATATTAAATATTTTAGATTTATCTAAGATTCCATTATTTTCAAAAGATAGAAATGATGAAGACCCAATTGTTATGGCAGGAGGACCCTGTGCTTATAATCCAGAACCTATAGCAGAATTTATAGATTTTTTTGTAATAGGTGAAGGAGAAGAAGTAACATTAGAAATTCTTAAATTATATAAAGAACATAAGGAAAAAGAATGGAATAGGGAAAGGTTTTTAAGAGAAGTAGCTAAATTAGAAGGAATATATGTACCAAAGTTGTATGATATAATATACAATGACGATGGAACTATTAAAGAAATGTTAAGGTTAGATGAAGTGGCTCCAAAAGTAATAAATAAAAGAATGATAAAAGATTTAGATTCTATGTTTGCACCTGAGAAAATGATTGTACCATTTATTGAAACAGTCCATGATAGGGTTGTTATGGAAATTTTTAGAGGCTGTACTCGGGGGTGTAGATTTTGTCAAGCGGGTATGATTTATAGACCTATAAGAGAAAGGTCAGTTGATAAAATAGTGGAGTTAGCAGAAAAGCTAGTTGAAAGTACTGGATATGAAAATGTATCTTTATCATCTCTTAGTTCTTGTGATTATTCTGAATTATATCCATTAATTTCAAAATTAATGGATAGCTTTGAACAGAAAAAAGTAGGGGTATCTTTGCCGTCCCTAAGATTAGATTCTTTTAGTATAGATATATTAAAAGAAATTGAAAAGGTTAGAAAATCAGGATTAACTTTTGCTCCTGAAGCTGGTAGTCAAAGGCTTAGAGACGTAATAAACAAAGGAATAACTGAAGATGACTTGGTAAATACGATTTCTTATGTGTTTAAAGAAGGATGGTCTACTGTTAAGCTTTATTTTATGATTGGATTACCTACAGAAACTGATGAAGATGTGTTAGGTATAAAGGAATTGGCATATAAAGTTAAAGATATTTTCTTTGATATGCCAAAGGAAGAAAGAAAAGGAAACTTAAAAGTAACAGCTTCAGCATCTTGTTTTGTACCAAAACCTTTTACTCCTTTCCAATGGATAGGGCAAGATTCCATGGAGGAATTTTATAGAAAGATATATTTAGTTAAAAATAGTATAAAGGATAATAAGGTTACATTTAATTATCATGATCCAAAACTAAGTTTCTTAGAAGCAGTAATTGCTCGTGGAGATAGAACGATATCAAAACTGATATTAAGAGCGTGGGAAAGAGGGTGTAAATTTGATGGCTGGTCAGAGCATTTCAAATATGAAACTTGGACTCAAGCTATGAATGAAGTAGGTATAGACAGTGATTTCTATGCCCTAAGAAATAGAGAATTAGATGAAGTCTTACCTTGGGACTTTATAAACCCAGGAGTATCTAAAGAATATTTAATTAGAGAATATAAAAAATCTTTAGAAGAACAAACAACAGATGATTGTAGGCTGCAATGTAGGGGTTGCGGAATAAAGGGATGTACGATGACTGGTGGTGTAAATAAATGATTTTAAGAGTTGCATTTAATAAAACAAATTATTTAAAATACATTGGGCATTTAGATTTAATGAGATTATTTCATAGGGCTTTTAATAGAGCTGGTGTTCCGATAAGATATTCTGAAGGATTTAATCCTCATCCAAAGTTTTCAATAGCAAGTCCACTATCTCTTGGGATAGAATCTGAGGAAGAATATATGGATGTAGATATTGATTACATTCCAGTGGATGAATTTATACAGAAGGTTAATAGTGTGTTACCCAAAGATATTCAGATAACAAGAGGTCTGTATCTTGAGAAAGAAGAAGCCATAGCATCATTAATAGCATGGGCTTTCTATGAAATAAACTTTGAAATAGAAGAGCATAAAGAAAAGATAAATGTAGAGGACATATTTAATAAATGGTTATCTCAAGATGAAATAATGATTACAAAATTAAAGAAAAAAGGTAAGAAAAAGATTGAAAAAGAAGAAAATATTAAGAAATTTGTTGGAAATATAGTTGTCAAGGACATTATGGATAAAAACATAAAGATAGATGCTTTATTGAAATCTGGAAATAATGGAAATTTAAAACCTATAGATTTTATGGAAGCTTTAAAGAGAGATACATGTCTTAATATAGATATGGATTCTATAAATATAAAAAGGCTAGGTCTATATGCAGAAAAGGATAGCAATATATATAAGCCGTTATAAGATGGGAGAATTATTATGAATTATATTTTTATTGATTCTTTAAATGGAGTTAATAGGGTAGGTATTGTGGAGGATAATAGACTTATAGAATTTTATTTAGAAGAGCAAGAAAAAAGGATAGTTGGAAATATATATAGGGGAAGGGTAGCTAATGTATTACAGGGAATGGAGGCAGCTTTTGTAGATATTGGTGAATCAAAAAATGCTTATTTATATGTTAAGGAAGCCTTACCAAAAGATATTTTATATAATGGTAGAATATATAAGATATCTGAAATCATTAAATCTGGTCAAGAAGTAATAGTACAGGTAGTAAAGGAAGCTTCGGGCAATAAGGGAGCAAAATTAACGACTCATATTGAAATGCCAGGTAGATATCTAGTGTTTACTCCTTTTTCTAATAAAATAAATATTTCTAAAAAAATTAAATGTTCTGCTGAAATGGAAAATTTGAAAAACATAGGCAAAAAGATTATGAAAGATGATATGGGACTTATCTTTAGAACAGCTTCGGAAGGAATGGAAGAATCTGTTTTAAAGGAAGAATATGATACTTTGTATAATATATATTCTAAAATTGAAAAAGAAAGAAATTTTTTACCATGTCCTAAACTTCTCTATAAGGAACCGAGTTTAGCATATCAAATAATAAGGGATAGTTATAATGAATCTATAGAGAAAATTATAGTAAATAATAAGGAAATATATGATAATTTAATTTTAATTGAGAACCTTTATCCCTTTAAATTTTCAGATAAAATGGAGTTAGATACTGAGTTTTCAATATCCTATAATAATGAGATTCAATTAGATTTAAAAACTGCATTACAGAGAAAAGTATCATTTAAATCTGGAGGATATATAGTTATAGATGAAACAGAAGCCCTTACGGCAATAGATGTTAATACTGGAAAGTTTGTTGGTACTAGTTCTTTAGGAGATACAATACTAAAGACCAATATAGAAGCAGCTGAAGAAATAGCAAGACAAATCAGGCTTAGAGATATTGGAGGTATTATAATAGTAGATTTTATAGATATGAAAGATAAAGATGATGTTTCAGCAGTTTTATCTATATTTAAAAAGCATTTACAAAAAGATAAGATAAAGACAAATATCATAGATATTACAAAGCTTGGTCTTGTTGAATTAACGAGAAAAAAAATAAGAAGACCTTTATCAACAGACTTTTATAAAAAATGTCCAATCTGTGAAGGACGGGGAAATATTATAGAGTAAAATTAGCTATTGACAATAATGTAGATATTTGTTAGAATATTTGGGTGTAGAGCCGCTCAATCTGGGTTTAAGTCCTAATGGCACCCTGTATTGGCGAGACTGGGTTAGAGGAGGTGCAATCATAATGTACGCTGTAATAGAAACTGGTGGTAAACAATATAGAGTTCAACAAGGTGATGTTGTTTTCGTAGAGAAAATAGATGCAGAAGAAGGCACAAATGTAAATTTTGATAAAGTTCTTTTAGTGTCAAAAGAAGGAGATATAGTTGCTGGGAAGCCTTATGTTGATGGTGCTAAAGTTGAAGCTGTTGTTTTAGAACAAGGAAAGGCTAAAAAAATCGTTGTTTTCAAATATAAAGCTAAGAAGAACTATAGAAAGAAACAAGGACATCGTCAACCATTTACTAAAGTAAGAATTGAAAATATTGTTGGCTAATATCATGATAGTAGCTAAAATATATAGGGATAAAAATAATTACATTAAAAAATATACCATAGAGGGACATTCAGATTATGATTCCTATGGTAAAGATATAGTATGTGCTGCTATATCAGTACTTTCTCAGACTACATTGTTATCCTTAGTAGAAGTTTGTGGGCTAGAGGAAAATAATATTAAGTATTCCATAGATGAAGAAACTGGATTTCTTGATGTAGAATTACCTAAGAATATAGAAAAGTTTAAATTAGATAGAACACAAATCCTATTAGAATCATTAGTAGTAGGAATTAATTCAGTGATAGAAAGTTACCCAGAGTATGTAGCACTCAAGAATGGGGAGGTGTAATTGATGATTAAATTGAATTTACAATTATTTGCTTCTAAAAAAGGAGTAGGTAGCTCCAGAAATGGTAGAGATAGTGAAGCTAAAAGATTAGGCGTTAAAAGAGGCGATGGACAATTCGTTTTAGCTGGAAATATTTTAGTTAGACAAAGAGGCACTAAAATACACCCTGGAAACAATGTAGGTAAAGGTGGAGATGATACTTTATTTGCAACAGTTGATGGTGTAGTTAGATTTGAAAGAAAAGGTAAAGATAAAAAACAAGTTAGTGTTTATCCTGCAGAGGAGTTAGCGTAAAATTTAAGCTTGCCATTAATGGTAAGCTTAAATTTTTTTCTAAATCAATAGGTATTTGTATCTGGTATGAAAATTACTTATTGTGTAAAGTATAGTATAAATTTTTTTATATCTAGACAAAATAAATAAGAAAATCATTAGTGTTATCTGAAAAAGTTAATATATTAATTGACAGACTAAATAAAATTGATATAATAAATTTATCGGATTTCTAAATATAGGAAAAGTAATTGGTAAGGATGATGAGATTATGTTTATAGATGTGGCAAAGATACATGTCAAAGCAGGTAAGGGTGGAGATGGAATTGTAGCTTGGAGACGGGAAAAATATGAACCTGCTGGAGGACCTTATGGAGGAGATGGAGGAAACGGAGGAAGTATAATTCTAAAAGCAGATGAAGGAATTAGAACTTTAATGGACTTTAGATATAAGCGTTCATATATTGGTCAAAATGGGGAAGATGGAAGGACTAAAAAACAATTTGGAAAAGCAGGAGAAGATATTGTATTAAAAGTACCCGTTGGAACTTTAGTTAAAGATGGTAATACGGAAGGTGTAATAGTAGATTTAAAGGAAAAAGGTCAAACTTTTGTTATAGCTAGAGGTGGTAGAGGTGGTAGGGGAAATGCAAAATTTGCAACTGCTACACGTCAAGCGCCTGGATTTGCCGAGCCTGGTACAAAAGGTCAAGAAAGGGATATAATATTAGAATTAAAGCTTCTTGCAGACGTAGGACTTATAGGGTTTCCAAATGTTGGAAAATCAACTATACTTTCAATCGTTTCAGCAGCTAAACCTAAGATTGCAAACTATCATTTTACAACTTTAAAACCAAATTTAGGAGTGGTCAGGATAGGCGAAGAAAAATCTTTTGTTATAGCAGATATTCCAGGGTTGATTGAAGGAGCACATCAAGGTGCAGGGCTAGGACATGATTTTTTAAGACATATTGAAAGAACCAGAGTACTCGTACATGTATTAGATATATCTGGGAGTGAAGATAGGGATCCTATAGATGACTTTTATAAGATTAACGATGAGTTAAGTCAATATAATATAAGATTAGTTGATAAACCACAGATAATAGTGGCAAACAAGATGGATATACTAGGAGCCAAAGAAGGGCTAGATAAGATTAAAAGAGAATTTGAGCCAAAAGGCTATAAGATATATCCAATTTCTGCTGCAACATTAGAGGGGATAGATGAGCTTAAATATGCTATGTGGGACTTGCTTTGCAATACGGAAATTAGTTATGAAACATTTGATGACCAATTTATGCACGAAGAAGAAAGTGATGATGCAATAATTGTCAAGAAAGAAGATGATAAATTTATTGTAGAAGGAACATTTATTGAAAGACTTTTAGGTTCAACTTATTTTGATGACGTAGATTCTTTAAGATATTTCCAAGATATGCTTAGGAAAAAGGGAGTAATAGATGAACTTAAGGAGTTGGGAATACAAGAATATGAATCCGTATTTATTTGTGGATATGAATTTGAATTTTTTGATTAAATGGAGGTAAAGGGAGTAAAATGGACTGCTTAAGTTGTGGAAACTGTAAGGAAAATCAACCAACATATTATTGTTTAATGAAAAATGAAGTAGTAATAAATGAAAATTATAGACCAGGAGAAAAATCAAGAACAGGTTGGAAGAAGGGGAATACAGACTACGAAAAGCATAGAAGGCAAAGGAAAGAAGTAGAAGTTTAGATTAGAGGAGTGGAATAGTTGTTAACAGGAAAACAAAGATCGTATTTAAAGAGCATTGCAAATACCATGGAGCCAATATTCCAAGTAGGTAAAAATGGAATAACTGAAAATTTTATTAAGCAAGTTGACGATGCATTAGAAGCAAGGGAGCTAATAAAAATAAAAGTATTAAATAATAGTTTATTAGATGCAACTGAAGTTGCTAATCAAATATCCGAAGAAATAGATGCAGAATTTGTACAAAGTATTGGTAATAAATTTGTTTTATATAAGGAATCAAAAGAAAATAAAAAAATCGAATTGCCAAATTAAAGAAGTTATAAACTTCAGAATCTTATATATTTCTGAAGTTTAATTCTTGTTAGTTACGGAGGAAATTTATGAAAATTGGAGTAATGGGAGGTACTTTTGACCCTATACACAATGGACATTTAATAGGGGCGGAATATGCTAGAACTTCCTTAAATTTAGACAAGTTAATTTTCATACCATCAGGTAATCATCCTTTTAAGAATAATAAAAATATTAGCGAACCAAATAAAAGGATGGATATGATTTCATTAGCTATAAGTTCAAACAAGTATTTTGAAATATCACCTATAGAAATTAATAGAATGGGTATTACTTATACCATTGATACTATAATGGAATTAAGGAAAGAGTATAGAAAAGATGAAATATATTTTATAATAGGTTCCGATATTCTTTTCGAGCTAGAAAAATGGAAAGGTTTTGAGGAACTTATTAGTTTATGCAAATTTATATTACTCTATAGACCTGGGAAAGAGGATAATATAGATAAAAAGATTAAAGATTTAAAAATATCTTATAATATCAAGATTGAAAAAGTTAAGGCACCACTTATTGAAATTTCTTCCACAGAAATCAGAAATAGAGTAAAAAATCGATTAAGCATAAAATATCTTGTACCAGAACCAGTTGAACAATATATTTTTAAATATGCTTTATATAATGGAGAGAATATATGAATAAATCTTTAGAGAATAGATTAATAAAAGATATTGGGGAGAAAAGATATAATCATTCAGTGAGAGTGATGGAAGTAGCAGTTGAATTGGCTGAAATATATAATGCTGATATAGAAAAAGTTAAGATTGCGGCAATGTTACATGACTCTGCTAAGATAATGGATGACACATACTTGTTGAAAATGACATCTGACTTTGATATAATTTTAGATAATTGTATGAAATATAATCATGAGCTTATACATGGACCTCTTGGTGCTAAAATAGCTAAAGAAGAATATGGAATAGAAGATAATCAAATATTAGATGCTATTTATTATCATACTACAGGTAAAGAGAATATGAATATATTAGAAAAGATAATTTATATAGCTGATTATATAGAGCCATATAGAAACTTTCAAGGGGTTGAAGAAGTGAGAAAGTTAGCTTTTGAGGATTTAGATAAAGCCATATTATTGGCCATGGAAAATACTATAACTTTTTTAATTGAAAAGAATAAACTAATTCACCCTGATACTATAAAAGCAAGAAACCATCTAATAATTCAGTTAAATAAAAGATAAAAAATAAAACTTAGGGGGTAAATTTATGCTAGATTTAGAAAATAAATTATCCATCATTACTAAAGCTTGTGAGGACAAAAAAGGGATAGATATTAAATTGTTAAATATATCAAAACTAACTTCTATTGCAGATTATTTTGTCATTGTAAGTGGAAACTCATCAACACAGGTAATGGCAATAGCGGATGAGGTAGAAAGTAAGATGATTGAAGCAGGAGAACTAGAATTTTCAAAAGAAGGGTATCAAAGTGGCAGATGGATACTCTTAGATTTTAACGATATAATAGTTCATGTATTTCATAAAGAAGAAAGAGAATTCTATAACCTTGAAAGACTATGGTCTGATGGAGGGGAAAGAAATAATCTAAATTAAAGGAGGAAAATATAATGACATCAAGATTTTTATCAACAGAAAAAGCACCAGCAGCAGTAGGACCTTATTCACAAGGAGTAAAGGCTGAAAATATAATTTTTACATCTGGTCAATTACCAATAGATCCAGCAACTGGAGAGTTATCAAAAGGTGATATACAAAAAGAAACGAGATTATGCTTAGAAAATGTAAAAGCAGTTTTGGAAGCAGCTCACGCAAGTATAGAACATTTAGTTAAAGTTACAGTTTTTGTAACAGATATAAATGATTTCTCTAAAATCAATGAAGTTTATGCGGAATTCTTTGGAGACCATAAACCTGCTAGATCCTTAATACAAGTAGCAGCATTACCTAAGGGTGCAGATATTGAAATAGAAGGTATTGCAGTAATATAAATAAAAAGCCTAGTTCTAATTAGAACTAGGCTTTTTATTTTATGCTTTCTTATATTTTATATATACTCGCTCTTCTTCGTTTCATTCTTTTTCTCTTTTTATTTAGAGATACTATTCTTCCAAGTATAAGAAAAATAGGTAAGATTATATACCATTTACTTAAAGTTCTTTTAAAGAAGCTAGGATTTGGTAGAGCTTCTATATCCATAGTGGAAATAATATCTGTTTCAGAAATAACCTTACCATCCAAAGCATATTCAATTTTACCAATCACTTCTCCTTTTGATATTGGTGCTTCTAAACTATCTATTATGAGTTTTTCCTGTATTTTATCCTTTTGTCCCTTTCTAATTAAAAAACTAGAATCAGTCTTAGTAACTCCAGATACAAAAGGTACAACTCCATTACTTACCTTAAAATTTTCAATAAATTTATTGGCAAAACCAAATTTTACATTCTCGAAATTTGTAATTCCATAATTTAATAATTTATGAATATCAGAATAAATATTTTTACCATTAGATTTTAATACTACAGCTATGAGTCTATGCCCATCTTTTTCTAGAGATATAACCAGACATTGCTGTGCAGCAACTGTATATCCTGATTTTACACCATTTACTCCATCATATTTAATAGGTACGAGTTTTCCGTCTACATCAATTTTTTCATTGCTATATAAAAGCTTATTAGCTGATTTTAAGTATCTAGGTTCAGATTTTTTATTTGTTACAGGAATAATGTAAGTATAATTTTTGACTATAGATTTAAATTTTTCATTTTGCATTGCATATCTAGCAATTAATGCTAAGTCATATGCTGTTGTTTTATGATCTTCATTAGGTAGGCCATTTGGATTAATAAAATTAGTATTTAATGCACCTATTGATTTTGCCTTTTCATTCATAAGTTTACTAAACTCTTCTATACTTCCTGAAATATGCTTTGCTATGGCACAAGCTGCATCATTAGCAGATTCTATTAATAAAGCATTTAATAATTGTTCTAAGGACATTTTTTCTCCAGTTTCTAGGGCTATATGACTACCACTAGTTAGATTAACAACTTCTTCATCAATGGTAACTATATCTTCCATATTACCATTTTCAATAGCGAGTATAGCAGTAATAATTTTAGTAGTGCTAGCAGGATAAAGTTGAGAATGGGAATTTTTTTCATATAAAATCTCTGATGTATCCATATCAATTAAAATAGCTCCTTCTCCAGATAGGGTTAAGTCCTCCCCGTATGAAAAGGAATATGTACTAAATAGAAATATAAAAATAAATAAAGCTAAAACTTTTTTCAAACTATCCACCACCTTATCTTCATAATAAGATTATACCAGAAAAAGAATAAATAATTAAGTATAAATATTTTTTAAAAAAAGAAGGAAAAATAAAAAGTAAATCGAATATTAACAGATAATAATATATTTAGGGGGTATATAAATATGGATTCCTTTACAAAGAGAGAACAAATAGTTATACTATTAATAGTTTTTATAATTATTATTACCTTAGGTTTCAAATTTTTCATGAAGGATATAATTAAACCAAAAGATGATATCATGGAAATTACCAGTTTTGGAGAGACAATAAATCTAGAAGAAGATAGGGTAAGTGATAATGAAAATAAAATTATTATGGTTCATATAAGTGGACAGGTTTACAACCCAGGAATAGTAGAGCTAGAAATAGGTGATAGAGTAATAGATGCAGTAAAATTAGCTGGGGGATTGAAAAAAGATGCTGATATAGATAAAATAAATTTAGCAAAGAAATTAGAAGATGAAGAAAAAGTACATATACCTAAAATTGGAGAAGAATTAACCAGTGATATAATTCATAGTAATGATTTTAAAGAAAAGTCTCTTAAAACAAATATAAATACTTGTGCTAAAGAAGAATTAGTATCTTTGCCGGGTATAGGGGATGTTATTGCAGATAGAATAATTGAATATAGAAAAGGAAATACATTTAAAAGTATTGAAGATATTAAAAATGTTTCAGGTATAGGTGATAAAAAATTTGAGGGTATAAAAGAATTAATAACAGTAAAATAAAGAGGTGTAGTTATGGAAAAAAAATTAACTCAATTAACAAAAAGCTCTGGTTGAGCGGCTAAAATCGGTCCCGATATATTGGCACAAGTTTTGTGCCATTTACCAAAAACATATGATGAAAATTTATTAGTAGGGCTAGATACATCAGATGACGCAGCTGTATACAAAATAAATGATGAGTTGGCAATGATTCAGACTTTAGACTTTTTTACTCCAGTAGTAGATGATCCATATACATTTGGACAAATAGCGGCAACAAATTCCTTATCGGATGTTTATGCTATGGGTGGAGAACCAAAATTAGCTATGAATATAGTGTGTTTTCCAAACTGTTTAAGTCCTGATATATTAGGAGAGATATTAAGGGGTGGATATGATAAGGTAAAGGAAGCAGGAGCTATTACAGTAGGAGGTCATACTGTAGAAGATGATGAGCCAAAGTATGGGTTATCAGTTGCTGGTTTTGTACATCCAGAAAAAGTGCTTACAAATAGTAATGCTAAACCAGGAGATGTTCTTATACTAACTAAACCTTTAGGGTTAGGGATAATAAATACAGCTATAAAAGGCGAAATTGCAGATAAATCTACTTATGAGGAAGCAGTCATGGTAATGTCTACCTTAAATAAGTATGCAAAGGAAGCTATGGAGCGTGTAGGAGGTGCAAATAGCCTTACAGATATAACAGGCTTTGGCTTATTAGGTCATGCCTTAGAAATGGCTCAGGGTAGTTCTGTAACCATAAAGATAAAACATAAAAATATTCCAGTAGTTTCTAATGCATTGGAATATGCCCAAATGGGATTAGTACCTGCAGGTGCATATGCAAATAGAACTTATACAGGGGATAATGTGTATATTAATGAATATGTAGCAAAGGATATAGAAGATATATTATTTGATCCTCAGACGTCAGGAGGGCTTTTGATATCTATTCCAAAAGAAAAGCAAAATGAGCTATTGGAAGAATTGAAATCAACACCTACTAAATATGCAGTAATAGGAGAAGTATGTGATAAAGCAAAGTATTATGTCATAGTAGAATAGAGAATAAGGAAGGGATTATATGACGGAAAAAAATCTGTTTACTTTAATACCTAAAGTAGATGAAATACTAGATAAGGCTACTATAAAAGAATTGTTAGAATATATACCAAGGAAAACCGTATTAGATAGTATAAGGACAGAAATAGAAAAAATTAGAGATGAAATTAAAGAGAAAAAATATTCAGAAGAAGATATAGTAAAAGCAATAGAATCTATTGATATGAAAATAAGACATAGGGCAGAAGAAAAAAATGCATATAAATTAAAAAGAGTAGTAAATGGCACTGGTGTAGTAATTCATACTAATCTGGGAAGATCACTGATTAATGAAAAGATTATGGACAATGTTAAAGAAATAGCTATTAACTATTCAAACTTAGAATATGATTTGGAAACAGGTGCAAGGGGCTCTAGATATAGTCACTTAGAAGAAATAATATCTGAAATAACAGGTGGAGAAGCAGCTATGGTTGTTAACAATAATGCAGCTGCAGTAATGCTTGTGTTAAGTACTATGGCTAGGAATAAGGAAGTAATAGTGTCACGTGGTGAATTAGTTGAAATTGGTGGTTCTTTTAGGATACCAGATGTAATGGAGCAAAGCGGTGCATCTTTAGTCGCGGTTGGTACAACAAATAAAACTCATTTATGGGATTTTGAAAATGCTATAAATGAAAATACAGGGGCTTTACTTAAAGTTCATACTAGTAATTACAGAATATTAGGATTTACATCAAATGTTGACTCACAAGAACTATTTTCATTAAAGGAAAAATATAAACTACCTCTTATAGAGGATTTAGGTAGTGGAGTACTTATAGATTTATCTAAATATGGGATAGAGCATGAGCCAACAGTTCAGGAATCTCTGAAAAAAGGTGTGGATATAGTTACTTTTAGTGGAGATAAGCTTTTAGGAGGGCCGCAGGTAGGCGTTATAGTTGGAAAAAAAGAATACATCCAAGCTATGAAAAAGAATCCATTGACCAGGGCATTTAGGGTAGATAAATTTACAATATCAGCTCTTGAAGCAACCTTAAGATATTATCTTGATGAATCAGTAGCCATTGAAGAAATTCCTACTTTAGCTATGTTAGCTATGAGTTTAGAAGAAATAGATAGAAAGGCTATTGAGCTTAAATCAAGAATAAATGGAAAAGTTTTTGATGATGAATTAGAAATACAAATAGAAGATAATTTTTCGGAAGTTGGAGGGGGTTCTCTACCTTTAGAAAAATTACCTACAAAATGTATAGTATTAACTTTAGATGGTTTAAGTACCCAAGAATTTGAAAATAATTTAAGAAAATTCAATATACCAATTATTACTAGGGTATATAAAGATAGGATATACTTAGATTTAAGGACTATTAAAGAAGAAGAGTTTGATATTATTGCAGAAGGGATTAATTTCGCTTTAAATAAGGTTAAAGGAGTTTAATAAATGAAACATGTAATTATAGGAACAGCAGGTCATATAGACCATGGTAAAACAACTTTAATTAGAGCTATTACTGGAAGAAATACAGATAGACTGAAGGAAGAGCAGGAAAGAGGAATATCTATTGAACTAGGTTTTACTTACTTTGACTTACCATCAGGACAAAGAGCAGGAATAATAGATGTGCCAGGCCATGAAAGGTTTATTAAAAATATGCTTGCAGGTGTTATAGGTATAGATATTGTTTTATTAGTTGTGGCAGCAGATGAGGGTATAATGCCTCAAACCATGGAACATTTATATATTTTAGATTTATTAGGGATAAAAAAGGGATTTGTTGTTCTTACAAAGTCTGATTTAGTAGATAGTGAGTGGGTTGATATGGTGGAGGAAGAAGTAAGAGAAGAAATAAAGGGAACATTTCTTGAAAAGAGTCCTATAGTAAGGGCATCCTCTACTACTAAAATGGGTATTGACGAAATAATACATCTTATTGATGAAAAGGCAGAAGAATTGGAAGAAAGAGATATAGATGATATGCCTAGACTTCCAGTAGATAGGGTATTTTCAATATCAGGTTTCGGCACTGTAGTAACAGGTACTTTATTATCTGGACAAATAAAAGTAGGGGATGAAGTTGAGATATTTCCTAGCAACAAGAAAGCTAGAATAAGGACATTGCAGGTTCATGATCAAGATGCGGCTACTGCATATGGTGGTCAGAGAGTAGCTGTTAACTTAGCAGGATTGAAAAAAGAAGATGTTGAAAGAGGAGATACCCTTGCTCCAATTAACTCTATGAGTGACAGTATGATGGTTGATGTAAAGATTAAGTTACTTAAAAACATAGATAGATATGTAGAGAATAGAACTAGACTAAGACTATATATAGGGACAAAGGAAATTTTGTGTCGTATTGTTTTACTTGATAAAGAAGAAATAGGGCCTGGAGAAGAAGCTTATGCACAGCTCAGATTAGAAGAAGAGATAGTAGCTAAAAGAGGAGATAAATTTATAATTAGATTCTATTCTCCTATGTTTACAATAGGTGGAGGGGAAATATTAGAGCCGAATCCAAAGAAGAAAAAAAGATTTGATGATAAAGCCATAAAAGAATTAGAGATTAAAGAAATGGGTTCAGCAACAGATATTATTGAAAATATAATTGAAGAAAAATCTAAAGAATTTCCAACAACTAAAGAAATAGCAATTTTTACTGCAATGTTAGAAGAAAACTTAAAAATTGAGATAAATAAGCTGATAGAAGATAAAAGAGTAATATCCTTTCCCCTGACTAAAGATTTGCATATAATTCATATAAATTATTTTAATAAAATTAAGAACCAAATATTAGAGGAACTTAGCAAATTTCATTCTAAATATCCTTTGAGGGCAGGTATGCCAAAGGAGGAAATTCGTAGTAGATTTTTAAGTAATGCAAAACCAAAGGTGGCAGAAGCATTTATAGAATTGTTAGTTGAAAATGATTATTTGAAACAAAGGTTTGAGAATATTTCTATAAAAGAATTTGAAGTAAAATTTAATCATGACCAATTAAAGATTAGTCAACAAATTTTGAAGAAATTTAATGAAACTCCTTTTCAACCACCGAGAAGAGAAGATTTAGCAACCATTATTCATGGAAAGAAGGAAGAACTGGATGAAATTTTTCTTTCTCTATTGAATAAAGGAGATATTATAAAATTAAATGAAGAAGTATATATCTCTAAAGAAGCATATGATTTAAGCTTAGATAAGTTAAAGGAGCATTTTGAAAATAAAACTTCAGTATCAATAGGTGAATATAGAGATATGTTAAATACTAATAGAAAGATAGCCCTTGCCATTCTTGAACACTTTGACCAAGTTAAAATAACAAAGAGAGATAATGATATTAGAATTTTAAACAAATGACAAATGCACAAGTACAGGGGTGAAAGAATGGAGAAAAAGATATTAATATTAGACAGTGATAAATCCTTTGTAAAAGGACTAAAATATAGTCTTGAGCAAGACGGATATATTATAGATATGATTTCTAATGGCAAAGACATTTTGGAAAAACTTAAAATAAATAATTATGATCTTATATTACTTGATTTAATATTACCAGATTCTAATGGCTTGAATGTTTGTCAAGCCATTAGAAATGTTTCTCAAGTTCCAATTATAGTAATAACTGAAAAAGATGAGGATATTAATAAAATTTTAGCTCTAGAATATGGTGCAGATGATTATATTGTTAAACCTTTTAATATTTTAGAATTAAAGGCAAGAATTAAGGCAATATTAAGAAGAGTAGATTATAAAGCAATGGAATTTAATAATCAAGTAATAAAAATACAGGATTTTACCATTAATACTGTAGGTAGAAAGGTAATTATAAAGGATAGAAATGTAAATTTAACTGGGAAAGAATTTGATTTATTTTTTATTCTTATATCAAATCCTAATAAGGTTTTTAGAAGAGAAGAGTTATTGGAATTAGTATGGGGATATGCATATTATGGTGATCTAAGGACAGTAGATGTTCATATAAGACGAATTAGGGAAAAGATTGAGAAAGATTCATCAGAAGCAGAGTATATTATGACCAAATGGGGAGTAGGCTATTATTTTAATGGTTCTAAATTATAAGTAAATTAGATTTTTGTAGAATTATAGGCGATTTTTCTTGACAGAATTTGTCGATATGATATACTATAATAGTTGCAAAATTGCATATATCTTGGGGGTAGATGAGTCCTGGTGGGCTCTCTGGTCTTCAAAACCAGCGCGAGGGGTTAGGAACTTCTTGGGTGGGTTCGATTCCCACATACTCCCGCCATAGTAAATTAGCGACTTTTGTCGCTTTTTTTATTTTTGTTTTATTTTACAACCTTTAAATTTTCATCTTGTGTGACACTTCGTGTGCCATTTGATAAAATGTTTGAAAAAACATTGGATGCATCCTTGTCAATTCTTGGTATGGCATGAGCATAAATATTTGCTGTTGTAGATGCGCGAGAATGTCCTAATCGCTCTGCAACATTCTTAAGAGGTTATCGCTGGCTAAAAGCATTGTAGCGCTTGTATGACGCAAGCCATGGAATGTAATACGTTTTAATTTATTTCTAATTAAGAATCGTCTAAACCAATCAGAAATAGTTTTCTTTGATATGAATCCACCAGTAATTCCTGTGAATATTAAATTATTTTCTACCTCTAATTGTTGCTTTTTAAGGGATTCAATTTCTAAATGTTTATCTAGTAACTGTTCTAGCTCTTCTGGATAATATTCTACTCTTGTTTTTGACACAAAAATAACCTCCTTTCTTAAACTTATGTTCTTTATTGATTTATATAAAAGAGCCAGTTAAGGCTCTAGTATTACAAAAATATTAAGAAACTTAGATGTAAAAGCTATTCTATATCGTAATCATCATCAGTTGTTTTTTTGAATATTTTAACATTCCTTAATACATAAATTAGAAATACTCCTACTAATAAAGCTAATATTTGCAAAACCAGTAATCCATAATCTTTACTAATAATGCTAGTAATTCCTGCTATAAGAGAAATTACTATAATAAAGTATCCAAAAAACTTTGCTATCTTCTCTAACATAATTTTCCTCCTCCTATTTATTTTTCTCAAGCTTTAATTTAATTAATTCTTATATAGACTCCTATTTTTAAGGCACATTGGCAATATAAGTAATGTTATAGCATATACCAAAAAATTAATGGATAGTTTTGCATTAATACCAATAGCAATAAACGTAATAGTAATTAGAAAAAGTGTAATCAAAGGTTTAATGATATTTACGAATTTGTTATACATAAGAAAGCCCCTTCTTTATTCATATTCTTTATTTATAATATTTTATCATATTATAGTGAGAATATCTAATTTCTTTATTAATTCCTTATTCTCACAGTATGGTTTAAATCCTATGAATATTGTACTTTCATCCTATTTTGTTTTTAAAAGTATTAATTAAAGCTTAAATCTGGCTATTATTTTTAAATGTATATAATGACCTTATATAGATTTCAATTATTCCAAAGTGTTTCTTATTGTGTAGAAAAAAGTTAGAAATTTGGATTGTGCCTTGCTAACATTCTGCAAACATAAACTATAATTAATGATAGTATCAACTTTTTCAGTGGGTTTGATTTCCACATACTCCCCAATAGTAAACTAGTGACTTTGATCGCTTTTTTGGTTTATTTATGAAACTACATTTATATTACATAATAATATTCATAAAATAGTGCGAAAATTAGGAAACTTTCCTCAAAACAGGAAAAAAAGAGTTGGTTTATTTTATAGTAGTAAATAAATTATATAATTAATAAGATTACATATACTTTGAATTATTGTCAAATCAAGTTAATGTGATATAATTTACAATATCAAAGAACAAACAATATTTTTTATGGCATAAATTTTGCTTATATTAAATTTTATAATAATATTAATTAGGGGGGAAGATATTGAAACCAATTATCGGAATAACAACATTTGAGTCAGAACAGAAAGGCTTTCATACTGTCAACAGTTATTATATTAATTCAATATTTGATGCAGGTGGAATACCAATAAATATACCAATTATTTATGATGAAGAAGATTATGACTATTATTTAAATTTAGTAGATGGTATTCTTTTTACTGGAGGATTGGATATTTCACCTTTATCTTATGATGAAAATCCTTTAAGAGAGGTAAATGATATATCTGCCATAAGGGATAAATATGAGTTTGGATTATTTGTAAAAGCATATGAAAGAAAACTACCTATATTGGGAATATGTAGAGGACATCAATTGGCGAATATTGCTTTAGGAGGTAGTCTATATCAAGATATAGGTGTGCAAATACCAAATACATTAGGTCATAGTCCAATTGGAATCTCAAAGGATGAATTATATCATTCAATAGATATTAAGAAGGATAGTAAATTATATAGTATATTCGAAACAGAAAGAATATTTGTAAATTCCAATCATCATCAGGCAATAAAGAAACTAGGAAATAATTTATCTATTTCTGCTTTTTCTGAGGATAAAATAATAGAGGCTATAGAGGCAACAGATGAAAGATTTTTAATAGGGGTACAATTTCACCCAGAATGTTTAGCAAAACGCTATTCTCAATTTTTAAATTTATTTAAAGCATTTATATTAGCTGCGAAATCTAAATAGAAATATGGAAAGTAATATAATTAAATTAGGAGGGATATTATGTTTAAGAACTGCACTGACTCATTAATGCGAAATACATGGGTAGAGATAGATCTCTCTAATTTAGAATATAATTTATCTCAAGCAAGAAAAATGTTAAAATCAAAGACAAAAATAGCTGGAGTTGTAAAGGCAAATGCATATGGACATGGTTCCATACATATAGCAAAAGTCCTTATTGAAAATGGAATAGATATGTTGGCAGTAGCCTGTCTTACGGAGGCAATTGAACTTAGGAAATACTATTCAGATATTCCCATATTGATAATGGGATATACTCCTAGTGATAAATTGAAATTTGCTGTTCAAAATAATATAACCATTACAATTTTTAGTTTAGAGCAAGCTATAATATTATCTGATATAGGAGAAATGTTAAATAAAGAAGTTACAATTCATATAAAAATCGAAACAGGGTTTAATAGACTTGGATTAAAAATTGATTCTAATACTATAAGTATAATAGAAAAGATATACAATTTAAAAAATATAAGATTGGAAGGTATATTTACACATTTTGCACTAAAGACAAAAGAAACTGATAAAATACAATATGAATTACTAATGAATGTAATTCATAAACTTGAAGCCAAGGGAATTTATATACCTATTAAACATATCTGTGATAGTATAGGTATGGTAATCTATCCTGAGTATCATCTTGATATGATAAGATTAGGTTCTTTTATGTATGGTGTACAAACATCATCCAAGAAAGAAGGAAGTTTAAGATCAGTAATGACCTTTAAAGCTAAGATATCCCAGGTTAAAGAAATACAAGCAGGAGAAGGAGTAGGATATGATTACTCTTTTGTTGCCAAGAAAAAAACTATAGTTGGAACATTACCAGTAGGATATGCAGATGGATATATGAGAGCTCTTACTGGTAAAGGAGAAGTAAACATAAATGGTAAAAGAGCTCCTATAATTGGCAAGATATGCATGGATCAATGTATGATAGATTTAAGCAATATACCCTATGCTAAAGTAGGAGATGAAGTTATTTTATTGGGAGGAAATTCTAAAGATGGAATAACCTTAGATGAAGTTGCTGAAAAAATAAATACTAATAGAAATGAAGTTCTTAGTGTTATTAGTAGAAGAGTTCCAAGAGTATATATAAAAAAATCAAAACCAATATGTATTGTAGATTATTTATTAGATTAAATATATTTGAGTTATAATAAGGAGGTAGCCATGGATAAGTTGTCATTAGAGTCAAGAATCAATGCAGAAGTTTATAATTTTAGTGGGAAAATGGGAATTTATTTAAATGACTTTAAAGGAAATATAATAGAGATTAATTCTGACACTAAATTTGAAACGGCTAGCACAATTAAGGTTTTTGTATTAGCAGAATTATATAGACAAATACATGAAAAGAAAATTAATCCTAATAAAATTTTAAAATATGAAAAAGAAAATTATGTGGTCGGAAGTGGAATATTAAGAGATTTAGACTATGGAGTAGAGATGACGGCTAAGAGTTTTGCAACACTTATGATTGTGATTAGTGATAATATTGCTACCAATATTTTAATAGATTTACTTGGAATAGATAATATAAATAACACTTGTATGGATTTAGGTCTTAAAGATACAGTACTTCATAACAAGATAGATTTTGAAAAATATAGTAAATTAGGAACTACTACTCCAAGAGATTATGGAAAATTTTTTGAATTATTATATAGGAAAGAATTGTGGAGTAAGGAAATTTCTGAGGAAATGATAGAGATATTTAAAAATCAACATTATAATACTATTTTAACAAGAGACTTACCACAGTATTTCTTGGATTCGGAAAATACTGGTGATGAGGAATTAGTTTCTATTGCTTCAAAGAGTGGCAGTATGAATGAATGTAGAAATGATGGAGGGATTGTATATACACCTTATGGTGGATATGTTATATCTTTGTTTACCAAAGATTTTGTTGATAATTTGTATTATAATGACCATGAATCATATAGATTTGGTGGGAAGGTAAGTAGATTGATATTTGATCAATATATATCATTAAAAGGGAGTTTTAAATAAAATAAAAAATAAAATTCTAAATAAAATTTGATTAATAAAAATAACCTCTTTTGTTTAATGGAATTATTTATAAGACCATGTATAAAGAGGTTTTTTTATATGTAAATAATACGCAGATGTTTTTTGACAATCTTGGATAACTAATTAATGGAATATTTAAATATAACTATTAAAATATAATTATATTATGAAGATAGTATTTTATGCTGCTTTCTTATTAAATAAATATAAATGGGATAAAATGAAAGCTAAATAGGCAATAATTATGCCTAAAAATTAATTTAATTTATTTAAATATGAAGATATTGCGCTTTTAAGGATGGCATATAAATTGCAAGTATATATTATTATATAATGAAATAAAATCTGTAAGTTTAGAACATAAACAAGAATTTCAAATAACCTAAATCACTTCTTGAATTATCATAATATTCTGTCTGGAGCTAGGATCTGAATAAATATATTAATACTTTATAAATATATGGCATAAAATTAAAAAGTTGAAAGGAGTGATAATAAATATAGAATAAAACCTTAAATATTTAAAGAGAGGATTGATGTTTAGGAAATAGGATCAAGTTTTAAAAATGTATAAATAACAATAAGGAGGTCAAGGGATGCTAAAATCAAAAAACAAAATATTAATGTTAGTGATTATATTTGTATTGATTGTTAGTTCAATGACTGGTTGCAAATCAAAAAGTGGCAATACTAGTTCCAGTATCGATGGTGAAAAGATGATTAGAATCTTAAACACTGAGGATCCAAGTACTGGAGATCCCCAAAAATTAACAGACACATACCTTATTGCACTAAATGTATTTGATTGTCTTGTAGACGCAGCCACAGTTGAGGAAGGAAAATCAGAAATTGTTCCTAGATTAGCAGAAAAATGGGATGTATCTGATGATGGTCTTAAATATACTTTTTATTTAAGAAAGAATGTAAAATTTCATAATGGAGAAGAGTTAAAAGCAGATGATGTTTTATTTTCCTTTGATAGGATGTTAGATCCTAAAACACAAGCATTAAATACAGACTTTCTTGATATGATTGCAGGTGCTAAAGAAAGAATGGAAGGAAAAATAGATGTTGTTAGTGGTATTAAAGTAATTGATGATTATACTGTAGAAATTACATTAGAAAAACCTTTTGCACCTTTTATAGCAAATCTTGCTGCTCCGCCATGTTCAATATTTAATAGAAAAGCAACAACTGAAGCAGGAGAAGAATTTGGATTGGTTCCAGAAAAAACCATAGGAACGGGGCCATTTATATTTAAAGAGTGGAAATTAAATGAACAATTTGTCATGGTTGCAAATTCTGATTACTTTAGAGGGGCACCTAAACTTGATGGTATTATTGTAAAAATAGTACCTGACGCAGAAACAATCAGGATTATGTTTGAAACAGATGAAATAGATGTATTTGATGTAGATAATGCAAGAAGCCAATATGAAGCATTTAAAAACAGTGATAAATGGAAGGAGCAAATTGTTAGCGGTTCAAAAGCTGGAACGTACTATTATTGTTTAAACCAAAGTATTAAGCCATTGGATGATGTAAGAATAAGAAAAGCAATACAGATGGGGATAGATCGTAAAACTATACTTGATAAATTATATAGTGGTGAAGGTAGATTAGTTCATGGTATTATTCCACCGGGAGTATTAGGATTTAATTCTAATTTACAAGAAATTCCCTATGATCCTACAAAAGCAAAAGAGTTAATTTCAGAAGCGGGATATCCAAATGGATTTGAAATGGAATTAGCTATGACAACTGATAGCCCTTCAACATTAAAAATAAATGAAGCTGTTCAGGCTATGTTAGGGGATATAGGAATTGATGTTAAAATTACACAAATGGATAGCGCAAGCTATTTTGGAATAAGAGCACAAGGAGAACTTCCTTCATATTATAATGTATGGATGGCAGATTATAATGATCCTGATAACTTTTTTTACACGTTTTTCTCAGAGAAAAATACATTTGCAAGATCTTTTTGCTATAATAACTCAGAAGTCCATGGAAAAATAGAAGAAGTAAGGGCAATGACTGATCAGGATCAGAGAATGAAGTTATATCAAGAGTTAGAAAAGACCATAGTACATGAAGATGCTGCTTGGATACCATTATTCTCTCTTAACAAAATATTTATTGTTCAACCTAGAGTTAAAAATCTTAAGGTTTCATGGAATGGCTGGGGAGATATGCCTTATTATAATGTAGAGATAGTAGAATAAGATATATTATTAATGTATAATGACTACTGCTTTGCAGTGGTTATTATACATTAATTGATAAATAGCTATGGAGGTGCCGTATGAGCAGATATATAGTTAAAAAAATACTTCTCGTTATACCAGTATTAATTGGAATATCTTTAATTACATTTATATTATTAAATGTTGTTCCTGGAGATCCTGTTACATTGATGATGAAAGAACATGTGAAACCAGATGTTATTGAAAGAGTAAGACAGCAGATGAATCTTGATGATCCTGCTTATATAAGGTTTTTTAGGTTTTTATGGGGTGCGGTTCAAGGGGATTTTGGAGTTTCATATAAATTAAAACGACCAGTGGCAGATTTGCTATTTGATGCATTTCCTAACACGCTTAAATTAGCTGTGTCAGCAGCCGTTGTATCTTGGATTATTGGAATTCCCGCTGGGATATTTTCCGCAGTAAAACGAAATTCTTTTGTGGATAATATCTTTATGGGATTTTCTCTTCTTGGAGTTTCTATTCCAGTATTTTGGGCGGGATTACTCTTTCAATATATATTTTCTTTAAAACTTGGATTATTACCTGTATCAGGTTTTACCAGTTTTAAGCATTTGATAATGCCATCTATAGTTCTTGGGTGGAGCTCTGCAGGTACTATTGCAAGATTAACTAGATCTAATCTTCTAGAAGTTATGAGGAATGATTATATAAGAACTGCTAGGGCAAAAGGCAATGCTGATATAAGAGTTATTGTAAAACATGCTTTAAAGAACTCAATGCTTCCAGTAGTTACAGTTATGGCTCTCCAAGTAGCAGGTCTTCTTTCGGGAGCAGTTATAACTGAAAGTGTATTTGGAATACCTGGAATAGGAAGAATTGCTGTTAATGCTATTCAGAACAGAGATATGCCACTACTTCAAGGATCAGTTATTTTTACAACATTTATAGTTATTTTAGGCAATCTTGTTGCAGATATTTTATATTCATTTATAGATCCACGGATAAAATATAACTGATGGAGGCGTTAATATATGGATATTATTAAAGAAGATATTAAAGATATGGAAGAAATTATTGAATCTAATTTATGGAAAGAATTATTTACATCTTTCAAAAAAAACAAGTTAGCAGTAGTTGGTTCTATAGTAATACTAATGTTTATTTTATTGGCTATATTTGCACCAATTATTGTTCGACATGACCCATATAAAGTAGATTTAGATGCTCAATTTTTGAAACCGAGTAGAGAAAATTTAATTGGGACAGATATGTATGGAAGGGATGTCCTAACAAGAATAATTTATGGTTCTAGGATTTCTTTAGTGATAGCCTTAGTTCCCCCTACAATCTCTATGATTATAGGAATTATTATGGGGATATTATCTGGGTATTATGGAGGGAAGACTGATATTATAATTATGACAATTGCAGATATTGTACTATCTTTTCCCTCTATACTTTTGGCAATGGTTGTTATGTATACTTTAGGAGCAAATTTGCTTAATATATTTATTGCATTAAGTGTAGTTGGGTGGGCTGGAACAGCTAGAGTAGTCAGATCACAAACTCTTTCTTTAAAAAACAAAGAATTTGTTGAAGCGGCAAAAGCCATTGGTGTAAAGGATTATATTATTATGTTTAGACATATATTACCAAATTGCATACCCCAGCTTCTTGTATTATTCACTTTAAATATACCAAGTTCTATTCTTTCAGAAGCAAGTTTAAGCTTTCTAGGAGTAGGAGCCCAACCTCCAGCATCAAGTTGGGGATTGATGGTATCTAATGGAAAAGAATATTTATTTAATGCACCATGGGTAACAATTTCTCCAGGAATAGCAATATTGATTATTGTGTTAGCATTTAATTTTTTAGGTGATGGTTTGAGAGATGCTCTAGATCCATATTTAAAACAATAAAGGAGGAATTGTGAAATGGTGGAAAATCAAATTTTGAATATTAGAAATTTAAAAACTTATTTTTATACTGATAAGGGAGTTGTTCCAGCAGTTGATGACGTAAGTATACAGGTAAACAAAGGACAAATAGTAGGTATTGTAGGGGAATCTGGATGTGGTAAAAGTGTGACATCTTTGTCGATATTACAATTAATAGATTTACCTGGAAAAATTGTAGACGGAGAAATTATTTTTAATGGAGAAAATCTTTTAAACTATTCCAAGGCCAAAATGAGATCTATTAGAGGTAATAAGATTTCTATGATATTCCAAGAACCAATGACATCCTTAAATCCTGCATATACTGTAGGGAAACAAGTGGCAGAAGTCATGCTTATACATAATAAGAAAATTACAAAAAATGAAGCAAAAAAAATAGTTATTAATATGTTTGAACATGTTGGTATTCCTGAACCAGAAAAAAGATACAATTCCTATCCTCATCAATTATCTGGAGGGTTGAGACAGAGAGTTATGATAGCCATGGCTCTTGTTTGTAGGTCAAGGCTACTAATAGCTGATGAACCTACTACTGCTCTAGATGTAACAATTCAAGCTCAAATATTAAATTTGATGAAAAATTTGCAAAAGCAAATTGACACCTCAATAATTTTAATTACACATAACCTTGGAGTAGTGGCTGATATGTGTGATTATGTATATGTAATGTATGCTGGAAAGGTTATGGAACAAGGAGATGTCTTTGAATTATTTGATAGTCCCTTACATCCATATACTGAAGGTCTGTTAAAGTCTATTCCTAAAGCAAATAATGATGATGTAAAATTAGAGAGATTATATAGTATTAAGGGAATTGTGCCAAATTTATTATACTTACCAAAAGGATGTAGATTTAGTCCAAGATGTGATTATGCAATGGACATATGCAGAGAAAAAGAACCTGAACTAGTAGATAGTGGTAACGGTCATTTGGTAAGGTGTTTTAAATATAAATAATAAGGGTGACGAAAATATGGATAATGTAATTATGAGTGTGAAAAATTTAAAAAAGTATTTTACTGTTGAAAAAAGTGGATTGGGCAAGACTTCTGGAACTATACGTGCTGTTGATGATATAAGTTTTGATATACATGAAAAAGAAACATTAGCACTTGTAGGTGAATCGGGATGCGGGAAAAGTACCCTTGGTAGGACAATTCTTCGCCTATTAGATGCAACTGCAGGAGAAGTTTATTTTGAAGGTAAAAATATTTTTGAGTTAAACAAAAATGAGATGCGTGAGTTGAGAAAAGAGATGCAAATAATTTTTCAAGACCCTTATGCTTCTCTTAACCCTAGAATGAAAGTAGTTGATATAATTGGTGAACCCTTTATAACTCACAATGTAGCTGTAGGTAATGAAAAATTAGAAAGAGTACAAGAGTTAATAGAATTAGTAGGATTGAGAAAAGCCTATGCATCAAGATATCCTCATATGTTTAGTGGTGGGCAAAGACAAAGAATAGGCATTGCAAGAGCTATTGCATTAAATCCAAAATTTGTTGTATGCGATGAACCAGTTTCTGCATTAGATGTTTCAATACAATCTCAAATAATTAATCTTTTACTTGATCTTCAAGAAAGAAAGAAATTGACATATTTATTTATTTCTCATGATCTTGATGTAGTTAGGTATTTATCAAATCGAGTTTGTGTAATGTTTTTAGGCAAAGTTATGGAATTAGGAAATACGGATGAAGTGTATAAATATCCATTGCATCCCTATACTAAATTTTTAATTGCAGCATCGCCAGTACCAGATCCTCATACTAGATATAAGGAAAAGCTTATATTAGAGGGTGATATACCAAGTCCAATGAATCCACCTTCAGGTTGTAGATTTCATACAAGATGTCCATATGTAAAGGATTTATGTAAAGGAGAAGAACCAGAAACGAAAAATATAGATGGAAGGCTAGTTACATGTCATTATCCACTTATATAATTAGTTTATTATTAAATAGTTACAAATAGATAAAAAGTTTAACAATTATAAACAAAAACTTTAAATAAGGGGGAAAACTTATGAGGGTATTTATGAGCGTTGATATGGAAGGAATTACTTCTACTACAAAATGGGATGAGTGTAATCCTGATAAAAAGGATTATGCCTATCATGCAGAACAAATGACTAATGAAGTTATAGCTGCCTGTGAAGGAGCTATTGCTGCAGGTGTTGATGAAATTGTAATTAAAGATGCCCATGGTTCAGCTACAAATATTGATGTAACCAAATTACCTGAATGTGCAAAATTAATAAGAGGATGGTCTGGACACCCGTATAGTATGGTTGAGGGGTTAGATAATACATTTGATGCAGTTATGTTCATTGGATATCATTCAGCTGCAGGTAGAGAAGGGAATCCTATGTCTCATACATTTACATCAAGACCTTTATATATAAAAATCAATGAAGAGTATGGAAGTGAATTTTTATTATATAGTTATGCTGCAACTTATGAGGGAGTACCAACAGTATTATTAACTGGAGATAAGATGCTATGTGAAGATAGTCAAAAACTTCATCCAAGCTTATATACTGTAGCAGTAAAGGAAGGAGTCGGCTCATCTACAGTAAATTTATCTACTAAAAAATCCTTAAAGCTTATAAGAGAGAATGCAGAAAAATCTTTAAAGCAAGATTTAAACAAAGCAAAAATAGAGTTGCCTAAAAACTTTAAAGTAGAGATTTGTTTTAAAGAACATACTTATGCAAATAAGATGTTCTATTATCCAGGGATGGAAAAAATAGATAGCAATACTCTATTATTTAATACAGATGATTATTTTGAAGTATTGAGGATGACATATTTTTTATTGTAAAATTATACCATGAATAGAAAAAATATCATATAAATTTTATCAGAAGAACTCTTTCAAGAGTTCTTTTTTATCAATATGCACATAATAGTCCTAAAAGAATAAATTATATTATATAATCTTTTTAGGAGGTTTTTATATGGCAAAAATACGAAGAATATTTCCAGGAGGAAATACGTCTAATGGTTTTTACTCTTTTCACGATAATATCATAGGTTTAAATAGAAATGCATTATATATATTAAAGGGCATGCCAGGAGGTGGGAAATCTTCTTTAATGAAGGAAATAGGTGAAAGAATTTTCAATGAAGGCTATAGTATAGAGTACCACCATTGTCCATCAGATCCCAACTCTATAGATGGGATGGTTATATGCGAACTTGGTATAGCTATTGTAGACGGCACTCCTCCACATACAATTGAGCCTTTATATCCAGGATTAACAGATAAAATAATAGATTTAGCACAATTTATAGATTCTCGTTCTTTAGAATCTAATAAGGCAGAGATAGTTAAGGCTAAGATAAATAATAAATATGCCTATAGAAAGGCATTTAATTATTTTAAGGCTGCAAAAATCATATTTAGGGAAATAGAAGATGATAATAAATTAAAACTAGATATTAAAGAGATAAATAATGAAAGTAGAAAAATTTTAGAAAAAATTTTTTCTAAAAAAGAGAAAAAAATAATATCTAATGGATTTGGAGAAAGACATTTATTCTCTACGGCTTATACACCTTATGGATTCGTGGACTATACAAATACTATATTGGAATGGGTAGAAGATATATATTATATAGATGGAACTATAGGAACAGGAAAAGATACTTTACTAAGTAGAATATTAGGAGAATCAAAATTAAGAAACTATGAAATAGAGATATATCATGATGCTCTGATACCAGAAAAAATTGAATCTATATTTATTAAGGAATTAGATACAATAATAACTTCAAATAAATATGGGGAAAAATTTGCAAAAACAAAAATAGATTTAAATAAATATTTAGATAATAGCAAATTAAATAGAGAAGATTATAAGATGTTTAATATTTTAGTAGATAAAGGGATTGAAAGTTTAAATGGAGCAAAAGAAAATCATTTTATTTTAGAAAAATCTTACAAACCATCTGTTGATTTCTTAGGAGTTACTAAGGTTAAAGAAGAAATATCTAATGAGATTCTAAGTTATATATAAAACTAAAGGTTAGAGGGATTTCTCTCTAACCTTTAGTTTTGCTTTTTATATTTTCAAAAAAAATATTTAGTAAGTTATCTAAGTCATCAAGAGAACATCCACCTTGGATAGTTTGAGGGCTACCTCCACCTTTAATCTCAAATTCCTCTGATACCTCTTTGAATATATCTTTAAGGTTAATATTTAAGTCTTTTGACACGCTAATCAAAAACTGTCCTTTATTTTCATATTTAGAACCATAAATTTGAATAGATTTCTCTATATTATTTAAGTGAACTGATATCTTATTAATTGTCTTTAAATCTCTATCATCAAATATTTTAGTAACAAATGAAATTCCATCTATCTTTATAGCATTTTTTAATAAATCTTCTCCTTTATATCTAAGGAGTTCTTCTTGAAGATTTCTATTGCTTTTTTCTAAATCTTCTTTTTGGTTATAGAGAATTTTAACCTTTTCTAATACATCAGTATCTTTTGAAGATAATAGTAAGCTAATATCTTTAATCATTTTACTTTTCCATCTATAGTCAAATAATGCTCTGTTACCACAAACAAATTCAATTCTAATATTACCCTTATATTTTTCCCATTTTCTTATCTTTATAAGTCCTATTTCTCCAGTGTTTCTTAAATGAGTACCAGCACAAGGGGAAAAATCTATATTATCAATTTCGACTATACGAATATTAGAATTTACAGTTGGTTGCTTTCTAATTGGAAGTTTATTTATATCATTTTTTTCAATATAATAGGATTTAATCTCGAAATTTGAAAATATTATTCTATTTGCATACATTTCGATTTTTTCAGAATCCTCTTCAGATAAATCTGGTAAAGTAATATCAATATATACATAATCTTTTCCTATATGGAAACCAATAGTTTCACCATTATAGAGTTTATAAAATGCAGCAGATAGTAGATGTTGACCAGTATGTTGTTGCATATTATCAAATCTATTTTCCCAATCTATATTTAGGATTACTTTATCACTATAAATATTTTCTTTCGTTACATGGATTATATCAGAATCTTCTTCATACACTTCTAATACTTGAACACCATTTATAGTACCTCTATCTCCAGGTTGCCCTCCAGATAAATGAGGGTAAAAGATTGTCCTATTAAGCTTTATATAATATTTTCCATCTTTATATATTTTATCAACTATCCTTGAATCAATTTCTCGTAAATAAGGATTATCTAAATAAAGTCTATTTGTCATTTAGTTATCATTCCCTTCAACATTATATATTATATATTACCATAAAAAAACAAAAACAATAATAAAATATTAGGTCACTATGTTATAATAATATAAAATGAATTGAGGTGGTATATATGCCAGATGGTAGCATATTGGTTTTATTGGGAGTGATACTTATGATTTGGAGCTTAAATAGGATGCATAGAAAAAAATAAGCTGGAGGGTTTTATGAATAGGCCTTTTGTGTTTATAACAATTCCATTAGCTTTAGGAATAATCATATCTTATTATTTAGAGATTAATAAAACTGTAAGTTTTATTTTAATTGTATTGACTATAGGAATTTATATTTTAAATCTTATAATGGAAAAATCAAACACTATATTATTATTTTCAATTCTTAGTTTATTAGGTGTGATACTTGGGAGTCATAGTTTAAATAGCAGTATTCTTTCAACAGAAGTAGATAGAGATATTGTGTTTAATGGTATTGTTGATGAAATAATTTGTAAAGATGAAGAACAAGGGAAATATATTATTAAAGTTAATAAAATAGTAGATAATTCAATATATACTAGAGTAAAAGAAAAAATGGTATTAAAAGTCATAGGGGATAAAAATATTGAGTTAGGTGATGAAATAAGTTTTATAGGGAAATTAAAAATTCCACAAAAAAATACTAATCCAATGCTTTTTAATTATAGATTAAATTTACTATCAAATAAAATACATACAATAATGACCATAAAAGATTATTCCATAACAGAAATCAAAAAAATAGATAAACCTTTTAGATATAGGATAAAGGCTAGTTTTATAGAAAGTATAGAAAATTTATTTGATAATAATTTAAATGAGGACAACAGCTCCATGATGAAAAGTATAATATTGGGAGAGTCCTCATATTTGGAAGAAGAGAATTTGGAGAAATATAGAAACCTAGGATTAGCCCATATATTGGCTGTATCAGGATTACATATAGGAATAATAGCTGGATTTTTAAATTATATATTATCTCATTTAGGTATAAAAAGAAAATTAAATATAGTTATAACACTTAGTATTATCTGGATTTACGGGTATCTAATAGGATTTCCACCTTCTTTACTTAGAGCCAATATAATGTTTAGTATAATTTTTTATGGGGAGTCTCTAAGAGAGCCCTATGATTCTATCAATACTTTGTTCTTTGCAATGTTTATTCTATTAATAGCAAATCCAATTTGGATTTTTAATATTGGATTTCAACTTTCATTTATGGCAGCGTTTTCAATAATTTATTTTACACCTAAGATACAAAGAAAATTATACCCCTATAATAACAAAATAGTCTATGGATTATCTGGTATATTAGGAGTTCAGATAGGATTATTGCCAGTACAAGCCTATTATTTTAATAAGATATCAATATTAAGTATACTCTCTAATCTAATTATAGTTCCCATGTTATCTTTATCCTTAATCCTAGGGGGAATTATGGTATGCTTATTTTATACAATACCAATATTGACCTCATTAATAGGTAATATATTAAACTTGACTTTATCAATACAATTTAAACTGGTAGATATTTTATATAAGATACCCTTTGGTATATTAAACCTTCATTCGCCAAACATTTTTGAGATTTTTCTATATTATATTTTGTTGCTTATAATATTTAAAGTTATAAGAATAGATAGATTTAGTTTTAATATTAAAAAATCCATTATATATTATTTTGTTATTTTAATATTATTTAATTTTTTAGTACTACTTAATGATAAATCTATTGACATACATTTTATAGATGTAGGTCAAGGTGATTCAGCTTTAATTAATACTAAAAAAGGAAGCTATTTAATAGACACTGGTGGAAACATAATGGACTCCTTTGATATAGGAAAGAATATTACATTTCCCTATTTACAGAAAAATGGCATAAATAAGCTTAGGGGTGTTTTTATAACTCATTTTGATGATGACCATTGTAAGTCATTGCCGCTTTTAATGGATAATATAGATATAAGTAATATTTTAATATCCTACAAAGACAATGAAAATCCAGTGTATAATAAAATAAAGGAAAAAGACATACCTTTAACTATATTAAAAGAAAAAGACTTAATATGGTTAGATGAAAACACATCTATAGAAGTTTTAAGTCCAAATGAAGATTTAAGAAAAGCAAAATTAAGTCCTAATAATTTATCCTTAGTATTTTTACTTTCATATTATGATAAGAAAATATTATTTACTGGGGATATAGAGAAAGAAGCAGAGGTCATATTGGCAAATAAGCTTAAGGAAAATATTGATATAATAAAAGTACCTCATCATGGAAGCAATACTTCCTCTACAGAAGAACTTTTAAATAACATAAGACCATCAATAGGAGTTATTTCAGTGGGAAGAAATAATTTTTATGGACATCCAAAGGAAGAAGTTCTAGATAGATATAATAAATTAGGTACCAGATTATATAGAACAGATACTATGGGATTGATTACAGTAAAATTAAATAAACAAGAAATAGATATTAGACCATTTATACGTGATAAATTGAAATTAACGGCTTTATTAAAAGAAAACTTAATGGATATTATTATATATATAGTATATTATTTAATAACTTATGTTTTAATAAAGATTTATTTACATCTAGAAGAGGGGTTGGCAGTTAATGAATTATAGTGAATTTATGAATCTTATAAATAAGGATAATCTATTATCGGTATATTTATTTACAGGAGCCGAAGAATATCTTATGAATGAGGCAATAGAATCTTTAAAGGAAAGGTATATTGATGAATCTTTGGAAGCATTAAACTATATGATAATAGATGGCAAAGAAATGAAATTTGACAATATTTTAAATGCATGCGAAACGCTACCATTTATGTCATCTAAAAAATTAGTCATTATAAAAGATATCAGTGAAATTATAGAAAATGAAGGTGATGATTTAGAAGGAAAAATTAGCTCATATGTAGAAAAATTAGATAGTTACCTTTGCTTAATTATAATGGATAGGTCAAATAAACTTAAAAAAACAAATAAATTATATAAAGCTATTAATAGATTAAATGGAGTAGTAGAATTTAATAAATTAAAAGGAAAAGAACTAAATATATGGGTGGAAAATAGATTAAAGAATTATAAAAAAAGAATATCAAATGCAAATTTAAACTATTTTATTCAGGAAATGGGATATAGTGACTATACTAGCATTAAGACTCTTTATGATTTAGAAAACGAATTATTAAAATTAATTAACTATGTATCTAATAATGAAATTGTAAAAGAGGATATAGATATGGTTTTAGCTAGGACATTAGATACTAATATATTTAATTTGCTTGCTAGTATAAATAAGAGAGATAGTGATTCAGCTTTAAAGATATTTAATGAAATGTATATATCAAACGAGCCAGTTCAAAGGATACTTGCTATGATAATAAGGCAATTAAGATTAATGTTAGGATATAAATTATATAGGGCAAAAGGATATTCTGAAGGAGAAGTTCAAGAAAAATTACAGATAAAACCCTATGAGTTCAAAAAAATATCTAAAGAATCCTATAATTTCACTGAAAACCAACTTGAAAAAGTATTGAATTACATTTTAGAATTAGATATAAAACAAAAAACTAGCTCCTATGACGAAAAACTAGCTCTTGAAATGTTAATTATTAAATTAGCTTATTTGACATAAAAAAACTTCGGCCTCCCGAAGTTTTATCTACTTTAATTACATTGCGCTATTTAATTTCTTCGTTAAGCGGCTAACTTTTCTAGATGCATTATTCATATGCATAACATTTTTATGAGCAGCTTTCTTTAACTTCTTGTCAATAGCTTTAAGTAATACTTTTGCCTCATCAAAATTTTCGTTTTCAATAGCTTTATCAAATTTTTTAATATATGTTTTAATTTCAGATTTTCTAGCTTTATTTATAGCTGTTTTTTTCTCTGTAATAAGAATTCTTTTTTTAGCAGATTTAATATTTGCCAATAGTTTCACCTCCTCTAATCTAACAAAAAACATTTTATCATGAAGAACTATAAAATGCAAGGATATTTAACATTATAATGGATAAAATTATAATAAAAGCTTTTATTGAAGCATTAAAACATTTAAGGAAACTTTTATCAAGAGAGGAGAATTAAATTGTATCAAATTCGTACTGATTTAGCTATAGAAAATAGAGAAATATATAAAAATGAAAGGAATGAGGATTCTAAAGGTATCAATTTAGAAAAAGAAGAAAATGAATCTTATATAATTACAAGAATAAAAGTATTAAATAAAGAAGGTAGTGAAAATTTGCATAGGCCAATAGGCAATTATATAACTATTGATGTGCCTAAACTAAATAAATCCGATGAAGATCTAAAGGACGAGATATCCCAAGTGGTAGCTAAAGAAATAAAAGGGTTAGGTAAGAACAAGGAAAATAGCAAGATTTTAATTGTAGGACTAGGAAATTGGAACATTACTCCAGATGCTCTAGGTCCAAAAGTTGTAGAAAGAGTTTTAGTTACTAGACAATTTTTTGTTAATTATAATAAAGAAATAGATGAAACTGTTGCTAATGTAGCAGCATTATCTCCTGGGGTTATGGGGATAACAGGCATAGAAACAGGAGAGATAATAAAAGGAGTAGTGGAAAAAGTTAAGCCGGATTTAGTAATAGCTGTGGATGCCTTAGCTTCAAGAAAAATGGATAGGGTGTCTACTACAATACAAATATCAGATACAGGAATAAATCCTGGAGCAGGTGTTGGAAATAACAGAATGGAATTTAATGAAAACACTCTTGGAGTTCCAGTCATTGCAATAGGGATACCAACTGTTGTAGATGCAGCCACTATTGTAAATGATACTCTGGATTTAGTAATAGATTCATTAAAATCTGAGTCCGAGGAGGGGTCAGAATTTTACAATTTATTATCAAAAGTATCATCTGAAGAAAAATATTCTTTAATTCAAGATGTATTAAATCCTTATATGAAAAATGTAGTGGTAACACCTACTGATATTGATGCATTAGTTGACGATTTATCTATAATAGTAGCTAATGGTTTAAACATTGCCCTACATCCAGGAATAGATCTAAAAGATGTAAATAGATATATCAGATAAATAATTTTAGTATATTTGCTCCCCAATGAGAATATAATTTTTGTATTGAAAGTATATTAGGGAGTGTTCAACATGAGAAAATCTAGAAAATCTGATTACATTATTTGGGCATTGCTATGTTTAATAATCTTAAATATTGGTGCAATAGGTATTGGATTATATTCATCAAAACTGCATAATTTAAATAGAAAAGAGTTTAAAACAATTAATATTCCATTTGGGAAAATAAAAGATATGTTAAATATAAATATGGAAATAAGAAAAACCATAAATTCTTTTTTTTCTATGACAAAAAGATTAGATGATAAAAGAAATTCGATTGAAGCAAAGCTTACGTTACCAGAGGATGAAGAATACAATTCGGAAAAGGATATAATCATAGAAAACTTAGATGAATATGAGTCATTAATAATAGTTAAGGATTCAAATGAATTAAATACAATAGACAGTATTCCAGAACCTCTAACTGCTAAAAAATTTAAGATAGATAAAGAAAAGCCGTATATTTTAATATATCATACACATGCAACGGAATCTTATTTGACAGCAAAGTCCAATAATTATCGAAGTCAAGATAAAAAAAATAATATGATAAGTATAGGTAATATAATAGCAACTGTTTTAGAAGCTAATAGTCATAAAGTAGATCATGTTGAAACTGTTCATGATTTACCTTCATATAATCAATCTTATTCTAGGAGTCTTAATACAATAAAAAATAAAATGGCAGAGTCTAGTAATATAAATGTGTTATTGGATATACATAGAGATGCTATTGTAGACGAAAGCCCTAATATGGAAACTATAAAAGCAAAATCTAAAATTGATATAGGAGGTAAATCAGTTGCTACTTTTTCTTTAGTAGTAGGTCCGGATTCTGTTAATAAGGAGCAAGTACTAGGCTTTGCTAAATATGTTAAAGCTGTTTCTGATACCTTATATCCTGGATTATGTAGAGGTATACTAATAAAGCCTAGAGGGAAGTACAATCAATATTTATCAGACTATTCAGCATTAATAGAAGTAGGATATAATTTTAATACAATAGAAGAAGCAAATGAAGGGGCTAAATTAGTTGGAGAGGTTTTGTCTATGGTTATGAGTAGATTACTAGAAGAATAGTCTTTTATAATTTTTACAAATCTGATATAATGTAAATTACTTAAGATAGTACTGGGAGGTAATACTTAATGGAAGAAAATAATAAAGATGTAAAAAATGAAACTATAGAATGGGTTAAGAGTATTGTAACAGCTGTGGTTATTGCAATTCTAATTAAAGCTTTTATTTTTAATACTACTTATGTATTAGGTAACTCCATGTATCCTACTTTACATGAAAAAGATAGACTTTTTGCAAATAAAGTTTCCTTATATTTCAAAGGACCATCAAGAGGGGATGTAATAGTTCTCAAAGCTCCAGATGATCCAGTTAAAGATTATATAAAAAGAGTAATAGGTATAGAGGGTGATTTGGTAGAGATTAAGGATGGAAAGGTATATGTTAATGGTTCCCTATTAGATGAGTTATACTTAGTTAATGATTCATATACTCACATATATGATGAAGATACTTGGAAAGTTCCAAAGGGACAGGTCTTTGTTTTAGGCGATAATAGAGCAGAGGGAGCATCTAAGGACAGTCGTTACTTTGGATGTGTATCGGTTAAATCTATTAAAGGAGTTACAGGATTTAGATATTTTCCAGTAGATAATAGATTTGGAAAAATTAATTAATATTTGTATAATATATACAGAAATTGGATAATCTAATCTGGGTGATAATATGGAAACTAGGTTAGAAAGAAACAAAAGATTGAGAAAAGAATTTCGAAAGAAAAGAGCGAAGAGGTTTTATATTTTAATTTTAATTTTATTTTTGATATTAGGAATAGAAATTGTAAATCAAAACATCATAGAATTAAATTGTTTAGACAATCCAAATATTTTTAGAATTAATATCAGTACAAGGAGATTAGATATTTTGGGAGAATCCTATATAATTGATTTATCTCTTTTGAAAAAAATTATTAAAAGACCAGTTTCTGGTCTTTTAGTTTTACATAATAGTAAATTTCTGCTATAATTGTCTAGAGTTATCTTGAAACTTCATAAGGAGGAAAAATATGCAAAGAATTAAACAAGAAAATATTAGAAATTTTTCGATTATTGCCCATATTGACCATGGAAAATCTACTTTGGCAGATAGATTAATAGAGAGAACAGGAATGTTGACTTCAAGAGAAATGCAAAATCAAGTTTTAGATAATATGGACTTGGAAAGAGAGAGAGGTATAACAATAAAGTTAAAGGCTGTAAGATTGGTTTACAATGCTAAAGATGAAGAAGAATATATATTAAATCTCATAGATACTCCAGGGCATGTGGACTTTAACTATGAAGTCTCAAGGTCCCTAGCTGCATGTGAAGGAGCAATACTTGTAATAGATGCTACTCAAGGAATAGAAGCACAGACTTTAGCTAATGTATATTTAGCATTAGATCAAGACTTAGAAATATTACCTGTAATAAATAAAATAGATTTACCAAGTGCAAGACCAGATGAAGTAAAAAAAGAAGTTGAAGATATTATTGGAATAGATTGTGAGGAAGCACCTCTTATATCAGCAAAGGAAGGCTTAAATATTGAAGATGTATTAGAAAGTATAGTAAAGAATGTACCTGCACCTAAAGGAGATGCCAAAGCACCTTTAAAGGCACTAATATTTGATTCCTATTATGATAGCTATAAAGGTGTTGTTTGCTATATAAGAGTATTTGAAGGTACAATAAAACCTGGTATGAACATAAAAATGATGTCTACAGGAAAAACTTATGAAGTAGTAGAAGTTGGTGTAAATACTTCAAAGCATATATCACTAGATAAACTGGAACCAGGAGAAGTAGGCTTTGTAACTGCTAGTATTAAAAATGTAAAAGATGCAAGGGTTGGAGATACCATAACTGATGATAATAATCCCACTGAGAAAGCTTTGCCAGGATATAAAAAAGTTATTCCTATGGTTTATTGTGGTATTTATCCAGCAGAAGGTGAAGATTTTAATACAGTAAGAGAAGCCTTAGAGAAATTGCAAGTAAATGATGCGGCCTTAGATTTTGAGCCTGAAACTTCAGTGGCTTTAGGATTTGGCTTTAGATGTGGGTTTTTAGGCCTCTTACACATGGAAATTATTCAAGAAAGACTAGAAAGAGAATTTGACTTAAATATAATAACTACAGCACCTTCAGTTATATATAAGGTAACGAAAACTACTGGAGAAGTCCTTCATATACAAAATCCTTCTAATCTTCCACCTACTACAGAGATAGAGTATATGGAAGAGCCTATTGTAACTGCAAATATTATGACTCCTACAGATTATGTCGGCACCATAATGGAGCTTTGCCAAAATAAAAGGGGTACTTTCTTAAATATGGAGTATTTAGAGGAAAAAAGAGTTGTATTACATTATGAATTACCTTTAAATGAAGTTATTTATGATTTCTTTGATGCACTTAAATCAAAAACAAGAGGATATGCTTCCTTAGATTATGATTTAAAGGGATATCAGCAATCGGAGCTTGTAAAAATGGATATACTAATTAATGGAGAATTAGTAGATGCCTTCTCACTAATAGTACATGAAGAAAAAGCATATGAGAGAGGAAGAACTATAGCAGAGAGACTTACAGATGTAATACCAAGACATCAATTTGCAGTGCCTATACAAGCGGCTATTGGTTCTAAGATAATAGCTAGGGAAACCATAAGGGCACTTAGAAAAGACGTACTTGCTAAATGTTATGGTGGAGATATTTCAAGAAAGAAAAAGTTATTAGAAAAGCAAAAAGAGGGTAAAAAACGAATGAGACAAATTGGTTCAGTAGAGGTTCCGCAGGAAGCTTTCCTAACAGTATTGAAATACGATGAAAAATAATTTGCTTATAAATGACATATCTGTTATTTATATAAAACTGTAGGGAACGACCACTAAGTCGTTCCTATTTTGTTGGGAGGAATAAAATGAAAGATTTATCCTTGTATATTCATATACCTTTTTGTATAAGTAAATGTTATTATTGTGACTTTTCATCTTTTACTAATATAAATCATAAAATTGATGAATATATAAATAGCTTGATAATTGAATTAGATTTATATAAAGATAGAATAAAGGATTATAGTATTAAAACTATATTTATAGGCGGTGGAACTCCTTCCTGTATAAATCCAAGGGATATTAATAGAATATTAGAATTTATATATAAGAATTTTAATACCAGTGATTTAGTAGAAGTAACAATAGAAGCTAATCCTGGTACTTTAGATAAAGAAAAAGTACAGATATATATGGAATCTGGAATAAATAGAGTAAGTATGGGTATGCAAACCTTAGATGATACTCTATTAAAATCTATAGGTAGAATACATAACACTAAAGATTTTTACAAAAGTTATGAAATATTAAGAAATGGGGATATGAAAAATATCAATGTAGATTTAATATTTGGACTTCCGAATCAAAGTATAGATCAAGTAATAAGCTCATTAAAAAAGGTAGTAGAGTTGGGAGTAGAACATATATCCTATTATGGACTTATACTAGAAGAAAATACAAAGTTTCATAAATTATACAGTGAAGGAAAAATATCTTTACCTGATGAAAATATAGAAAGGATGATGTACCATAAAGCTACTGAATATTTAACTAATCATGGATATAAACATTATGAAATATCTAATTACGCTTTACCTACATACGAATGTAAACATAATTTGGTATATTGGGAAGTAAAACCATATCTTGGATTAGGTTTGAGTAGCCATTCAAATATGAGAGGAAAAAGATTTTTTAATACATCAAATATAGATATATATATTGACAAGTTAAATATGAGTAAACTTCCTATGGAAGGTGAAGAAATAATAGATAAAGATACTGAAATGGAAGAATTTTGTATTCTTGGTATAAGGAAAATAGAAGGTTTAAGTAAGATAGAATTTAGAGATAGATTTGGAATTGAAATAGAAAAAATATATGGTGATATAATAAATAAACATGTAGACAATGGCTTGATATTAAATAATCATAATATTAGACTAACAAAGAAAGGACTTGATTTATCTAATTTAGTTGAAGTGGATTTCTTAAGATAATGAAAAATTTTCAATAAAGGTATTGACAAAATTTATAAGTAGTGGTAACTTTAAATCGTAAGTGTTAGCACTCGATGATATAGAGTGCTAATAAGAATATCTAGTATGTAAAGGATACTGAGGTGATTGAATATGCTAGATGATAGAAAACTCAGAGTTCTCTATGCAATTATTAATTCTTATGTAAATAGTGCAGAGCCTATAGGATCTAGGACAATAACTAAACAATATGATTTAGGTGTAAGTTCTGCTACTATAAGAAATGAGATGTCTGATTTAGAAGAGTTAGGATATTTAAATAAACCCCATTCATCTTCGGGAAGGGTGCCATCAGATAAGGCATATAGATTGTATGTAGATGAAATTTTAAAAAAGAAAAAACCTAAGATAGATTTAATAAAAAAGGATGAAATAAAAAGGATATTGGCTAGGGAGTCTAGGGAAATAGAACAATTGATACAAAACTCGGCAAAGGTTTTATCATCAATAACTAGCTATACGGCACTTGCCATATCTCCACAATTAAAGGGTTCTAGAATAAAACATATTCAGTTAATACCAATTGACAATTTACAAATACTGATGGTATTAGTCACTAATACTGGAGTAGTTAAAAACTCTATTTTTAAATTAAATAAAGCGATACCAGAAGAACAAACTATAATAATATCTAATTTTTTAAATGATAAACTAAAAGGATTATCAATAGATGAGATAGGAGAGGAAATTTCTGATGGAATTATAAGGGAAATCTATGATTATAAAACTATCATAGATGGAATTATTCCTATTATAAGTCAATCTATGGATGACGTAGATAATGTTGATTTATATGCTGATGGGATAACAAAGATACTTGATTTTCCAGAATATAGAGATTTAGAAAAAGCTAAATCTTTTATATCTTTTATAGAAGATAAGGATTTAGTAGTAGAGCTTCTATTGAATAACTCTTTATCTCAAGATATAGAGATAACCATAGGTAATGAAAATATTTATGATGCAATAAAGGATTGTAGTTTAATTACAACTACTTATAAATTAGGAAATAAAACTATAGGGAAGATAGGAATAATTGGTCCTACAAGAATGGATTATTTAGCATTGATGAATATCATGCATTTATTTTCTGTAAATATTACAGAGATTATAAATATGTTAATGAGTAAACATATATCAAAGTAACCATAACATTTAAGAGGTGATGTAATGAGTAACAATAATGAAGGGAATAAAGACAATCCAGATTTAATGGAAGAAGATATCCAAGGGAAAGATATGGAAAGTAAATCTGAATCATTAGAAGATAATTTGGAATCAAAGGACAAGGAAATTGAAGAGTTAAATAACAAATTGTTAAGACTCCAAGCTGATTTTGTTAATTTTAAGAAAAGAACTGAAAAGGAGAAGGAAAGTACTATTTCCTATGCGTTAGAATCTTTTGTATGCAGTTTATTGCCTGTAATAGATAATTTTCAGAGGGCTATGGAGTCAGAAGATAACAAAGAAAGTAGTTTTTATCAAGGTATAGAAATGATATATCAACAATTAATAAAAGTTCTTAATGAAAATAATATTGAAGAGATTAAATCTCTAGGAGAAAATTTTGATCCTAATTTTCATCATGCCGTTTTTATGGAAGAATCTGATGAATATGAGGAGGGAAAGATAACAGAAGTTTTACAAAAGGGTTATATACTAAAGGATAGGGTTATCAGACCATCTATGGTTAAAGTTGCAAAATAAGATTATTTTAAGGAGGAAATTTTATGGGAAAAATAATTGGAATTGATTTAGGTACTACAAACTCATGTGTTGCTGTTATGGAAGGTGGAGAACCTAATATAATATCTAATATAGAAGGTAATAGAACAACACCATCTATAGTAGCTTTCACAAAAGATGGAGAAAGGCTTGTTGGGGAAACAGCAAAAAGGCAAGCTATTACAAATCCAGATAGAACTATATCATCAATTAAAAGAAAAATGGGTTCTGATTACAAAGTAAATATAGATGGAAAAAATTATTCACCAGAAGAAATATCTGCTATGATTTTACAAAAGATAAAAATGGATGTGGAGAGCTATTTAGGTGAAACTGTTACAGAAGCTGTAATTACAGTGCCAGCATATTTTACAGATAGTCAAAGACAGGCAACAAAAGATGCAGGAAAGATTGCTGGATTGGAAGTAAAAAGAATTATCAACGAACCGACAGCTGCTGCATTGGCTTATGGAATGGATAAAGAAGAAGGACAGCATAAGATAATGGTATTTGACCTTGGAGGAGGTACTTTTGACGTATCTATCCTAGAATTAGGAGATGGAGTCTTTGAAGTATTAGCTACTCGTGGAAATAACCACTTAGGTGGAGATGATTTTGATGAAACTTTAGTAAATTATATAGCAGAACAATTTAAGAAAGAAAATGGTATTGATTTAAAACAAGATAAAATGAGCTTGCAAAGATTAAAAGAAGCTGCAGAAAAAGCAAAGAAAGAATTATCTTCTACTATGTCAACAAATATAAATTTACCATTTATTACTGCTACTCAAGCAGGACCATTGCATTTAAATATGGATATAACAAGAGCTAAATTCAATGAATTAACTTCTGACTTAGTAGATAAGACTTTGGAGCCTGTTAAAGAGGCGTTAAAAGACTCAGGACTACAAGCATCTGATATAGAAAAGGTTCTTTTAGTTGGAGGTTCCACGAGAATACCAGCAGTACAAGATGCAGTTAAAAAGTTGATTGGTAAAGATCCACAAAAAGATATTAATCCTGATGAATGTGTTGCATTAGGAGCATCTATTCAAGGTGGGGTACTTGCAGGGGAAGTAAAAGACATATTATTATTAGATGTAACACCTCTATCCCTTGGTATTGAAACCTTAGGAGGCGTAACTACTAGATTGATTGAAAGGAATACTACAATACCAACTAAGAAAAGCCAAACATTTTCAACTGCAGCAGACAATCAAACATCAGTAGATATTCATGTATTGCAAGGTGAGCGCCAAATGGCAAATGACAATACTACTTTAGGTAGATTCCAGTTAACTGGAATACCGCCAGCACCAAGAGGAATTCCACAAATAGAGGTAACTTTTGATATAGATGCTAATGGTATAGTAAATGTAAGTGCTAAAGATTTAGGAACAGGAAAAGAACAAAAAATAACTATTACAGCATCGACTAAACTTTCAGATGACGAAATAGAAAGAAAAGTAAAAGAAGCAGAAAGATTTGAAGAAGAAGATAAGAAGAAAAAAGAAGGAATTGAAATAAGAAATAATGGAGATAACTTAGTTTACCAAACTGAAAAAACTCTAAAAGAATTAGAAGGAAAGATTTCAGAAGATGAAAAGTCTAAGGTTGAGTCTAAGTTAGAAGAACTTAAGAAATCTTTAGAAGGTGATAATCATGATGAAATTAAACAAAAAACTGAAGAATTAACTGAGGTCTTTTATTCAATATCTCAAAAAATGTATGAACAGGCTGGAGGAAATCCAAATGAAGGCAGCTCAGGACCAAAAGATGATGTAGTAGATGCGGATTATGAGGTCGTGGATGAAGACTAGATATAAATAATAATTAAGCTAAATCATTTGATTTAGCTTAATTATTTGATATAATTGTATAAGCAAATTTGAAGGTTGGTGAAATGATGAGGGATTATTATGAGATCCTAGGTATAGAAAAAAATGCATCAGATGATGAAATAAAAAAAGCATATAGATCTTTAGCAAAAAAATATCATCCTGATTTAAATCCAGATAATAAAGAAGCAGAGGCAAAATTCAAAGAAGTCAATTCTGCTTATGAAATATTATCCGACCCAGAAAAGAGATCTAGATACGATAGATTTGGGCATGCAGGTGTAGATCCGCAAGCAGGAGGATATAGTGGTGGTTTTGGAGGTTTTGGTGATATATTTGAGGATATCTTCGATATATTCGGAGGAGGATTCAGTCAAGGTGCAAGAAGGTCTGGTCCAGTAAGAGGCTCAGATTTAAGATATAACTTAAATTTGGAATTTAAAGAAGCTGTTTTTGGGACAGAAAAAGAAATACAAATTAGAAGAACTGAAAATTGTCATACATGTGGTGGAACAGGAGCTAAACCAGGAACTGAAAAGGAAACTTGCTCAACATGTAAAGGTAGAGGAGAAGTAAGATATGCTCAGCAAACCCCTTTTGGACAATTCGTTAGAACCTCAACTTGTGATGTATGTAATGGGACTGGTGAGGTAATTAAAGATAAATGTACTACCTGCGATGGTACTGGTAAAGAAATTAAGATAAAAAAGATGAAAGTGAAAATTCCAGCAGGTGTAGATACTGGCTCTATTATTTCCATGAGAGGAGAAGGAGAGGCAGGAGAGAAAGGTGGGCCTAATGGTGATTTATATATTTATATAAATGTGGCTGAAGATCCAATATTTAAACGCTCAGGCAATGATATATATCTATCAATGCCGATTTCCTTTACAGAAGCAGCACTAGGAGCAGAAATAGAGGTGCCAACTTTAGAGGGTATAATAAATTATACAATTGAAGAAGGGACTCAAACGGGAACAGAATTCAGACTTAGAAATATGGGTGTACCCAATGTTAAAGGCTATGGTAAAGGAGATTTATTCTTTACTGTAGTGGTGCAGGTTCCAACTAGATTAACTGATAAACAGAAAGAGCTTCTAAGGGATTTTGCAAATGAAAAAGGGGAAAATATAAAGGAACATAAAAAAGGTTTTTTTGATAAAGTAAAAGATGCTTTTAATTAACAATCACTCTAAGAGTGATTGTTTTAAAATTAAGGTAGTTTTTCTTTAGTGTTTAGGGTATAATTATTTTAGATTTTGAAAAAGGATGTGTATTTATGAATTGGACGGAGGTTCAAATAAAAACTACTGCCGAATTAGAAGACTTAGTATCAAATGTTTTATATGATGCAGGTGCTACAGGACTTGCTATAGAAGATCCAAGGGATATATTAGAATTATCTAAATCTAAGGAAAGATGGGATTTTGTTGATCCAAGTTTAATAAATTCGGATTTTGATGGTGTATTAATTAAAGCTTATTTTTCAGAAGCTGATGATTTAGAAAACAAAATTGAAGAAATAAAAAATAGAATAAAGAATGATCCCATACTAAATACAGGAAATAATGAAATTAAAATAAATATAGTAGATGATAATGACTGGGCTGAAGCTTGGAAAAAATATTATAAGCCAATAAAAATAGGCGAAAGGATTTTAATTAAACCCTCTTGGGAAAAATATGTTTTAGAAGAAAATGATATATTAATTGAATTAGATCCAGGTATGGCTTTTGGAACTGGAACTCATGAAACTACTATGATGTGTACGGAAGCTTTAGAAAAACATGTAAAATCAGGAGATATAGTATATGATATTGGTTGTGGAAGTGGGATACTTAGCATAGTCGCAGCAAAGTTAGGAGCTGAAAAGGTAGTAGGAGTAGATTTAGATGAATTATGTGTAAAAGTATCAAATGAAAATATAAAATTAAATAATGTGAATAAAATTGTTGAAATTAAAGAAGGTAATTTATTAGATGTAGTTGATGGAAAAGCAAATATAATAGTTTCCAATATAATAGCAGAAATAATTGCAGGAATGACAAAAGATTTAAGAGCTTATTTAAAAGATGATGGTATATTTATTACTTCTGGTATTATTGTAGAAAAAATTGAATTAGTAGAAAAAGCCTTACTAGAAAATGGGTTTAAAGTACTTGATATCAAAAGGTTAAATGGTTGGGCTTGTATTATAGCTGCTAATAATTAGGTGGAAAGATATGCATAGATTTTTTGTTGGAGAAGAACAGATTTTTGATGATATAATAGAGATAATAGGAAGCGATGTAAAGCATATAAGGGATGTACTGAGGCTTAAACCAAATGAAAAAATTGAAATTTCTTCAAATGGAGTTACGTATACTTGTAATATAGAATCTTTATTAAAGAATAAAGTTATTACAAGAATAATAAATAAGACTAAGGGGATTAATGAATCTCAAATTGATATTATATTATATCAAGGGTTGGCTAAGGGTAGCAAGATGGATTTGATTGTACAAAAATGTACAGAAGTAGGAGTAAAAAAATTTTATCCAGTAATAACTCATCGTTCAGTAGTAAAAATAAAAGACATAAAAAAAGAACAATCTAAAGTTGAAAGATGGAATAGTATAGCAGATGAAGCTGCAAAGCAAAGTAAGAGAGATATTTTACCAAAGGTACAAAATATTGTTTCTTTTGATGAAATGATAGATTTATTAAAAGACGAAGATAATATAATAGTTCCATATGAAGATGAAAAAGGAACTGTAATAAAAGAGAAATTGAAGGGAATTAGCGATAAAAAAATACATTTAATAATAGGACCTGAAGGCGGATTTGAACCTAGTGAAATAGAAAAGTTAAAAAATGTAGGAGCTAATATAGTAACTTTAGGGCCACGTATACTGAGAACTGAAACAGCAGGAATTGTTGCAGCTACAATAATACTTTATGAACTTGGAGATTTGGGAGTGATTTAATGGACAAAGTAGCTTTTTATACCTTAGGATGTAAGGTAAATCAATATGAAACAGAAGCTATGGAGGAGATATTTGAAAAAAATGATTATGTTATAGTAAATAGTGATGAAATAGCTGATATATATGTAATAAATACTTGTACCGTTACAAATTTATCTGATAGAAAGTCTAGACAATTTATATCTAGGGCAAAAAAGTTAAATAAAGATGCCATAATTGCAGTTGTAGGATGTTATTCTCAAGTATCTCCTGATGAAGTGGAAAAAATAGAAGGAGTAGACGTTATAATTGGCACCACTGAAAGAAATAGAATTTTAGAACTATGTGAGAAAGCTAAGGTAGAAAATCAAAGGATAAATATCGTTAGAAATATAAAGTCACAAAAAGAATTTGAACCTATAAATATAGATGATATAAAGTCTAAAACAAGAGCTTATATAAAGATACAAGATGGATGTAGTCAGTTTTGTTCTTATTGTATTATTCCATATGCAAGAGGACCAATTAGAAGCAGGTCATTGGATGAGATTGTAGAAGAAACTCAAAAATTGGCTAATGCTGGATTTAAAGAAGTTGTTTTAACTGGTATTCATGTTGCATCCTATGGGAAAGATACAGATAAAACTCCTTTAGTTAAAGTTTTGGAAGAAGTAGGAAAAGTAAAAGGTATAGACAGAATTAGACTTAGCTCTTTAGAGCCAACATTGATAGATGAAAATTTTATGAAATCAATACTTAAAATAGGTAAAGTATGTGATCATTTCCATCTATCATTACAATCTGGTTCTGATACAGTTTTAAAAAGAATGAATCGAAAATATACAACATCTGAATATAGAAATATTGTAAGCATTATAAGAAAATATATGCCTAATGCAGGAATTACAACTGATATAATCGTAGGATTTCCTGGGGAAACAGAAGATGAATTTAATGAAACATTAGATTTTGTAAAGGAAATTGGGTTTTCTACATGTATTTAAGTATTCTCCAAGAAAGGGAACTCCAGCATCTAAATATGAAAACCAAGTAGATGGAAATATTAAAAATCAAAGATCGGAATCTCTAATAGCTTTAGGAGAAGAATTAATGTTAAAGTTTAATTCGAAATTTATAAATTCAACTCTATCTGTATTATTTGAAGAAGAAAGCAAAGGAGAAAAAGGTAATATAGAAGGATATACTACTAATTATATTAGAGTTAAGTCTAAAAAAGATATTAATATGATTGGGCAGATAGTAGATGTTAGAATTAATAAAATAAAAAATGATTTTTTATTAGGATAGTAGATGACTTTAATATAATAATATAATAAGATAGTATATAGCAAGGAGGTGGATGAATTGACAAATTGCTTATTTTGTAAAATTGTTAATGGTGAAATACCTAGCAATTTAATATATGAAGATGAAAGAGTAGTAGCATTTGAAGATATTAACCCACAAGCACCTATCCATTACTTAGTAATTCCAAAAAAACATATACAATCAGCAGCTCATTTAGAAGAAAAGGATAAAGAGCTTATAGGACATATTTTTTTTATAGCATCTCAAATAGCAAAAGATAAGGGTTTAGATGAAGGATATAGGATAGTTAATAATTGTGGTATAGATGGAGGTCAAACTGTAGAGCATATTCATTTTCATATACTAGGAAAAAGGAAAATGTTATGGCCACCAGGCTAAATACTAGTTGAAATATTATATATTATAATGTATAATAGTCTAGTGCAAACCCCTTATTAGGGATAGTATGAAGTACTCTTGCAGTAGAGAGAGGAGGGAGAAGTCGATGTCAGAAATTAAGGTAGGAGAAAACGAATCTCTTGATAATGCGTTAAAAAGATTTAAAAGACAATGTGCACGTGCTGGCATTTTAGGTGAAGCTAGAAAGAGAGAACATTATGAAAAGCCAAGTGTAAAACGTAAAAAGAAATCCGAAGAAGCTAGAAGAAAGAAATTTTCTAAGTTTTAATTGAGAAGGTGAAAGAATGTCCCTTAAAGAAAAACTTATGGAGGATTTAAAAGACTCCATGAAATCTAAAGATACAATAAAAAAGAATACTATCACTATGGTAAGGGCAGCGATAAAGCAAAAAGAGGTTGATGAAAGAATAGAAGTATCAGAAGAAGCCATACTAGACATTATATCAAAACAATTAAAAGAAAAAAGAATGGCGATTGAAGATTTTAAAAAAGGACAACGACAAGATTTAGTTGAACTAACAGAAAAAGAAATAGAAATTCTCTTACAATACTTACCTAAACAGCTTTCTGAAGAGGAAGTAGAAGAAATTGTAATTGAAACTATAAAGGAAATAAATGCTACATCTATGAAAGATATAGGCATTATAATGAAGGCTGTAATGCCAAAAGTAAAAGGTAGAACTGATGGCAATATTGTAAATAAAATAATAAAAAAAGTATTTGATTAACCTGGGTCAACTCCCAGGTTTTTTGATAAATAAAATTGTTAGTTATTTTACAATTATATGGGTAATAGTATAAATAAAGATATTATCTATAAGGATATATTATATTAAGTACATATAATTGGAGGTGCTTAAATGAAAAAAACTAAATCAATTATACTATTAATATTTATGGTAATATTAATAGTATCAAATAATGGATATGCAGATGAAAAAAGAGATGTATATATAGTTCCAATAAAAGGTGAAATTAATAAAGCCACTTATAACTTTTTAAATCATACCATGAATAAATTGATTAAAGAAGACCCTGCAGCAATAATATTTGAAATAGACACATATGGAGGATTAATTAATGAGGCAGAAAAAATAAAGTCTCTAATTATGTATTCTCCGATACCAACTATTTCTTATGTAAATAGTAAGGCGGAATCAGCAGGGGTATTAATTACCATTGCTGCAGAAAAAGTTGTTATGGCAAATTCAGCTACTATAGGATCTGCTGAGACCATACCAAATACAGAAAAAATACTCTCAATGTGGCGAGGTCTTTTGAGGGATACAGCCCAATATCGAAATAGGAATTCGGAAGTCATAGAGGCAATGGCAGATAGAGATATTGAGATTGAAGGGTTAGTAGCTAAAGGTAAATTAGTAAACTTAACTTCGTCAGAAGCAGTTCGGTATGGGATAGCTGACTTAACAACAGACAGCTATTATGAAATGCTTAATTATTTTAATCTAGAAAATGCAAATGTACAAAGAATAGATGAAAGTCTTCAAATAAAATTAGCTAAATATATATCCAATCCTTATATAAGTAGTTTATTATTAACTTTAGGGTTTATCGGATTGGTAGTTGAAATATTAACACCAGGTTTTGGAATCGGGGGAACAGTTAGTATAATTGGCTTCGGATTATATTTTGGAGGAAATATTTTAGCTGGGAATTCACATTGGACATCATTGGCTTTATTTGTGACAGGACTAATTTTATTAGTCATAGAGGCAATAGTGCCTGGATTTGGATTCCCCGGAATTAGTGGTATAATATTGGTAATAGTAGGTACTATCTTAGCTATGGATTCATTAGGAATAGCAATATTTTCTTTAAGTATAGCCATAATAATAACAACAATAGTTACTATAATACTAATAAAGATGGGCTTTAAGTCTAAAATGCTCAATAAGATTGTTTTAGATACAGAATATAAAGATGAAAAAGGATATTTATCTGTTGATTCTATGAATCAATATATGAATAAAGAAGGAATTAGTATAACAGAACTTCGCCCTGCTGGGTTTATAGATATAGAAGGAATAAAATTAGATGCATTGTCAGATGGTGGTTTTATTCCAAAAGGTATAGCTATAGAGGTTGTAAGGGTAGAAGGTTCAAAAATATTTGTTAGGAGGTTGTAATATGCCATATTTACCAATAGGGTTTGCCCTGATCATTATTATCCTTGTAATGCTTTTTTTCTCATTTGTACCAGTAGGACTTTGGATCACGGCTTTTTTCTCAGGAGTTAAAATTTCTATGTCAACTCTAATAGGAATGAGACTTAGAAGAGTATCTCCATCTAGAATAGTAAACCCAATGATAAAAGCAACAAAGGCAGGGCTAATTATTAGAATCAATGAACTGGAGGCACATTATTTAGCAGGAGGAAATGTAAATACCTTAGTAGATGCTTTGATTGCAGCACAAAGAGCTAATATTCCACTAGAATTTGAAAGAGCAGCAGCAATTGATTTAGCAGGTAGAAATGTACTAGAAGCAGTACAAGTATCTGTTAATCCAAAAGTAATTGAAACACCACAAATTGCAGCAGTAGCTAAGGATGGCATTGAAGTTATAGCTAAAGCAAGAGTTACTGTTAGAGCTAATATTGAGAGATTAGTTGGGGGAGCTGGAGAGGAAACTATCATTGCTAGAGTAGGTGAAGGTATTGTAACTACTGTAGGAAGCTCCAACTCACATAAAGATGTATTGGAAAATCCCGATAGCATATCAAAGACTGTACTTAACAAAGGGTTAGATTCAGGAACAGCATTTGAAATACTCTCTATTGATATAGCTGATGTGGATGTTGGTAGAAATATAGGTGCAAAACTACTAATGGAACAAGCAGAAGCTGATAAAAGAATTGCTGAGGCGAAGGCAGAAGAAAGAAGAGCAATGGCAGTAGCTAAAGAGCAGGAAATGAAGGCCGACGTACAGGCTATGAGAGCTAAAGTAGTAGAGGCAGAGGCAGAAGTGCCGTTAGCATTAGCATCAGCTCTTAAAACAGGTAATTTAGGAGTCATGGATTATTATAATATGAGAAATATATTAGCAGATACAGATATGAGAACATCTATATCCAAAATAGCTGAAGATGATAAGAAACAGAAATAAGGGGGGATAATATGCCCGGTCCTTTATTATTTTTTATAATAATAATATTAGTAGATACAATTTTAAAATCTGTCAAGGATAAGCAAAGGATACAAAAAAAACAACCTACAGTTTCTAGGCCTATGGTAGATCTCAAGAAAATATTAGTAGAAGAAATTGAAAAAGAAAAACAGAGGGAAATAACAAAAAAACAAGGAAATTCTGCTCAAAGGAAGAATCATTCTTTTGAGGGGAAAAAAGCGAATAAGAATACTATCAATGAAGAGATAAATAAAAAAGATTTATCTTGGGAGATAATAAAAGAAGAAAATGTTGTACAGGAAACTAAAAAGATAGATGTACCAGTGCAAATTAAAAAAGAAAACCAAGAAAGAGATTTAAGAAAAGATGTATTAAGGGGAATAGTATTTTCTGAGATATTATCAGAACCAAAGAGCTTAAAAAATCAAAAAAGAAGTCTGTAAAATTTACAGACTTCTTTTTTGATTGGAATAGTACATATATTTTGGGCATAGAATTAATTGGAGGGATGAGGATGAAACGACAGATAGAAAATGTAAAATACAATATTTCAGAAGCTTTAGAATTACCTATAGATATTATGATGGATTTACCAAGATTGACCCTTATAGGAAATATTGAAGTTTCATTGTTAAATCACAAAGGAATTATCGAATATACAAAAGAAATCATTAGAATAAATACAAAAATAGGAATATTTAAAATAACAGGAGAAGAATTAGAGATAAAAACCATACTTTCTGAGGAAATAATTATTGCTGGATTAATAAATGATATAGAAATAATAAGCTAGGGAGTGTTGTTATGCTAGCTATAAAAATATGGAATTATTTTAGAGGATATGTTATTATTAGGGTTGAGGGGCTAACTTTAGAAAGATTATTGAATTTAGCTGCAAACTATAATATATATCTATGGGATATAAAAAGATATAATAATATTGTTATTGAGATGAAATCTACAACCAAAGGATTTAAAGAACTTAGAGAGATAGTAAAGAAAGTAGGATGTAGAATAGAGATAAAAGAAAAAGTAGGATTTCCTTTTTTAATATTAAAACTAAGGGAAAGAAAGATGTTATTAGCAGGATTTTTACTATTTTTGGTAACGATTTTTCTATTAACATCAACTATTTGGAAGATAGAAATAATAGGAAATGAACAAACTCCAAAAGAAGAGATAAATTCCCTACTAAAGGATAACAATATATTTATTGGCAAACTTAAATTTAATATAAATAAAGAAACCATAAAAGATATTTTAATAGATAACTATGATTACTTTTCATTTACTTCAGTAAATATAAAGGGAACAAAATTAATTATAGAAATTAGAGAACAAGATTTACCACCAGAAAAGATAGATAAATCCTATCCGTGTCATGTAGTAGCAAAGAAAAAGGGTGTAATAGTTAAGGTAATTCCTAAAAACGGAAAGGCAGTTGTAGAGAAAGGTCAAGTAGTTAATGAGGGAGAAGTCCTAATTACGGGTATACTAAACAATGAAAATACTCAAGAAAATATATTAATTCATGCAGAAGGGGAAGTATTTGCCCTAACGCGATATAGTAGTATTGTTAAAGAACCTATAATAAAAAATGAAGAAACTTATACAGGAAAGGTTTATAAGCAAAGAGGAATAAAAATTAAAGATAAAGGCATTATTTTTATGAAAGGTAATATTCCTTTTTCTAGCTATAGGGAATTTGAAGCAGAAAAAGATTTAATTACTCTTGGGAAATTAGGTATAGAATTTCCTATTAAAAAAGTTGAGTATGAATATAAGGAAGTTGAAACAAAAGAAATAAAGCAAAATATAGATTTTCTAAAACAATCCACTCAAATTAAAGCAGTAAAAGAAATAAATAAAGAATTGTCACAAGATGCACAGATACAGTCAAAAAATACTAGATATCAAATAGATGAAAATACATTGATAACACAGGTTGTAGTTGAAACTATAGAAAATATAGGAAGAAAACAAATAATCGAAAATAGGGAGGATTAAATTTGCCAAACAATATAGAAGAAAATAGTATAACAATAGAAAATCACGAGATTATTAGAGAAATATTTGGAGAACTTGACGAGAATATTAATATAATCAAAGAAGAATTAGGTATTAATATTGCCATTAGAGATGATAAAATAAAATTATATGGTAATAAGGTATCTATAGACTTAGGAGAAAAACTGATTTATAATTTAATAGAGATAGTAAAAGAACAAGGTAAACTAGATGAGCATAATTTAAGATATTCCATAAAACTTTTGCTTGACGGACAAAAAGAATATGTAAAAGAGCTACTTAAGGAAGTAATTTGTGTAACATCCTCAGGAAAAAGTATTAAACCCAAAACATTAGGTCAAAAAAGATATTTAGATTCCATAAGAAAAAATGATATAGTTTTTGGTATTGGACCAGCAGGTACTGGGAAAACTTATTTAGCTATGGCTATGGCAGTTCAATCATTTAAAAACAAAGAGGTAAATAGGATAATTCTTACAAGACCAGCAGTTGAAGCAGGAGAGAGCTTAGGGTTTTTGCCAGGAGATTTACAGGAGAAAGTTGATCCGTATCTTAGACCAATTTATGATGCTTTATTTGATATACTAGGAGCTGAATCCTATGCAAAATACATGGAAAAAGGTCTAATAGAAGTAGCACCATTAGCCTATATGAGAGGCCGAACCCTAGATTCTTCCTATGTAATATTAGATGAAGCACAGAACACTACTAATGAGCAAATGAAAATGTTTTTAACTAGACTTGGATTTGGTTCAAAAGCAATAATTACAGGTGATATAACTCAAATTGACCTTTCTAAAGGAAAGGAATCTGGTTTGAAAACAATATCGAATATATTAAAGGATGTAAATGGTATAGACTTTATATATCTTTCAAAAAATGATATAGTTAGGCATCCCTTAGTTCAAAGGATAATTGAGGCATATGATAAATATGAAAATGTAAATGTATAAATCTATGAATAATAAAAAGTTTTGCCAGTAAAATCGAAGATTGTATATTGGTTATTGCTTGTAAATTTTACAGCAATCCTTTTTTTTATAACGAATAGAAAAGTTCTGCTTTGATTTATTATAAAAAAGAACTTTCTGTCAATAAGTTTTAAAAATGGTATTTTATAATGTTTCGATAAAGGGTAATTTATAGTGTTTTATAAAGAAAGACTATAAATTTTAGGACAAGATTAAAGATAGATGAGAAGAAATGAGAATTTGGAGGAATAAAATAATGGAAGTATATATAGATAATAGACAGGATAAAGTTCAAATTGAAGAAGAAATCAATATAATAATTGAAAAGGTAGCTAGAGAAGTTTTAAGTCTTGAAAATGCATCTTTAGATTGTGAAATTAGCGTATCTTTTGTAGATAATGAAGAAATAAGAGAGTTAAATAGAGAATATAGGGGAGTAGATAAGGATACAGATGTATTGTCCTTCCCTATGGAGGATGAGTTTGTTGTAGAGGGTTTAATATTGCTTGGGGATATAATTATATCTCTTGAAAGAGCTCTAGAACAATCAAAAGATTTTGGACATTCATTATATAGAGAAGTAGCATATTTAACAGCTCATTCAATCTTTCATTTATTAGGATATGATCATATGGATGAAGAAGAAAAGAATATAATGCGAGAGAAGGAAAAAGAAGTAATGAAAAGATTAAGGATTTTCAAAGATAATAAAGGGGAATAATGTAATGAGGAAAAAGACTCTCATTGATAGTTTTAACTATGCAGTATCAGGTATTATTATAGCATTAAAGACTGAGAAAAATATGAGGATACATTATTTAATTGCTATTGGAGTTATAATCTTAAGTCTTTTCTTTGACTTTTCAAGGACAGAATTTTTACTTCTTTTATTTGCAATATCTTTAGTAGTAGTAGCAGAGATGGTCAATACTGCTTTGGAAAGAGTAATAGATTTGATTACGCAAGATTATCATCCTTTGGCAAGATTAGTAAAGGATGTAGCTGCTGGTGCAGTTCTTATTGCAGCCATAAATTCTATAATAGTAGGATATCTTTTATTTTTTGATAGATTAAATTCCAGTACAGATATATTATTTTCAAAAATTAGAGGTTCACCTATTCACTTAACATTTGTAGCTCTACTGGTTGTCATATTGGTAACCATAGGATTGAAGGCCAAATTTTACAAAGGGAGAGGTACACATTTTCAAGGTGGAACAGTAAGTGGTCATGCTGCTATATCTTTTTGCATAGCTACTATAATAGTATTTTTAGCAAAAAATATGTTAGTAACAACTTTGGTTTACAGTTTAGCTATTCTTGTGGGAGAAAGTAGGATAGAAGGCAAGATACATACTTTTATGGAAGTCTTATTAGGAGCTATACTAGGAACAATAGTAGGAATTTTAGTATTTCAAATCATAGGATAAGGGGGAAAAAAATGAAACTTAAATTTAAAATCATTTTAGTTGTAGTTTTTGTAGCATTATTATCTAGTAGTTGTAAAAAGGAAAAAATAGAAGAACCAGTTGCAGTAGAAAATCCTAAAGAGGAAGAAAAAGTGGATGAAGATGATTTAGCAGAAGAGGTTCCAGTAAAGATAGGAATACCTTCTCCTTTAAGTGGAATATATGCAGTAGAAGAAAAGGTGAATAGAAGACCAGTAGCTATTATGTTTGATAACCATCATGGTGCTAGATGGCAAGCTGGATTAAAGGATGCTGAAATAGTCTATGAATTTTTAGTAGAAGCTCCTTATACAAGATATATGGGTATCTATTTAATAAATGATCCATCTTCCATAGGACCTATTAGATCGGCTAGACCATATTTTATAACAACTGCATTAGAATATGATGCTGTTTATGCTCACGTTGGAGGTAGTGAGCAGGCTAAATCGGATATTAAAACATTAAAAATAGCTGATATTGATGGATTAACTAGCTCTAACAAAGTATTTTGGAGAAAGAAGCATAAAAAAATGCCACATAATCTTTATTCTAGCATGGAAGTTCTAAGAACTACCCAAGAGGAGAGAAAGTATAAAATGGCTGGAGAATATATCCCATTTAAATTTAAAGAGGATGATTTAGATATAGATGGAGATATAGCTAATAAAATTATAATAGATTATAGAAAAAATAATACTACGGAATATAATTATGATGATGAAAAGAAAAATTATACTAGAAAGAAAGATAGTAAGCTACATATAGATGAAGTAGATGAAACTCCAATTGTAGCTAAAAACATAATAATTCAAGAGGCAAAGACTAAAGTATTAGATAAAGATGGCAGACTAGAAATTCAATTAGTAGGTGAAGGAAAAGGAAAATATATAACAAATGGCAAAATCATAGATATAAAATGGGTAAAAAAATCAAGAAAAGATAAAACTAAATATTATAATCCAGAAGGAAAAGAAATAATCCTTAACCCAGGAATAACATGGATTCAGGTGGTAGAACCAACAACTAATATTATTATAGAGTAAAAAATAATTCATGGTGCGTAGTTAAATGTCAGTTGATTTTAAGAGGAGGTATTTTATGGATACAAAGAAATTGATTAAAAAAGCTTTAGAAGCACAAAAAAAGGCATATGTACCTTATTCTAATTTTCATGTTGGTGCAGCGTTAATTACAGAGGACGATGAAATTTTTACTGGCTGCAATATAGAAATATCATCTTATTCACCTACATTATGTGCAGAAAGAACTGCTATTTTTAAAGCAGTATCAGAAGGGCATAAAAAGATTAAAGCTATAGCAATAGTTGGAGATGCAAATTTTACTTATCCTTGTGGAGTTTGCAGGCAAGTAATTAGAGAATTTGGAAAAGATGCTACAATAATTATAGCTAATTCAGAAGATGAATATAGAGAATATAAATTAGATGAGTTATTACCATATAGTTTTGGACCAGAGTATT
>NZ_DAMCHJ010000003.1:94349-178335 GCF_032104385.1 Tissierella sp.
AGACGAAAATACTAGGAGTGGAGAAAATGTATAAATCAGGATTTGTAACAGTAATAGGAAGACCCAATGTGGGGAAATCAACACTATTAAACCAAGTAATAGGTGAAAAAATATCTATAATATCAGACAAACCTCAGACTACAAGAAATAAAATTCAACTTGTATATACAGAGGAAAATAGTCAGATAGTTTTCTTAGATACACCAGGAATACAGATGCCTAAAAACAAACTTGGTGAATATATGTTAAAAATTTCAAAAAGTACCTTAGAAGAAGTAGATGTGGTTACTTTTATGGTGGACAATAGTATGGAAACTGGTCCTATGGATAATCTCATTATAGAGGATTTAAAATATATATCTACTCCTATAGTACTGCTAATAAATAAAACTGATAAACTTGATGAAGAACAAATACTGCAGTTAATAGATAAATATGGTAAAATGAATATGTTTGAAGAAATAATGCCTATATCTGCAATAAATAATGCTAATATAGATAAATATATTGAGGTGTTAAAAAAAATCATACCAGAGGGACCGCAATATTTCCCAGAGGATATGATAACAGATCAACCTGAGAGATTTATTATAGCCGAAATAATAAGAGAAAAAGCTCTTTTGGGCTTAGAAGAAGAAGTACCACATGGAATTTATGTAGAAATAGATGGAATAAAGGAAAGGGAGAATAAAAACATTATAGATGTATTTGCAAATATTTATTGTGAAAAGGACTCTCATAAAGGGATAGTAATAGGGAAGAACGGTACTAAGTTAAAGGAAATAGGACAAAATGCAAGAATAGATATAGAGGCTTTATTAGGCAGTAGAGTAAATCTTCAACTTTGGGTTAAAGTAGAGAAGAATTGGAGAGAAAAAGATAATAAAGTAAAATACTTTGGTTACAAATAATTAGGGGAATCTTATGTTAAAAACAGAAGGTATAGTATTAAAGGAATTAAGATATAGAGACACATCTAAGATATTAAGTGTATATACAAAAAAATATGGAAAAATATCTATTATGGCTAGAGGGGCGTACAGACCTAAATCTCAGATGATAGCTAATACTCAGCCTTTTTCATATAATGAATATCAGCTATATAAGGGTAAAAACTTTTTTTATCTTAATCAAGGGGATATATTAGACTCTTTCTATTCCATAAGGGAGAGAATAGAAAGAGTTACTTATGGATATTATATGCTTGAATTGATTGATAAATCATTACCAGAAGAGCAAGAAAATGAAAAAATTTTTAAACTTTTGATAAAAGGTTTAAAGGTTTTATCTTCTTTAGATAAGGATTATTTAAAATTTATTGTAGCCTATGAACTTAAGTTTATATCTTTTTTAGGATATAAGCCTTATTTAGACAAATGTGTAGTATGTGGTTCACTAAATAAGAAGGACATTAAATTTAGCATATATGAAGGTGGAATAATCTGCGATAAATGTTTTATTGAAGATCCTTTTAGTATATCTATAAATGAAGAAGTCCATAAGGCTATGTATAATTTATTATATACTCCGTTAGAAAATATATTTGATATCATTATATCTAATGACTTAATTTATAAATTACATGATATAACAGTAGAATATATACTATATAGTATTGATAGAAAAAAATTTAATACATTGGACTTAATAAAAACATTAGAATAGTAGCATAAATGAAATACTACAGCCATTTCAAGATAATATTTTAAGTTACTATAGACTTGACAATAAAATCAATTTTTGCTAAATTAATAATCATACAAAATGCATTATTATACGATGATGAAGAAAGAATTAGATACTTCTGAGTATGCTTTATAAATGAGATACTCTCTCAAGGGTATTAAATAGGGTGGAACTGCGGAAGTAACCTTTCGTCCCTATGAGGGATGTGAGGTTTTTTGTTGCCACTAATTGTAAAAATAAGGAGGTTTTTATATGTATTTTCAGGACTTAATGCTGAAATTACTAGACTACTGGGGAAATAAAGGATGTATAATATTAGAACCTTATGATGTAGAAAAAGGTGCAGGAACTATGAGTCCGCATACTTTTTTAAGAGCATTGGGACCAGAGCCGTGGAAAGTAGTATATGTGGAGCCTTCCAGAAGACCCGCAGATGCTAGATATGGAGAAAATCCAAACAGAGTTTATCAGCATCATCAACTTCAAGTTATACTTAAGCCATCACCGGAAGAAGTTCAAGAAATGTATTTAGATAGTTTAAGGGTGATAGGCATTGATCCTCTTAAGCATGATATTAGATTTGTTGAAGATAATTGGGAGGCACCAACTTTGGGAGCTTGGGGTCTAGGATGGGAAGTGTGGCTAGATGGTATGGAGGTTACACAATTCACATATTTCCAGCAAGTAGGAGGAATTAACTGTGAATTGGAATCAGCAGAACTAACCTATGGATTAGAAAGAATAGCAATGTATTTGCAGGATGTAGATAATATATTTGATATAAAATGGAATAAAGATTTCACTTATGGTGATATTTTTAATAAGGCAGAATATGAGCATTCGGTATATAGTTTTGAAAAGGCAGATATTGAAACATTAAGGGGATTATTTAATACCTATGAAGAAGAAGTTAAAAAGATATTAGATTATGGTCTTGTGTTACCAAGTTATGATTATGTACTTAAATGTTCTCATACATTCAATGTATTAGATGCAAGAGGTGCTATTTCTGTATCGGAGAGAACAAATTATATAGGAAGAGTAAGAAACCTAGCTAGAATAGTTGCAGCAAAATACATTGAGCAAAGAAAAGAAATGGATTATCCTCTAATAAAGAAGGAGGGCCTTATTAATGAATAAGAGTTATTTACTAGAGATAGGTGTAGAAGAATTACCAGCAAGGTTTATTGGAGATGCTTTGGAGCAATTACAAACGAATACTTCAAATTTATTTAAAGAAGAAAGAATAAATTATAATAATATGAAAGTTTACTCTACTCCAAGAAGATTAACTTTAGTAATTGATGGATTAGAAGATAGACAAGAAGATTTAAAACAGATAGTAAAAGGACCAGCTAAAAAAATAGCATTTGATGAAGAAGGAAATCCTACAAAAGCTTTATTAGGTTTTATGAGAGGGCAAGGAATAGATATAGGCTCTGTTTATGTAGAAGAATATAATGGAACAGAATATGTTTATGCAAATGTTCTCAAAGAAGGAAACTCTGTAGAACAAATAATAAGTAGAGATATGCCAAAAATCATTAAATCTATTAACTTTCCTAAATCTATGAGATGGGGTGGAAAAAATCTAAGATTTGCCAGACCTATTAGATGGTTAGTTTCATTATTAGATGATGAAATAGTGCCTTTTAATTTAGAAGGAATAGAAGCTTCTAATATTACAAAAGGTCATAGATTTTTGGGAAGTAGTAGAATTGCCATAAATCACGTAAATGAATATATTGAATCTCTAAGACAGAACTTTGTAATATTAGATCAGGCAGAACGAAAAGATATAATTAAATATGGCTGTGAGAAATTAGCAAAAGAAAAAGGTGGGAATTTACAACAGGATGAAAATCTTTTAGATGAGGTAACTAATATAGTAGAGTATCCTACACCAATGATTGGTAGGATAAAGGAAGAGTATTTATCTTTGCCCGCCGATGTTATTATAACTCCTATGAAAGAACATCTAAGATTTTTTCCAGTTTTAGATGATAAAAAAAGATTATTGCCTTATTTTATTACCGTAAGAAATGGAAATGAAGATTTCATAGAAACAGTTATAAAGGGAAATGAAAAGGTACTAGGAGCTAGGTTAGATGATGCTAAATTTTTCTATATGGATGATATAAAAAGCCCACTAGAATCTTATGTAGAAGACCTTAAGAGAATAGTATTCCAAGAAAAGCTAGGTACCTTATATGATAAGACAAAGAGAGTACAAAATCTAGCTGTAAAAATAGGAGAATACTTAGAAGTAGGAGAAGAAACTGAGAAGAATATAGAGAGAGCAGGATATTTATCTAAGGCAGATTTAGTTACAAAAATGGTGAGTGAATTTACAGAACTTCAAGGTAAAATTGGTATGGAATATGCCAAAACTTCTGAAGAAAATGAAATAGTAGGTTTAGCTATTTTTGAACAATATCTACCTAGATTTGCTGGAGATGAACTCCCAACAACTACTGCAGGCTTAGTCCTTAGTATAGCAGATAAAATGGATACTATCTCTGGACTATTTGCCATAGATATACATCCAACAGGTTCTCAAGATCCATTTGGATTAAGAAGACAAGCATTGGGGATTATAAATATAATATTAGAAAAAAAATTAAACTTATCCATAAATGAATTAGTAGAGACAGCTCTTTATTTTTATGTAGAAATAAATGGATTAGCTTTCGACTATAATAAGGTTAAAGCTGAAATAATTGAATTTTTTAATGGCAGAATAAGAAATATGTTTATGGATATGGGTATTAGATATGATATAGTAGATGCAGTAATCAGTACAAATACTGACGATATATATGATATGAAAATAAGAGCCAATAAACTAAATGAATGGTTAAAGAAAGACGGATTATCAGAAATGTTATCCGCATTTAATAGAGTAGCAAACTTAGCAGAAAAAGCTGTTACAAATGAAGTTCAGAGAGATTTATTAACTGAAGATGAAATAGAATTATATGAAAAGTTTAACAATATGGAAGAGAAGATAGATACTTTAATAAATAAGAAAGAATATGACAAAGCGTTAGATCAATTGGTAATATTAAAAGAGTCAATAGATAATTTCTTTGAGAAAGTTATGGTAATGGTAGAAGATGAAAAAATAAGGAATAATAGGCTAGGTCTATTGAAGAAAATATATGATAAAATGTTACAGATTTGTGATTTATCAAAGATAGTTAATAAATAATCTACTACTTATGTATCTAAAGTAGCCGAGATATTGGGGGAGATCATTATTCAATTAAATGAAAGACAAGAAAAGATAATAGATATAGTTAAGAGAAATCAGCCTATTACATCTGAAGCTATTGCAAACAGATTGGAACTTACTAGATCAACCCTACGACCAGACCTAGCTATTTTAACCATGTCTGGAATATTAGATGCAAGGCCAAAGGTAGGATATTTTTATACAGGTAAGACTAGTCTATCATATATTTCAGAAAAGATAAGAAATATAAAAGTGTCAGAAGTAAAATCAATTCCAATAGTGGTAGATGAATCTACTAGTATTTATGATGCAATAGTATTAATGTTCTTAGAAGATGTAGGCTCAATATATGTCACATCTAATGGATTTTTATCAGGAGTGGTATCTAGGAAGGACTTTCTTAGAAATGCTATGGGTGGTATGGATTTGAATAAAGTTCCAATGGGAATGATTATGACAAGAATGCCCAATATTATATATATAGAATTAGAAGACAGTATTTTAGATGCTGCAGTAAAATTAATTGATCATGAAATAGATAGTTTGCCTGTCGTTGAAATAGATAAAAATAGAAAAAATTACAGAGTAGTTGGTAGAATAACAAAGACAACTATAACAAGATTGTTCGTAGAACTAGGTAAAAATGATTAAAGGGGGTAAAATTATGGATAAAAGCTTAACAATTTATGTGTTATCAGATTCCATAGGGGAAACGGGAGAATTATTATCTCGTGCAGCTTTAAGTCAGTTTAATTCAGGAAAATATGAAGTCAGAAGATTCCCCTTTATTACAGCTGAAGACCAAATAATAGAAATATTTGAAGAGGCTAAAAGAGAACCTAGTGTTGTAATTTACACCATGGTAATAGAGAGATTAAAAAACTTTATAAATATGAAGGGTGAAGAATTTAATATTCCAACTGTAGATTTAATGACTCCAGCTCTAGATGCAATTGAATCTGTCCTTAAATATCAACCGAAAAGAGAATCTGGATTAATTAGAAGACTTGATGAAAATTATTTTAGAAAGGTTGAGGCAGTTGAATTTGCTGTAAAATATGATGATGGAAAAGACCCTAGAGGGATAAAAAAGTCAGATATAGTATTAGTAGGAATTTCGAGAACGTCTAAAACACCCTTAAGTATGTATTTAGCTCATAAAAACTTTAAAGTAGCTAATGTACCTTTAGTGCCAGAGGTTCCAGCACCAAGTGAATTATTTTTAAAAGATAAAAGAAGAATAATAGGACTTATTGCTAACCCATCTAAATTAAACGAGATTAGACAAGAGAGATTAAAGGCACTAGGATTAGCAGACAATGCAAATTATGCAAATGTAGATAGAATAAATCTAGAATTAGAATATTCTAGGCAGATAATGGAAAAGCTAGGATGTATAGTAATAGATGTATCTTATAAAGCTATAGAAGAAACTGCTGGGCTTGTAATAGATCATATGAAGAAAAACTTTGGAGATAAGGTCTTTGAATAGAAGTGTTTAGCGAAGCACTTCTATTTTATTTGTTAAATGTTAAAAATCTTAAAAAAGTTTGACATAAAAGAAGGATTATTAAAACTTATGTTGTATATATATAATATGAATAATTTAATACTTAATATTAACTTGAAATTTTTTTAAAGAGTACACATAATTCAAAGGGGTATATATATGAATATAAGATTGAGAATTGAAAAAACAGAAAAGGACAATTTATCTCCATATGCTATGCTTAGTCAAAATTCAAAAGGAAGAAAACTTTTTGAAAACAAGTGTACAATAAGGACTGATTTTCAGAGAGATAGGGATAGAATAATTCATTCTAAATCTTTTCGAAGATTGAAGCATAAAACTCAAGTCTTTATAGCTCCAGAAGGAGATCATTTTAGAACAAGATTAACTCATACATTGGAAGTAGCTCAGATAGGAAGAACATTAGCAAGAGCACTTCTATTAAATGAGGATTTAGTAGAGGCTATAGCATTGGGTCATGATTTGGGACATACACCTTTTGGACATACTGGAGAAAGAGTATTGGATAAATTGCATCCAAAAGGCTTTAAACACAATGAACAATCCATAAGAGTAGTTGATTTTCTAGAGCATAAAGAGGATCGAATAGGTTTAAATCTTACTTATGAAGTAATAGAAGGTATAATAAATCATTCTGGAGGACAAAAATCTCAGACATTAGAGGGGCAAGTTGTAAAATATGCAGATAGAATAGCTTATATAAATCATGATATTGATGATGCAATAAGAGCAGGAGTTATCAGAAAAGAAGATTTACCTAAGGAATGTATTAAAATTCTAGGAAAAACTCATGGAGAAAGAATAAATACTATGATTTTAGATATAATTGAAAATAGTATAGAAAAAAACAATATTATAATGAGTGAAGATGTTGGTCAAGCAACAAATGCATTACGAACCTATATGTTTGAAAATGTATATCTTAATAAAAATGCAAAATCAGAAGAATCAAAGGCAGAATATGTTTTAGAGCAACTATATATGTATTATTTAAAAAATACAACTGCTTTGCCAGAAGAACATTTAAAAATTTATAAAAAGACAGATAGTGAAATAGAGGATATTATTTGTGATTATATTGCAGGAACAACAGATAGATATGCAGTTAATCTTTTTAATAATATTTTCATACCAAAACCTTGGCAAAAATATTAAAAAAAGAAGGATTTTTGATATTTATGTCGAATAATATAATATAGTGAAAAATTATTTAATAAGTTTTGGTAGGTGAGATATTTAGGTGATAATATGACGAGTTATATAAATGATGAAACAATTGAAAAAGTACGTGATGCTGCTGATATAGTTGAGATTATTTCAGATTATATTCCATTGAAAAAATCAGGTGGCAACTATGTAGGATTATGCCCTTTTCATAATGAAAAAACTCCATCTTTTACAGTTTCAGATACAAAGCAATTTTTTCATTGCTTTGGTTGCGGAGAAGGTGGAGATGCACTGACATTTATAATGAAAAAAGAAAACTTATCTTTTCCCGAGGCTGTTAAGACTTTAGCTAATAAACTAGGAATTGCTATTGAAGAAGAAAAGCCTAAAAATGATAAAATATATCAAGAAAGAGAAAAAGCTTACGAAATAAACAAAGAGGTTGCTAGATTCTTCTTTAATAATTTAATTAACAATCAAAATTCATTATCCTATCTATATAAAAGAAAAATAAATAATAAGGTTATAAAGCAATTTGGTTTAGGATATTCATTAAATAAATGGAATTCTTTGCATAAGTATCTTGAATCTAAGGGATATAAAAATGAAGAAATAGAGAGAATAGGATTAATTGGGAGAAAAACTGTAAAAGATGAATATTATGATAAGTTTAGAGATAGAATTATGTTTCCTATAATTGATACTAAGGGAAGAGTTGTGGGGTTTGGAGGAAGAGTATTGGATCGTTCAATGCCAAAATATCTAAATTCCCAAGAAACCTTTATATTTAATAAGGGAAATCATCTTTATGGACTAAACTTAGTAAATAAACTGTCAGATAGAAAAAGAATTATATTGGTTGAAGGATATATGGATGTAATTTCATTATTTAGCAAAGGAATAAATTACGCAGTAGCAAGCTTGGGGACAGCTTTGACTGAAAAACAAGGAAAACTACTTAAAAGATATGGAGAAAATGTATATATTTGCTATGATTCAGATAAAGCAGGAATAAATGCTACAAATAAGGCAATACAAATATTATTAAAAGAAGGTATTGAACCTAAGGTAGTAATATTAGGAAACTATAAAGATCCAGATGATTTTTTAAAGGAGAATAGTATAGAACAGTTTGAACATAAATTAAATGAAGCCCTTAATCATATAGATTTTAGGATTCATATTAACAAGCAAAAATATAATATAAATGAAGCAGAAGGAAAAATAAAATTTACAATTGAAATAGCCAATATTATAAAAGAATTAAAATCACCAATAGAAAAGGATGTATATATAAACAAAATATCTACTGAGATGAATATTTCAAAGGAGGCAATACAGAGGGAGGTATTTGGTAATAATATAAAAATCAAGGAGAATAGGAGTTTCAAAGAGAAGATTACTATTTCCCCTATTAAAACAATATTACCATCGGCTAACCTTATTGCTGAAATAGATTTGATAAAATTGATGATTTTTGATAGAGAATATTTTGATATATTAATCAAGGAGATTCCTTTAGACGAATATGAAAATTTAGAATGTAGGGAAATCTTAAAAATAATGATAGACCTATATGAAAAGGATGAAATTCTAGATGAAGACTTATTATATAAAAAAGTGAAGGAAATACAGGGTATGGACATTAAACTACTAGATTCAATATTTAAGAGACGAATAAATTTCTTACCTGAAAATGTAGAACAGATGATAAAAGACTTAACAAATACATTGAAACTTAATAAGTTAGAATCCAAGAGAAATAATATAAAAAAAGAAATTGAAGAATTAGAAAGAAAACAGGATAAGCATCCTAATGAAAATGAACGATTTCTTAATCTGTGTGTAGAACTAACTAAATTAAATAAAGAACTAAACCTCATGAGAAATGAGGAAGGGAGGTAAACCAGTTGGATCAATTAAATAAAGACAATGAAAAAACAAATATGGCGAGAATGGAAGCAGTTAAGAAATTGATCGCTAAAGGAAAAAAAGATGGAATATTGACATATAGTGAGTTAATAGATAGTTTAGAAGAGATAAACTTAGATGCAGAACAAATAGAAGAAGTTTATCAAGGTTTAGAAAATATGGGAATTGAAGTAGTCGGAGATAAAGATGATTTACTGCTGGAAAAAGATGAACTGGATGACGATATTGATGGAGATATTGATAAGGAGGATTTAGAAGAAGTAGATATAAAAGAAGATTTATCAGTACCTAAAGGAATTAATGTAGATGATCCCGTTAGGATGTATTTAAAGGAAATAGGTAAGATTCCTTTATTAACAGGTGATGAAGAAATTGAACTGGCTAAGAGGATGCAAGAAGGGGATGAAGAGGCAAAAAAACAACTTGCAGAAGCAAACCTTAGATTAGTAGTTAGTATTGCTAAAAGATATGTAGGTCGTGGTATGCTTTTCTTAGATTTAATTCAAGAAGGGAATCTGGGACTTATGAAGGCAGTAGAAAAATTTGACTATAAAAAAGGATTTAAATTTAGTACCTATGCAACATGGTGGATTCGTCAAGCAATTACAAGGGCAATAGCAGACCAAGCCAGAACTATCAGAATACCCGTTCATATGGTTGAAACAATAAATAAGCTAGTTAGAGTACAAAGACAATTAGTACAGGAACTAGGAAGAGATCCTAGTCCAGAAGAGATTGGTAAGGAAATGGGTATGGAGGTTGAAAGAGTCAGAGAAATAATGAAGATAGCACAAGAGCCAGTTTCCTTGGAAACACCCATTGGTGAAGAGGAAGATAGTCATCTGGGAGATTTTATACCTGATGATGAGGTACTAGCTCCTGCTGAGGCTGCTACATTTACTATGCTGAGGGAGCAATTAATTGATGTATTAGATACTTTAACGCCTAGGGAGCAAAAAGTATTGAGGCTGAGATTTGGATTAGATGACGGTAGAGCTAGAACTCTAGAAGAGGTAGGAAAAGAATTTGAAGTTACTAGAGAAAGAATACGACAAATAGAAGCTAAAGCTCTAAGAAAATTACGTCATCCAAGTAGATCTAAAAAATTAAAAGATTTTCTAGAATAATTAAGGTTCGCTTAAGCGAACCTTAATTATAACTTTTAGAAAGGAAGAAATAATTATGAAACTATCAGATCGACTATTAGCTATAGCAAATTTAGTACCTAAAAACTCCATAGTAGGGGATATAGGCACAGATCATGGATATATACCAGCATATCTTATAGAAAATAAGATATCTAAAAAAGTAATAGGAACGGATATATCTAAAGGCTCCTTAGATAAAATAATAGAATATGTAAAGGAACTAGGTTTTGAAAATAAAATAGATACAAGGTTAGGAGATGGGCTAGAGGTAATTAAACCTTATGAAGTAGATACTTTAATTATTGCAGGAATGGGTGGACTTTTGATTAGAGATATACTTGAAAAACATAGAAAAACATCAGATTCCATAATTGATTTTATACTACAGCCTATGGTAGCTGCTAAAGAACTTAGGCAATACTTAATAGCTAATAACTTTGAAATAATAAAAGAAGAATTAGTAAAAGAGGAGAATAAGTACTATGAAATAATACATGCAAAAAAAGGTAAGTATTTTCTAGAAAAAGACATTTATTATGAGATTAGTTCACTATTGATACATGATAAACATTCTTTATTAAAAGAGTTTGTGGAGAGTAAAATAATAGCAACAAAAAAAATTATTAAAGAGTTAGATGGAATGAACACAGATAAGTCTAAAGAAAGACATATAGAACTGGATAGGCTTATAAAAGAATATGAGGAGGTGATTATAGAGATTGAAAGCTAAAGAGATAATGAAATTAATGGATAACTGGGCACCGTCAAAGTTAATTGAACATTGGGATAATACTGGTTTCCAAATAGGTGACGACAATAAAGAAATAAGTAAGATTTTAGTGGCTTTAGATTTAGATAGAGAAGTCTATGAAAAGGCCATGAAAGAAGATTTTAATATGATAATAACTCATCATCCACTTATATTTAAGCCTATTAGTAATGTAACTACATTAACGTATAAAGGAAAACTTATATATGATTTAATTAGAAATGAAATGGTTATATATAATGCGCATACAAATTTGGATCAAGCTGTAGAAGGAGTTAATGATGAACTAGCAAAGATTCTAGGCTTAAATAATCCTCAGATATTAAAATTGAGTAATCTAGATTTAGAATTAAAATATGGATATGGAAAAATAGGTAATATAGAAGAAACAAATTTATCTGATTATATAAAATACATTAAAGAAAAGTTGAATATTGATTATCTAACAGTATATGGAGAACAGGAAAGAATTGTAAAGAGAGTTGCCTTATGTGGTGGTAGCGGTTCGGAATTTATTTATGATGCATATAAAAAGAATGCTTGTATTTATATAACTGGAGATATAAAGTATCATGATGCGCAGCTAGGAAATGAATTAGGATTAACTATTATTGATGCAGGACATTATCATACGGAAAAGATTATACTGCCTGTTATAAAAAAACATTTAGAAAAGGAAGACAGTAACCTTTATATAGAGGTATATGAAAAATCAAGTCCTCTGTATAAGATATATTAAAATTAAGGGCGTGAGAATATGGAACAACTAGATTTATTGATGAATTTAGAGGAACACCATAATTCACTTAATCTGTATCAAAAGGAATTATCAGATTTACAAAATAATTTAACAATTGATAAAATGGAAGAAAAAATATTATATATAGAGGAAAAATTCAGAAGTCTTAGATCTAATCAGAAAAAAATAAAAGAAAAGCTAAAAGAATCAAATTTAAGATTAAATAATTATAACTTTAAAATAAAGGAAGTAGAAAAAAATCTATATAATGGACAAACAACTGATTTAAAGCAACTTGAATATTTAATGAATGAAAATAACAAACTAAAAACAATAATAGATACTACAGAAACAGAAATTCTAGAATTTATGAATGAAGTGGAAGATATGGATCAAGAATTATTGAAAATGGAAAATGTATTGTATGAGATTAAGGATAAGAATAATAAATTAAAAGAAAAATATGAAATGAAAAGGAAAATTTTAGAATCTAAGATTCATTTAAAAGAAGATGAAATTTTAGTATTAGAAGAGAAGATTGATTTGAAGTTATTGAATAAATATAATGCAATAAGAAGAAATAAGAAAACTGGAATAGCTGAAGTAAGAGATTCAACATGTTCTGGTTGTAATATACTAATCCCAATAATATCAATGGATAAATTGAATAATCAAAATGAAATAGTATATTGTGAATCTTGTGGCAGAATATTATGTAAATCATAGTAAATATATCCTTTGCATATTTTGACGATTTATGGTATATTATATACGAGTAAGTTGAATGGTCGCGTGCTTAATGCATGAGGAAAGTCCGTGCTCCCTAGGGCAGGATGCTGGATAACGTCCAGTGGGGGTGACCCTAAGGATAGTGCAACAGAGATATACCGCCAGAACTCTTTCTCAGTTCATAATAAGAATTACTACTGGGTTTGTAGTGAAATAGCTGATGAAATAACTGAAAGATGTGGCTATCTGGTAAGGGTGGAAAGGCGAGGTAAGAGCTCACCAGCATTTAGGTGACTAAATGGCTCTGTAAACCCCATCTGGAGCAAGACCAAAAAGGAACATAAAAGGTGGTAGCCCGCTGCCGTTCCAATGGTAGGTCGCATGAACCTATTGGTGACGATAGGTCTTAGATAGATGACCATTTAAACAGAACACGGCTTACAGACTTACTCGTATACATAATTAAATCTAATGCAACCTTATATAGGTTGCATTTTTTTATAATATATATAATAGTGTAAGAATATCGTATGGGTTATGAGGCTACCTATAGACTAAGTTTCTTACACTTTTCCTTTTTGTGATTCTAAATTTAAAACGCAATTTGTATGAGAAATAAGGAAAAAGGTATTTATAATTTTATTAATAGAACAATAGGATTTGTTTTAGGTGTTATTGTGACTTTTCATAGTGCTGTAAAAAATGGTATAATAATATAGGAATAAAAAAGAGCCTTAAAGGCTCTGATTTTTATTAATTATCTTTTGTTTTCTCGTGCCACTTTTCGTGCCATTCGTGCTAATTTTAGCAAAATGTATCGAAACATACACAATTCAGAAAAATACAAATGGCTATTTTGCAAGGCTATACGCCTTTACAAAAACATAAAATGGTCGGGATGACTGGATTTGAACCAGCGGCCCCAAGTCCCCCAGACTTGTACGCTACCAAACTGCGCCACATCCCGACACTATCTTACTAATTACAATATAGAACAACTTTATTATACATTAATCTTAATTATATTGCAATTAAAAAATGGTATTTTGATTTCGTAAAGTAGTTTAAAACAGTATATAATTATGTTATACTATTGATATGCTTTGGATATTGGAGGTGTGGATTTATTGTATTATATGCAAATTATTTTGGTACTATTATTCATATCGAGTATATTTGGATATATATTTGTAATACTTAAAGAAAAGATTTATTTAAAAAATAATATAATTATTATAGATAAAAAGATAGTAACTCAGGAACATTTAAATGAAGTAGATATGAAGGAATTCATTTTAGATGGATTTAGATTGAAAGCTGGAGATGAAATCAAAGTTATAACAAAAGAAAATAAAAAATATAATGGAATTCTTCTAGGAGCAAAGAAAAAAGATAAATCTATAATGATGGTTACACATAAAAATGAGGTAAAGTTTTTTACAATAGATAATATATTAAAATTTAAAATAGTAAGTAAGTATGGAAAGTTCTTTACTTAGAAGGGTGAAATTATGAACTATGATAAAAGGGAAAAAAATAGAAGAAGAAAAAAAGTTTTTCGTACAATAACCATATCTTTTGTTCTTTTATATTTAATAATTAGATCAATCCCTTCAATACTTGCAGGTAATGCAAAAACAGTATTACCTGAAAAAGGAATGTTAATTAAAAAGATTCCTACCCAAGGTTTTGTAATAAAACATGAAACAGTAGTTAAATCAGCTGTAAGTGGAGAATTAGAGATTTCTTCTATTGAAGGTGAAAGGGTAGCAGCTGGTATTCAAGTTGCTAGTATTAATTCTATGAATGATACTTCAACTCTTAAACAAGAACTTTTACAAATAGAGGAATCCATTTCGGCTCTAGAAAAATCTGAGATTGAAACCAAGTTAATTATAAATGAGAAAGAAAAGGTTCAGGGATTAAAGGAATCCTTAGTTAATGAATTGCAAGATACGATTATGGCAGGAAATTTTGATGAAGTGTATTTACTAAAAAGTCAATTAGCTATATATGATGAAAAAAATAAAGATATTTCCTCAGCAAATACCTTAGTAGGACAGAGTCTTGAAAATTTAAAATCCAAAAAAGCTAGTATTACTTCAGAAATTAATAGTAATCATATGAAATACTATACCAATAGTGGAGGAATTATATCATACTTAATAGATGGCTATGAAGAGATTTATATACCTAAGGACTTTGAAAACTATACTTATGATAGCTTAGTTCCTAAAAAACTAGATTATACAGAAGTAAAGTCTACTATATCAGTAGATGAACCTATTTATAAGATTATAGATAACTTTGAATGGTATATTGCTTTAAAAATAGAGGAATTGAAAGAGATTGAGGGGCTAGAAGTTGGAAATAATATTAATATTGAAATAGAAGGGGACAAGCGAGAGTTTGAAGGAAAAATTATTACTATAAATCCATCAAAAAACAAAGCGGTTATCATAATCAGGCTTAATACTTTTTTGCATGAATTATATAATATAAGATTTTCTAAAGTAAATATTATAAAATATAAAAAAGAAGGGTATAAGATACCTACTAAATCTATAGTGAATAAGGATACAATAAAAGGGGTATACATCAAAGATAAAAGTGGCATAGTAAAGTTTAGACCGATTATAACTCTTGGAGAAGAGGGTGGTTATACTTTTGTTGATACTGGCGATAATAGTGGAAATATTATTATTGATGGCGAAGAACCTATAAAAACTATTTCCTTATTTGATGAAATATTTTTAAATACTATTAATGTAAAAGATGGACAAATACTTAATTAAGATGGAGGCGATAAAAATATCTATTCAAAGTAACATAAGCATAATACAAGAAAACATAGAAAAGGCATTAAATAGAGCTGGTAGAGAAAGAGAAAAGGTTGAACTAATAGCTGTTACTAAGACAGTGGATGTTGATAGAATAAATGAAGCTATTGAAACCGGTATTTCTAATATAGGAGAAAATAAAGTACAAGAATTAGAAAAGAAATGTGATATAATTGGTAATAAGATAAATTACCATATGATAGGTCATTTACAAACAAATAAGGTTAAGAACATTATTGGAAAAACAAAGTTGGTACATTCCTTAGATAGAATTTCATTAGCAAAAGAGTTAGATAAACGCTCTAGGAGTAATGATATAGTTACAGATGTTCTTATACAGGTCAACGTAGCGGAAGAGGAAAGCAAATTTGGCCTTGAAGTAGATAAAGTTCTATATTTTATAGAAGAAATCTTAGACTTTAAGAATATTAAGGTTAGAGGTTTAATGACAATAGCACCTTATACCACTGATACTGTGCTGTTGAGAGATGTTTTTAGGACATTATTTAATTTAAAAGAGAATATAATAAACAGAAATTACAATAATTTATCCATGGACTATTTATCCATGGGAATGACAAATGATTATGAATTAGCAATCGAAGAAGGCTCCAATATTGTTAGGATTGGATCCGCAATTTTCGGTAAAAGAAATTATTAGGAGGGGTACTAATGAGTAATTTTATGGACAAGGTTAAGTATTTTATAGGTGTACAAGATTTGGAGGATGAGGAAATTCAAGATGATTATGATGAGTATGACGATGATTATGATGTAGCTGTGCCTACTAAAACAAAAAAGATAAATAATAAAGTTGTAAATATCCATACTAATAGTAATATGAAAATTGTAGTACATGAACCCCTTAGTTATGATGAGGCACCTAGCATAATAGATGATATAAGCTTAAGAAAGGCAGTTATTGTAAACCTAGAACAGTTAGATAGTGGAGTTAAAAGGCAGATATTTGATTTTATTAGTGGAGGTCTATATGCTTTAGAGGGAAACATACAAAAGGTTACAAAGGATATATTTATTTTTGCACCAAGTAATGTGGAAATTGATGGATTAAAAGAAGAACTTAAGAATAGAGGTATATTTTCTTGGTAGAAAAAGGAGTAGATTATATTAATGATACTTTTATATAAATCAATAGAAATATTAATCAAGCTAATTGAAGGCCTAATTCTTGTAAGGATTGTACTCTCTTTTTTGAATATTCATAGTGAAAATCTTTTTACTAGATTTGTTTATGAACTTACAGAACCAGTACTTGGACCTGCAAGAGAATTAATTGCTAAATTAAGGATAAATACAGGGATGTTAGATTTTTCACCACTATTGGCTATTCTTTTTTTAAGAATAATATACGGTCTTGTTGGCAAAATATTATTGTAGAAGGGTATTTATATGAAAATTGACAGAGATAAATATATTTTCCATATAAGAGATAATGATAAGAGAATTGATATGAGAAGGGTAATAGATAAGGTTGAAATAGTATCAAATAATCATTCCTATGAATTTACGGATTTTTTTGACCCTTATGAAAGATCCTTAGCTAGGTCAATTCTTAATAGATTTATGGAAATAGATTATTTAGAAAATGGTGGGATTTCACAAGCTGAAAGACAAATAATATCTATTTATCCTAGTTATTACAATCCTCATGATATTCCATTAAATATTATTGGTTTAAGAATAAGTGGGGATTTAGAGGGCTTAACTCATAAGGATTTTTTAGGTGCAATACTTAATTTAGGTATAAAAAGGGCCAAAATCGGAGATGTTTTAGTGCATGAAAATTATACTGATATTATAGCAAAAAAGGAAATAGGAGATTTTCTATTAATTAATTTAGAAAAGATAGCAAATAGAAATATAAAAGTAGAGGAAAGGTCTTTGGACTCTATATCTGCTGCTGAATACCTCTATAAAGAGATAAATAAAACATTATCTTCTTACAGGCTTGATGTATTTATTAGTTCTAGTTATAACTTATCAAGGCAAGAAAGCATAGATATAATAAAATCTGGAAATGTAAAGGTTAATTGGGAACCTATAAATAAGTCTGCTAAGGAGATAGCAGTTGGAGATATAATTTCTGTAAGGGGATATGGACGTTCTATTCTTCACTCTGTTGAGGGATTAAGTAAGAAGGGGAAAATAAAAGCTACTATAAGAATATTAATTTAAATGGAGTGAGATAAATGATTACACCATTAGATATACAAAGCAAGCAATTTAAAAGGTCTTTAATGGGATATAATACAAAAGAGGTTGACGATTACTTAGATGCGATAAATGATAATTATGAAATGTTATACAGAGAGAACATTGAGCTTAAAGATAAGATAGGAGTATTAACTGATCAAATTAGACAGTATAATAATTTAGAAGAGACGCTAAAGAGTACTTTGGTCATTGCTCAAAGCACAGCTGATGATGTAACCAGCTCTGCAAGAAAAAAAGCAGAGTTAATAATTGAAGATGCTGAACTACAGTCTAAAAATAGAATTAATGAAGCAACAAATGAAGTTAAGAATATAATGAAAGAATATGATTATTTGAAAAAAGAAATATTTATATTCAAAACTAGATATGAATCTTTTATCAAAGCTCAACTTATTTCTATAGATGAGTTTTATAAAGATTATGAAAATAAAAACCAATCAAAAGAAATAAGTCTACATGAAGAAAGCATAGATGAAGATGAAAACTTAAAAGAAATAGACCATTTAGGGGCATAACAGCCTCTTTTTTTCTTTAAATTGAAAATTTATAAAAGTAGTTGGAGGAATTTAGATGACTAGAAGTATTAAAATAGATGAGGAAATATCCATTGGAGATGGATATTTTACTATAATTGCTGGGCCATGTGCAATAGAGGATTATAATCAAATGGAGGATATTGGGAAATTTCTATCTAATTTAGGAATTAAGATATTAAGAGGTGGTGTTTTTAAACCAAGAACTAGCCCGAAATCTTTTCAAGGGTTGGGATTAGAAGGTTTTAAAATCTTAAATCAAATTAAATCAAAATATAATTTTAAAGTGATTTCTGAAATAATGGATCCAAGGGATATAGAAGAAGCATTGGAATTTATTGATATTATTCAAATAGGTTCTAGAAATATGCAGAATTTTTCCTTACTAAAAGAAGTAGGAAAGACCAATAAACCAGTTATGTTAAAAAGAGGAATGAGTGCAACTATTAAGGAATGGATTATGGCAGCAGAATATATTAAAATGGAAGGCAATAAAAAAATAATCTTATGTGAAAGAGGAATCAGAACATTCGAGGATTATACTAGGAATACTTTAGACTTAATGAGTGTTCCAATATTAAAGGAGAAAACAGATTATCCAATATTCGTGGATCCATCTCATGGTACAGGCAGAAGGGAATTAGTACTTCCAGCTTCAAAAGCTGCAAAAACATTGGAGGCAGATGGTGTAATTATAGAAATACATCCAAGTCCAGATAAAGCTTTATCAGATGGTTTCCAATCCCTTGACTTTGAAGGATTTGAAAACCTATATAAAAATTTAATATAAGTCATATTATTTTCAAATAATGTAAGTTTATTCTATCCTAAAAATTGAATGTTTATTACACTACTGGTTATATTATTAATCAAGATATAAATAAATTAGGATTACTAGACTGGAGGTAACTATGGATAAAGATAAACTTTATTATTTTAAAAAAAGATTATTAGAAGAAAAGAGAAAACTATTAAAAACACTAAATAATATGAATAATATGAAAGAATTTGGTTCTATGGATATCTATTATAGTGAATTATCTAATTATGATAATCATCCTGCTGATATTGGTACCGAACTATTCATGATGGAACAGGATAATGGATTTAAAAATAGTATGAAGGATACTTTATATGAGATAGATAATTCCTTAAAAGATATAAAAGATGGAAGCTATGGAATTTGTAAAAACTGCAAGAAAGAAATTAATGAAGAAAGGCTTGACCTTATACCTTATTTAAAAAATTGTATGGAATGTGCTGATAGTATTACAATAACGCCAGATACGGAAATGGACACAAGGAAATTTGTTCCTATAGATGAAGAACAAGGGACTTCCTTTAGTGATACTACAGAAGATACAGTAGAATTTGATAGGGAGGATGCTTATCAAAAATTGGCTTCGTTTAATATAGTTTCTGACGATCCTTCATTTGCCACTGGCGATCATCTCGGTATTATGGATGAGCAGGATGGCGATGGTGGTGATGGGGTTGAAGAAGTGGAAAATATATCTCAAGAATACTATGATGAAACTTTAAAATAAAAATTCTCTGGTGAGTATCCAGGGAATTTTTTAAATTTCCTAACTATTGATATTAATAGGATAATAATATAAAATAGAATGTATATTCAAATGACTAGGAGGAATTAAATTTGATATTTATTTTGTCTGCTTTTATTATTTTATTGGATCAATTTAGTAAATATGCTGCTATTAATCATTTAAAAGAATCTGCTTCTTATGTTATAATTCCTAATTTTTTTAGGTTGACCTATGTTGAAAATTTTGGTGCTGCCTTTGGAATTTTACAAAATAAGAAGGTGTTTTTTATCATTATAACCTGTGCCGTTATACTTTCTCTTATTTTATTTTTAACAAAGAATTATTATAGGATAAATATATTTATGAGGATTGGACTTGGAATGTTATTGGGCGGCACCATAGGAAATTTTATAGATAGAATTAGATTCGGATATGTTGTAGACTTTTTTAGTTTTAGATTATTTAATAGATATGAATTTCCTGTTTTTAATATAGCGGATATTGCTATAGTAGTGGGAACTTCTCTAATATTAATTTTAGTGTTATTTGATAGGTATGAAGTATAGGAGGATATAATGGAAATTGTTGAAATTTATGTTGATGAGGATGATAATGAAAGGTTAGATGCTTATCTTGCTAAAGAACTAAATGAGGTTTCTAGGTCTTATGTACAGAAGTTAATAAAGGAAAATTTGGTCTATGTAAATGATAAAAATATGAAATCTAGTTATTTAGTTAAAGAAGGCGATTTTATAAATGTGAAGTTACCTGAACCCAAGAAACTTGAAATAATACCCGAAAACATACCAATAGATATAGTATATGAAGATGAGGATATAGTTATTATCAATAAATCCCAAGATATGGTGGTTCATCCTGCCCCTGGTAATTATAATGGGACTTTGGTTAATGCATTATTATTCCATATCAAGAATTTGTCTTCTATAAATGGAATTATCAGACCTGGCATAGTTCATAGGTTAGATAAAGATACTTCTGGGTTATTAATTATAGCAAAGAATGATAGGGTACATAGGATATTATCTGAAAATCTAAAGGAAAGAAATATTAAAAGAGTATATATGGCTTTAGTTCATGGCGTATTGTCAATTGATGAAGGTACTATTAATGCTCCAATAGGAAGACACGGAAATGATAGAAAAAAGATGACAGTAACTTCAAAAAATAGTAAGGAAGCTATAACCCATTATAGAGTGTTAGAAAGATACAATAAATATACACTTATAGAGGTTAAGCTTGAAACTGGAAGGACTCATCAGATAAGAGTGCATATGAGTCATATTAATCATCCAGTTGTTGGTGATCCTGTATATTCTAAAACAAAGAATGAATTTCATCTAAATAAACAAATGCTACATGCTTATAAATTAGGCTTCTATCATCCAACAACTGGAGAGTACATGGAGTTTAAAACTGATTTACCTAAGTACTTTAAGAATATTTTAGATATCTTAGAAAACAAGAGAAAGTAGGGAGAAATATGGATATTAAAGCAGTTATTTTAGATGAAAAAGCTATACAAAGAGCCACTACTAGAATAGCTAATGAAATAATTGAAAGAAATAAAGGAACAAAGGACATTGCTTTAGTTGGAATCAAGACTAGAGGATGTCCCTTTGCTGAAAGACTGGCTAAGAAAATAGAAGAGATTGAAGGTCAGAGTGTCCCAGTATTTTCCCTTGATATAACTTTATATAGGGATGATTTAACCGAGATTAGTGAACAACCTATAATAAAAGATACTTTTGATGTAAATATTGATGGTAAGATTGTTATACTTGTAGATGATGTTATATATACTGGAAGAACTGTTAGGGCAGCATTAGATGCCTTAGTAGATAAAGGAAGACCTTCTAGGGTGCAATTAGCTGTTTTAATAGATAGAGGTCACAGAGAACTCCCAATTAGGGCGGATTATGTTGGTAAAAATGTACCTACATCTAAGTCTGAAAATGTAAAAGTGAATTTTAAAGAAGTGGATGGAATAGATAGGGTATTTATAATTAATTAAAAAAGTGCTCCTTTCTGGTTTTAATTTTTGCCAGAAAAGAGCACTTGCTTTACTTAAGCATAGATTTAATTAGGCTACTAATTATTTATTACTTTATAGCATCCAATAATTATAACCTAAGGATTCAGCCTCTTTTTTATCAAATATTCCTTTGACATCAATAAGAACTGGTTCTTTATCTTGAGCATACATGAGTTTAATATCATCCAGCGAATACTTAAAGAATTCTTCATGTGATACAGCAAATATTATTCCATCTACACAATTTATTTCACTTATGTCATAAATATTTATTTTGTATTGACTAAATACTTCTTCCGGATTTACAATAGGGTCTACTACTTTAATATTAATTCCATAGTTTTTTAATTCAGTAATTAGATCTGCAACTTTTGTATTTCTAATATCCGCACAGTTTTCTTTAAATGAAAAACCGAAAACAGCTAAATTTACACCTTGTATGGATTCTCTAGATTCTAAGAGTCTATTAATTGTATTTTCACATATATATTTTGACATATAATCATTGAGTTTTCTTGCAGTAAGAATTATTTCAGGATGAATTTCAAACTCCTTGGCAATATGAATTAAAAAGTAAGAATCAACACCTATACAATGACCACCCACTAAACCAGGTTCAAAATTTAAAGCATTCCATTTTGTAGAGATAGCTTCAAGAACAGATTTTATATCGATATTAAGTTTGTGTAAAATAATACTTATTTCATTTATTAGTGCTATATTGATATCACGTTGAGTATTCTCGATTACTTTTGCTGCTTCAGCAATTTTGATGTTTTTTGCTTTATACACACCTGCTTTAATTATTAATTCATATACTTTTGATATAATATCTAAAGCTTCATTGTCTGTAGCAGAAACAATCTTAACTATAGAGTCTAATTTGTGTATCGAGTCTCCAGGATTTATTCTTTCAGGTGAGTATCCAACTTTGAAATCTATGCCAAGTCTTAGACCAGATTCATGTTCTAATATAGGTATGCATATGTCTTCAGTAACGCCTGGATATACTGTGGATTCATAAACAACAATTGATCCTTTGGTTAAGTTTCTTCCAAGGATTTTACTTGCTTCCATAATATATTCCAAGTTTGGTAATTTGTTTTCATATATTGGAGTTGGTACTGCAATTATATGAAATTTAGCATCTCTTAACTTTTTTTCATTGGAAGTAAATAAAATTTTAATGTTTTTGAGATCACTAGCTACTATATATTCAGTTAAACCTATGCCATTTTTATATTGTTTGATTTTTTTACTATCTATATCAAAGCCTATTACATTTGCCTTTTTACTGAAGTTTAAAGCTAAAGGGACTCCAACATATCCTAATCCAATAACTGATATATTTTCTTGCTTATTAATTATTCGATTGTATAATATCATTCATATCTACCTTTCTGTTGAATTTTATTCATAATATAATATATTCAATAGTAAGTTATGGTGATATGAATTCATATAAACACTAAATTATCGTTTATCTATCTTTAGCAGGATTACCGAAAACGACAGAATTATCTTTTATGTTCTTTGTTACAACTGAACCCATACCGACTGTTACATTATTTCCAATTGTAATTTGATTTCTAATTACAGATGATGCTATCCAACAATTTTCTCCAATTTTAACACTTCCATATATAGAAGAATGAGATATGATCACTGTGTTTTCACCAATGCAAACATTATGAGATATTTGGCATAAATCATCTATTTTTACTCCATTTTTGATAATTGTATTTTCCATTACTCCTTTTTCTATAGTTGTATTTGCACCGATTTCTACATTGTTTCCAATAGTTACAGAACCTAGATGTGGAACTCTTCTATATGTTCCATCTTTTTCCTTAATATAGCCAAATCCCTCTTCTCCAATTATTGCACCCGATTTTATTACACAATTTGTTCCTATTACTACATCATCTGATATTGTTACATTATTATATATTTTTGTTCCTTCACCAATTTGTACATTATTTCCTATTACACAATTATGGCCTATATAAACATTTGGATGAATTATTGTACTTGATGAAATTATATTATTTTCTCCTATAAACCAATTACTTTTATTGGCAAAGAATTCTTCTATTATATTGAAAAAAACTCTATGGGGATTATCTACTTTTATATAGTTAAGAAACTTATCTATATTTTCAAAATCATTAGGCAACACAATTAATTTTATTAGATCCTTGACATCATCCTTTGTCTTCTTATAAATTTCTTTGTTTTTTAACCAAGTTATTGTATCTTTTTTATACTCATAAATACTCGAATATCCTTGGATCATTTCTTCTTTGTTGCCGAAAAATTCGATTTCTTCTCCTGTTTTTTCCAAGAATTTTATTATTTCCGCTATTAAAATTGATTTGTCTTGGGTCATTAGAACACCCCCAAATATTTCTAAATTTGATTTATCACTTTTACGATTCTAAAAGCTTCAGCATACTTTACGCCTATTTGAAATCCCCTAAATCTAGCTCTTCCATAGATTGCTTCAATCCAGCTATCACCGAATTTGTCCAATTGAGTTTTATGTGCTTTCACACTTTCAATTTTTATGTCTATAGTGTCTGATATGTCTATAAAAAAGTTAGCTTCAAATCCATAGGGAGTGATACCACCTGGGATAATTGGTTCAAAGAAAAAGATATTAGCATTGTTTTTTCTAGAGGATGCTAAAACTACTTTTGATACGACTTGATGATCTTGATGTGAATCATATTCCCAGCATGTATATATACTATCTGGCTTATACTGTGAAATAATCCTATCCATATTTTGAACGAGGTTACGCTCGAAAATAAAATTGTTCTGGTTATAATTAAGATGTTTAATTTTAGCTCCAAGTATTTTAGCTGCATCACAAGATTCATGAATTCTCATCTCAACTAGTTCTTCACCAGTATCTGTAAATAGTACTATTAAAACTTCATGCCCATTTTTAGTTAACTTGGCTATACTTCCACCCATTTGAGGTTCAATGTCATCGGGATGCGCTCCAATTACTAAGATTTTCATAGGAATTAGCCTCCATATAATATTTTCTTATTGCTATAATCATTAAATTGACTGCATTATATATTGAACAGCCAGTTCAGCTCCATTTTCGAATAATCCTTTTGTATTTTTTTTCATTTTTTCATTGATGTCAGAATCCAGCAGTTGAGAAACTGCTTTTTCAAATTCAGATTCATTAAAGTTGGAAAATACAAAACCAGTTTGTAGTTTTGATGCAATTTTAGCTCTTGCAAAATGGTCATCAGTTCCTGTTTCTTTAGTAGGAAAGATTATAGTTGGAACTCCAAAATAAATTGTTTCATGAAAGGTATTATAGGATCCAGTGATAATGGCGAAATCAAAAGCATTAAAGTAAATTGAATTAGGATAATCTCTTATAATAAAAATATCAGGGTCCAAGTAGTACTTTTTGTGTGCTATAATTGATTCACCTAAAACAATCTGTAGGTTTTTTTTCAGTTTTAAGTTTTGTATTATTTTAAATATTAAGCTATTAACATCGTTATTTAGTCCTTCTCCCAATTGAATATATACAGTTTTTTTATTAGGATCCAAATTCCACATTTTTAGAATAACTTCTTTAGATAACAGTTCTTCTTTTCTTGAATAAATAATAGGCGAACAATAGCGAAATTTACCTTGTTGCTCTAATAGATTATTATTTAGATTTGCTTCACCAGGTACAATAATTAGATTAAAATACTTTTCACGTTCAATAACCACTTGTGACTTACCTGATTTATACATTCCTCTTTGAATCCAAACAGTGTTTAAGAAATTTAGTTTTTCTATTGCACTTACCAGATAGGCATAAGGAAATACACCATCAAATACTAAAGTATCAATATTGTGTCTTATTATTATAGAAATGATCTGGTCATGAATGGCCATATCGATTTCTTTTTGATCTACATTAACAGGATCTAAGTCTAAAGAAGGAAAATAATATGCCAAAAAACCTTCTTCTATAATTAAATTTAGAGCAAAACTAGTAGTGAAAAATATTATTTCTACATTAGGATAGTTTCGTTTTAACCTTCTTGCTACTGCTAAGGTACGAGTTAGATGACCTAGACCACCTCCATTAGTAGGCATAAATAATATTCTTTCAATTGCTGAATTTTTAGTTTTGATATTTTTGTATTTTCTTTGTTCTATATATCTCCTGTAGTGGCTCTTTAAACTTACTTGTTTATATCTATTTTGAGCTTTTAATTCATACATATGTTTCACCCCTTAAATATTAAATAATAATATATTCTGATTAGCCAATAGGATATATTCCAAAAAACGATAAAAACATATCTAGCTTATATTATAGATATGTTTTTATCGTTTTACTGACACTACTTTGTGATCTTAAAAAGTCATTTACATAATTAATAATTATAATAACGTGTTATCTTCAAAAATAGGTTTTCTTATTATCATAAATAATGTCTATTTTAATCCTTTGATTATATTAAAGAGTAACAATATCTTTAAATTTTTTTGTGTGTTTTATAGTAATACAATCTTTTAAGAATGCATTTTCACTAATTTTCCATGTGTGAGTATTTGTATCTATTCTTCGTAGGACAACATGATTAAATCTATCAGTAGAGTAGACTTTGATTCCTAAAGCCAAACAATCTGTTAGAAACTTTATGTCTTCTCCTGCGGAAATATCCCGGAACTTTACATTACTAAAAATATCTTTTTTCATAGTTAGTGTTGAGCCAGATAAATATTTTGAGTATTGATATTCTTGGCCAGGATTTCTTAAAACTAAGGATTGAGATTTTTCTAAATATGCATAGAAGCTACTCTTACCCACTACATCAGCATCAGTATATTTAAATGCATTAACACTATCTATTAAATAATTAGGAGCATAATAATCGTCATCATCGAATTTTGAGATATAGGGGTATTTTGATTTTTCTATTGCATAGTTTAAGCATTTGCCCAATGACTCTTTTTGTGGAAGTTTATATATTTTTATGTCCTCATGTTTATTTACCATGTCTTCCCAAGATCTTGGGTCTATGAAATCATTATTTATTATAATGATTAGTTCTTTTAGTGGATATAGTTGAGAAACATAGTTAGCTAATATATTTTCTAATGAATAGGGTCTATTTGTACATGTTATGACAGAAATTCCTTTTTTCTCAAAAATTGTTTTTTTAATTCCTAATTTATCTAATATAGTATTAAACCGGTGGGTGTAAGTGTGATGATTAAAGATTTCTCTTTGACCAAGAACAGAAAGTCTATCTCTTTTTTCTCTATCTTTTAGAAGTCGATATAGAAGTAAGTCTGTGTCATTTTGGTTATTAGACAAGAGAACTATATCTTTGAAATAATTCTCTATACCTTTAGAATAACTACTTATAACAGGTATTCCACTAGCTAGTAATTCAAATATTCTTCTTGAAAACATAGTAGGACTAACATTGACTGAGTTTACATTTAAAAATACTTCATATTTTTTATATTCTTTTATGATATCCTTGTAACTCAAAGAATCTTTTATATACGGATTATATTCTGGTGGAAATAAATTTTTCTTATTATTTAAATTATTAAATCTATCATATATAGCAAGACTATATTTAAAGGCAGGTTTCAGCATATTTTCAATATCCTTGCATCTATTAGGAAATTTATTATACCAACCACCTGCAAACGCTACTTTTCCTCTTTTATATTTATCTTTATCTATTGGATTATGAAGATATGGTTGTGCAGCAAAAGGTAGGACAAAAATATTATCGTGATTAACTATTTTTTTATATTCGGGTACACTATCTAAGTCAGTCGTGAAGATATAGTCAAAATTCTTTGCCGCTTCAATAAATATGTTAAAATCACAAGGATCTTCTTTCGCCCAAAATACAGTGGGAATATTATTTTCATTACAATATCTAATAATAGATAAAATAGTATTATCTTTATATAAATGGAGATTAGCGACTTTGCCAATCCACTCCTTGTTATAACCTTCCCAAGCAGCTTCGACAAACAAGAAATGAGGTACGGTATCTATTATCAATTGTTTCCAATTATTTATACCAAGCTGAATAAAGTTAGCTTCATATTTGAAACATTCATAGCTAAACTCATCAAGTATGCAAACTACTCTAATATTGTCTCGAATCTGAATTCCAATAGAATCTTTTAATTCCATTATATTTTTACTTTTTATTTTTTTAATTGCATGCTGTTTAAGATGTTTTTTATATAGACTCTCCATAACAGACCTCCTAAACTTTTGTTTATAATAAACTAAATTTATATATTATTTCTAACTAAAAAACATATCTATTTTATATTATAGATATGTTTTTTTAGTTTTATTGATACTATTCTCAATATATTCCTTATAATTTTCAGTTCTAGATAAAAGAGAACATTGTTTCATTATATATTCATTACCAATTTTCCACGTATGTTTACTTCTTTTATTTCTTACATACACATAATGATGTTTGTTTGTGGAGTATATTTTATAGCCAATTTTTAAACAATCATTGCAGAACTTAATGTCCTCTCCTAAGTTCACATCTTGGAAGCGAATTTTTTTAAATAATTCTCTCTTAAATATTAAAGTAGACCCAGCGACCCTAGTTACATATTTATTTTCCATAGTTATATTTTTAACTCCTATAAGTTTTTCTTCTATAAAATATACAAATGTACATGCCTTTCCCACTATGCCTACATTTTCCAAAGATAATGCTTTTATAGTATCTGATAGATAAAGAGGAGCATAGTAATCATCATCATCGAATTTAGCTATAATAGGATATTTAGATTTTTCCACGCAGAAATTTAGACATTCTCCTAAGGTTTTTTTGTTGCCTAGGTTATATAATTGAATATTATTATAAGGAAGAATTAATTCAAGTAATTTATTTAAATTAGTTACATTATAGTTAAGGGCAATAATTAATTCCTTTGGTTCATAATCTTGAGATATAAAATTTTCTATTATATTTTCCATAAGACCTATCTTATTTGTAGAACATATTACAGATATTCCTAAACCCATATTAACCACTCCTTAAAATATATATATTAATCCGTTAGAAAAAGTGTAACCATTATGGACTAAAGAAAATATTTTATAGTATAAGGAGGAGGTAATAATATGAACCGTAATTATTATATGGCTGTCTTTCAAACTAAAAATAAAGCGGTTTTTCTATATTCTGTACTTGAGTCAATAGGCTATACAAATTTTCAACTGATATCTACTCCTTGCACGATAAAAGCAGGGTGCAACTATGCAATAAAATTTATTAATATAAAATATGCAGATGTTTTAATCAAAGAAGCAAAAGAGTTAGATATTGGTACTCCAGATATATATCTTGCTGAAAATAAAGATGGTAGATACAAATATAAGAAAGTTTATATCTAGCTCACTTAAATAATTTATGAAAAAAAGATGTATTTCTTGAATTAATAGAGTTTTGCGTAATAATATTATCTAACTTATGCTCTATATTTTCTTGATTGTATAATATTTGAGATAAAATAGATTCTATATATTTATAACTATCTAATATATTATCAAACTTATCCTCCAGTTCATTTATAAAATCAGATGTAACTCTGATTGATTCTGGAGGTGTTTCTTTTTCTTCCGATTCTGCTAAAGGACCTTTATTAATTGTTTGGGGTTCCTTATATAAGAAGGAGTCTAAAAAGTATAATCTTAGATTATCAGAAGGATTACAATAAATATAATTAATTTTATTTATATTTGATTTAATCTTAGCTAATATTATATTTTGATTTAAATCTTCATTTCTTTTTCCGCTTAACCAAGAATTACCATAGTCTAACGAATATAGAAAATCTATATTATCTTTAGATACAAAGACTAATTTTAATTTATTGTTTTCCTCAAATATTATTGGGCTATATTTAGTTAATTTAATATATGGAAGTTTTATATCTTTCCATATATATTTTTCTTTTCCACTAGAACTCATTTTTAAATATTTAATTTGCTCTTTATCATCTAATTTTTCTAGCCATAAACCATGTAAATTATCTTGGGAATCTATAAATAAAAAAGGTGAGAAATTAATATAATTGTCAGAAGATATTTGTTTTGATAAGGAACTCCAAGACTTGGTATACGGGCTATAAAAGCTATGATATATTTGAGGATTATTCATATTACTTCTATATAACAGATGAATAGTACCTTGACTATCTACATCTACAACGAATGGATCTGGAGTTTTATTTGATATATATCTAATAGCATTATATTTTTCTTCACTGCCATAGATGACATGTTGGATAGTCCAAATATTAGAGTTTATCAAATTAGAATAATTATATAATATATGAATATTATTTTTAATCATTAGAATTTCTACCTGATTATAGATATTTGATTTCATATTAAACTTTGCTATTATAGCTTTTGACCATTTTCCATTGGTATATTTATAATAGTTTAATTCTCCAGTATTTATAAGTGCAATAAGATGTATTATATTATTTTCATCAATAAAAGTAGAATACTTTAATATATTTTTAGTATATAAATATTCAGACTTTAACATATTTAGTGATGAATCAAAAATCGTATATAGAATATCTTCATCTTTTGATAATTTAAATATAAATACTTCTTTATTAGAGTTAATAACAATATTAATATTTGGTTGAAACATTTATTTCACCTCCACAATTAATTAGTAGCACATTAGTATATCTATACATAATATGTTAGTGAATATGACTTTATTAAATAAAAGGAGTGAAAATAATGGCTGAATTTAATATTAATCAAGTACAAGAGTTGGATTGCGATTGTATTATTGTTGACAAAGTGTTTGCAAGCTGTCAGCAAAGAGAGTGTTTCCCTGAAGTGGAAGTAGAAGTATGTGATAAGACCTTTGGAAGCATAAGATTTAGACCTGGATTTATAGTACCTAATACATTAATAGTTACAGATACAGATACTCCTAATTTTAGAAGGGTAAGATTTACAGTAAGGGTTCCTTTCCAGGTTTTAGATCCTAGCGGAAATATAATAGCAGAAGGGTTTTTACCAGATATATTTAAAGACATTATATTATATATTCCAGATGCTAGGGATGAATTTGATTTTAGAATAGTTGTTGAAACTAGTTCTGAAGTTTTATTACCACCAGTGCAAACAGGAGATAAACTAGTTTTCACAGCAGGAGTATTTATTATAATTAAGGTAGTAGGTACAGTTCAACTTTTAATACCAACATTTGGTTATTGTCCACCACCACCTCCATGTGAAGAATTTAGTCCACAAGATGTTTGTGAGCAATTTATTGAATATGCAGAGTTCCCAGATTTTTTCCCACCTCAACTTGGTGACCAAGAATGCCCTCCATGCTATCCAGTACCATAGAGAAGAGCTGAAGTGCTCTTCTTTTTTTTATTTTTATAAAATGTGAATGTTGACAAAAATACTAGGGTATAATATACTTATTAAAGTAAAACCAAGGAAATTAGTTGGGAATAAAAGAGGTGAAAAAATGAAATTATCTACAAGGGGAAGATATGGACTAAAGGCTATGTTTCAATTGGCTTTATATCATGGTGATGGGCCAATACCCTTAAAACAAATTGCTGATGAACAAAATCTATCTGAAAATTATTTAGAGCAATTATTTTCCACATTAAAAAAAGAAGGATTATTAAATAGTGTTAGAGGTGCTCAGGGTGGGTATATGTTATCAAAAGAACCAAAGGAAATTACAGTTGGCAGTATCCTAAGAGCATTGGAGGGAAATATGGCACCATCTGACTGTGTTATGGATGATGAATTTGAATGCTCTAGGGAAGATAGATGTGTGACCAAATTAGTCTGGGTAAAGATAAAAGATAGTATTGATGAAGTAATCGATTCCATCACATTGCAAGATATGGTGGATGATGAAAATAAATTAAATAGAAAAGAGTAAACTTAGGAGGAAAAGTCGATGGAAAAAAATATATATATGGATAATGCTGCTACAACACCAGTAAAAAAAGAAGTATTAGAAGAAATGATACCTTATTTCACTGAAAAATATGGTAATCCATCATCTGTCTATTCTTTAGGCAGTTTATCAAAAAGAGCTGTAGAAGAGGCCAGGGGAAAAGTAGCTAATAACATTGGTGCAGATAAAAAAGAGATATTCTTTACTGGTGGAGGTTCTGAGGCTGATAACTGGGCTATAAAAGGTATTGCATATGCAAATAAAAACAAAGGGAATCATATTATAACTACTAAAATTGAGCATCATGCAATATTACACACTTGTGAATATCTACAAAAAAATGGATTTGAAGTAACTTATTTAGATGTTGATGAATATGGGTTAATTGATTTAGAAGAACTTAAAAAGGCCATAACAGATAAAACAATACTTATATCAATTATGTTTGCAAACAATGAAATCGGAACTATACAGCCAATTAAGGAGATTGGAGAAATAGCGAAGGGAAAAAACATATATTTTCATACAGATGCAGTTCAAGCAATGGGTCATATTAGAATAGATGTAAAAGAATTGAATATAGACCTTTTATCCATGTCATCACATAAATTCTATGGGCCAAAGGGAATAGGTGCTTTATATATTAGACAAGGAGTGAAAATTGATTCTCTTATATCTGGAGGAGGACAAGAACGAAATAGAAGAGCAGGAACAGAAAATGTACCAGCTATAGTTGGAATGGGGAAAGCTATTGAATTAGCTTATGAAAATTTAGATGAACATAATGAAAAATTAATTAAATTGAGAGATACCTTGATTCAAAAAATACAATCAAATATCTCCCACGTAAGACTAAATGGTCATCCAACCCATAGGCTTCCTGGAAATGTGAATATGTGTTTTAGGTTTATTGAAGGGGAATCTTTGTTACTAAGTTTAGATATGGAAGGAATTGCTGGCTCAAGTGGTTCAGCTTGTACTTCTGGGTCATTAGATCCTTCTCATGTTTTACTAGCTATTGGACTTCCTCATGAAATTGCCCATGGCTCTCTTAGATTGTCCTTAGGAGATTTTAATACAGAAGAAGAAATAGATTATGTAGTAGAAAAGCTTGTAAAAATAGTAGATAGACTAAGGATGATGTCACCACTATATGAAAAGGTAAGGGAGGAAAAATAAATGTACTCAGAAAAAGTAATGGATCATTTTCAAAACCCAAGAAATGTTGGGGAAATATTGGATGCAGACGGTGTCGGTGAAGTTGGCAATGCCAAGTGTGGAGATATAATGAAAATGTATCTTAAAATAGAAAATGGAATTATTGAAGATGTTAAGTTTAAAACATTTGGATGTGGTTCTGCCATTGCATCATCAAGCATGGCTACAGAGTTAATTAAAGGAAAGACTATAGAAGAGGCTATGGAATTAACTAATAAAGCTGTTGCAGAAGCTCTTGATGGACTACCTCCAGTAAAGATGCATTGTTCTGTATTAGCTGAACAAGCTATTAAATCAGCTTTATTAGATTATTCTAGGAAGAATAATGTTTATATTGAAGGTTTAGATGATGTAAATTTTGATGATGATCATCATGAGCACGATTTTGAAGAGCTATAAAAGAATATAAATATTTTTGTAATAAATTCTAATATTAGATAATACTAACAGAATTATTCTCTCCTTTTAGTGACAATATATATGATATAGATATAAAAAGGAGATGAATAAATTGTTTAATAATGGATATAAAAATAATGCATTTTGGGGAACTATTATAGGAACATCATTAGGTATAGTTATTAGCTCAGCAATAACACCAATAAATAAGAGAAAGATGATGAAATCTGCAAGAAAAATGAGATCTAACTTAAGAGATGGAATGAATTCCTTGTGGGGCTAGGCAGCATATGCTGCCTTTTCACAAATTTAAAAGGGGTGAAAAGCCATGAAGCCACCGAGTTTTTTTATTAAATTTATTTGGACACTTCTTACTATATTATTAATACTAACTATTTATTATCTTATTAATATTGGGAATAATTTTGTATCCGATAGGAAAAAGATTAAGATTAATGATAAAAAAATTTTACCGGTAATAACAGGATTGTTTTTTTTGATTTTGATTTTTAATTTATTTAAAAAATATCCAATATTATCAGAAACCTTTTACACCATAATTTTTTCTGCAATTTTAGCATATCTTTTTAATCCAGTAATTAATTTTTTAGAGTCTAAAAAAATAAACAGATTAAAAGGAGTTCTTCTATTATATCTAGGGATAGTTGCATTATTTTTAATTTTAGCATTTTTAGTAATACCAAAATCAACTACTGAAATAAAAAGACTTGTAGTATATATGCCTATATATTTAGAGAAAGCTTCCTCAGTAATAGATGAGTTATACAATAAATATTATTCCACTTTAGGTGATTTACCCCCAATGTTTCAAGGGGTTCAACAAGTTGTAATGGAAAATATAGTAGGAATAGAACATATGGTAGTAAATGGACTTAAAAATTTTATTGGGGGAATAATGAATACATTTTCAAAACTTGTAAGTTTAATATTAACTCCTATATTGACATTTTATTTTCTAGTAGATAAGGATTATTTTAAAAATAAGTTGATGGGATTTATTCCTGCAAAATATAAAGAAGATTGTAGAAAACTATGTTTTGAGATTGATGACTCTTTATCTAAATTTGTTAGGGGTAAAATAATCATGGCTGCATATGTGGGTATCGCAACTTCTATAGTCTTGCTTATTATGGGTATTGATTTTGCAATTGTAATTGGATTTATAACTGGGATTGCTGATATAATACCATACATAGGTCCATTTTTAGGATTTTTACCAGCAGTATTTTTTGCATATTTAATCAGTCCATTAAAGGCAATATGGATAGCCTTATTCTTTGTCTGTATACAATGGGCGGAAAACAATATACTTGCACCTAAGGTAATAGGAGAAACAACTGGAATTCACCCACTGATAATTCTTATTTCAATAATAATTGGTGGAGGTATATTTGGAGTACTGGGAATGATTCTAGCCGTTCCAGTAGTGGCTATTCTTATAATACTATTTAAATTTATAAGTAATAGAAGACCACCAAATATACAGAATTAAAGGTTCTCGTTATTGACAAATAGTTAATATTAAATTATAATCCAAATATATCGAATAGAGAATTTCGTCCCTAGAATAGGGACGTTTTTGCAATTTACAAAACGGATAAAATTAGATAGCTTCGAATGAACTTGGAGTCTATGGATAATCTTAAATGGAGAGGTGTATATAATGAAAAAGATGGGATTACATGAAATAAGAAAAGAATTTTTAGATTTTTTTAAAGAGAAAGAGCATTTAGTTGCACCAAGCTTTTCACTTGTACCAAAAAATGATAAATCATTATTATTAATCGGGGCAGGAATGGCACCACTAAAAAAATACTTTACAGGAGAGCAAACACCACCGAATAAAAGAATGGCGACATGTCAAAAATGTATTAGAACAGGTGACATTGATAATGTAGGCAAAACAGATAGACATGCTACTTTTTTTGAAATGTTGGGGAACTTTTCCTTTGGAGATTATTTTAAGAGAGAAGCTACTGCGTGGGCCTGGGAGTTTCTTACGGAAAGAATGGGCATAAATAAAGAGGATTTATGGGTAACTATATATTTAGAAGATGATGAAGCTTTCGAAATATGGAATAAAGAAGTAGGTGTTCCGGAAGAAAGAATAGTTAGACTAGGTAAAGAAGATAACTTTTGGGAACTGGAGGTTGGTCCATCTGGTCCATGTTCTGAGATTTATGTTGATAGAGGAGAAAAGTATGGGTGCGGATCTCCTGACTGTAAGCCAGGATGTGAATGTGATAGATTTATTGAAGTTTGGAATCTAGTATTTACCCAATTTGATAAAGATGAGAATGGAGTATATCATTCACTACCAAATCCAAATATTGATACAGGAATGGGATTAGAGAGAATTACTTGCGTAATGGAAGGAACAAAAACTATATTTGATACTGAGGCCGTTAGGGAAATCATTAGAAAAGTAGAAGAAGCGGCTAAAGTTAAGTATGGAAATGATTCCAAGAAAGATGAATCTATAAGAGTAATTACTGACCATAGTAGAGCCATGACTTTTTTAGTATCTGATGGAGTATTACCTAGTAATGAAGGAAGAGGGTATGTATTAAGAAGATTAATTCGTAGAGCAGCTAGACATGGTAAACTTCTTGGTATAGAGGAGGCATTCCTAAGTCAAATTGTTGATGTTGTAATTAACTCATGGAAAGTAGAATATCCAGAGATCAAGGAAAGAGAAGATCAAATCAAAAAAGTAATCAAAGCAGAAGAAGATAAATTCCAAGAGACAATACATCAAGGAATATCTATTTTGGAGGAATATATAGAAGAAATCAAACTAAATAATCAGAGTGTTTTATCTGGAGAAAAAGCATTTAAGCTATATGATACTTATGGATTTCCTCTTGATTTAACAAAAGAAATTCTTGAAGAAAGAAATTTAGAAGTAGATGAAGATGAGTTCAATGCCAATATGGAAGAGCAAAGAAACAGAGCTAGAAAAGCAAGAGATGAAGGAGACAGTGGATGGTCTACAGGTAATGAGCAAGATCTTTTTGAAGGATTAGAAACTACTTTTGTAGGATATGAAAAAACCAGTGTTGTATCTGAAATAATAGGATTATTTACTAATAATGAGAAAGCAGATAAATTAAATACTGAAGAAGAAGGAATTATTATACTAAGCGAATCACCATTTTATGGAGAATCAGGAGGGCAAGTGGGAGATACTGGAATAATAGAAGGTTCTGACTTTAAAGCTATAGTATTGGATACTAAACATTCTAAGGGTGAGCATTTAATCCATATAGTAAGGATTGTAGATGGAGTAGCTAAAGTCAGAGCAAAAGTAATAGCTTCTGTAGATGACAATAGGAGGGATTCCATTAGAAGAAATCACTCTGCAACTCATCTTCTTCATAGGGCACTGAAGGATGTACTAGGAGAGCATGTTAATCAAGCAGGTTCTATAGTTATGTCAAATAGACTTCGATTTGATTTTACTCATTTTGAAAGTGTAACTAAAGAGGAATTAAAAGATATAGAAAAAATAGTCAATTCTAAGATTCTTGAGAGTTTAGAAGTTATAACTATAGAAACCTCCCTTAAAAATGCACAAGAAATGGGAGTAGTAGGATTATTTGAAGATAAATATAAAGATGATGTTAGAGTGTTAACTATGGGTGACTATTCTAAAGAACTATGTGGAGGGACTCATGTTTCTAATACTGCAAATATAGGTTTATTTAAAATACTTTCCGAATCAAGTATTGCATCTGGAGTTAGAAGAATAGAAGCAATAACTGGTGGGGCTGTATATGAGTATATGAACAATATGGAGGAAAGTATTGGGGAACTATCTGATATACTAAAGACAAATAAAAATAACTTGTTAGAAAAAGCTAGGACTTTAGTTGATGAAGCAAAAGATAAGGAAAAGGAGATTGAAAGTCTAAAAACAAAAATGGCATCATCTATTGCTGATGAAATATTATCATCTAAACTGATTGTAAGCGAGGTATCTACAATTGTTTATAAAGTAGATAATATGGATATGAACAGCCTTAGAAATTTAGGTGATGAAATAAAAAGTCGTTTGGGTTCAGGAGTTGTAGTACTTGCTAGTGTAAAAAATGATAAACTTTCCTTTGTAGGAATGGTAACAAAGGATATTGTAGGAAAAGGTGTTCATGCAGGAAATATAATAAAGGAAGTTGCCATGAAAACTGGTGGCGGCGGTGGCGGAAGAGAAGATATGGCTCAAGCTGGAGGTAAAGACATAAATAAAGTAGATGAAGCGTTGTCTATTGTTCCAAATTTAATTAAAGAACAAATAAAATAATACAGGGTTTATATGGTATAATAGCAGTATATTAGGAGGTGTTTCTGTGAATAATAAATTTAATGAAACTATGAAATTTGAACCACCGATTGAAAAGATTGATTCTGTAGAGGAAATAATATTATCAGTATTCTATTCTTTAAAAGAGAGAGGTTATGATCCAGTTAATCAAATAATAGGATATATATTATCTGGTGATCCAACATATATTACTAGCCACAATAATGCAAGATCAACTATATGTCGTATAGAAAGAGATGAACTATTAGAAGAATTATTGAAATTTTATCTAATGAATAAAAGATAGTTTAGGAGTGAAATTGTTTGAAAGTAAGGAAGTTTATATGGTGGTTAAGTAGGAGAAACATTCAATTGGAAGAAGGCTTTAGTCATATATTGAAATATAGATTGAGTTTGATTTTGGCTATGTGTTTGATTTTAGGTATGCCTCTTTCAAAATCTATGGCTGATTCTGATGAAATTGAAGGTAAAAAGGCCGTTATATTGATATTGGATGAAATTAGCTTAGAAGAAATATTGAATAGTGATACTCCAAATATTGACCTCTTGTTGGAAAATGGATTTATAGGGTTAATGAATACACGGGCAAAGTCAAGTTTATCCAATAGTGGAAGTACCTATCTTAGTTTAGGCATGGGTGTAAGAACTTTGGCATCAATCCGAGGTGGCTTAGCTTTTGAAAGGGACGAAATGTATCCTATCTCGGATTATAAATTAGTATCAGATTATGTTGCTGCTAGCGAGCTTTATAAATTATATACAGGCAAAACCCCTCCTGATGGTGAAATAATAAATATTGCCATCGGAGATATAGAAAGAACGGCTTTAGATGTTACTCCTAATAATCAGATTGGACTTTTGGGTAAAGCAGCTAAGGAAAGTGGACTTGTAATTGGTGCTATAGGAAATAGTGACTTAAATAAACCTGCTAGGGAATTTACAATGTTAGCTATGGATGAAAATGGTATAATTCCTTTTGGTTCTGTAGGGTCTGATTTATTAACTGTTGATGCTGATGTTCTAGGAGGAATCAAGTTAAATCAACGAAAGCTCTTAGAGGAAGTAGAACGTATTTTACCAGATGTTAATATATTATTTATAGATTATGGAGATACTGTAAGAATACAGAAGACTAATCAGTTGACTACAGATTTTGTTATGGAAGAACAAAAAATTAAAGCTATTGAGAGAGCAGATTTATTCCTTGGTCAAGTTATAAAAAAAGTGGATTTGGAAAAAACTTTATTTATGATCATAACTCCTAATCCTTCAAAGAAAATGGCTAGTCAAGGTAACTTTGCTTTAACTCCCATAATTATGTCTGGTACTAACACTGAAAAAGGATTATTAACCTCAAATACAACTCGTAGGGAAGGATTGGTTACCAATTTTGATTTTGGACCTACTATCCTAGATTTTTTTGGAATTGCTAAAACTACGAGTTTTATTGGGGAACCAATGCAAAGAATAAGCAATAAAAACCCTATAGAAGTTTTGTTTAGAAATCAAGTACAAAGTTTATATTTGAGGAAGTATCGAAGTACTTTTCATTGGTCTTTTATTATTTTAGTGGGTATAAGTTTAGTTGCATTGTATTTGCCTAGATTTACAAAATGGAAAGGGCTACATAGTAAGGTTCTTAATTATTTAAGTCTTACAGTAATAGCAATACCATTAACTATGATGACAGTCTCTCTATTTGGATATAAATCTATATTTTTTGATATTCTTTATGTTCTTGGTGGAGCATTTCTTATAGCTTATATTTTAAATAAAATTTTTAGTCGAAACTTAATTAGTATAGCAGTTTTGGGATTGGTAACTAGTGTGTTTCTATTGATAGATATTTTCTTTGTGAAGAAATTGATGATTATTTCTCCCTTAGGATCGGATGCTATTGCGGGTGGTAGATTTTATGGTATAGGTAATGATTATATGGGTATATTGATAGGTTCTACTTTGCTAGGAATTTTTTCATTATTTCATTTGTATAAAATTAAAAATATTAACATGGCTATATCTATAATTTTTTATATGTCTTTTATAATTTTAGGACTTAGCCCTTTCTTTGGGGCTAATATGGGCGGGGTACTTTCGGCTATGTTAATTACTTTATTAATTTTACTAACAATCTTCGATAAAAAACTTTCTTTTAAAAATATAACGTTTATAATTATTGGAGTTATTGTAGGGGTTATTATACTAACTGCATTAGATAGTTTGTTTAATCCAAACCCTACTCATGCAGGGAAGGCTTTGGAAGCCTTAAGGTTGGGTGGTTTGAGTAAGCTCTTTGAGATAATTGGTTCAAAGCTGAAACAAGTAATTTGGAATTTAACTAATGCTTCGTGGAACATTATATTATTCTCACAAGTCATTTTAGCAGTTTTATTATATAGATATAAAAGTAAAACTTTAATGAAAACCCGTGAAGTTTATCCGAATTTATTTAAAGGATTTACTATAATCATATTAGGTGCAATAGTTATATTCTTATTTAATGATACGGGTACCATAGCAGCAGCTTTGATGCTAATATATTTATTTATCCCTTTAGGAATTTTAATAAAGGATGTAGACGATATAGTATAAAATGGGATCAATTAAACGAATATAGATGAAAGTACTACTCATTTAGTAAACACTATACTACTTATAAAAAATAATGGAACCTAATGTCTTGAATACATTAATTTAGGAAGTGAAATAATTGGACAGGATTAAATTGGGAAATACAGGTATTGAGGTATCTAGACTTTGTTTTGGTTCTCTGACTATGACTCCTTTTCAAGCAGGATTAACTGTTAAAGAAGGAGGATATCTTATAGAGTATGCATATGATAAAGGTATAAACTTCATTGATACAGCAGAGATTTATGAAAATTATCAGTATATAAGAGAGGCACTGAAGGGTATAAAAAGAGAAGATTATCATATAGCTACAAAGACCTATGCATACACGGAAGAAATGGCAAGAAATAGTTTGGAATTGGCATTGAAAGAATTAGATACTGATTATATAGATGTTTTTTTATTACATGAGCAAGAGAGTATTCATACAGTAAGAGGACATTTTGAAGCAATAGAATATTTTTTAAAGGCAAAACAAGAGGGTAAAATTCGATCTATTGGGATATCCACACATAGAATTGCAGGTGCATTAGCAGCTAAAGAAGTAAAAGAAATAGAGATAATTCACCCAATAATAAATAAACACGGCATTGGTATACAAGATGGGAATATAGAAGACATGTTAAAAATTATTGAGGAAATATATAGAATGGGAAAAGGTATCTACGCCATGAAACCTTTAGGCGGAGGACATTTAATAAAGGAAGTAGAGTCTGCATTTAACTTTGTAAGGGATATTCCTTTTATTCATTCAATTGCCATTGGAATGCAATCAAAGGAGGAAGTGGAGGCTAATATTAATCTACTTAGCAATGGTTTTATACCTGATGATTTGAAGGACAAATTAAGAACTAAAAAAAGGAAGTTAATAGTTGCAGATTATTGTATAGGCTGTGGTAGTTGTGTTAGAAGGTGTAATCAGCATGGAATAGAATTGGTAAATGGAATTGCTACTCCAAATGAAAAATGTATTTTATGTGGATATTGTGCTAAGGTTTGTCCTGAGTTTTGTATAAAAGTAATTTAATATAGGAGTGAATAATGGAAAGAATAATGGGGTTGGATGTAGGAGATAAGACCATAGGAGTTGCTGTATCTGATTTATTGCAGATAACAGCTCAAGGGATAACAACTATAAGGAGAGAAAGCAAGGAGAAAGATTACAAAGCTTTGGAAATTCTTATAAATGAATATAATATAAAAAAGGTTGTAGTAGGACTGCCTAAAAATATGAATGGAACTTTAGGACCTCAAGGTGAGAAGACTATCAAATTTGCAGAGAAACTTAAAAATAAATATAAATTAGAAATTATATATGAAGATGAAAGATTAACGACTCAAGCTGCTGAAAAAATGCTTATATCTGGAGATGTTAGAAGAGATAAAAGGAAAACCGTAATAGATAAGGTTGCAGCTACATTTATCTTACAAACATATTTAGATAGAAAGGGGAGATAATATGATGAATGAGAAAATAATGTTACTTGATGAGTTAGGGCAGGAACAGGAGTTTGTAATCTTAGCCACTTTTGGATTAGATGATGAAGATTATGCAGCTTTGATACCATCAAGTGATATAGAGGGTCCTACCTATATTTTGAGGATGGATAGAGATGATATGGGGGGATTACTTTTAGTTGGTATTGATGATGAGGATGAATTGCAAGATGCAATAGAGGCTTATGAAGAAATGCAAAAAGAAAATCTTCAATAGTTGACAAAGATGGAAAATAGTAGTATGGTTAATCTAGTATTATAATCGGGTGAAAAAATGGATATTAATATAATAAAAGGGAAACTTCAAAAAGAAGGATATAAACTTACAACTCAAAGAAGAGCTATATTAAATACTATAGTGGATAATCATGAAGAGCATTTAAGCTGTGACGAGATATATAATATTGTAAAGAAAGAATACCCAGACTTAGGTATTGCTACTGTATATAGAACTTTACAGTTGTTTGAAAAGCTTAATATAGTCTACAAATTAAACTTCGATGATGGATGCAGTAGATATGAGTTAAGTACGGATTCGGAAAATCATCACCATCATCATTTGGTTTGTTTAAATTGTGGAAAAGTTACAGAGGTAAAGCTTGATTTATTAGAGGCTCTAGAAGAAGAAATTGAAAGTGAAGGACAATTTACTATAGTTGACCATAATGTTAAATTCTATGGATATTGTAGTGAGTGTAGAAAATAAATCCCCATGGGGATTTATTTTTTGGGCGAATATTTATTTTTAGTAGATTATAAACTTAGAAAATGGAAAAAATAAAATAAGAAGAGGAGTGATTCAGTGCGAAAACCAAATAAAATTAAAATTATTCCCTTGGGAGGATTGGGAGAAGTAGGAAAAAACATTACGGTTGTTGAGTATAAAGATGATATTATATTGATAGACTGTGGAATGACTTTTCCTGAGGACGAAATGCTAGGAATCGATGTAGTTATTCCAGATGTAACCTACTTATTAAAAAACAGAGATAAAATAAGAGGTATAGTGTTAACTCATGGACACGAAGACCATATTGGTGCACTTCCCTATGTGTTAGCAAAATTAAATTTACCTATTTATGGTACTAAGCTGACATTAGGATTAGTAGAAAATAAGCTTAAAGAACATAAATTAGAAAGTGTAAAATTAAATGTTGTAAAACATGGAGATACAATAAAACTAGGGAATCTTGATATTGAGTTTATTAAGACCGGTCATAGCATACCTGATAGTGCGGCTTTAGCTATTCACAGTCCAGTTGGTACAATAGTTCATACAGGAGATTTTAAGATTGATTATACACCAATAGATGGGGACGTAATAGATTTAAATCGTTTTGCAGAGTTAGGGAGTAAGGGAGTATTAGCTCTTTTAGCTGATAGTACAAATGCGGAAAGACCAGGATATACTATGAGTGAGAGAACTGTAGGTAATACCTTTAGGGATATTTTTGCTAGACATAAGCATAGAATAATAGTTGCAACCTTTGCTTCCAATGTTCATAGAATTCAGCAAATAATAAATGCATCAGAGCAAAATAATAGAAAGGTAGTTTTATCAGGCAGATCTATGATTAATACTATTAGTGTAGCTCTTGAATTAGGTTATTTGCATATACAAGAGGGTACCTTAATAGATATCAATGATATGAATAAATACTCAAGTAATGAAATAACTATAATCACAACAGGGAGTCAAGGAGAACCTATGTCTGCATTATCTAGAATTGCAGCAGGAGAGCATAAGAAAATAGAAATTCAACCTGAAGATTTAGTAATAATATCTGCTACACCTATTCCAGGCAATGAAAAGACTGTTTCAAAGGTAATAAATAATCTAGTAGAGAGTGGAACGAAGGTTATATTTGAAGCTTTAGCAGATGTCCATGTTTCAGGCCATGCTTGCCAAGAAGAATTAAAATTGATACACACTTTAGTTAAACCGAAATATTTTATACCTGTACATGGTGAATATAGGCATTTAAAGAAACATGCAGAAATAGCAGAATCTTTAGGACTATCTAAGGAAAATATATTTATTTTAGAAAATGGAAGAGTTATAGAATTTACCAAAGATTCTGCTGAATTAAATGGATTTGTACCAGCAGGTAATATTTTAGTTGATGGCTTGGGAGTTGGGGATGTTGGAAATATAGTTCTTAGAGATAGGAAACATTTATCTGAGGATGGTTTAATTGTAATAGTAGTTACTATAAGCAAAAAAGAAGGAGTAGTATTAGCAGGACCTGATATTATATCTAGAGGATTTGTATATGTTAGGGAGTCTGAGGATCTTATGGAAGAGGCTAGAAATGTAGTAAGAGCTGTACTTGATGATTGTGAACAAAAGAAGATAACAGATTGGGCGACATTAAAATCAAGCATTAGAGATACCTTAAGAAATCATTTATATGGAAAAATAAAGAGAAATCCAATGATACTACCAATAATAATGGAGGTTTAATATAATCCCTGGTATAGATTTATACCAGGGATTTTGGTATAATAATGGAGGCAAATAAAGTTCTTTTAATACATAAGATTTTCATTTATATAGCTGAAATATAGAACTAAGGACTTAATTTTCAATTTTCGATTGTCAACTATATTAAAAAGGGGGATATGATATGGGGGTAAGATTAATTCTATATTTGGGAATACTAGCAGTAGGAGGATTAATTGGATATAAGGATAAAGTCAGTGAAAAGTTGCAAGATAATTTAAATAAAATTCAAAATTTATGTCTTCTTTTTTTATTGTTTATAATGGGGATTACAATTGGAATAAATGATGAAGTGGTATCTAATTTAATTTCAATAGGATTTAAGGCAGGAATAATATCTATTTTCACTGTTTCATTCAGTATTATATTTGTAGGATTTATTAAAAAATTTATAGTATTGGAGGGTGAGAATATTGAGTCTTAGAATATTTATTGCTGTTTTATTAGGTACTGGTATAGGATATTTTTTCTTACCATCTACTATTTCATCAAGTATGAGTATTATTATAGATATTGGACTTATGATATTATTGTTTTTTGTAGGCATGGATATTGGGAAACAAAAAGATGTATTTGGAAAAATAAAAAAGATGGGTTTAAGGATATTATTAGTGCCAATAGCAATAATAATGGGCAGTATAGTAGGAAGCATATTGGCTGGTTTTTTGATTAATATGCCAATAAATGAGGCTGGTGCAGTAGGTGCAGGTTTAGGATGGTATACACTAAGCTCTACAATGCTTTTATCTGATGGATACGTAGAACTTAGTGCTTTAGCATTTTTATCCAATGTATTTAGAGAGATAATAGCTTTAATAACCATACCTTTAATTGCTAAATATGTAGGGAAGTTGGAATCTGTATCTACTGCTGGAGCAACTGCTATGGATACCTCACTTCCAGTAATATCTGCCTCTACTGATCCTCAAACTACAATAATTGCATTTATTACGGGAGTAATCTGTACTACTGCTGTACCTATAATATTACCGATTATTTTGAAACTATAAAGGTTAAAAAACATTAGTTATTTATGTATTATCAAGGGAGGGAAAGTATGAATACAAAATATTTAACGAAAGCTAGTTTGATCGCTGCAATATATATAGTTTTAGTATTAATACAGATGTTACCAGTTCCATTTATTAATTTAACCTTTGGACCGATACAACTTAGAATAGCAGAGGGCCTGGCTCTACTTCCCTTAGTAGAATCAGCAGCAGTTCCTGGTATTTTTGTTGGATGTTTACTATCTAATTTACTATTATCCTATTTTTCTGGTTTTGGATTAGTAGATATATTGGGTGGTTCTTTGGTAACTCTTGTTGCAGCATATATGACTTCTAAAATGAAGAATAAGATATTAGGTATGGTTCCACCAGTAATATTAAATGGATTAATCGTATCTATTTGGGTATCATATTTTACAAAGGTTCCATACCTTGTTACAGTACTTGGAATAGGTGGGGGAGAGTTATTGTCACTTGTTATTTTTGGGAGTATAATTTTATCTGTTTATGATAAAGCTACAAATTTAAAAGAATATTAGAAACAATTGATAATGAGCAGTGAATACTTCAAAAAGAATATTAAATTTTACTGGATTTTAATTGTTAATTATTTATTGTATTATAAAGGGAGTTGTTAGAGAAATGGAAAAGACTAAAGTTAGGAATAAAAAAAGGAAAAACAAATCAAAGGGTTTTTCATTATTAATGGTATTGTTAATTGTTTTATCAGGAATATTTTTTGCTCAAAGATATTATAAAGAAAGTTTGGGAGCTATGAATATTGACAACCCTTCAGATATAAAGGTTATTATTCCTGAATCCAGTTCAACTACTAAAATAGCAGATATACTATTTAAAGAAGGATTAATTAGAAATCCACTTATATTTAAATATCAGGTAAAGTCTAAAGGTATGGGAAACAAGTTAAAAGCAGGAGAATATACTTTATCTACTGGAATGACACTTACTAATATAATAGATAATATTAGTAAGGGAGGGAAGAGCCAAAATACTGTAAGGTTTACTATACCAGAGGGCTATGAGCTTAGACAAATGGCTGAAAAGTTATCTAAGGAAGGTATAGTAGATGAAGATAGATTTCTTGAATTAGTCAATGACAAAAAAATTTTTGAAGATAAATATACTTTTTTAAAAGAATTAAATGAAAAACAAAGTCTTGAAGGTTTTTTATTTCCATCAACCTATGAAATATTTGTAGATGCAACAGAAGAAGAAATCATAAGCAAGATGTTAAAGGAATTTCAAAAAGTATATGAAAAAGATGTAGAGCCAAGACTTAAAGAACTTAATTTAACATTAAATGAGGCTGTTACTTTAGCATCTATAGTAGAGAGAGAGGGAAAAGTAGACGAAGAAAGACCATTAATGTCTGGGGTGTTTCACAATAGGATAAAAAAAGGTATGATGCTGCAATCTTGTGCAACTGTACAATATGTATTAGGAGAAAGAAAAGAGAGATTAACAAATGAAGATACTAGTATAGAATCTCCATATAATACGTATATTCATGAAGGACTTCCACCAGCACCAATAGCTTCTCCGGGAGAGGCTTCATTAATAGCAGCAGTAAACCCAGCGGATACGGATTATTTGTTTTTTGTATTAACGGGTAATGGTACCCATACATTTAGTAAAACTTATCAAGAACATTTAAATGCAAAACCAAAGAAATAAAAGGGATGATAAATTTGAATCAAATAAACGAAGAATATATTGAAGATTATATAAGAGGATTGTTACCTGATAATAATCCTAATTTAAGGATTATGGAAAAATATGCAGAGGAAAATCATGTTCCTATTGTACAATCTGAAGTAGCACAGTTTTTGAAAGTTTTATTAAAACTAAAAAAACCAAAAAATATTTTAGAAGTAGGTACTGCTATAGGTTATTCAGCTATTTTAATGGCTGAATATACAGGAGAACATTGCAATATAACTACTATAGAACGCCGTAAGGATATGATTAAGTTAGCAGAGGAAAATATTTCTAATACAATATATAAAGACAGAATTAATATTTTAGAAGGAGATGCTGAAGAAGTACTTCTTACTTTAGATGGAAAATATGATTTTATATTTCTAGATGCTGCCAAAGGTCAGTATATGGACTTTTTTAACAAATGTATTAAATATTTAGAACCTGGTGGAATTATTGTATCGGATAATGTACTTTATAAAGGTATGGTTGCCACAGACGCTTTAGTAATTAGAAGGAAAAAAACTATAGTAAAAAGACTACGACAATTTTTACTATACATTAATGAAATAGAAGGTTATACTTCTAGTATTATACCAATAGGTGATGGAGTAGCAATAACATATAGAGAGGAGTAATATCTTGGATAAAATCGAATTATTAGCACCAGCTGGAGATTTGGAAAAATTAAAGATGGCCATAAGATATGGAGCAGATGCTGTTTATCTAGGAGGGGACAGTTTTGGTCTTAGAAAGGCATCAAAGAATTTTTCCGTTGAAGAAATAGAAGAGGGGATAAAATTTGCCCATGAAAGAGGAAAGAAAGTATATATTACTTTAAATATAGTACCTCATGATGAAGATATGGAAGGATTAGAAGAATATGTAACTAAGCTTTATAAAATAAACACTGATGCAGTTATAGTATCTGATCCAGGAATCTTTTCAGTAATTAAAAGAGTTGTGCCAAATCTACCAATACATTTAAGTACTCAAGCATCTGTGACAAATTATGAAACTATGATGTTTTGGTATAATCTAGGTGTTAGACGAATAGTATTGGCTCGTGAGCTATCTTTTAAGGAAATAGAAAATATGCATAAAAAATTACCTAAGGATTTAGAGATAGAAACCTTTGTTCATGGAGCAATGTGTATGTCCTATTCAGGGAGATGCTTAATAAGTAACTATATGACTGGTAGAGATGCCAATAGAGGAGATTGTGCTCATCCCTGTAGATATAAATATAATCTTGTGGAAGAAAAAAGACCTGGTGAATATTTTCCAGTATTTGAAGATGAAGAAGGAACATTTATAATGAATTCTAAAGACCTTTGTATGATAGAATATATTCCTGAACTAATAAAAGCTGGTATAAAGAGTTTTAAAATAGAAGGAAGAGTTAAGAGTTCTTATTATGTGGCTACAGCTATTAGGGCTTATAGAATGGCAATTAATCAATACTATAAGGATCCTGATAATTATAAATTTGATGAAAAATGGCTTAGAGAAATTAAAAAAGCAAGTCATAGAGATTTTACAACTGGTTTTTATTTTGGAAAACCAACCCATGAAGCTCAAGTATATACTACATCTTCTTATGTTAGAGGATATGATTTTGTTGGACTTATATTAGATTATGATGAAGAAACTAAAATTGCAACAGTGGAACAGAGAAATAGAATTTTTACAGGGGAAAAGGTTGAAATATTTGGACCTAATAAAGAGTTTATTACTCAAACTATCGAAAAAATGTGGGACGAGGAAGGTAATGAAATAGATGTTGCACCACATCCTCAACAAATAATTAAGATTCTTATGGAGAAACCAGTAAGTAGTATGGATATGATTAGAAAAGAGAGGGAGGAATAATAAATGAAAAGACCACTACTTATTGGAATAACAGGTGGGACAGGCTCAGGAAAATCCACAGTTTCCAAAGAAATTTTTAAATCAATCCATGAAAAGAAAATTGCAGTGATTGAACAAGATTCTTATTATAAAGATCAAAGTAATTTAACTTTTGAGGAAAGAGTAAAGACTAATTATGATCATCCTTTAGCTTTTGATAATGAATTGCTTGTAAAACATCTAAAGGATTTAATGGATAATAAGGCTATCGAAAAGCCCATATATGATTTTGAAAACCATACTAGAAAAAAAGAAACTATAAATGTAGAGCCTAAAGATATAATAATATTAGAAGGTATTTTGATATTATTTGAAGAGGAAATAAGAAATTTACTAGATATTAAAGTGTTTGTGGATACGGACTCAGATGTTAGAGTTATTAGAAGAATTCTTAGAGATATTAAGGATAGAGGACGAACTCTTGATTCTGTAATACTGCAATATATGGAAACTGTAAGACCAGCTCATTTACAATTTATTGAACCCACTAAAAGGTATGCAGATATAATAATACCAGAAGGTGGTTATAATAAGGTAGCTATAGATATAATAGTTGCAAAGATAAATTCTATATTGAAGAAATAAGTTTAACCTTCCTAAAAGTGGAAACACTATTTAGGGAGGTTTTTTTATGTCTAGATATAGAAGAAATACTATTAATTCAAGAATGAAGTTTTATTATTTATTTTGCATTTTATTTTTTTCAGGTTTATTAGGAAGATTATATTATATTCAAATTTATGATAATAAAGATCTTAAATTACAATGTTTAAGGCAAAGAAGCACAGAAATTGAATTAAAATCAAAAAGGGGAGCAATATTTGATAGAAACTTAAATCATTTAACTAATAGGGAAATCAAAAAGGTTTTAATAGCTCCAAGAGAAACTATTATTAATAATGAAGAAATATTAAGTAGAATAAAAGAAGGTAGCAGTTTATCGACTAAGGAAATAAATAAGATATTATATACAAATAATAAATTAGTTCAAATTCCTTTGAAGAAGAAAATTTCTCTTGAAAATACCAATAATGTTTTTATAGTAGATATAGTAAACAGATATTCTAAGATGAATATACTTTCTCATGTTATTGGATATATTAATAAGGCTGAAAATAGAGGAGAAGCTGGAATAGAAAAAGTATATGATGAGTTTTTAAATAAATCCGATAAATCATCTATATTTATAGAATATGATAAGAATCGGTCATTAGTATTAGGCAGCTCTTATTATGTAGATAACTCTGTAACCTCAGAAGAACCAGCAGGAGTGAAGTTGACTATTGATTATAATATTCAAAGTGCAGTGGAAGAAATTTTAGATAAAAATCAAACTAAAGGCTCTGTAATAGTAGCAGATGTAGATACAGCAGAAATATTAGCTTTGGCTAGCAGACCTAATTTTAATCAAGAGCATATGGAGAATTATTTTAATAGGGAAGATATGGCTTTATACAATAAGGCTATTCAAGTTTCCTATCCTCCAGGATCTATTTTTAAAATAGTAGTATTGTTGGCTGCATTGGAAGAAAATCCAGATATCATATATGATGATTTCTATTGTAAAGGATATGAAAAAATAAATAATGTAAACATAAATTGCAATAGTGTGCACGGAAATATATCATTAAAAAATGGATTTGCCAAGTCTTGTAATTCTGTATTCATACAAATTGGAAAAGAAATAGGAGCAAAAAAAATTGTTGAAATGGCTAAAAAGCTAGGATTTGGTGAAAAAATAAACATTGGGCTTCTTGAAGAAGTGGGAGGAAATTTACCAGAAGGTGAAGAACTCTTAGGACCATCTATAGGAAATATTTCTATAGGACAGGGGAAAATAGAGACTACGCCATTACAGATTACTAATATGCTTTTAACCATTGTAAATGATGGAATTCAAAAAGATATGAGTATAGTTCAAGGAATAACTACAAAGGATGGCAAAATTATAAAGCCATATAAGAAATTAGATGATAAAAGAATAATATCTGAAAGTTCATCTAAAATGGTTAAAGAATTGTTGGAAGAAGTAGTACGCTCTGGAACTGCAAGAAAATCTATAAGACTAGATGATATAGGAGCTGCAGCAGGAAAAACAGGTTCAGCAGAGGGTTTACTAAAAAGCAAACCTACAATATATGGTTGGTTCGCAGGATATTATCCTAGAGATAATCCTAAATACGTAATTACAGTATTAGTTGAGGAAGCTAACTCAGGTTCTACATCTGCAGCACCTGTATTTGAAAGAATTTGTAGAAAACTTAAATAGGACTTGCAAGGATTAATGCATCACCACATATATTATATATGGATGGGGAGGTGCATTAGATGAAAAATATAATTTTACTAATCTTTAGTGTAATATTAAGGCCCTTTATAATACTTTGTGGATATATGATAAATTCAAATTCATTTCCAAAGCCTCTTTCTAGGGAAGAAGAAGAAAGATATTTAAAGCTTTATTCTCAAGGAGATGAAAATGCCAGGAATATATTAATAGAAAGAAATCTAAGATTAGTGGCACATATAGTGAAAAAGTATAGCAATACAGGAAAAGATACAGAAGATTTAATTTCTATTGGTACAATAGGTCTGATTAAAGCAATTGCCACATATAATCCAGATAAAGGAACAAGATTAGCTACATATGCTGCAAGATGCATAGAAAATGAAATTCTTATGACCATAAGATCAACAAAGAAAACAAAAATAGAATTATCTTTACACGAACCTATTGGAACAGACAAGGAAGGCAATGAAATAAATCTATTAGATATTTTAGGCTCAGATGTAGATGAAATAATTGATGAAGTAGATTTAAAATTGCAAATAAAAAAGTTATATAAATCAATAAACCAAGTATTAAAGGACAGAGAAAAGGCTATTATCGAATTAAGATATGGTCTAATAGATGGTAGTTGTAAAACTCAAAGAGAAATTGCATCTATGCTTGGCATATCTAGATCTTATGTATCAAGAATTGAAACAAGAGCTCTTGGCAAATTAAACAAAGCTTTATCAGGTAAATAAATTAATCCAGGATTACCTGGATTAATTTATTATAAAATCTATCTAATAGGAGCTGTTATTCTTCTAAGAATATCTTCTATATCTCTAGTAAAATTAGATATAGGATGACCGTTTCCTATATTAGTACTCATAGTTCTTATTCTACTATAAAGACTAGGGTCTGAGGTTACAGATACCTTTTTTATATTCTTATCTGCAGTTTTTGCAGCAGCTTCTACCTTTTGCTTAAGATTAGAGCTTATTGCATTAGTTGCATTTCCACGAACGTCACATCCAACAATAGCTGTATTTCCATGTACTATTACGGAAGCACCAGTTATTTCAGGTAATGCAGTAACACGCCTTGCTATAGCATCTGCTCTTGTTGATAGTTGACTAATATCGTTAGTTATCATACCACTATCTAAATTAGTTCTATTTCTAATTGTAGTATCATTTGTTAGAGTATTTTCTCTAACTACATTGTTGTTTAAATAATTGTTATCTCTTATAACACCGTCATTTAGATAGTTGTTATCTCTGACCATACCATTGTTAAGATTTGTATTTAGTCTATCTCTGGCATTAAAAGGTGCATTAGTCATCCAACGATTATTAACATTATTGTCATATAACCTAGTTTGAGTAGACATATTTCTCATATTTGTACTTTTTGGAGTACAACCTGCCATTGCAATTATTAAAGCTATAGATAATCCTAAAGTCATAATTTTATTTTTTTTCAAATTATCCACCTCCTACAAATAGTTTTACACAGAATAGTTTTTTTATTTAAGCTAGTTTTTATGTAATTTGTATAATCTAACCATATTTATTTTTTTATTTTAATATTGTGATTACGGATAATCTTAATATTAGGTTCTTACAGTTTTATGATATAATAAAGTTAGTTAGAGGAGGATAATAATGGAAATAAGATGGAATACAAAACTTTATTGTTTAATAGGACAACCAATAAACAAATCTTTATCGCCCATAATACATAATAATATTTTTAAAACTTTAAATCAAAACAGTATATATCTGGCATTTAATATAGAAGAAGATGAGATAAAATCTACTATAGATGGATTTAAGGCTATGGGAGTAGGAGGATTTAATGTAACTATTCCATATAAAAAGTCTATAATTAAATATTTAGATGATATTAGTAAAGAGGCTAGTATTATAGGAGCAGTAAATACTGTAAAAAATCACAATGGAAAACTTATTGGATATAATACAGATTCTGGTGGATTTTTACAAACTTTTTATGATAATAATATAGATATAAAGAATAAAAACATTCTCATTATTGGTGCAGGAGGAGCTGCTTATGCAATAGCTTCTTCGTTGGCAATGGAAGGTGTAAATAGTATAAATATAGCTAACAGAACATTAGAAAACAGTATCCTGCTGGAAAGAAATATAAATAAAATAAATAATGAAATAATGACAAAAGTAGTTAATTTAAGTCTTAATAATTTAAATAAAAAAAAGATGGATATTATTATTAATACCACATCTTTAGGGATGTATCCTTTAGAAAATATGGCACCATTAGAATTAAATGGATTTTCTTCAAATACTGTTGTTTATGATATAATATATAAACCATGTGAAACTAGATTGATAAGAGACGCTAAAGCTAGAGAGTTCAAAACTTTTAATGGAATGTCTATGCTTTTAAATCAAGCTATTTTGAGTCAAAATATTTGGGGGAATTTAGATAAAAAAATAAATATAGAAATATTTAAAAAAATAGAAGGAATTTTACCTAATTATATAGAATAAGTATTTGAGAAAGAATAATAAATTTAAAGGTGAGCAGATGGAGAAAAAAAGATTGAAACTGGGTGAACTATTACTATATGCTGGAAAAATTAATGAAGAACAATTAAAAGATGCACTTAATATACAAAAAAAATCGGGTAAAAAGCTAGGGGAAGTTTTTGTGTCTGAAAACTTTGTGAGAGAAGAAGATATAATAGAGGTGTTAGAATTTCAACTTGGAATACCTTATGTAGATTTAGATAAATACGAAATAAATCTAAATGTGGCAACAATTATTCCAGAAAGTATAGCAAGAAGATATGAGCTTATAGCCATAGATAAAAGAGACAAATTATTACTGGTAGCCATGGTTGACCCGCTAAATATTTTTGCTTTGGATGATATAAAGCTTTTTGTGAAATCCGAGATTCAACCCGTCATATCTGTAAGAGAAAAAATCCTTAGAAATATAGATAAATTTTATAGTAAAGAAACTACGAAAAAGGTATTGGAAGAATTTGAGGATAGTTTTTTACCTACAAATACTGATGAAATGGAAGAAGGTGAATTATTAGAGGTAACTACGGCGCCTGTAGTTAAATTATTAAACTCTATAATTGAACAAGCTGTTAGAGAAAGGGCTTCAGATATACATATAGAGCCTTATTCAGAAGACATAAGGGTAAGATTTCGTATAGATGGGGATTTAAGGCAAATTATGATATTATCAAAAAACACTCTTTCTCCTATAATTACTAGGATTAAGATTATTGGAAAAATGAATATAGCAGAAAAAAGAGTGCCCCAGGACGGTAGGGTTGAGATAAAGGTCAATGATAAGGAAATAGATATGAGAATATCCACTTTACCCACAGTATATGGAGAAAAGACCGTAATAAGATTATTGGATAGATCAAGTTTTATATTTACTAAAGAAGCATTAGGATTTAATAAGAAGGGTTTAGAAACATTTGATAAAATATTAAGTCAACCTTATGGGATGCTTTTAGTTACAGGACCTACTGGTAGTGGAAAGACAACTACTCTATATACCATACTTCAAGAGTTAAATCAAATAGAAAAAAATATAATTACAATAGAAGATCCAGTGGAATATAAATTAAACGGAATTAATCAAGTTCAAGTAAATACAAAAGCGGGACTCACATTTGCCTCTGGACTTAGATCTGTACTTAGACAAGACCCTGATATAGTCATGGTTGGAGAAATAAGAGATGGTGAAACTGCTGAAATAGCAGTTAGAGCAGCTATTACAGGACATCTTGTATTATCTACCTTACATACTAATGATAGTCCCTCTACTGTAGCTAGACTTATAGATATGGGAATTGAGCCTTATTTAGTATCATCGGCTATTATAGGAGTAGTGTCACAAAGATTGATAAAACTTCTTTGTCCAAAGTGTAAAATAAAGTATGAAGCAGGGTATTTAGAGAAGAAAATTTTAGGTATAGATGAAAAGGAAAAGTTAACCTTATATAAGGCTGGAGGATGTAGTTCTTGTAATAATGGGTATAGAGGAAGAAGAGCAGTACATGAACTTATGCCAATTAATGAAAACATTAGACAACTCATAGATCAAGGAACTAATATAGATGAGTTAAGGAAGCAAGCTATAAAAGATGGCATGACTACTTTACTGCAATCGGCAGCAGCTCTGGCAATTATTGGAGATACTTCCTATGAAGAAGTATTAAGGGTAGGATTTACATTAGGATAGGGGGAGTTAAATGAACATAATAGAATTAGTAAATTTGGCTACATCAAGAAAGGCATCAGATATTCATATAACAGTTGGAATTCCTCCTGTTTTAAGAATCAATGGTCATCTAGTTATTCTTGAGGAGGAAAGATTAAAACCTGAGGATACAAAGGTATTAGTGTATGAAACATTAAATGAAAATTTGATAAAAGAACTTGAGGAAAAGGGAGAAGTGGATACTTCTTTCTCTAGTCCAGGCATAGGCAGATATAGAGTAAATGCATATAAACAAAGAGGATCTTATGGTATGGCTCTAAGAATAATTCCTCTAGAAGTACCAACAATAGATGATTTAGGACTTCCTAAAGTAGTTAAGGATTTGTCTAGACTTCCTCGAGGGCTTATTTTAGTTACAGGGCCCACTGGAAGTGGAAAATCAACTACTTTAGCTTCTATGATAAATCAAATAAATAATGAGAGAAGATGTCATATACTTACTCTTGAAGACCCTATAGAATATCTGCATAAACATAATCAGAGTATAGTAAATCAAAGAGAAATAGGTTCAGACTCTATGTCCTTTGCAAACAGTTTAAGAGCAGCCCTAAGACAAGATCCAGATGTTATATTAGTTGGAGAGATGAGAGATTTAGAGACAATATCAATAGCTCTTACTGCAGCAGAAACAGGACATTTAGTCCTTTCTACACTTCATACAATAGGTGCTGCAAAAACTATAGATAGAGTTATAGATGTATTTCCTCCACATCAGCAACAACAAGTAAGAATACAGTTTTCATCTGTAATTCAAGCTATTATTTCACAACAATTATTACCAAAGGCAGATGACTCTGGAAGGATTGCAGCATTTGAAATCATGGTAGCAACAACGGCAATAAGAAACTTAATTAGAGAGGAAAAAATTCATCAAATAGATACTGCTATACAAACAGGGGCTAAATTTAATATGCAGACTATGGATAATTCATTATTGGATCTTTATAAAAAGGGATTGATAACTAAAGAAATTACTTTAATGCAATCAATTAATCAAGACAATATAAAAAAATATATTATATAGGTGAAATTTTATGATATATAAATATAAAGCGGTATCTCAAAATGGAGAGGTAATAGAGGGATTTTTTGAAGGAAATGAAGAATCTGATGTACTAGCAATGTTAAAAGGAAATAATTATCTTCCTGTGTCAGTAGAAAAGGATATAAGTTCTGAAAAAAAGATTGATATCTTTTCCAAGAAAATAAAGAAAAAGGATTTAGCTGTGTTTTGTAGACAATTCTATACAATGTTAGATGCTGGAATAGGAATAGTAAAATGTATAGATATATTAGAAAAACAGTCTGAAAATAAAAATTTAAAGAAGGCATTAGGAACGTTACATGAAAATGTTCAAAAAGGTTTTACTTTATCAGAAGGTATGAAAAAGCATTCAACCGTATTTCCATCTCTTCTTATAAATATGGTTGAAGCAGGAGAAGTTAGTGGGAACTTAGATATAATAATGGAGAGAATGGCAGTACATTTTGAGAAGGAAAACAAGTTGGAGAATAAAATTAAGTCCGCTCTAATATACCCAGTAGTATTAGCAGTAGTTTCAATTGCAGTTGTAATATTTCTATTAGTAGCTGTCATGCCAACATTTATAGGAATGTTTGAGTCTAGTGGGCAAGCATTGCCAAAACCTACACAAGTTTTACTTAATATAAGTAATTGGCTGACAGAGTTTTGGTATATATTTATACCAATGGTATTAGCTTTAATTATTGGATTTATGGTTTTCAAACAAACGGAAACAGGCACAAACTTCGTAGATATATTGAAGATTAAAACTCCAGTAATAAAGGATACAAATGTAAAGATAATCACTGCAAGATTTGCAAGAACATTATCAACTCTGATGTCAAGTGGTATACCATTACTTCAATCTATAGAGATAGTATCTAGAGTAGTAGGAAATAAAATAGTTCATGATAGGTTAGAAATAGCATCAGAGGATGTAAGAAAAGGAATTTCTTTATCTAGGGCAATAAATGAAGTAGGAATATTTCCCCCAATGGTGGATTCCATGATAAAAATAGGTGAAGAATCGGGTTCTCTTGATGATATCTTATATAAAACAGCAGATTTTTATGACGAAGAAGTAGAAGTGGCATTACAAAGGATGACTAGCCTAATGGAGCCTGTCATGCTGGTTATAATGGCATTAATAATAGGTTTTATAGTTATAGCTATGGCAATGCCAATGTTTGATATGGTAAATACAATACAATGATTGAGAATTATAGGAGGTAATTTTGATATCAACTTATAGTTTTAAACATTTGCGTAGTATTTAAAATTAATGTATAATGTAAAAAATATTGACATTGTGAAAGGATTATTATAGTATAAAATAAATTAAATTATCGAAATATGAATATTTCCTCGGCAAAGCTAGGGAAACCTAGTGACGCAAAGCTTGAGTCTAAAGTTATCTAAAAGGTAATTATGATCGTTCAGCTGCATAAATAGTTTTATTATTTATGCAGTTTTTTTGTACAATAAAAGATTTATGCATTAGATTTAAAGGTATAAATAAAGTAATTTTGAATTGAAAATTTTAAATTCTTTAATTTAAAACTTACAATTCAAAATTTGTAATTCATGGACTCCGTCCATATAAAGGTGGTGATTTTAGGAAATAGGTAATTAAAAACATTTAATTATATTAATAAAAAGTTAAAATAAGGGGGAATTTTTAATGTTAAAGTGGATTAACAAGAAAAAAAACAAAAAAGGCTTTACTTTAGTAGAATTAGTTGTGGTTATTGCTATATTGGGGATTTTGGCGGCAATTGCAGTGCCTAAGTTAGGAGCATCAAGAAAGAATGCTGCCATTACAGCACATAATGCTAATGTAAGAACACTTATGAGTGCTGCAAATATGTATATAGCTGATAAAGGGGTACCGACAGCTAACACAAAGTGGACAAAAACAGCAGGAAACGATGGAACCGAAACGGACTGGAAGCCATACCTTCAAGAATGGCCAAAAGTACCTACAGGAACAGGAGAAGATTTAGATAATGACTATGAAGTTACATTTGATGGAGTTGGAGGAGTCGTTGTCAGTCCAGAAGCAATAGAAAAGTAGTCAAAAATGTCTTAAGGTAGCAACTACCACCAAAATCTTATCAAAATACAATTACAAATCAACAAAGGAGCAACAATATGATTATACTAATTTCTCTATATGGGCTACTAATAGGTTCATTTTTAAATGTATGTATATATAGGATGCCAAGAGAGGAAAGTATAATATTTCCTTCCTCTCATTGTCCCAACTGTAGTACAAATCTTAAATGGCATGATTTAGTACCAGTATTTAGTTTTGTAGTCCAAAGGGGGAAATGTAGATATTGTGGGGAGAAAATCTCCCCTCAGTATCCAATTATTGAACTATTGAACTCTATTATTTATTTAATTATTTATATAAAATTTGGATTTGCATTAGAATTTTTCTTTTATGCAATTATATTTTCATTACTTATAGTTATTACTGTAATAGATTTACAACATATGATTATTCCAGATATATTAGTTGTTTTAATTTTAGGTATTACAATTATCTATAAAATACTTTCATACATATTATATAGTAAATCACCAGAATTACTATATAGTATTGGAGGACTAGTTTTAAGCGGAACATTATTTATTCTTATTATTATAGTATCTAAAGGTGGGATGGGTGGAGGAGATGTAGCTTTAATTGGAGCATTAGGATTTATTTTAGGTATCAAAAAAATATTTCTTACTATATTTCTATCTTTCCTACTAGGTGCAATTATTTCCGTCTTTTTATTAATTATGAAAATTAAGGGAAGAAAGGATCCTATACCTTTTGGACCGTTCATTATATTAGGATTTTTTATAGTAGTATTTTGGGGAGAAAAGTTGATTAGTTGGTATGTGAGTTTGTTGTTTTAGGAGAGTTTGAGATGAGACAAAGAAAAGGACTTACTCTTATAGAAGTTATACTTTCAATTATGCTTTTAGGTATAATTGCCATTTCCATTTTACCTATATTTATTCATGCTATTAAGTTTTCTAAGTGGAATATTATTAGACAAAATGCAATGAGCATGGCTTATGCACAAGTGGAATGGTTAAAGACACTTGATTATAGTACTGAGTTAGAATTAAAAGGAAAATATTTTCCAGTTGGAAAAGATGGTATAAGTTTAGAAGGTGTTGTAAAAGAAGAATTATTTATGAATGATGAAAGTAGTAACCCTAAGATTATAGATGGAGTAGAATATAGATTTTTGACTAATATTTATTGGGAATCAGGGATTTCATCTACAGGAGAAACTGTGGCTAATGCATTAAGAAAAATCGATGTTACTGTTAAGGCAAAGGAGCCTTTTTCAGGTAAAGAAAAGGAATATTCTATCATAGGGACTCTTATAGCTTTTGAGGGGGAAAGAAGTCCTGATAATACTACTCCTCTTAAGGTGAAGGCGTTTACTGGACATGATTTTACGCAGCTGACAAAAAATGTGAAGATAGAGATTTATAACGAAAGTAAAACAACTCTAAAGGATTGGGGAAGGACAGATGAAAAAGGAGAAGCTATATTTGTGAAGTTACTTGATGGAAAATATCAAGTTAGTGCAAAAGAGTGGGAAAAGGGAGAAATGATGGGCAGACCTAGTAATATCAAAGGAAGCTATCCCAATGAAGAATGGATATCCTACGATTTAATACAGATAAATAAATCAGAGGAACCATATATAGAACACAGTATATTTGTAGATTATCCTGCTTATATAAAATTACATGGGGTTTCAGAATCCATGTTACTAGGTAGTGAATTGAGGTTAGAGCCAATATATAATGCACCTGAGGGTAAGGTATTGAATCTAGATCTTAAAACTAATTTAAACAATTTAGACAATCTAAAGATTTGGAGAGCATGGCAATATAGACATTCTTTAACATATAATGATGTAGAGTATAAATTAATAGATAAAAACACTAGAAAAGTATGGGATGGGGTTTTTTCATATTATAATAATAATTTTACTATTAAGGATTTAACCTTAGGATATGTTTTAGAAAGCAAGTATAATTCTCAAAATATTTATAAATTTGAAGGTAATAATATGATAATTCTTGATATTGTATTTCCTGAGTCAATTAGTTCAGAAAAAATCGAAAGTAAAATAGGAGAACCTGCAAAATTTAAATTTTCTTTATATGATGAAGATGTTAAAATACCTTTTAATCTTCAGATGATACAAAGAGATAAGAACAGCAATACAAATAAATATAAAATTTATTTAAATGCTAATTATATTGCTATGAATGAAAAAGATATTATATTTATGTTGGATGAATCAATTTTAGATGATAATGGCATAGGAATAATAGGTGACATGAATTTTATGACCTTAAAATATTCTAAAAATAACAATCAGTAAGGAGTTTTATTATGCTTACAGAAATTTATAATAATAAAAAATATAATAAAGGTTTTACTTTAATAGAACTTATTATAGTTGTGCCACTTATATCTATTATTTTTCTTATTACATATAATATAATTTTTGTAAGTAATAAGAGTTTTTTCTCTACTAAAGATAAATTTTCCACATATGAAGATATAAGGAAATTTGAAATTAATATTCAAAAAGAGGCTAATCAAGCTAGAAAAGCTACTAAAAATCAAGATGTAATGGAAAAAATAAGTGGAAAAGAGCTTCATATATATACTGATGTTAATGGAGATAATATACCAGAAATTGTCAGATATAGGATTGTAAACAAAGAATTAATAAGAGATGTGAAATACCCAATATTGAAGGCAAATTCTAATGAATTTCCCTATGTTTATAACAGTAGTTGGTCTGATGAAAAAATAGTTCTAAAAAATGTAAAAGATATAGACTTTATAGAAGATATAGAAAACATAAGAAAACAAGATAACAATATAATTACTAAAGACATTAAGGATTATAGGAAAAAAGCTACTTTAAAATTTAGTATAAATGATGATTCTAAAACAGGGAAAATTGATTTAACCATAGTGTTGGTAACAAAGAGTAGGGCTGAAGCATACTAGAGGAGGTACTAAAGTGAAAAAGATATTAAATAATAAAGGTGTTACTCTACCTATAGTATTAATAGCCTTTGTAATCACTACAATCCTAAGTTTTGCATTAATATTTATGATAAATACTCAAATTAAAATAAATTCTGTAGATAAACAAATGAAATCATCCTTTGAATATGCTGAAGCTGGATATAATAAATATCTTTGGCATTTAAATGATAATGTTGAATTTTACTCAACTCAAGAGAGTAAAAATATGATGAATAAAGATATCTCATTTCAGGATGGATTTTATAGATTAGAGGTTAAGAAACCAGAAGATAAAGATAGATTTGTAACGATTAAATCAACAGGATGGACAAAAGACAATCCTCATATTAAAAGAACAATAGTTGCTAGGGTTAGAAAAAAGCAATTTGTACATCATGTTTATGTAAGCGATGATGATGGTACGGCATGGTGGACATCTGGAGATGAAAGTATTGGTCCACTTCATACTAATAAAGATATTAGAATACAAAAAAAACCAATATTTTATGATACGGTAAGCTATGCTGGAAAGTTGATAAAAGGAACTGATTCAGGGCAAAATTCAACATATAATCCTGATTTTAAAGTAAAGAGTCCTTCTCAGCCGGAAAAAACAAATACTTTAGACTTTCCAGACCATAATAAAGATTTGAGACTATGGGCTGAAAAAGATAATATGGTTTTTAAAGGAAGAACTTGTATATATTTAGAGGGGAATAATATTAAAATTAGAAATGGAAATGATCCTATAGACAAAATTAAAACAATTTCAGTATCATCAATAAAAAATAAAGTAATTTATGTTGAAAAAGTTGAAGGTGGGGGTACTGGGAAATTTGATGTTAAAGCAGGAAATATTTTTATATCTGGGGAATTACAAGGGAAATTAACAATAGCAGCAGAAAATAACATTTATATTACTTATGATGATCCCACAAATTGGTACGATTACGATGAATCTAGATTAGGAGATAAAGCCTATAAACCACCAAGACCTCCCAATGAACATAAATGGAGCAATGGTAATAAGTATAGTTATCCTGAAAAAGGCGGTATTAAATATATTAGCACTAATTTCTCTCTTTCAAATGATAAAATGACTAGAATGGCAAATGGAGATGATATGCTGGGACTAATTGCTAATAATGAAATATTGATATTACATTATGGTTGGCCAAAAAGAGCATTGGAATTAGATTTAAGTGATAATTATTGGAATTTTGAATGGAATTGGGGAGACTATGGAAAATATGAAAGAAAATATTTATCACGAGGATGGTATTATAATATTCGAATAGATGGGAGATATTACAATGAAATATATTTATATAGCGGATATTATAATGTTTGGGTGTCAGATGAAAAATGGGGACAAGTTAGTGCAATCTATGACTTAGCACCAAAAGATGTAACAATACATGCTGCTATTTTTTCTGTTAATAATGGATTTGGTTTTGAAGATTACAATAATGGAAAGCCTAGAGGAAAAATAACATTATGGGGAAATATTACTCAAAGAAAAAGGTTGCCTGTAGGAACATTTAATATAAACACTGGTAATTCAGTAACTGGGTATAAAAAGGAATATGCTCATGATCCTCGTATGTTTTATGATTATCCTCCTCATATATTAGAACCGACTAATGTAGGTTGGGAGATTCATGAGTGGAAAGAGAGCAAAGATTATGTAATAGAGAAACCATAGAAGGAGGTAATGACGTTGAAATTACCATCAATCTCAAGAAAAGTTTTATCCATTGATTTCGGTTCAAAAGAAATCAAAGTAATAGAAGGCAAGTATTCAAAAAATAATATTCGTATATTTAAAGGGTTTACAATATCAGTAGAACCTCATTTCTATAAAGATGGAGAAATTTTAAATAAAGATATATTAGTTACTTTATTAAAGGATAAATTAAAAGAGAATAAGATTTCTACTGACTTAGCTTATGGAATTGTAAATAGCTCTAATATCATAACTAGAGAAATCACTATACCAAAGGTTCCCAGTGAGGAAATAGCTTCTATTATTGGATATCAATTAGATGAATTTTTTCCAGTAGATACAGAAGACTATATAGTTAATCATTTAACTATAGGAAGTAAAATGGAAGATGAAGTAGAAAAGTTAAATATTCTTTTAATAGGCTTACCAAAAGACATGGTTATAAATCATCTAGAGTTAATGAAGGAGTCAGGACTTAAGCCTCAAGTTTTAGATTATCAGAGTAATGCAATTGCAAAATTATTAGGTTTTAATGATAAAGTAAATGATTTCTATAATACTAAAGATTTGGTGATAGCATCTATAGATATAGGCTATAATAGTTCTAAACTTACAATAATAAAAAATGGTAATATGGAAGTATCTAGGATTTTAGATATTGGAGCAGAAACACTATATGAGAATTTAGAAGAACTTTTTGATTATTCTCCAGAGGATATTGAAGAAAAGATAAAAGAAATTGAAGATATATCCATATATAAAGAAGAATATACGGAATACTATAGATTGTTAAATGTTGTAAGAAATACTTTAATTAATCTAATGGAAAAAATCGAAATGATCTTTAGATATTATATGACGAGAGATTCTGGAAATATAATTAATTATATTTTATTAGAAGGTGGTCTTTCTAATATTAATGGATTGGACAATCTATTTTCAAATTATTTCAATATACCTTCTATTAAACTATTATCATTAGACAAAATAAAATGGAATGAAGAACTAAGTAAATTTTCCAATGCAATAGGTGGATTAATTCGCTTTGATAGGGTGTAAATATGAGAGATTTAAACTTTTTTGAAATTTATATAGAAAAGAAAGAGATTAAGGGAGATAAAAAGATTTTATATTTTACAGTATTAATATCTTCAATTATATTATTATTGATATATACCATATATAGTGAAATAGTTATAAGGCGAGAAACTAAAACAATAAAAAGTCTTAAGATTATAGCAGAAGATTCCAAGATATTAAAAAAGGTTGGTGAGATAAGGGAAAAGGAACTCGAAGTAAATCAATTTAGGGAATCTGTGGAAAAACTTAAATTATTAAATATGGCTATTGAAGAAAGGGATATAGTGGATAAAGTTTTACTAGATAAAATCAATGATAATATTCCAGAAGAGATATTTCTTACATCTCTTAGTATTCAAGGAGAAGATATTTACATAGTAGGTATATCTAAAGATAAATGGGCAATTGCTGAGTTTCAAAAAGGATTGGGATCTTTAGAAAATTGGGGAGAAATTTTTGTATCTAATATATCAAAGCAAGAAGAATATTATAATTTTAGTTTAAATATTACATTAGTGGGTGTGAATGATAATGGAGAAGTTGTTGAAGAAGAAAATCAAAATGAGAGAATTAACTAAAAATGAAAAAAGACTTTTAACTATTTTGTCAATTGTTATATTGATTTTAGGAAGCTATAAATTTATTATCACACCACTATCTAGTAAGATAGAAAATTTAAAAGCACAGAAGCTAGAATATCAATCTAAAATAGACGAGATTAACCATGTCCTTAGAAAGGAAAATAATATTAATAAAGAATGGGATGCCTTACATAAAGAGAAAGCAGACATAGTAGCTAAGTATTTTCCAAAACTAGACCAAGCACAGGTAATATATTTATTAAATGAATTATTGGATCAAGAAGCAGTTTCTATTGTAGATATGAACTTTAGCAGACCTAGTTATGAAGATATAGGTGATTTTCAGGTAAAGAACATGACTATATCGGTACCATATAATGGTTCTTATGATGGAGTTGTAGATATTATAAAAGCGCTGAAAACTAGTCCTAGAAATATATTATTAGAAAGCGTATCTATGGATAGAGATAGTGCAGGAAGGTTAAATGGCAATATGACCTTAAAGGTATATAGCTTGGATGGTATTGTAGATACAGATAATGATGTAATATATATAGATATAGCAAATGATGAAGTTAAGAACACTCCTTTTATCCCTTATGAGGATTTTAAAGATGAGCAAGTTGAAGATAATGGAAATATAAAGGATAGTATAGAAGTAAAGCCTTATGTGGAAGAAGTTTTATTAGACTTCGAAAATAAAAACACATATTTTTTACCTTCTCAGGAGCTGGTAAAGGGCTCAGTTACTCAATCAGTTAAGGCTAAATCAAAGAAGTTTTCCCTAAGATTTGAATATGATATTGTAGCTATTGAGGAAGAAAATCGTGGTTTTATAGATGTTTCCAAGAATAATATAATAATTAAATATCCTCCAAACTCTATTGGACTCTGGGTTTATTCATATGATTATTCACCTGCTACAGTTGGCATTTTATTTCGTGGGCAAATGGGGGAGGACATCTATCTTCCTTTAACTAAGGGAATAGGATGGACCGGTTGGAAGTATATAGAGGCAAATCCTCCAGAGGATTTAAATATTTATCCTATGAAATTAGATAAATTATATGTTGAAATTCCTAAGGACAGAGATAACTGTGGTGTACTCTTGATGGATAAACTTGAAGCAGTATATACTAGAAATATTGATGAAGATGGAAACGATATAAATGCAGGAGATTATATTTTTCATGTAGTTAAAAGGGGAGATACTATGGAGAAAATAAGCATGGAATATTATAATACCAATAAATATAAAGACGAGATATTAAAGCTTAATGAAATGAAATCTACTGATAGCTTACCTGCTGGAAAAATTCTTGTATTAAAAAAGCGATAAGAAGGTGAATAAATGAGAAAATATAAATTAATATCAACTATATTATTTATTATTATAATTTCAATTAGTATAAATGTATATGCAGATAAAAATAGTCTTGATTATAAAAAAGGCTATGATGATGGTATACAAAAAGGGAGAAGAGATGGAACTTCTACTGGGACATCTGATGGAAGGGATAAAACTAATACTATGAAAAGGGTTCTAGAATCTAATCTTAGGGATTATAGACGAGAGTTTAATATAAACGGTAAATCTCAAGATTATATTGATGGTTTTGAAGAGGCTTATGAAGATGAATTTGAGGAAGCCTATTATATTGCATATAGATTGGAAAATGGACAAGATACTATAATTATTTATGGTGTTGAAGATTTTGGAACTATTATGGGCCGAATAGATGGTTATATTGCATATAAGGATGGAAAGAAAAATGACTGGGAGAGATATATTCCTAGTGATAGAAAAATAAAAGATATGTTTGAGCTAGATAAAGAGTCTAGAGAATATAGAGATGGATTTATAGATTTATTTAAAAAGGCGTATAAGCTATCATTTGAAGCTGCTTTTCAAGTAGCAAAATTAGGTGAAGATGATTACTCATATGAAAAAGGGTTAGAAGATGGAGATGCATATGCTAAGGATTTAGCTACAATTAATGGAAGAAGGGATTATTTATTAGGACGTAGAAATGATTATACAAGAAATATGCCTTCTAATAGAGAAATCGTAGATATGTTTAACTTAAATAATGAGTCTAGGGAATATAGAGAAGCTTTTTTAGCAGGGTTTGAATTTGGACAAAGTAAATCTGGGGGGAAAATTGATGGCGGATATATGGTTTATTATAATGATGCATTTAGAAAGGCTAATAAAGAAACTATAGAAACACCTGACTTAAATGGTGAAGAAGGTGGTAGAACCATAGGTAAGATGAAGGGGGAATATGCGGCAATTATAGATGTTACATTGGGGAAAACTAATTCTTGGGAGATTCATAAAGTAAGTGATAGTTCTATTTCTAGGGAATATGGTCTTGACTTTCAATCTGATAATTATAGACTAGGGTTTATAATAGGATATTGGGATGAATTTATGAAATCCTATAATGAAACCTATAAAAAACTTCAACAGGATAGTAATAAGGTTAAGACATATACGGAAAAGATTTCAATTGATGGTAAGAATAATATTGGAGTACCTGAGGACGATAAATTTTTAGTAGACGTTGAAGCAGGAACTTATTATAATGATGTAATTGTAACAATAGATAGTATACCAACATCTTATATAAATCCTAATTCTACTAGACATACTCAAGCTTCTGGAGTTTATGGATTAAAAATTATGAATGTGGCGGGGGCCTTTGATAAGAATAAAAAGATTACTATTAAATTCAAATCCTACGGAAAAGATATTAAATATGGCATATATAAATACCATTATAATAATTGGGTATATATCCCATCTAAACAAGAAGGAGATTATTTGGTTGCAGATATAAACTTAAATAATATTAATCGTTTTGGGAATATCTATGCTGTTAGGGTAGATAATAAATTACCAATATTTCACGAATCTAGGGGGCATTGGGCCAAGGATGAGATAAACACATATGTAAAGAGGGAAATTATCTACGGTTATCCAGATAAATCTTTCAAACCGGATAATACGATTTCAAGGGGAGAATTTGTAACTATGCTAAGTAGATTATATAATTGGTATCCTCCATATGATTCTACAAACATAACTAAGTTTAAAGATTATAATAAATTTGGTTATGCAGAAAAAGCAATATCCTATGCAACTTATTATAAACTTGTAAATGGATATGCCGATAATACTTTTAGGGCAAATGCACCTATTACCTATAAGGAAGTTGAAATTATAATGTCTAGAATATTAAATGATAAAAACTTTAAATGGGATTATTTTGCTAATAAAATGCTTTATGAAAAAAGAGTACGCTCAAATAGCAAAGATAGTATGAATAATAGAATAACTAGGGCAGAGTTTACTTATCTGTTGTATCAATTAAATGAATGGCAATATTGACAATGGAAGATTTAGTACTAAAAAAGGATATACTTTAGTGGAATTAATAGTGACAATAGCACTACTTGCTATTGTTATATCCATAGGTATACCTAGTGTAAAAGTGATATTTAATACTAGAGAAAAGAAAGAATTAATGGAATTTCGAAGGGATATTATCTTTGCTAGAAATAGTGCTGTAGTAGAAAATTGTATCTACGCCTTAACTATAGATGTTAATAAAAATGGATATATAATTACTAAAGATAGTGGAGTAGGTATGAAGATAATAAAAAATATTAAGTTTTCAAATGGGATAAAGATTAAAGGGAATAATTTTAATGGCTATACAAAATTTTATCCAAACGGTGCCCCGAATAATTCAGGAACTATTTTGCTTATTAATAAAAAAAAGCAAATTATAGAAATAACTATAACACCAGCAACTGGTAAAGTTAATCTTTATGTAAATGGTAGATGAAAAGAGGTATTAACTTGAATAAAAAGGGATTTACTTTAGTTGAAACTATATTAGGATTATTTCTATTAGGGTTAATTGCAGTTACGGTTTTACCAATAATCAATACAGCTTTTATTAGGATTGAAAGTCATAAAATAAAGATGGAAATGGTATATCTTGGGGAAATGTCAATGGAAAAAATCAAAGCTTTTGATGCAAGTAGTAAATCTGACTTATTTATCTATGATACTAATATATCTGAAGTAATAAAGTTGTTTAAAGAATATGATGATATTGAAATAAATATACCTAAAAAAGAAAATGATGATAAATATTACTTAAAAATATCTAAAAATCAAAGAATGGATTCATTGTGGATCGTTTCTATATCTGTATTTCACAATAAAAAGGGGAGTAATATTAAAAATGTGGAATATAAGGCGTATATGCCTCCAAAATAAGGGTTTTACATTAATACAAATAATGTTATCATTGGCAATATGCTCTCTAATCATATTGCCCCTTTTTAGTATTTTGAAATTTTCTATGGATGCATGTACTACAGGAGATGAAAAAGATGAATTAATGCTAAATGGCAGATATGCTATTGAATATATCAAGGAAGAAATTAAATCCGCTGACAAGATAATTTCATCAGATAAGATAGAAGGGTTAAAGAAGAAATTCCCTACTAATGTAGGGTTTGTCATTATGATAATAGATGATAATAATGGCTATAATCTACATAAATATAGTACCTATTATGTAAAAGATAATAAAATTATAAGGTTAGCTTGTAGTCTTAAAGATAATAAATATCCTTCTTATACCAAATTTGATGGATATAATGAACTTTGTGGATTTGTAAATAATATAGAGGAGACAAAATTTGATATAGAAAATTCTATGATTAATTTAAACTTAAAATTCAAGCATAATCACGAGAAATTAGAATTAAAATCTGATATTTATATTAGATGTCCAATAGATTAATAAATATTTGGAGGTTCTATGAAAGCCAGGGGTGGATTTATTTCTGTTGTTTGTTTGATTGTTATGGCTGTACTGATGGTTATGGTATTGTACTTAGAATATATTACTGGGTTAGAGCATTTAATATTAAATTCAACTATAAATAATATTCAATCATATTATTTAGCAGAAGGGAAAATATATATGATACTTAATGAAGACAAATATTACTGCAACCAGTTATATCCAATTCTTGTAGAATATTTTAGAACAATGCCTTATTCAAGATCACCTAGAGATATTATAATAGAGAAAGAGGATTTAGAACTAGGGGATAATGTGGATAGGGTAGGAGTAGCCATTATAGATAGGGGTAGTAAAAAAGACTTGGAGCTTATGGCTAAAAGTAATTTTAACGGTTTAAAAACCATATTAAAATCTGATATAAAATTATTTAATGAAATTGTAGAAATGGAGATTTCAGTTTTAGATACAGACTCCATAGAAATTGAATATAAAGAAAAATTAAAGGATTTATTATTAAATGTATCAAAGAAAATTAATATAAAAAATTGTAACAAACCAAATAATATTTATGGTATAGACTTAGCGGACTTTAATAATATAGTTCTAGATAATGGAGGTAATAATAATTTTAAGATATCTGCTTTTAGAGATACGATGTTAGTACCATATATAGAGATATTTAATGATAAAGAAATATTTATAATTGTAAGAAGTTCTGATGAATATTCTACTAATTTCTTTATTGGCTCTACTGATACTCCAAATCAGATTATAAAACTTTCCGGTATTATATATGTTGAAGGAAATATAACAATATCTAAGGATTTTCAATTTAATGGTATAATAATAGTAAAGAATGGAGATATAAAAATAAATCATGATGTAAAAATTGATATTAAGGGGGTGGCAATTCTCGATAATATAATTAATAATGATTTCTTAGAAAATCCTAATATGTTTTATAACAGGCATTCTGTTTATAAATATGGCATATATTTACCTGGATTTATTGAAACAAAAATAGATTCAATAAAAATTAATTAATATAGGAGGAAATATGATGAACTTACATAATTTAATAGAAGATGAAGTATTTAATGCAATTGATAGTATAAAAAATGAAGTGCCAGTTAAGTGTTTATGTGAAAAATGTAAATTAGATATAGCAGCTATAGCATTAAACAATTTAAACCCTAAATATATAGTAACTGAAGAAGGTTATGTATATGCTAAGGCAAATAGTATGAATTATCAATTTAACACGGATGTAATAGCTGCTGTAACAGAGGCAATGAAAATTGTAGGTAAAAATCCTAAACATAACTAGGTGGTAAGATTGAAAAACATTGTATTAATTGGTATGAGCGGAGTAGGAAAAACAACTATTGGTAAAGCTTTATCTATTGTATTAAACAGAAGATTTGTTGATACGGATAACCTCATTGAAAACAAAAAAGGAATAAAGATTGAAGAAATTTTTAAAATATATGGGGAAGATTATTTTAGAAAATTAGAATGCCAAATTATTAATGAATTATATAAGGAAGAAAACTTAATAATATCTACAGGTGGGGGTATAGTATTAAATAGTAATAATATAACCATGCTTAAAGAAAATGGCATAATGATATTGTTGGAATCCTCAATAGATAATCTTGTGAATAATATTAAAAACTCTACGGCTAGAAGACCCTTATTAAATAATGGAGAAGAGATATATAATAATATGAAAATTATGTATAATCATAGAAAAAGATTGTACTTATCTTCTGCTGACTTTATAATTTTTGTTGATGGAAAATCAATTGATGAAATTGTCTATGAAATTTTAAGAAGATGTGTTAAAATTAACTCTTGAGGTAAATAATAGAGACTGATATAATAAAGTGGAAAGTGGAGGAAATTTGATTATGAAAGTACTTATTATCCATGGTCCAAATCTAAATCTCTTAGAAAAGCGAGATAATTTCATATATGGTGGGAAATCCTTAGGGCAAATTAATAAACTTATTATGAATAGAGCCATGGAGTTGGACATGGATGTTGAAATTTTTCAATCAAATCATGAGGGAGAGATTGTGGACAAAATTCAGGAGATTATAATATCTGGATATTCAGGTTTAATTATTAATCCAGGGGGATTTACCCACTATAGTATAGTAATTAGGGATGCTATAGAAATGCTGGAAGTTCCCGTAATAGAGGTTCATCTATCTAATATTTATGGAAGAGAAAATTTCAGAAGAGAATCTGTTATAGCTCCTGTTTGCACTGGACAAATATCAGGTTTAGGGTCTAGTAGTTATTTAATAGCCATGGATGCCTTAAGATTATTGAATAAGTAGAACATAGGAGGGTAAAAATATGATATCAGCAAGTGATTTTAGGAAGGGTATAACATTTGAAATGGATGGAGATGTATATCAAATAGTTGATTTTCAACATGTTAAACCTGGAAAAGGAGCAGCTTTTGTTAGGACAAAAATAAGGTCTGTAATGTCTGGAGGAACTAAAGAGGTAACATTTAACCCAACAGAAAGATTTCCAAAGGCTCAGATTGAAACTAAGGAAATGCAATATTTATATAATGATGGTGAATTGTATTATTTTATGGATACTGAAAACTATGAGCAGTTGCCATTAGAGAAGGAAGCTGTAGAAGATGCTATGGTTTATTTAAAAGAAAATGATAATGCTACTATTAGATTTTATCATGGTAAGGCCTTTGAAGTAAATGCACCAAATTTTGTTGAATTAGAAGTTACTGAAACTGAGCCAGGTGTAAAAGGTGATACTGCTTCAGGTGCTAATAAACCGGCTACTGTAGAAACAGGTGCAGTTATAACTGTTCCTTTATTTGTGAATATAGGAGATATAATAAAGATAGATACAAGAACTGGTGAGTATTTATCAAGAAAATAGGTAATAATGTTTTTAAAATATAAAATTAGGAGGGTTAAAAAATGGAATATTTAATACAAAAAGTGTCTTATTTAAGAGGATTAGCAGATGGTTTAGGAGTTGATGAAAGTTCCAAAGAAGGTAAATTATTACTTCAAATAGTAGATGTACTAGAAGAATTTACTGACGTATTAAATGAAACTATTGAAAATCAAGAAGAATTAGAAGAATACGTAACATTTATTGATGAGGACTTAGCAGATGTAGAAGACGAGATATATGGAACTGACGAAGATTATGATGATTTTGATTTTGATGATTATGATGATTTTTGCGATGATGAAGATTGTTGTTGTCATTGTGGAGAAGAAGACGAAGAATAATTTATTAAAAAGATTCTAAAGCTAAAAGCTTTAGAATCTTTTTTTATTTTTTTGGAATATATAGATTGTACAATCATAGAATTGATATAAAGGAGGGACAGGTTGTGTTAAAAAATTCTAGGATATATGATTCTGTGATTCAAAATTTATGTGGAGAACTAAATACTGTACTAGCTCAAATTCCTTCTAACTATAAGGAAAAGGTAGAAGAAATAAGACTTCGAAATGGAGGACCACTGACTATTTCATACGAATCTAAGGATTATTTCATCTCTACAAATGGTAGTGTTAGTTGTATTCCATCAAAGGCAATGGTTATTAGAGAAGAACATATTAGAAATACATTTCAAATAATTAGTAATTATTCTGTATATGCATATGAGGAGGAAATCAGAAATGGATATATAACTATAAAAGGAGGGCATAGGGTGGGGATTGGCGGCAAGGTAGTATATGGTTCTAAGGGGCTTGAAACTATAAGGAACATTTCCTCACTAAATATAAGAATAGGAAAAGAGATTCTAGGAGTTTCTGACAGTATTATTCCTTATTTAGTTAAAATGCCTAGAATGTTTTATAATACATTAATTATATCGCCTCCTCAATGCGGAAAAACAACGTTGTTACGAGATATAGTTAGGAACTTAAGCAATGGATTTGGTCTATTAAACTCTAATGGTTTTAAAGTAAGTGTAGTAGATGAAAGGTCAGAGATAGCAGGTATGTATAAAGGAATAGCACAGAATGACATTGGCTTTAGAACAGATGTTTTGGATGGATGCTTAAAATCTGATGGTATTATGATGGCAATTAGAGCTTTATCACCAGATATAATAGCTGTAGATGAAATAGGTAGTAAGAAAGATGTAGAGGCAATTAATGAAGCTTTGAGGGCAGGGATAAAACTTATGGCGACGATTCATGGAAGTAATCTAGAAGAGGTAATGAGTAAATCTAGCATGAAGGAGCTATTTGAAGAAAAGGTATTTGAGAGATTTATTATACTTGATAGGTCAAAGGGTGTTGGTAGTATAAAGGAAATAATAGATGGCTATAGTTTTAAACCTATTTATGAATTAAAAGGGTGATTTATATGGTTTTATTAAAATTAATATCTACATTATTGATTTTTTTAACTTCTAGTACAATAGGATATCTTTATGGAAAAACCTTCTCTTCCAGATTGGAGAATTTAATATATTTAGAACAGTGCATCAAAATTTTGGAAACTGAAATAGTATACGCTGCAACTCCATTACCAGAGGCTTTATCTAATGTATTCAATAAAGGCAAAGGAAAAGTATCTTATATATTTGATGAAATTAAAAAAAAATTATTTTTAAATAAAGAAGGAGGAGTATACAATAGTTTCTTATCAGTTGAAGACAAACTATATGAGGAACTCCATTTACAAAAAGAGGATGTGGAAGTTTTTTTATCTTTAGGTAGAGTTTTAGGAACATCAGATAGGATGGATCAACAAAAGAATTTTACACTAATTTTAAATCAAATCGGTACTCAAATTTTGGAGGCAAAGATAGAAAGAAATAAAAATGAAAAATTATATAGAAGCTTAGGAATTATAACTGGAGTCGGGATAATAATTTTACTAGTGTAGGGGAGGAAGGATATGGAAGTAGATTTAATTTTTAAGATTGCTGGACTAGGTGTAGTTATAGCTGCTTTAAATATAGTACTGGATAAGTCTGGAAAAGAAGAATATGCTTTTTTTACTACATTATTGGGTGTAGTTATTGTGCTAGGAATTGTAATTAACTTAATTAGCAAGCTTTTTGATAATGTGAAGGTATTATTTAGATTGTAATACTTTATTAAGGGGAATGTAAGATGGAAATTATTAAGATAGTAGGCGTAGGGGTTGTGGCTACAGTACTTATTATTATTTTAAAAGATATAAGACCAGAGTTTTCTTTATTTATAAGTTTATTAACTGGCGTTATTATTTTCTCCATGATTTTAGGTGAATTATCTTATGTAATAGGAACTCTAAATACTTTAGCTAAGAGAGTAAATATAGAATTTGCATATTTTTCTACAATTCTTAAGATAATTGGAATGGCCTATATTGTAGAATTTGGAGCGCAGATATCACGAGATGCTGGAGAAGAAGGTATTGCAATGAAAATTGAGCTAGGGGGGAAAGTGCTAATTATGGTTCTTGCAATTCCCATTCTTTTAGCTCTTATGGAACTAATTATAAAAATACTTCCTTAAGGGTGAAACATATGAAAAAAAACTACTTTGTTATTTTTATTGTGTATTTAATAGTATTTGGAACTAGGGTTTATGCTGATGATAGCAGCTCATTTATAATAGATGAGCAAATGGATATCTTGAACATCAGTGATTTAGAGAATGTTATAGAAAATACCATAAAAGAAAATGAGCTTTTACCAGAATTAAATACTAAAGAGTTTCTTAGGAATCTAGTAAAAGGAAATATTTCCTTTAGCCCTCGGGACATTGTTAGAAATATATGGTTGGTTTTTTTTAAAGAACTAAGGCTTTCACTAATTTTGCTGGCAAAAATACTTATTATTACATTAATTTCTTCAATACTTACTAATCTTCAATCTACTTTTGAAAACGCTTCTGTTGCAGAATTAGCAAATTATATTTCTTATGTTCTAATAGCAATTTTGGTGATAAGTAGCTTTGATCAAGTTATGGATCTTGCAAGGGATACTGTTGATAATATGGTAGGATTTATGCAGGTAATACTTCCAATTTTACTTACATTACTTACTGCGGCATCTGGCCCTAATACCAAAATGTTATTTCATCCAATGATACTTATGACAGTAAATCTTATTGGAATTTTAATAAAGACTATAATTTTACCTTTAATTTATTTCTCATTTATTATAAGTATAATAAGCAATATTTCAAATAGAATGGAATTTAGCAAATTATCTGAATTAGGTAGACAAGTAATAACATTTATAATATCTGGAGCATTAACTTTATTTATAGGAATAATTACAATATATGGTTTGGGAACTAAGATGGATGGATTGACCATAAGAACGGCAAAGTTTGCTATAGATAAATTTATTCCTATTGTTGGAGGATTTTTATCTGATGCAGTTGAGGCTGTAGTAGGTTGCTCTGCAATTCTAAAAAATGGTTTAGGGGTTATTGGACTTTTAATTCTATTGTTTATATGTATTTTACCTATTATCAAAATTTTAGTATTATTATTTACTTATAAAATAATTTCAGTTGTTATACAGCCAATAGGTTCTAGTAATTTAGTGGAATTTTTTAATCAAGTAGGAAAATCAATGTTGCTTATTCTAATTAGTCTTATATCAACTGGAACAATGTTTTTTATTACTATAACTATTATTGTAGAAACAGGAAATAATTTACTAATGCTAAGGTAGGTGAATCTATGTATATCATATCTTTTATAAGTACCTGGCTAAAGGATATAGTTGTTTTATTTATACTTATTTCAATTGCAGAACTTATCATGCCCAAGGGAAATATGAAAAAGTACATTAATATGGTAATAGGGTTATTGATTATATTTACAATTATTAGTCCTTTTGCAAAGTTGTTAAAGTTAAATTTTAATTTTGAGCAGTCAGTTTTTAATTATTCTAAGGCAAATACATTTGAAGATATACAGCATAATGAGTTTTATATTCAGCAGGCAAAGCAAATAGAAGAAGTATATAAAGAAAAGATATCCAATGAAATATCAGGATTAATTGAAGGAAAAACTGATTATAAAGTAGTAAATATTATAGTTGAAATAATAGATGGGAAGAAAGATTATGGGAAGATAGATTATTTAGATATTAGTATATGTGAAAGCGATAAAAGTATAGATAAAAACAAAATCTCTATCGAAAAAGTAAAATCTATTGAGATTGAGAAGAATATAATAGATCAAGAATTATTAGATAGAGAGTATGAGGAGTTAAAAGAGCTAATTTCTACCAGATATTCAGTAGATAAAAAGAGGATAAATATAAAAATGTATAAAAAGGGGAAAGGTGAATAAAATGAACGAAATATTAGATAAAATAAAAGATGCCCTTACAAAAATGAATAACAAAAAGTTTATTAATAATTTATTCATAATACTACTTATGTCCATCATATTTTTAATTGTAGCTAATATTTTTCTTGGGCCAAAAACTAAAAATATTGATAGTACTACAGATAAATATATAAAAGATATCAATAATAACCTAGAATCTGATTATAGTGGCTATTTGGAGAAAAAACTAGTTGATATTTTGAGTAAATTAAATGGAGTGGGTAAAGTAAGTGTTATGGTAACTTTAGAAAATAGTATAGAAAAAATTACTGCTACAAATACAACAAAGACTACAGAAAATACTTTAGAGAATGATTCAGAAGGAGGGACTAGGGAGATACATAGAGAAGATTTAACAACCCAAGTGGTAACTAAAGGTAATGATGGCTCATTACTAGTAGTTAAAGAAATCAAACCTACTGTACAAGGTGTTATTGTAGTAGCAGAAGGTGCTGATGATCCTAAGATAAAGGAGATGCTCTACAATGGTGTAAAGACTGTATTAGGAATAAAGGGTAATAAAGTTCAAGTATATTCAAGTAAATAAGGGGGAATAATTATGTTTAAAATCAAGAGACCTGCAATTATAGGCCTGTTAGTTGTATTGTTAGTTTTTACTGGATATTTAAATCATCAACTAACACAACAAGCACAAAGAAAATCGTCAAAGGATTATCAAAATCATGAACTTATGGAAATGACAAAAAATCAAGAATCTAAAGAAGAAAAAGAAGAATTAGGAGTAGTTGAAACTGCTGATAATATAGATATAATTGATTCAGCTAAAAATGAAGGAAATGAAGCCTTGGAGACAATGTATACAGAGGCAAGCAAAGATAGAAAAAATTATTTTGTTGAATATAGATTGTCTAGGGATAAATTAAGAGCTTCTCTAATAGATAGATTAGATGTGATTACTAATAATTCAAACACTGCGGAAGATGTAAGGAAAGAAGCACAAAGAGAAATAATGAAACTTGGAAATAATTCAGAAAAAGAACTTCAAATTGAGGGGTTAATAAAAGGGAAAGGTTTTGAAGATGCGATTGTATTTTTAACGGATAAGGATATAAAAATAGTTGTATCGACTAATGAGTTAAGTGAGCAAGATATGATAAAAGTTCTAGATATAGTAAAATCAGAAACAGATTATGATAATAATAATATTAAAATAATGAAAAAACAATAGAAATGTTTGTAAATGATATTATCCTCTGATATAATAGCTTTAAGAACTTATAGTTGTATGGAGGTGTTAATTTTGGTCGATAATTATAATGATGAGAATGTTGAACATGGTACTGTAAAGATTTCAGATGATGTTGTTGCTATTATTGCTGGAGTTGCTGCTACTGAAGTTGATGGTGTAGCAGGGATGAGTGGTGGTATTACTGGCGGCATCACAGAAATGTTAGGTATGAAGAATTTATCTAAGGGTGTAAAAGTAGAAGTTGGAGATAAAGAAGCTGCTATAGATTTATATATTATTGTGGAATACGGTTCGAAAATTTCAGAACTTGGTCAAAAGATACAAGAAAATGTTAAAAACACAGTAGAAACTATGACTGGATTAAATATTGTAGAAGTAAATGTAAATATTCAAGGTGTGAATATTCCAAAGGAGAGAAAAATAGAAACAGAACCTAGAGTAAAATAGTATATTTACCCTCTGTAAGTCAGAGGGTAATTTTAAATGTTAAGAGAGGAGATATACTTATGAAGATTTTAGATAGATTAATTATTGTATTCTTTTCCCTATGTATATTAATATTATCATTTTGTATCATTGTTATCCCTTTTAATATTCCAGGTTTTTTATCAGTGGATAATATTGTTGCTATAGTGAGGAGTATAAATAAAAATTATTATTATACCTTAGCAGGGTTAATTTTATTTATAGCTAGTATAAGAATTATTTTTTCAGGTTTTTCTAGAAAAGAAACTAAATCTTTGGATTCATACTTAATTACTAGAAATGAATTTGGAGAAATAGTCATTTATTCCAATACAATAGTTGGATTAGTAGAAAATGTTGTTGATAAATTTTCAGGTATGAGTAATATTAAAATTAATGTAAATTTACCTGATGGACAAGTTCATATTGAGCTTACTGGGGATGTTTCACCCGATATTAATATTCCAGAGGTTACTAAAGAATTGCAAGCTACGGTAAAAGAATATGTTGAGAATGCAACTGGAGCTAATGTTACTGAAGTAAAGGTAAAAGCAAACAATGTATCAAGGCCTAATAGGGTAATAAAGTAAAATGGGGTGTTATCTATGGGTAAACAAATACTACGGGAGCTTTTAGAATTAATTAATGAAAATAGGGGAAAGTTCTTTGGTGCTTTTTTAGGATTCCTATTGGGAATAATAATTCTTATCATTGGTTTTTTTAAAACTTTGTTTATTTTTATATGTACTTGTATAGGATATACTATAGGGAATAAATCTTACAAAAACATTAATTTTAAAGAATTGCTGGAAAGGATACTTCCTCCAAGTGGTAGAAATTAATATATTAAAGTTTTATATTTTTAGGAGGGAAAAATGGGAAGAAAACAGGCAAGAGAAGGAACAATGAAGGTACTCTATCAAATGGAGGTAAATGATGATTTTTCTGATGATGCATTAAATATATATTTTAATAATTTTCCTTTTGAAGAGTTGGAAAAGGAATATATATTAGATGCTATGACAAAAATAAAAGAAAATTTAGATTCTATTGATAAATATATTGAATTATATTCTGAGGGATGGAATTTGAATAGATTGGCAAAAATTGATTTGGCAGTTTTAAGAATTGCTGTATATGAAATTCTGTATAGAAAAGATATACCAGTCGAAGTATCCATTAATGAGGCAATTGAAATTGTAAAGAAATATAGTACAGAGGAATCTTTTAGGTTTATCAATGGAGTATTAGGTGGGTTTGTTAGGAATATCGATAAAAAATAAGTATTATGGAGATAGGATATGGATATAAGACCTCTAAAAGTAAGTGAAGTAAATACTTATATTAAAAGAGTTTTTTTAAGTGATATGATTTTATCTAATTTAAGTATTGAAGGTGAAATATCAAATTTTAAACACCATTATAGTGGTCATATGTATTTTAATCTTAAAGATGAAAAGGGAAAAATCAAGGCGGTAATGTTTAGAACTGATAATGAAAAGCTAAAGTTTAATATTGAAGATGGAATGAAGATTGTAGCAACTGGATATATTTCTGTATATGAAAAAGAAGGAGATTATCAGTTTTATATTAGACATATTAAGGAAAGTGGATTAGGGGATCTATATAAAGCTTTTGAAGAACTAAAGAAAAAACTAGAAGCAGAAGGTATGTTTTTGGAAACTAATAAGAAATCTATACCATTTATGCCAAAAAAGATTGGTGTTGTTACTTCTTCTACTGGTGCTGCTATAAGGGATATTATTACTGTTATTAGAAGGAGATTTCCCCCGTGTTGTATACTTATATATCCATCTCTAGTACAGGGCTCACAGGCACCTAAAGAAATTTGCAAAGGACTTATTTATTTAGATAGTAGGGATGATATAGATTTAATTATTACTGGCAGAGGTGGAGGTTCTATAGAGGAACTTTTTGCCTTTAATGATGAAAAACTGGCTAGAACTATTTACAAATTAAAAACTCCAATTATATCTGCTGTAGGTCATGAAACAGACTTTACTATTGCAGATTTTGTTGCAGATTTAAGAGCTCCTACACCATCAGCAGCTGCAGAACTTTCTGTACCGGATATTGAACATTTAACTAATGAATTAGAATCTAAATATAAAAGATTAATTAGGAATATATATAGTACTATTGATGGTTATAGGATACAAATAGATTATTTAAACGGGAATCTTAAGTTTTATAGTCCTATGAATCAGTTAAAAGATAAAAGACAAGAAATTGATAATCTGTTTAGAGATTTAAATCATGTAATGGAAAAGAAACTTGGAGATAAACTAAATCAATTATCATGTTTGAAAAATAGTCTTAATATGTTAAATCCACTTTTAGCTTTAGATAGGGGATATGGTATTTTGACTGATAATAAAGGTAAACTTGTTAAATCTATAGATAATATTGTAGTAGGTGAAGAAATTAATATATTGTTAAAGAATGGTAAAATAAAATCTATAGTAAGAGGTGTTGATAAGGGGGAATTGTCAGATGAAAAATAAGAAATTAACCTATGAGGAAGCTATTTCTCAGTTAGAAAACATATTGAAAGAGCTAGAAGATCATGACTGTACCCTTGATGAGTCCATGGATAAGTTTAAAAAAGGAATTGAATTATATAACTATTGTAACGAATTACTATCTGAAAAAGAAGGAGAAATTAAGGTTTTATTAAAGGATAATAACGGAGATGTGACAGAAATGGATTTTCCAGTGGAGGTATAGAAATGAATGATGAATTAAAAAGTTTAAATACTATTATTGATGTGGAGCTTAATAATGTACTTAAAGATAAGAATGGTTATCAAAAAAGAATTTTTGAGGCTATAGACTATAGCTTATTTACTGGAGGAAAAAGGTTAAGACCTATAATGGCTATAAAATCTTATGAGATGTTTAAAAAAGATATTGAGGAAATAATGCCTTATGCAATGGCTATTGAGATGATACATACATATTCTCTTATACATGATGATCTTCCAGTTATGGATGATGATGATTTTAGAAGAGGTAAACCAACTAATCATAAGGTATTTGGGGAAGCTATGTCCATATTGGCTGGTGACGGTTTATTGAACTTGGCTTTTGAAACCATATCAAATCATATAGAAAGTTCTAAAACAATAGATGAGTATAGAAGACATGTTAGAACTTTAAAAGAAATTAGTAGATATTCAGGTATATATGGCATGATTGGAGGGCAAGTTGTCGATTTATTGTCTAATTATGATACTATGACAGAAGAAAAAATAATATTTATGTATAAGACTAAAACAGCAGCCTTAATACAATCAGCTTTAGTTTCGGGTGCTATTATGGGAGAGGCAACAGATATGGAGATTGAATTTATTAGGGAATTTGGATTCAATCTTGGATTAGCTTATCAAATTAGAGATGACATTTTAGATATGGAAGAAGATTCTGATATAAAAAAATTAACTTATTTGACATTTCATGACATTAACAAAGCTGAAGATGCTGTTAAAGAATATAGTAGAAGAGCCATTGAATCCTTAAAAAAGCTAAAAGACAGAGATATTAGTTTTTTTATTGAGTTAACTGAGAAATTAGTGAAACGAAATAGATAGTAGAATATAAATTGAATTTTGATATCAAATATGCTATAATATTTTTAGCTTGAGTGGTACAGTATTCTAGTCAGCACAACTATTCTAGAGGGCGGGGCTAAAAATCCGTCGAAGGGCATATCGATGAAGTTCCTTGTCTTGGCTCGCGACGCCCAGTCGTGGGTCATCACAGGGAGTAAGAGGGATGGGGCGATCTGCAATGGCATGCAGGCGATGACCCTACTCTCGTGGAGACATAGTAGATCAGATTTGAAATGGTCTATTATGATAAACCTGCTATGTATATCTTACTAAAAGCAGAGTAGCCTGCCTTGAGTGAAGTATGGCGGATGATAAGTTCAACTTAAGATATTGAAGGGCCCGATATATTTTAAGTTCTGTTATCGAAACCTATTTTGCAAAAGAGGCTAAGGAATAGAATGGCTGTAGAGGAAAACTCCTAGACTGTTCTAAAAAAGAGGTAGATTGTGGATTACAGTGCGGACTAAGTGGCAATCCAGTTTTATCTTTGGCGACAAGATAGTAATAAAATTAAAGGGAAACCGCTGTTATGGCGACAGACAGTTTTTATTAGGGAAATCCTGCTGGACCTAAAGCCGTAAGATTTACACAGTTTACTACCACTCTTATAGCTGATAGCTTGTAGCTATCAGCTTTTTGTGTATTGCTGTTTATTATTTTTTATAAATGGTTTTGGAGGGAATAATTAATATATGAATAAAAAAGAAGATGAGGGGATTTCTGCCAAGTATAATTTAAGATGGGTTCTTTTTATAAGTATATGGACATTTCTTATGTCTATTGTGGTATCGGTTATTACTGAAAATTTAGTAAAAAACCTGGATATTGCAATGGCTTTTGTTGTTTTGATAATAATTATTATGATAGGAATTATATTTGACATTATTGGTATAGCTGTAACTACAGCAGAAGAAAAACCATTTCATGCTATGGCGGCGAATAAGGTAGAAGAGGCAAGGTTTGCAATAAAACTTGTTAGAAATGCAGGACAAGTATCAAATTTTTGTAATGATGTTATAGGAGATATTAGTGGTATCTTATCTGGCGCAGCAGGTACTACAATAATATATAAATTAAT
>NZ_DAMCHJ010000003.1:178345-190961 GCF_032104385.1 Tissierella sp.
GGAACAATATTTACAATAATTATCACCTCATTAATAGCTGCATTTACTGTAGGGGGCAAGGCTTTTGGGAAATCAATAGCCTTATTTAACTATGAGAAAATTATTTATAGTATAGCTAAGATATTAAATTTTATTGAAAAAAGTTTTGGAATAGATATATTTCCCAATAAGAAAAAAAATAAAAAGTAATTAATTTGGAGAGATGATAGGTGAAAAAAAGGGCAGATATAATTCTATATGAAAAAGGATTAGTTGATTCTCGAGAAAAAGGAAAGAGAGTCATAATGGAAGGTTCGGTTTTTATTGGAAATATTAGGATTGATAAACCTGGGGAGAAATTAGATGAAAATGCTCCAATTACTATTAAAGAAAATCCTAATATATATGTTAGTCGCGGTGGACTAAAGATAGAGAAGGCTATAGATAAATTCAATCTATCTTTACAAGATAAAATAGCTATGGATATAGGTGCTTCTACTGGTGGATTTACAGATTGTATGTTGAAGAATGGGGCTTCTAAAGTCTTTGCTGTTGATGTTGGTTATGGACAATTGGACTGGAAATTAAGAACTGATTCGAGAGTAGTTGTTATGGAAAGAACTAATATTAGAAATGTAACAAATGAAGATATCGGGGAAGATATTGATTTTATTTCAATAGATGTATCTTTTATTTCTCTGCGTTTAGTTTTACCTGTAGCGAAACGACTATTAAGTGAAAAAGGGGAAATTGTAGCTTTAATAAAACCACAATTTGAAGCTGGTAAAGATAAAGTGGGAAAGAAAGGAATTATTAGAGATAGCAATATTCATTTTGATGTAATAAAAAACATGATGGATTTTTGCCGTGAAATTGATTTAGGTATTTATGGATTAACGTATTCACCTATAACTGGTGCAACGGGAAATATCGAATTTCTTATTTATTTGAAAAATAATTTTGATAGTGTAGTAAATGATGAATCAATTCTTGCAGTTATTGAAGAAGCTCATAGTACTCTTAGTTAAATTCTATTAATTTGGAGGTTTTTATATGCTAGTTGAGTTAAATATTAAAAATTTTGCAATTATTGAGGAACTAAAAATAAATTTTACTAAGGGGTTAAATATTATTACTGGAGAAACAGGTTCTGGTAAATCTATTTTAATAGAAGCCATTGGAATTATATTAGGATCTAGATCCAATAGAGAATTTATACAATCAGGACATGAAAAGGCCATACTAGAAGGAGTGTTTTATATAGAAGAGCCTTCTAGTATAATGCCTTTATTAAGAGAATATTCTATAGATATGGATAAGGATAATCTGCTGATTATTTCTAAAGAAATTTATTTAAAAGGACCTAGTTTATCTAGAATTAATGGAAGAAATGTTACTTTAAATATGTTAAAAAACATAACGACGAAGTTAGTTGATATATTTGGTCAACATGAGCATCAATCATTATTAGATTCTTCTAATCATGAGATTTTGATAGATTCCTTTGGAGATATGGAAATGGTGGAATTAAAATCAAAAATCAAAGTATATTATAATGAATGGACAGATGAAAGAAAAAAATTAAAAAAATTATCTATGGATAGTAGTGAGAGGGATAGAGAAATAGATATATTGAGATTTCAAGTTCAAGAAATAGAAGAGGCTAAACTTAATAAGGACGATGATTATAATATAGAAAATGAATATAAAAAATTAGCTAATATTAATGAAATTGTTCATTCTATTGGTCAATCACTAACCTATATAAATAATGAAAGTTTCGGTTCAGTAAGTATTTTTGATTTAATGAATAAAAGTATCTCACTTATAAATAATGCTAAAAAATTTGATGAAAAACTTATAGGTTTATATAAGCGATTTGAAGGAATTAGTTATGAATTAGAGGACATATATACAGAATTAAAAGACTATTTAGATAGTATAGATATAGATACTGAAAGATTGAATTTTTTAGGGGAAAGAATTAATCTTGTAAATAAATTGAAGAAAAAATATGGAAATACTATAGATGTAATTTTAGATTTTAGAAATAGATGTCAAGAAAGGTTGGATGAATTACTTAATTTCGAAAAAGAACTTGAAAAAACCAATAATAAAATATCAGAATTAGAAAAAAGTCTTGAAACATACTCAACAAGACTATCATCTAAAAGAAAAGAAATATCTAAAAAATTAGAAAAAAGCATTAAAGAAGAATTAACAGAATTAAATATGACAAAGGTGGATTTTAAAGTTGATTTTAATAAAAAGTCTGAATTCACTTCAGATGGACAAGATAAAATAGAGTTTCTTATATCTACAAATGTAGGTGAAGATTTAAAACCTTTATCAAAAATTGTGTCTGGTGGAGAAATGTCTAGAATAATGTTAGCTTTTAAAAGTATACTAGCCTTTTTTGATAAAATACCTACTATGATATTTGATGAAATTGATACTGGAATTTCTGGTAGAACTGCTCAAATTGTAGGTGAAAAGATATATGCTATATCAAGGGAGCATCAAGTTATTTGCATTTCACATTTACCACAAATTGCTGCTTTAGCAGACAGCCATTATGTTATAAATAAAATAGATTCAGAAGGTAGAACAAAAACCGTTATTTCTAAACTATCAGATAAGGAAAGAGTCGAAGAAATGGCAAGATTATTAGGAGGTGTTGATTTAACAGATACTACTATTAGACACGCTTCTGAAATGATTGAAATGTCTAAAAAATTAAAATAAAAAAAGTGTTTTGATTAAAATCAAAACACTTTTTTATTGGTAAAACTTAATTCCGTTGACATTTAAAAATTTTTTAATGGAGAATAATTAATCAAAAAAAAGGCTAAATTATATATGAAATTCAAAAATAGGAGGTGAGTTTGATAAAGCCAATTAGGAGAGTGATAGTGGTTGGGTAAATTAAAATTTAGCCGAAAGATTATAATTTCCATCTTAATATTATTTGTACTAAGTTTGAGTATACAAAGCAATAAAATTTTATTTTATCCTTCAAGCATAAATATTGTAAAAGGAGAAAATAAAAACCTAGATATATCATTTCCATTTTTTTTGGATATTAGTCAAGAAAAAGAAAATGTAATTGAAGCTAGTTATAATGAAACAGAGACTATTGGATTAAAAAAATCTTATAAATTAAATGGAATAGATGCTGGAGAAGCAGAAATTCAGCTTAAACTTTTAGGTTTTATTCCTATTAAAAATTATAATGTAAATGTGATTAATAGACCTGAGATAATTCCGGGTGGAAACGCTATTGGAGTTAGGTTAAATACGAAAGGTGTTCTAGTTGTGGCTGTAACGGATGTTATTGATACTAGAGGACACAGATTTAGTCCAGCTAGAGATGCAGGATTAAAAGTAGGAGATAGTATTATAGAAATAAATGGAGAAAAAGTTCAAGATGCAGAACATGTTGTTAGTATTCTTAATAATATTAAAGATACTAATGTTAAAATAGTGGTGCAAAGAAATAAAGCGGAATTTGTAACTGAATCTAAACCTATTCAAAGCATACAAGATAATTGCTATAGACTGGGTATCTGGGTAAGAGATAAAACTTCAGGCATTGGAACATTAACATATTATGATAAAGATACAAATGAATTTGGTGCTCTTGGTCATGGGATTGTTGATGTAGATACAGGAGGACTATTGTCTGTAGAAAAAGGTAAGATAATGAATGCTAAAATATCTAAAGTAGAGCAAGGTAAAAAAGGAGCTCCTGGAGAAATTAGAGGTGTATTTTATGAAACAGATAATTTAGTTGGAGACATAATTATTAATAGTCCATATGGTATATATGGAACTATAAAAGAGGATAACATAAATTTTATACAAAATAAACCTATACCAATTGGTTTTAAAGAGGAAGTAAAGGTCGGAAAAGCATATATTTTAACTACTATTGATAATAATAGCGTAGAAAAATTTGAAATTGAAATATTAAAGATACAACCACAATTAAAGGCAGAACAAAAAAGTATGGTAATAAAAGTTACAGATCCTAGACTTCTAGATAAAACAGGTGGAATAGTTCAAGGAATGAGTGGAAGTCCTATAATTCAAGATGATAAATTAGTTGGAGCTATCACTCATGTTTTTGTAAATGATCCAACCAAGGGTTATGGTATATATATTGAGTGGATGTTAGAACAAATGAATAGTAAATAAGCCTTTATGGCTTATTTTTTTTAATTTTTTTAAAAAAGAAGGAGTTTTAATATATTTGTCGAATTAATATATTTATAACAAACTTTAAAAAACAGGGGGATTAAGAATGAAAAAAATAAAAATTGTAATTGCAGATGATAATAGGGAGTTTAGTGAAATATTAACCCGCTTTATATCATCTTATGAGGAGTTTCAAATTGTAGGGGTGGCTAAAGATGGGATTGAAGCATTAGACATGATAGATAGAGAAAAACCTGATGTTTTAATTCTAGATATTATTATGCCACATCTAGATGGGTTAGAGGTATTGGAGAGATTGCATGATCGAGTAGAATATAACCTTCCTAAAGTAATAATATTATCGGCAGTAGGTCAGGATAAGATTACACAAAGAGCTATTGAACTTGGAGCCCATTATTACGTTGTTAAACCATTTGATTTTCGAATTTTTATAAAGAGATTAAAACAGATAGCTGGTATTGAAGATAATATAATTAAGATTAAGGAAAATCCGGAAATATTTATGCCAACTAAACCTGAATCTACAGAGAAAAATTTAGAGGCACAAATAACTAAAATTATTCATGAAATTGGAATTCCAGCTCATATTAAAGGATATTTATATTTAAGGGAAGCCATAGCAATGGTTGTTGAAGATATGGATTTTTTAGGTGCTATTACTAAAGAATTATATCCCAGTATAGCAACTAAATTTAATACAACACCATCTAGAGTAGAAAGAGCAATTAGACATGCAATAGAAGTAGCTTGGACTAGAGGAAAGGTAGATACTATAAATAAACTATTTGGATATACAATAAATAATGATAAAGGAAAACCTACTAACTCAGAGTTTATAGCACTTATTGCAGATAATTTAAGGTTAGAACAAGGTAAAATAGCCACAAATTCATAAAATGAAAAGGGACTATGAAGGTGTTTTCTAGTCCCTTTATTATCTCTTTAATTTTAATTAGGAGAAATTTAGTACTATTTAGATTAAAAAATATAATCATAACAAATGTTATCATAATTGATAAATTGACTCTTTTATATATATAATATATCATATATAAATCTGGATAAGAATTAGTAGATAGAAACATTTTTTCTTTTATATTTTATATCAACTTATAGAAAATGTGTTTATTCACATGTTAATAAGGTAGCTATTTTGAAACTAATTTTAAGGAAGGTTCTTATAAAAAGTAAAAGTAGAACTTTCATATTCGTTATAAGAAATAGATTATGATATAATATATTATATTTTATTTGGTCAATAATATTTATTATATAGATTTATTGAATTTATGGAGGTTATTATGTACATAAAGGGAATTATAAAGAAAGATAAAAAAACAAAGAATTTAGTTAATAGATTACAGCATAGAGATATTGCTATAATATCTCATAAAGATTTAGATGAAATAGCTGCTATTTCGTTGGCAGAAAAGAAAGTTTCATGTATAATAAATACGGAAAAGACTATAAGTGGAAAATATCCAAATAGAGGACCCTCTGTTCTGATGGAAAAGAATATACCTATTTTTGAAGTGGATAATAATGAAATATTTAACTCTTTAAAAGAAGGTGATGAAATTGAAATAATTGATGATACCATAGTATTTAATGGAGAACAAATTGGAAAATGTAATTATATCAGTAATAGTATTATTGAAGAATTGATGAAATTAGGTTATGATAATATTGAAAGCGAATTAGATGCTTTTATTGAAAATACATTGGAATATGCAAAGAAAGAAAAGAATTTAGTTACAGGGAAAATAGAAATTCCAAAGATTGATACTGTTATAAATGGACGACATGTTCTTGTTGTTGTAAGAGGTAAGGATTATAAAGCAGATTTAATAGCTATTAAAAACTATATAGATGAAGTAAAACCAGTGCTAATAGGTGTAGATGGTGGCGGCGACGCATTACTAGAATTTGGATTCATTCCTGATATAATAATTGGAGATATGGATAGTGTGTCAGATAATTGTTTATTAAAAGCCAAGGATGTTATAGTCCATGCATATACAGATGGAAGAGCTCCAGGACTAGAGAGAGTTAAAAGTCTTGAAATAGTGCCTAGATTATTTATATCTCCTGGTACCAGTGAAGATATTGCTCTTTTATTAGCTTATGAAAATGATGCTGATTTAATAGTTGCTGTTGGTACTCATACAAATATGATTGATTTCTTAGAAAAAGGAAGAAAAGGTATGTCTAGTACATTTTTAGTGAGATTAAAAGTAGGAGGTAAATTGGTTGATGCTAGAGGTGTAAATAAACTCTACGGCTCTACTTTTAAGACGAAGTATTTAGCGTTTATTTTAATAGCCGCTTTTATTCCAATTTTTATCCTGATTTTTATTAATCCTATTACTAAATCTTTTTTAACATTATTTAAAATCAGACTTAGATTATTGCTAGGTCTTTAGGGAGGTTTATTATGTTACCTAATATGAAATTTTACATAGTTTCTATTGTTTCTATTTTTGTAGCTTTAGGTATAGGAATATTTATTGGTTTTACTATTGATACTCAAGAATTTGTTATTGATCAAAAGGATATAATAAATAAGATAATGGAATCTCAATTTGAAATATTGATAAATGAAAATAAGGAACTTAAAGCTGATGTTAATGTATTAGAATTAGAGAGTAAATACAAGGATGAATATATATCCCTTAGTCATGAATCTATTATAAAGGATAAATTAGCAGGATTAAACATAGGTATAATTGCAACGAATGAAGATTATATTACATCTGGAATAGGCAGAGATTTAGAGTTAGCTGGTGCTAAGGTAATGAATGTTACTACTTTAAATAATAATATAGAGGATAAGGTGAAATTAAACGATTTATATAAGGAAGTGGATATTAATATAGCTAAAAATCCTACTGAAGATATTGTTTCTATAATAACTAAATCTATAATAACTGGTGCAAAAAATCCAATATTTCAAAATCTTGAAAAAGAAGGATTTATTGAAATTATTGGTAATTATGAAGAACCTATTGATTATTTAATTATTTGTGGCGGAAGTTTTGAAGATAAATCTAAGAGAATTAATCAAGTGGATAGAGTTATTGTTAATGTAGCTAAGAAGCATAATCTTCCAATATTAGGTGTTGAAAAGTCTAATGTCAACTATTCATATATGACTGGATATAAAGATTTAGATATTTCTACTGTAGACAATGTTGATATGATAATAGGCAAAGTTGCAATGATATTAGCTATGGAAGGTATGGGAGGTCATTATGGTATCAAGGATACTTCTAATGGTGTAATTCCATATATCCATAAAGAATGATTTAGGAGAGATAGTATGCAAAAAAGAGGAAAACTTATATGTGTAGTTCCTGTTTATAACGAAGCAGATTTAATTATTGATACTGTAGAAAATTTAAAAAAGATAAAGGCTATTGATGAGATTGTCATAGTAAATGATGGTTCAAAGGATAATACTTTGGAAGTAGCTAATACATTAAATGTATCTGTCATTGACTTAGGAAATAATTATGGTAAAGGTTATGCAATGAAGAGGGCAATAGATACTTTAGAATATGATTATATTGCCTTCGTTGATGGGGATTTAGGAAAAAGTAGTATACAAGTTGAAAAACTTATTTTGCCAATAATTAATGGAGAAGCTGATGTATCCATAGCTAAATTCCCAAAAAGAAGTACTATGACCCACACTAAGGGAGGAATTGGAGCAGTAAAGACTTTAGCTAAAAAAGGAGTTTATTTTTTTACTAAGAAAGAAATAGATACTTCTTTATCTGGACAGAGAGTATATAAAAAAGAAGTTATAGATAAAATAGATTATATACCTGATAGATATGGTATAGAAGTCGCCATGACTATTCAGACAATTAATAATGGATTTTCAATAATTGAAGTACCTGTTACTATGAATCATAGATATAGTCAAAGGAATTTAGAAGGATTCATTCACAGGGGAAAACAGTTTAAGGATATTTTAAAAACATTTATAATAATGTATTTTAGAAGGTGAACTTATGTATTACTATGGAATAACTAGTTTTATATTATCTTTGATTTTATCTTATATTGCTTTACCAATGTTTATTGATATGCTATTTAAATCTAATGTTGTGTGCGAAAACTTTAAATCCAATTTAATACCTACTTCAATGGGAATAGTATTTGTTTTTGTTCAGGTAATTACTTTAGGAATATTAAAAATATTATTTGATTTCAATGATAATCTTAGTTTAATATACCTTTTAGGATTTGTTTTTATAGGCTTATTAGGTTTACTTGATGATTTAACTGGAGAAAAGAAAATAAAAGGATTAAAAGGTCATATAAAAGCTTTTTTTAGGGGGGTACTCACAACAGGAGCTATTAAAGCTTTTTTAGGTTTTTTTATTTCCATAGTTGTTAGCTCATATATCTCTAATTCTTTGAAGGATTTTATTATTAATTCTTTTCTAATTGGATTATTTACTAATTTTGTAAATCTTTTTGATTTAAGACCTGGCAGAGCCGTTAAAATATTTATGATTATTTCTTTAATTTTTATATTTAGCAATTTCTTAGGAAATAGTAATTATATTTTACTTTCTTTTTTTGGTATACTTATTCCATACATAATATTGGATTTAAAAGCCAGGGTTATGATGGGTGATGTAGGTTCTAATACTCTAGGGTTTACATTAGGATTATATGCTGCAACAAGTTTTAATTTGACTATCAAGAGCATAATTTTAATTTTACTCATAGTTGTCCATATTCTTGCTGAAAAAGTTTCTTTTTCTAAGATAATTGATAATAATAAAATTTTAAAGTTTTTAGATAATATTGGAAGGTAGTGAAATAATTTGATTGGTTATAAGAATGGAACTGTAAGTTCTATAATTAGTGATGGCGAGCATTTAGCTATAGTTAATGTTAATGTTGAAGGTAAAATGTATAAAGCTGCAAATTACAAGGACTTTACAGGTGATATTAAATTAGATGATGAGGTTGTATTAAATACTACTGCTGTTGATTTGTCATTAGGTACTGGTGGATATCATTTTGTTATGTATAACTACAGGAATAAATCTATGGAACTTAAAGGCTCTGGACATATAATGAAGCTACGCTATACTCCTTATCAGATGAAATGTTTAGCAGCAGAGGAGGAAGATAGCCCTTATCATAATTTGTTTAATGAGTTTAAATCATTAGAGAATCATATTTTTATTGTAGCAACTTTACATAGTATGCTTGCTCCCATTAGTGCTATGATTAAGTATATAAATAAAGATATAAAAATTAATTATATTATGACTGATGGGGGAGCTTTACCTTTATATTTTAGTAATACAGTTGCTGAACTGAAGAATAAGAAAATCTTAGATAATACTATTACTATAGGTCATGCATTTGGTGGGGACTTAGAATGTATTAATATATATACAGGATTAATTGCAGCTAAGGAAATACTTAAAGGAGATGTGACTATAATATCTATGGGACCAGGTATTGTAGGTAGTGGTACAAAATATGGATTTACAGGTATAGAACAAGGATATATAGTTGATGCTATAAATAATCTTGAAGGAATGGCTATTTCAGTACCAAGAATTAGCTTTAAAGATAAAAGGAATAGACATTATGGAATTAGTCACCATACTATTACTACATTATCCCAGATAACAAATACTAAGTCTAATTTGATTTTACCGTATTTAGAAAAAGAGAAAGAAGATTATATTATAGCTCAAATTGAAAATTCTAAAATTAAAGAAAAACATAATATTATATTTGAATATGGTGAAGAAATAATTATGGCAATGGAGAAATTTGAATTAAAAACAACTTCTATGGGGAGAAGTATAAAAGATGATAGGGATTATTTTATTAGTCTAGGTGCTGCAGGAAACTATGTAGCAAATTTATTTTAAGAAAGGAGGGTTGATATGATATTTGAAGAAAAAACAATGAAATCTGATAAATTATACGAAGGAAAATTGCTTAACTTAAGAGTAGAGACAGTTGAAATACCAGATAAGAAATATTCTAAAAGAGAAATAGTTGAACATCCTGGAGGAGTTGCTATAATCCCTATAACAAATGACAATTGTATTATATTAGTTAAACAATATAGAAAAGCCGTGGAAAGATTTTTATTAGAAATTCCAGCAGGGAAACTGGAAATAAATGAGGAGCCTAGAGAAACTGCAATAAGAGAATTAAAAGAAGAAACGGGATTTGAAGCTAAAAAGTTAGAATATTTGCTTGAGTTCTACACTTCGCCAGGGTTTTCTAATGAAAAGATATATTTATTTTTGGCTGCTGATTTAATAGAGGGAGAATCTAATCCAGACGTAGGAGAATTTATTGATATAGAAAAGCATAGTATTGATGATCTTGTTAAGATGGTAGAAAGAGGAGAAATAGTTGATAGTAAAACTATTATAGGTATTAATTTTGCAAAAAAATATATAGATAAAAAACAATAAGTGATAATGTCCTCCTTTTGAGCATAATATTTATATAAGGCTTGTATACAAAGGGGGAAGCAAATTGGTATCTACAAAAATGAGAAAATTAAGCAAGAGACATTTTCAGGATAGTTTTATTGTATATTTTATATTAATTATTTTCTTTATAGCGGGAATAATTATTGGTGCAATATTTGTAAATAAATTGGATATTAGAGAAAATTTTAGATTTGCTAATCGATTCAGTTGGATTTTTCAATATATTGAAGGAGAAAGATATAGAGCTATTGATATATTTAAGTTAAGTTTAATATCGAATATGAAAATAGTATCTATTATTTGGATTTTGGGATTTATTGGCTTTGGATTATTAGTTATACCATTAATTTTTTGTTTAAAGGGTTTAACTATAGGGTTTACAGTTGGATTTTTAGTTAAGAAGTTTGGAATGAAAGGTTTTACATTTGCTCTATTGGGACTTTTACCTAATTATTTAATAGTTATACCAAGCTTTTTAGCTATAGGGGCAATTGGGTTATCTTATTCAGCTTATGGTATAAAGGGCAAAGGAAGTAGAGCATATCATAGGGATATAGTTGATTATTCAATTTTAACCCTATTGTTTTTTTTCATTGTTATATTTGGATGTTTTATAGAAGGATTTTTTACTTCATATTTTTTAAATTTGATTATATTTAATTTATAGGATTTAAAATAGCTATTACAAAGGAGAAGTATGATGTCGGATAGGATTATGGTGGATTATTTAGAATATATTAAAAATGAAAAGAAATTAAGAAATAATACTTTAGAAGCTTATATTAGGGATATTCTACAGTTTAAAGAATATTTATTAGAACATGATATTGAAGAATATAAGGAAACAAATAAAACTATTATTATTACATATTTAATGAATTTGCAAAAAAAGGGAAAAGCAACTTCTACTATTTCTAGAAATTTAGCATCAATTAGATGTTTTTTTCAGTTCCTATTAAATAATAATATGGTCAGTGAGGATCCAACACTAAATTTAAAATCTCCAAAATTAGAAAAAAAGATACCATCTGTTTTAACAACAGAGGAAGTCAATCTTTTACTATCACAACCAAAATCCGATAATTTTAAAGGTTCAAGAGATAAGGCTATGTTGGAACTATTATATGCTGCAGGTCTTAGAGTGTCAGAAATAATATCTCTTAATATTGATGATTTGGATTTGGACTTAGGGTTACTTAATGTTAAGGAAAATGATAATAATCAAAGAGTTATACCTATTGGAAGATTAGCATTAGATGCCTTAACTCATTATATTTCTACATATAGACTAAATGAAATGGTAGGTGATGAACCTCTCTTTATAAATTATAGCGGTAGTAGATTAACTAGGCAGGGGTTTTGGAAAATAATAAAACAATATACAAAGGAATCCAATATAGATAAAACAATAACACCTCATACCCTTAGACATTCATTTGCAGTTCATTTATTAGAGAATGGAGCAGATATAAAAATGGTTCAAGAAATGCTTGGACATTCAGATGTATCTACTACACATATTTATTCATTTGCATCAAATGATAAGGAATTAAGAGATGTATATAAAAAATCACATCCAAGAGCATAGGAGGAGAAAAATGGATTATATAAAAAAAGTTAAAGAAGCTGTTGATTTTATAGTATCAAAAACTGATTATTTACCCACAATAGGACTAGTTTTAGGATCTGGATTAGGTAGTTTAGCAGATAAAATTCAAAAGCCTATAATTATTAAATATGATGAGATACCAGGTTTTCCAAAATCAACAGTAGAAGGACATGCTGGACAGTTAGTTATAGGAGAGTTATCAGGTAAAATTGTAGTTGCGATGCAAGGAAGATTTCATTTTTATGAAGGTTATCATCTAAAAGATGTTACATTTCCAATTAGAGTAATGATACAGCTTGGAATAGGAAGTCTTATAGTC
>NZ_DAMCHJ010000003.1:190971-263354 GCF_032104385.1 Tissierella sp.
CACTAATGCAGCTGGTGGTGTAAATACTGGATTTATTCCTGGAGATTTAATGATTATTAATGACCATATTAATTTCACGGGTCAAAATCCTTTAATTGGAGAAAATTTGAAAGAGTTTGGGGCAAGATTTGTAGATATGTCTAGGGCTTATAATAGAGAATATATAAGAATTGCAAAAAAAGCAGGGGGAAAATTAGGATTAAACCTTAAAGAGGGAGTTTATATGTGGTTTACAGGCCCTACTTATGAAACTCCTGCAGAAGTAAAATTAGCTAGAAATTTAGGTGCTGATGCAGTAGGCATGTCTACAGTTCCAGAAGTAATCGTAGCAAATCATCAAGGAATTAAAGTTTTAGGTATATCATGTATAACTAATATGGCAGCTGGAATACTAGATCAACCTCTTAATCATGAAGAGGTTATAGAAACATCTATGAAGGTAAAGGATGATTTTGAAAAATTATTAATTGAAATAATTAATAATTTTTAATTGAGGTGATATTTATGAGAATGTATGATATTATCAAGAAAAAAAGAGATGGATATTCTCTTACAACGGAAGAAATAAATTATTTTGTTGAAAATTATACTAATGGAAATATTCCTGATTATCAAGCTTCAGCATTGTTAATGGCAATTTATTTTAATAAAATGGATAAGAGGGAAACTCTAGATTTAACAAAGTCCATGATTAATTCTGGAGATACATTTGATTTATCAGGAATAAATGGAATAAAGGTAGACAAACACTCTACAGGTGGAGTAGGAGATAGCGTGACTTTAATTTTAGGTCCAATGATTGCGGCCTGTGGAGTTCCGTTTGTTAAAATGTCTGGCAGAGGTCTAGGCCATACAGGAGGAACTTTAGATAAATTAGAAGCTATTAAAGGTTTTAGAGTTGCTTTAAATAACGATGAATTTGTAAATAATACAAATGATATCAATATTTCTATTTGTAGTCAAACTGGAAACATTACTCCTGCAGATAAGAAATTATATGCTTTAAGGGATGTTACAGCTACTGTTGAAAATATATCATTAATTGCAGGCAGTATTATGAGTAAGAAATTAGCTATTAAATCAGATGCTATACTTTTAGATGTTAAAGTTGGTTCTGGAGCTTTTATGAAAAATATAGATGATGCAATTACTTTAGCTGAGGAAATGGTTGCTATCGGTAATTCATATGGTAGAAAGACAACTGCTGTGGTTACTAACATGGATGAACCTCTTGGCAGGGCTGTAGGAAATGTTTTAGAGGTAAAAGAAGCTATAGAAACTTTACAAGGTAAAGGACCAGATGATTTATTTGAACTATGTTTAGTTTTGGGTTCCAAATTACTGATTCTCGCTGAAAAGGTAAAAGATGAAACAGAAGGAAGAAAAATGCTCATTGAGGTTATAGAGTCAGGAAAAGCATATGAAAAACTTATTGAATTAGTTGAACACCAAGATGGCGATATTTCCTATGTGAAAAATATAGAACTATTACCTAAGGCTAAATATATTTTAGAAGTGAAAAGCGATAGAGAAGGATATATTAAATCTATTAATGCTGAAGAAGTAGGAAAATCTGCTTTAATTTTAGGTGCAGGTAGGGAAACAATAGACTCTCAATTGGATTTATCTGTTGGAATTATTTTAAATAAAAAGGTAGATGACAAAATTGAGATGAATGAACCTTTAGCTTATATTCATGCAAATGATTTAGAAAAGGCCAAAGATGTAGAAAAAAGATTGAAGAAAATTTTTATTATAGGTGATAAAAACATTGAAAATAAGCAGTTAGTTTATAGGGAGATAAATCACATTTAATTACTATAACCAATTAATGTTATTGTTCATTATCCTGTATAAATAAGGAATTTTGTGGATAATATAAAAGCAAACACATGAAATGGAGGTAATAGGTTGAAAAGAAGACTTGTATCCATTATGTTATTGCTTTTAATATCAACCACTTCTATTCCTTTTGAAGCCTATGCGGATACTGATTTAAATATCAATGGCAAGTCCGCGATACTTATGGATGTTAATACAGGAGCTATAATTTACAAGTTAAATGAACATGATAGATTAGCTCCTGCCAGCATAACTAAGATAATGACTTTATTATTGGGAATGGAAGCAGTAGACTCTGGCAGAATAAAATTGACTGATAAGGTAATGGTTAGTGAATATGCTTCTAAAGTAAAAGGTTCTACTGTTTTTTTACAGGCGGGAGAAACTCAGATTGTAGAGGATTTGTTTAAGGCTATAGCCATTAGGTCTGCTAATGATGCTTCTGTTGCATTAGCAGAGCATATTGCTGGTTCCGAAGATATTTTTGTAAAAATGATGAATGAAAAGGCTAAGACATTGGGCATGGAAAATACTAAATTTCATAATGCCAGTGGTATGCCTAATGACAATCACTATATTTCTGCATACGATGTAGCATTGATGTCTAAAGAATTGTTAAAGCATGAAAAGATTCATCAGTGGCTAACTACTTATATGACTGAAATGAAAGTAGGTAAAAATAAATCTAGTACTCAGGTTATGGTAAATACTAACAGATTAATCAAAGAATATGATGGAGCCACAGGAGTTAAAACTGGTTCAACTAATGAGGCTGGATTTTGTTTGTCTGCATCAGCTAAACGAGGGAATTTAGAGTTAATAGCAGTTGTTATGGGAGTAAATAATTCTAAGCTTAGATTTGATGAGGCAAAAAGAATGTTGGACTATGGTTTTGCCAATTATGAATCTATTACTATAGGAAAAAAAGGAGATATTATTGCTACATTGCCTGTAGAAAAAGGTAAACTGAAAGAAGTAGATCTTATGCTTTCTAAAGATTCTCATATATTATTACCAAAAGGAGAAAAAGCTGAACTTGTTAAAGACATTATTTTACCTGATATAGTAAATGCACCTATACTAGCTGGTGATGAAGTTGGTGAACTTGTAATTAGTATAGATGGTAAGGAAGCTGATAAAGTAAAATTAATTTCTAAAACAAATGTTGAAAAGGCTAATTTATTTAATATGTTAAATAAGACAATAAAAAATTATTTAAGCATAAGATAAAATTAACATAAAGAATTTATATAACCTCGACTTTAATGAGTCGAGGTTGTATAATGTTATAGTATAGGTTATTAGAAAAGGGGAATCAGGATGAATATTATTTATAATTTACCAGGTCTTTTTATAGCTATTATATTCCACGAGTTAGCCCACGGATTAACAGCATATTGGCTAGGGGATAATACAGCAAAAAATGCGGGAAGATTGACATTAAATCCCCTTAAACATGTGGATTTGGGAGGATTTCTCTGTTTAGTTATATTTAAATTTGGTTGGGCCAAGCCTGTTCCAATAAATCCATTTAATTTCAAGAATAGAAAGAAAGATACTATCTTAGTATCTTTAGCGGGACCAATATCTAATTTTATAATTGCAATTATTATTGGATTTATTTTATCTTTAAATATAATAACTAATGCTGTATTTTTTAAGGTTCTTTTTATAACTTTATGGTATAACATTATGCTAGGAGTATTTAATTTACTTCCATTTCCTCCGCTGGATGGATCTAAGATTGTTGCATCTTTACTTCCTAGTAAAATAGAGTATTATTTCTATAAATATGAAAGATATTTGTATATGATTCTTATAGTTCTTATAGCTACCAATATCATAGATAGAATAATGAGCCCTATTATAGATGTTATATTAAATTTACTAATTTCAATAATAGGGTAGGAGTATTTATATGGACTATAAAATAACAATTGATGCATTTGAAGGACCTATGGATTTGTTGCTTCATCTTATTGATAAAGCGGAGATAGATATATATGATATACCAATTAATCTTATAGCGGAGCAATTTATTGAATATATTAGACAAATGGAAGAGTTGAACTTAGATGTAGCTAGTGATTTTTTGGTAATGGCAGCTACATTATTAGAGATTAAATCTAAATTGCTTCTTCCAAACAAAGTTAGTCCTTGCGATACTCAGTTGGAGATGGAGGAAGTAGACCCTAGAGCAGAGCTTGTAAGGAGATTGGTTGAATATAAAAGGTATAAAAATATAGCGGAAGAGTTACGAATATTCGAAAATATACAATCCAAAGTTTATTATAAGCCAAAAGAAGATTTAATGGATTTTGAAGATAAAGAATTTCAGCTTGAAGAATTAAACATAGACTTATTATTAAAATCCCTGAGCAATATTATTGAAAAAAGGAACAAGGAAAATAAAGTTTTAGACATTAGTGAAATACAGAGAGATGAATTTACATTAGAAGAATGTATAAAGGATATAAAACAAAAACTTAATATAGACAGAATATTAAAATTTAGTTTTTTCCTAGATGAAAATAGTACTAAAAAAGAAATTATAACATATTTTCTATCTATTTTAGAACTAATCAGAATGAAATATATAAATGTAATGCAAGAAGAAGATTTTTCAGATTTAATTATTCGTAGAAGAACAGAAGAGGAGCAGTAGTTTATGGATAGTAAAGAACTTAAATCTATAATTGAATCTTTATTATTTACTTGGGGTGATCCCTTGGATATTAAGGACATATCATCTATTTTAGAAGTTGATGAGAAAGAGCTATCTAATATTATGCAGGAAATGATAGATGAATTCGATTATAATATGCGGGGAATTAAAATAATAAAGGTAAATGATTCTTATCAATTGGGAACTAGACCAGAGAATTTTGAATGGATTAAAAAATTATCAAATCCTAAGGTAACAAAAAATTTATCTAATGCAGCTTTAGAAACATTATCAATTATTGCTTATAGACAACCTATTATTAAATCGGATATAGAGGCAATAAGAGGTGTAAGATGTGACAAGGCAATAGAAACATTAGTGGAGAGAGGTATAATTGTAGAGGTTGGACGGCTAGAAAGAGTAGGCAGACCAATATTATATGGGACTACTGATGTTTTTTTAAGGTGTTTTGGCTTAGAAAGTTTAGATGATTTACCTCCTTTAAAAGATATTGTAGATGATATAAACAATATAAATGTGGAAAAATAATACTAAATTTAGTATTATTTTTCTTTTTTTTGGAAATATATAGATATTAGTCACAAAGGAAGTGATACTATTATATATGTTTTTCTTTTTATACTCTTGTGTTTAATAATATTTCTAATACCATTTAAGATTAAAATTTATTATGAGTTTATCAATAGCTCAAAATATAAGATAACTCTTACATATTTATTTGGTTTTATTAAAAAGGAGATTGCTTCTACGAATAAATATATAGAGAAAGATAATGCTAATAGATATAATAATTTAAAGTTAAATTATATTAGGCTTATTCAACATTTTATTAACAAAGGAAAAATGGAAAAGCTATATTTTACAGTCAATATTGGCTTTAATAGTGCTAGTTTATTAGGCATATCCATAGGTATTATTTGGGCTATGATTAACAGTATGTTTATGTATTTTCTTAATGATTATGATATAGATAGAATTTATGATAAGGATATACAAGTAAATCCAAGATTTAATCAAGATATTTTTGAGTTGTTTTTTTTATGTATAATTAAAGTAAATTTGGTTTATATTATTATTGAATATATTAAGATATTAAAGATGAGAAAAGGTGGTGAGAGTATTGCCAGAACATCCAATTGAAGGATTAATGAAAACGACAATGACTAGCTTAAAAGAAATGGTAGATGTAAATACTATTGTAGGCGATGCTGTACATGCAGCAGATGGTTCTGTGATAATACCAGTTTCTAAGATATCATTTGGATTTGCATCAGGTGGAAGTGAGTTTAGTAGAGATAAAAAAAATAATATGTTAGATGGAGATTTTCCATTTGGTGGAGGAAGTGGAGCAGGTGTTTCTGTATCACCAGTAGGATTTATTGTTGTAGGGAATGAACAGATAAAGTTACTAACAGTGGATGAAGGTAGTAGTGCTCTAACAAATCTACTTGGATTTGTTGAGAAAATGGCGGGTAATTTACAGCAGTCCTTTGCTAGTAAAAATAACAATACTAATACTCAAGAAAATATGAATTGTAATGAAATACATTAGAAATTCACAAATTATTTTCTATATTAGGAGCAGGATATATATCTTGCTTCTTTTAAATTAAAGTGGATTGATAGGAGGTTATCTCAATGAAAGTATATAAATATATAGCTTTGATATTGATAATAATTTTAAGTTCTAGTATAGTATATGGTGAAAATTTAAGTTTAAGTGCTGAATCTTGTATATTAATAGAGGGGCAAACGGGAAGAATACTTTATGAAAAAGATGCACATAGAAAAATGCCAATGGCAAGTACTACAAAGATTATGACAGCTTTAGTTGCGCTAGAAAAAGGAAGTCTGGATGATAAAGTGGTTATTAAGAATGAATGTGTGGGTATAGAAGGGTCTAGTATATATTTAAGAGAGGGAGAAGTTATCACCTTAAGGGATATGCTTTATGGTTTGATGCTAAGATCAGGAAATGATGTGGCAGAAGCTATAGCCTTACATATTAGTGGAAGTATGGATAGTTTTGTATCCTTAATGAATGAGAAGGCCAAATCAATAGGAGCATTAAATACAAATTTTGTTAACCCTCATGGTTTGCACAATGATTTACATTATTCAACTGCTTATGATTTAGCGTTGATAACAAAAGCAGCATTTTCATATGATGAATTTGCTAATATTGTAAAGTCCAAGTCCTATGTTTCAGATAGAATAGAAAATAATTATTTTTATAATAAAAACAAAACTTTATGGGAATATAATGGTGGAGACGGTGTCAAAACTGGATATACAACTAAATCAGGTAGGTGTTTAGTTTCATCAGCAAGTAAAAATGGTATGCGTCTTATAGCAGTATCTCTTAGGGCTGGTGATTGGTTTAATGATAATTATAAATTATTGGACTATGGATTTAATAATTATAAACAATCTTTTATATACGATAAAGGACAATTTCTAAAAAAACTAAATGTAATTAATGGAAACAAGGGATATGTTGATTTAGTTACTGAGAAAACTTTTTTTTATCCATTGAAAGAAGGAGAAAGAGAGAAGGTAAAGATTAGTATAGATATTCCCAGTGATATTGAAGCTCCTATAGGAAAAGGAGATAAAATAGGTTATATTTACACATATTTAGATGGTCATTTAATAAATAAGAGTGATTTGATAGCTAAATCTTCTGTAAGAAGGATTAATTCTATAGAGAAACTTTTTAATAATATTAAGTTTAAATAGAATTATATGGAATATGAATTTACATTCCAATGGAAAAGGGGTAATATAGTAATACAAGATGTTGAAAGGGGCTTTAAAATGAGATTACAAAAATATATTGCATTATGTGGTGTAACTTCAAGAAGGAAGGCAGAAGAATTAATAGTAGAAGGTAAAGTAAAGGTAAATAACAAGGTGATTAAGGAGTTAGGCACTACTATAGACCCAGATAAGGATATAGTAAAAGTAAATGATAAACGAATTCAAGTTGAAAGAAAAAAAGTTTATATCATGTTAAACAAACCTATGGGGTTTGTAACTACTTTAAAGGATGAGAAAGATAGAAAAATAGTAACAGATTTAATAGAGGATGTGAAAGAGAGGATTTATCCTGTAGGAAGATTAGATACAGATACTACAGGGCTTTTGATTTTAACTAATGATGGTGATTTGGCTTATAAGCTTACTCATCCAAGTAAAGAAATATTAAAGAGATATATAGCTATTGTAGATGGTGTGCCAAATAAAAGAGAATTAGAAAAATTTAGACATGGACTGATAATTGACGGTAGAGTTACTTCTGAGGCTTATATAAAAATAGCCAAGAGATATGAAACTGAATCTATTCTTGATATTTCTATACATGAAGGAAGAAATAGACAAGTAAAAAAAATGTGTGAAGCCATTAACCATCCTGTTAAAAAATTAAAGAGGATTGCTATAGGTGAGTTAGAGCTTGGTGGTTTAGATATAGGAAATTGGAGATTTTTAGAAAATGATGAAATTGAATATCTAAAGAAACTTTAGTTATAGTAGGTGAAGATATGTTATTATTCCGAAATTATAAAATAGATGAGATTGACAAAATAAAAGAAATTTTAAATAAAGAGGGGATTGAGGATTTACTTATAGAAGATATTGTTTATGTTGTTTTAGAGGATAAGGAATTAATTGGAGTGGGGAAAGCAATAGAAAAGGATGAAAAATGGATATTACAATATTTAGTAATTAGACATGATAAACGAAAACAAAAATTAGGAGATGGACTTTTTAGGGCAATACTAAATAAACTTTATAACCAAGGTGTTGAAAAGATTTATTGTAGTTCCGTTAATACTTATTTGATAAAACAAGGGTTTATCCTAAACTGTGATAATCAATTAGAACTGAATATACATGATTTTTTTAATAAAGGCTGTAGTTGTTGTGGAGGATATAATGAATTACAATGAAATCATAAATACTTTAAAGATATCTAGAGATATAATTTATAATTGTGTAAAAGAAGGACATACTGTAGTTGATTGTACTGTTGGTAATGGACATGATACAGTTTTATTGGCTGAATTAGTTGGTTCAAATGGAAAGGTCTATGGATTTGACATTCAAAAAGAGGCGTTAGAGATAACATTTGAAAAATTGACTTGTGAAAACCTAAACAATAGGGTAATATTAATAGAGAATGGTCATGAAAATATTGATTTATATATTGATGAAAAAGTAAATTTTGTTATTTATAATTTAGGATACTTACCTAAGGGAAATAAAGACATTAAAACTTCTAAAGACACAACTTTAGTATCTTTAGAAAAATCGCTTAATTTATTGAAAGATAATGGAATAATTCTTATTACTTGTTACATAGGTCATGAAGGTGGACTTGAAGAAAAGAATGCAGTAGAAGATTTTTTAAAAGGACTTGATCAAAAAAAATATAATGTAATAAAATATGATTTTATCAATCAAAGGAATTATCCACCTATTTTATATGGAGTGGAGAAAGCTAAAACTAGGAGGGACTAAAATGGCAGGTGTAAAAATCACAGACACAATTTTAAGAGATGCTCATCAATCTTTGATAGCAACAAGAATGAGATTAGAGGATATGCTTCCTATAGCAGAAAAACTTGATAATGTTGGGTTTTATGCATTAGAAGTATGGGGAGGCGCTACATTTGATTCTTGCTTAAGATTTTTAGATGAAGATCCTTGGGAAAGATTAAGGGCGCTTAGAAAGGTGTTTAAAAAGACGAAACTACAAATGTTATTAAGAGGTCAAAATCTTTTAGGATATAGACATTATCCTGATGATGTAGTAGAGGAGTTTGTGAAAAAATCAATTGAAAATGGAATAGACATTATTAGAGTATTTGATGCTTTAAATGATATTAGAAATATAAAGAAATCAATAGAAGCAACGAAAAAATATGGGGGACATGCTCAAGCAGCAATTTCTTATACAACAAGTCCTATACACAATATAAAGTATTATGTAAACTTAGCTAAAGAGATGGAGAGTTTAGGAGTTGATTCAATATGTATTAAAGATATGGCGGGAATTCTTCTTCCATATCCAGCAAAAGAATTAGTTAAGGAAATGAAGAAAGCAGTAAAAGTACCAATAGAAGTACATTCCCATTTTACAAGTGGAATAGCAAATCAAACCTATATGCAAGCTATAGAAGCTGGAGCAGATATTATAGATACTGCAATATCACCTTTAGGAAATGGTACATCTCAACCTGCAACAGAGCCAATGATTGCATCTTTAGAAGGTTCTCCTTATTATCCTAGTGATATTGATATGAAATTATTGTTAGAAGTATCAGATTATTTTAAAGGATTGAGAGATAAGTATCTAAAAGAAGGGTTACTTAATACTAAAGTATTAAATGTAGATGTAAATACATTAATATATCAAGTGCCAGGCGGTATGCTTTCCAACTTAGTATCACAATTAAAAAGTCAGGGTAAAGAGGATAAATTTGATGAGGTTTTAAAAGAAGTTCCTAGAGTAAGGGAAGATTTTGGGTATCCTCCTTTAGTAACTCCAATGAGTCAAATGGTTGGAACACAAGCAGTATTTAATGTAATACTTGGGGAGAGATATAAAATGGTACCTACTGAAGCTAAAAATTATGTGAAGGGCTTATATGGTAAACCAACCTTACCTATATCAGAAGAAATTAAAAAGAAAATTATTGGTGATGAAGAAGTATTTACAGGTAGACCTGCTGATTTAATGGAGCCTCAGTTAGATGAGTTTAGAAAAGAGATTAAACAATATATTGAACAAGATGAAGATGTTTTGACTTATGCTTTATTTCCACAGGTAGCTATAGAATTCTTTAAGCAAAGACAAGCCAAAAAGTATAAAATAGATACAGAATTATTAAATGAAGAGTTTCAAACATATCCAGTTTAAAATGAGCCTTTAAAGGCTCATTTTTTCTGTAATAAATATTATCAATATGAAGTTAAACTTGCAAAATAAATATTAATCCATTAAAAATGAAATAAAACTTGCAATAGATATTTTGTTTTGATATTATTATATTAAGAAATAAATACATCATAAGGGGGAAATAAAATTGTCGATGAAGACAGAAAAATCTCTTACAGTAGATAAAAATTGGTGTAAAGGATGCGGCATTTGTGTTGCATTTTGTCCTAAAAATGTACTTGAAATAAAGGATGGAAAAGTTAATATTAAAGATTTAGATTCATGTATAAAATGCGGACAATGTGAACTTAGATGTCCAGATTTTGCTATTTATTTAGGGGGCGAATAAGATGACCGAAAAAAGTATTAAATTGATGCAAGGTAATGAAGCTTGTGTAGAGGGGGCTATTGCTGCAGGTATGAGGTTCTATGCAGGATATCCTATAACACCATCTACTGAAATCGCAGAGCTTTCAGCTGAAAGATTACCCAAAATTGGTGGAAAGTTTATTCAAATGGAAGATGAAATAGCCAGTATATCTGCTACTATTGGTGCTGCTATATCAGGAACTAAAGCTATGACAGCAACCAGTGGTCCAGGATTTTCTCTTAAGCAAGAGGGCATAGGATATGGGGTAATAACTGAAACACCTTGTGTGATTGTAAACGTTCAAAGAGGTGGCCCAAGTACAGGTTTGCCAACAGCTCCAGCTCAAGGTGAAATTATGCAAGCTAGGTGGGGAACTCATGGAGACCATTCCATTATAGCTTTGTATCCATGGTCAGTGAAGGAAATTTATAAAACAACTATAAGAGCATTTAATTTAGCGGAAAAATATAGAACTCCAGTAATTCTTTTAATGGATGAAGTAATCGGACATATGAGAGAAAAGATAGAGTTATCTGATGAAGAAAAAATAGAAATATATAATAGAAAGAGACCAAGTTGTTCACCAGAGGAATATAAGCCATATAGAGTACAGGAAGGAGATATCGTTCCTGAGATGGCTGGCTTTGGTGAAGGATATAGATTTCATGTAACAGGGCTAGTACATAGCGAATCAGGTTTTCCGTCAGGAAACGAAAAAATAGCTGAATCCTTAATTAATAGATTAATAGATAAAATAGAAGATAATGTAGATGATATTGTGGAAGTACAAGAATATTTACTAGATGATGCAGATGTTGCTATCGTTGCTTTTGGTTCCACAGCGCGTTCTGCTAAATCAGCTATAGATGCCTTAAGAGAGCAGGGAATAAAGGCAGGTTTATTTAGACCTATTACCATTTGGCCTTTAGCAGAAAAACAATTAATAGATTTATCAAATAAAGTTAATCGTATAGTAGTTGTAGAAATGAATATGGGTCAATATTTCTTAGAAGTAGATAGGGTTGCAGGAAAGCATGCTAAGGTGGAGAAATATGGCAGGGTTAATGGAGAGCTTATAACTCCAGAAGAAATTATTTCTTTTATTAAGGAGGTTTAAAATGCCAAGTCAATTAGTTAACGAATATTTCAGAACTGAAAATCTACCACATATTTGGTGTCCGGGATGTGGTAATGGTATAGTTACAAGGGCCATAGTTAAAGCTATTGATAATTTAGGATTAAATAAAGATAAGGTTTGTATAGTATCAGGAATTGGATGTTCTTCACGAGGTTCTGGATACTTAGATTTTAATACCATACACACTACTCATGGAAGAGCACTTGCTTTTGCTACTGGTATAAAGTTAGCTAATCCAGAGTTACATGTGATTGTTATAACTGGAGATGGAGATTCATCTGCTATTGGTGGAAATCATTTAATTCATTCTGCTAGGAGAAATATAGATATTACTACTATTGTATTTAATAATAATACTTATGGGATGACAGGCGGACAATATTCTCCTACAACGCCTACAGGAGATAAAGGTACTACTGCTCCATATGGAAATATTGATGCTAATTTTGATTTGTGTGAACTTGCTAAAGCAGCGGGAGCCACTTATGTAAGCAGAGGTACTATATTTACTGCTAATATGTTAATAAAACAAGTAGAAGAAGGAATAAAAAACAAAGGGTTTTCATTTATTGAGGCTGTAACAATTTGTCCAACTTACTATGGAAGGAAAAATAAAAAAGGTGAAGCAATAGATATGATGAAATATTTAAAGGAAAATGCTATAAATATAGCAGCCTATGATAAATTAACTGATGAGCAAAAGATAGGTAAATTTGTTGTAGGAGAATTATATAAGAGTGCTAGACCAGAATATACTGAAGAATACCAAAAAATAATTGAATCTTTTTCAAAGGAGAGATAGATATGGTACGTCAAGAATTAAGATTAACGGGTTCTGGCGGTCAAGGACTTATATTAGCTGGGATTATATTAGCAGAGGCTGCTTTATATGATGGTATGAATGTAGTTCAATCTCAGTCCTATGGACCAGAAGCTAGAGGAGGAGCTAGTAAAGCAGAAGTAATAATTAGCAAGGATGAAATTAATTATCCTAAGGTAAATGAATGCGATATAATGCTTACACTTACACAGGTTGCATGTGATAAGTACATAAAATCATTAAAGCCTGGCGGAACATTGATAATAGACAAATCTTTAGATAATATTCCAAATAGAGATGATATTATTATATATAAAGTTCCTATATTAGAAACTGCAATTAATAAATTAGGTAAACCTATGGTAGCTAATATTATTGCTTTAGGTAGTATATATGAATTAACTGAGATAGTTACTAAGGATTCTCTTGAGAGGGCAGTATGTGATAGGGTACCAAGAGGAACAGAAGAATTAAATAAAAAGGCTTTAGAAGAGGGATTTAATCTAATAAAGGCTCATAAGGAAGAGTGTTATGGAGACGTATGTTGATATTATTAAAAACATCCAGAATAATTTCAACAACTTAAGTAAGGGACAAAAACTTATAGCAGAATTTATTATTAATAATTATGATAAAGCAGCATTTATGACTGCAGCCGCATTGGGTGAAACTGTTAATGTAAGTGAATCTACTGTTGTGAGATTTGCTAATACTTTAGGATATAAAGGATATAGAGAACTTCAAAAGGATTTACATGAATTAATTAAAAACAAACTTACTACAGTACAAAGACTTACAATGGCAAATGAGTATTCAAATAGAGAAAATGCATTGAAGAAGGCCATGGAAAAGGATATGGAAAATATTGATAAGACAATAAATGAAATTGGACATAAGACTTTTCAAGATGCTATTGACTTAATACTCAATGCAGAAAACATATATATCCTTGGACTGAGATCATCTTCTTTTCTGGCGGGATACTTAGGATTCTATCTTAGTTTTTTAATAAAAGGTGTAAAGGTTATTACATCAGGTCCTAATGATGTATTTGAACAATTACTGAAAGCAGATTCTAAAGATTTAATAATTGGTATTAGTTATCCTAGATATTCAAAAAGAACATTAGAAGCTTTAGATTTTTGTGTGGAAAAAAGTTGTAAAATTATTAGTATAACAGATAGTTTAATCTCACCGGCAGCAAAATACGCTGATATTTCTTTAATAGCTAGTAGCGATATGCTTTCATTTGTAGATTCGTTAGTTGCCCCTATGAGTTTAATAAATGCTTTGATAGTTGCTATAGGTATGGAGAAAAAGAATGATATTAGATCTTCATTTGAAGATTTAGAAAATATTTGGAAAAAATACAATGTATACGATGTTAATATAAATAGTAAGGATAAATAAAAACGATATTAAAATATCGTTTTTATTTATCCAGCTTTATCATATGAAATCTTATCATAAATGATATACTTTATTATATTGTAAATTTGTTATATTATATAAATAAATACAAATATTATTGTTAAGAGGTGTTATTATTGACAAGATTATTTTTAATAAGACATGGACAATCGGAATGGAATAAACTAAACTTAATCCAAGGACAAAAAAATACTATATTAACCGATTTAGGAAAGAAACAAGCTATGAATTTAGGACATAGACTCGAATCAGAAAATATAGATATAATATATACTAGTGATTTATCTAGAGCATACACTACAGCTAAGATAATATCTGATATAATAAATAAACCATTAGTATCTAGTGAGTTTCTTAGGGAAATAAATTTTGGACCATGGGAAGGATTGAGTATACAAAAAATACGAGATGATTATAGTTATGAATATTCTATTTGGAATAAGGAGCCGCATAAATTGAATATGAATGGAGCTGAAACGTTAAAAGTATTACAAGAAAGATCTATAGGTTATATAAATGATATTATAGATGAAAACAAAGGGAAAAATATTGCTATAGTTTCTCATAGTGCAACATTAAAAGCTATAATTTTAGGACTATTGAGCATTAATATATCTCATTATAAGAATATTTCTTTAAGTAATGTTTCCCTTAGTATAATTGAATGTAGGACTTATAATAATGTCTTAACGTCATTAAACGATATATCTCATTTAAAGGAGCTGCTGTAAGTGAATGAAAAAGTTTGTATAGTAGGAGCTGGACCAGCTGGAATTATTGCAGCTGGTATTGCAGGTTCTAGAGGGAAAGATGTAATATTAATTGATAAGAATGAAAGGATAGGTAAAAAACTTTTTATTACTGGAAAAGGTAGATGTAATATAACTAATAATGCATCTATTGAAGATTTCTTTGATAACGTAATGAAAAATAAGAACTTTCTTTATAGTAGTTTTTATAGTTTCACAAATAGAGACGTAATAACTTTACTTGAAACCTATGGATTAAAAACAAAGGTAGAAAGAGGAAATAGAATTTTTCCAGAGAGTGACAAATCATCAGATGTTATTAAAGCTTTTCAAAAGTTTTTATCAGATAACAAAGTTAATATATTGTTAAATACTAGTGTCAATTCCATTGATGTTAAAAGTGGGAAATTTATAGTAAATACAAATAATAATGAAATGAGCTTTGATAAGTTAGTAATTGCTACAGGTGGGAAATCATATCCTACTACAGGTTCTACTGGTGATGGATATAAATTTGCTGAAACATTTGGACATAGCATTACTAAAATAAGACCCTCCTTAGTCCCAATTGAAATTAAGGAAAATTGGATTAAAGATTTACAAGGATTATCTCTTAAGAATGTAACTTTATCTGCTTATGCTAAGAAAAGATTATTATATGAAGAATTTGGAGAAATGATTTTTACTCATTATGGAATTTCAGGACCAATAGTTCTTTCCATAAGCAATTATTTATATAGATATATTAATGATGGAATTCGCTTATTAATTGATTTAAAACCAGCACTAGACAATAAAAAATTAGATGACAGAATATTAAGAGATTTTGAATTAAATAATAACAAGAAAATTAAAAACTCCTTAGATGATTTACTGCCTCAAAAGTTAATACCAATTATAATATTTTTAGCAGATATAGATCCTGAAAAAATAGTAAACCAAATTACCAAGGAAGAAAGGTTAAAATTATTAAATTCTATTAAAGAATTTCCTCTTAATTTTAAATCTTTTAGGCCAATAGAAGAAGCTATTGTTACATCTGGAGGAATAGTGACTAAAGAAATAAATCCATCTACTATGGAATCAAAATTAGTAAAGGGTTTATATTTTGCAGGAGAAGTTATTGATGTAGATGCTTTAACGGGAGGATATAATTTACAAATAGCTTACTCTACTGGATATCTAGCGGGAAGTCATGTATAGTTTAATTTATCTTGCGTTTTTTTAATAGGCTAATAAACCATTCAAATATTGTTTTTAATTAAAGTAAAATAGCTTGTTTACTATAAGAATTTAATATATAATTATTAAGGAGTGATGCTATGAATATTGTAACAATTAGAGGAGCTATCACTGTTCCTGAAAATTCAGTTTCTAGTATACTAGATAGTACTAGAGAATTATTAGTCGAAATTGAAAAAGAGAATAATATAAATCGTGACAAGGTTATTAGCGTAATATTTTCTTGTACTAATGATCTAGATAAGGCATATCCTGCTAAAGCAGCTAGAGAACTAGGGTATACAAATGTTGGGTTAATGTGTTTTAATGAGATGTATGTGGAAGGAAGCCTTGATAGATGTATTAGATTAATGGTGTTCTATAACTCAATAATAAATCAGAAGGATGTAAAACATATTTATTTAAGAGATGCAAAGATTTTAAGACCTGATTTGCCAAATAATGCCTAAGCCACCCAAAGGTGGTTATTATTTTGTAGTTGAAGGTTCTTTTATTGGAGGGATATTATGTTAGATAAAAATATTACAATTGCTATAGATGGTCCAGCTGGTGCTGGTAAAAGTACTATTGCAAAAAAGATAGCTGAAGATTTATCCGTTGAATATGTGGATACAGGTGCAATGTACAGGGCTTTAACTTTAAAGGTATTGAGACTTGGAGTAAATCCTTTGTCTGCAAATGATGTTATTAATGTCTTAAAGAATACTTCTATTGATTTTAAAGGTAATCATATTTATCTTGATGATATTCAAGTAGATGAGAAAATAAGAGATACTATTATAAATAAGAATGTTTCTTTTGTCGCACAAATTAAAGAGGTAAGAGAAGGTATGGTCAAAATACAACAAGAATTGGCCAGAACAAAATCAATTGTTATGGACGGCAGGGATATAGGTACTGTAGTTTTGCCAAATGCAGACTTTAAGTTTTTTCTTACTGCAAGTGTTGAAGAAAGAGCGAATAGAAGATATAAAGAATTATTAGAAAAGGGAGAAAAAGGAATATCCTATGAGCAGGTAAAATTTGATATAGAAAATAGGGATAGGATAGATAGTACTAGAGAAATTGCTCCCTTAGTGGAAAGTAAAGATGCTCATAGAATTGATACTACCAATAAAACTATAGATCAATCTGTAGAAGAAGTTATTTCTATAGTTAGAGGGAGGTAATTATATGTATCTTTATAATGTGGTAAAGGTAATAGTAGGGATAATATTTAGATTATTATATAGGATAGAGGTTCATGGTAAAGAAAATGTGCTAGAAGAAGGAAGATTAATATTATGTTCCAATCATATAAGTAATCTAGATCCCATTATTTTATCTATCGTATTTCCTCGCCAAGTCTGTTGGATGGCGAAGAAACAGCTTTTTAAAAATAAAATATTATCATATTTTTTAACTAAAATTGGGGCATTTCCAGTAGATCGTGAAGAATCAGATTTATCAGCAATAAGAAATGCATTAAAGGTTCTAAAAAAAGAAAGTGTATTAGGGATATTTCCAGAAGGGACTAGAGTAAAAGAGATGAATATAGAAAATGCAAAACCTGGAGTTGCATTGATAAGTATAAAGGCTAATTCACCAGTTTTACCTGTATATATAGAAGGAAATTTTAAGCTTTTTAGCAAGATAAGAGTTTATTTTGGAAAACCAATTGATTTTTCTAGTAATGATGATAAGAAATTGACTACAGAGGATTATCGTTTATTTAGTAAACAAATCCTTCGTTCAATATATTCTATTAAAGATAAAGAGGTGGAAATGTAGTGGAGATAATTATAGCTGATAATGCTGGGTTTTGCTTTGGAGTAAAAAGGGCAGTTGATATTACGAATACTGAACTTTTAAATTCTAATAACAATATTTATTCACTTGGACCTTTAATCCATAATTCCCAAGCAGTAAAAATTTTTGAAGAGAAAGGGTTAAAGACTATTGATGAAATAGAAGAAATTGAAAATGGTAGAGTAATTATAAGATCTCATGGAGTAAGCAAATCTATTATAGACAAGATTAATGATATGAATCTAGATATTATTGATAGTACTTGTCCTTATGTAAAATCTGTACATAAGAGGGTTGAAGAATATCAAAATCAAGGATATAATATAGTAATAATTGGAGATCCAAGTCATCCTGAGATAATTGGAATAAATGGCTGGTGTAAAAACCAGGCATTTATTGTAAATTCCTTAGAAGAGGCAAGGAAATTGCCTAAAATGGATAAAATATGTGTAGTTTCTCAAACCACAAATACACAAGAAAAATTTGAAACTTTATCAGAGATGATAAAAGAAAAAGGTAATGAGATTGAAGTATTTAATACAATTTGCAATGCTACAAATTTACGTCAAGAATCATGTAAAGAGGTTTCAAGCAAGGTAGATGCCATGATTATAATAGGTGGATATCACAGTTCAAATACAAATAAACTAGTAGAAATTAGTAAAAAGTATTGCAAAAATGTATATCATATAGAAACTTCTAAAGAATTACCTTTACAAGTACTATCAAAATTTAATAAAATAGGAATAACAGCAGGTGCTTCAACACCTGATTGGATAATTAAGGAGGTAGTTGAAACAATGGACAATATTAACAGTAATGAAATGATGGAGGCAATTGAAAATTCTTTTACTAAAATTCATAGAGGTGATGTATTAAAAGGTAAGGTAATTTATGTTACTAATAATGAAGTTATGGTTAATATAAATTATAAATCTGATGGCATTATTAATAGAGAAGAATTATCTAATGATCCAGATGTAAAACCAAAGGATCTATATAAGGTTGGAGATGAAATAGATGTTTATGTAGTCAAATTAGATGATGGTGAAGGTAATGTGGTTCTTTCGGCAAAGAGAGTAAATGATTTTAAAAATTTAGATACAGTTGAAAAGATATTTAATGATAAAGAGAGAGTTGAATGTAAGGTATTAAATAATATTAAAGGTGGCCTTTCTGTAATAGTAAATGGAGTTAATGGGTTTATGCCAGCTTCTCAGGTTTCTATTAATTTTGTATCTGATTTAAGTGTATATAAAGGTAAAGTTCTAATAGCTAAGGTTATTGACTTTGACAGAGAGAAAAAAAGAGTTATTTTATCTAGAAAAGAAGTAGAAAGAGAAGAATTAAATAATAGGAAAAAAGAGTTATGGGCAACTCTTGAGGTAGATCAAATGGTAGAAGGTATTGTACAAAGATTAACTGACTTTGGTGCTTTTGTGGATTTAGGTGGAGTGGATGGATTAATTCATATATCAGATTTATCTTGGAATAGAGTTAAGCATCCTTCAAATGTGGTTAAAGAAGGACAAAAAGTTCTAGTTAAAGTATTAGCTTTAGATAAGGAGAAAGGAAGAATTTCCTTAGGCTTAAAACAAACTGTTGAGGAGCCATGGACTGCTTTTTCTAAAAATGTAAGTGTTGGAGATATTGTTGAAGGAACAGTTGTGAATTTATTGGATTTCGGTGCGTTTGTTAGATTAAAAGAAGGAGTAGATGGATTACTTCATGTTTCGCAAATATCAAAAGAACATATTAATAAACCAGCAGATGTTTTAAAAGTTGGAGAGAAAATTAATATAAAAGTTATTGACATTAATGAAGAAGAAAAGAAAATTAGCTTAAGTTTAAAAGAAGTCAAAGAAACTAATGAAGTGGTTGAAGAAGATGTAATTTTAAATAAAGAGCCAGAAATTACGATTGGAGATATTGTAGATAATAATTAATAAATTGCTAAAGGCTAAGGGTTTTAATGTAGTGAAATTACATTAAAACCCTATATTGCATTTTTGCTTAAATACTTTTAGGAGGTAAAAATGGATAAATACGAAGCATTTAAAAAGAATGTAAATGAATTAATAAATATAGATTTAAATTATTATAAAGAGAAACAAATGAAGAGAAGAATATCATCTTTATTAACTAGAAATAACTTTAAAGATTTTGATGATTATTTTATTGGAATAAAGAAGGATAAAAAGCTATTAGAACAATTTATTAACTATCTGACTATAAACGTTTCTGAATTCTATAGAAATCCTTCTCAATGGGATGTATTAGAAAAAGATATAATTCCTTCTTTGATGAAGAAAAATAAAAGAGGGCTAAAGGTTTGGAGTGCAGCTTGTTCTACTGGAGAAGAACCATATTCTTTAGTTATGATGTTATCTAATTTTTTTCCTTTAAAAGATATCAAAATATTAGGAACTGACTTAGATGATGAGGCTATGAACAAAGCAAAATTAGGGTTATATAGTGAAAAATCCTTGGCAAATCTTCCGAGAGGATTTAAGGAAAAATATTTTAATAAAATAGAAAGCTCATATAAAATATCAGATGATATTAAAAAATGTGTTGAGTATAAGAAGATGGATTTGTTAAAAGATAGATTTCCATCAAATATAGATTTAATAGCTTGTCGTAATGTAATGATTTATTTTACCGAGGATGCAAAGAAACTTTTATATTCTAAATTTTATAATTCCTTAAGTGATAATGGAATATTATTTGTTGGGAGTACTGAGCAAATAATTATGCCTGAAAAACATAAATTAAAGGCAGCAAAGACATTTTTTTACGAAAAGATGATTTAAGATTGAAAAATTATAACTAAAAGGAGGAATAGATTTGGATGCCAAGATGTTTTTGGAATTATTAAGTAATGATAAAGGTATCTCTGGATATGAGTATACCTTAAGAGATACCATAGTATCAGCATTTAATGAATATACTGATGATATTATAGTAGATAAACTTGGAAATATCATAGTAGTGAAAAAGGGAAAGCCTAATGAAAACAATATAAAGATAATGCTTGCAGCTCATATGGATGAAATTGGATTAATGGTAAAGGATATTGAAGAGAATGGATTTATTAGATTTACTAATATAGGAGGAATTGATCCTAGAACTATTTTAGGTCAAGAAGTTATTGTACATGGTAAGGAAGATTGTTTTGGAGTCATAGGCTCTAAGCCTCCTCATTTACAAGAACCATCAGAACATGAAAAAGCTATAAAGATGGAAGACATGATTATAGACATTGGATTTTCTAAAGAAAAAGTTGATGAATTTATAAATATAGGGGATTCAATAACTATTAGAAGAAAAATGGTTAATCTTCAGGGAACAAGAGTAGCTGGAAAGGCTTTAGATGATAGAGCTGGAATAACTGTTATTTATGAATGTATCAAAGAGTTAAGTAAGATAAAACATGAAGCAGATGTATATTTTGTTTCCACAGTACAAGAAGAAGTCAGTATGGCTGGAGCTTTAGTTAGTGCCTATAAAATTAACCCTGATATTGGGATTGCTGTAGATGTTGGATTTGGCACAACTCCAGAACTTTCTAAATCCGATTCTATGGAACTAGGCAAAGGGGCTGGTATTACATTAGGTGGAAATATTCACCCAACACTTCGAAAAAAACTTACAGAAGTAGCTAGAGAATATAATATTCCATTCCAAATGGAAATAACTCCAGGATTAACTGGAACTGATGCAAGGGCTATGATGATAACTAAAGAAGGAATTCCTTCTTTAGTACTTTCAATACCTTTAAGATATATGCACACATCAGTTGAAGTAGTTGATATGATTGATATAAAGCATACTGCAAAGCTATTAGCATTTTTTATTGCTTCTATTTCTAGTGAGAATTTGGAGGGACTATTATGCTATTAAAACAACTAACGGAAGTGTCAGGAGTATCTGGTAATGAAAAAGAAGTTAGAGATTTAATAATTTCTGAAATAAAAGAGCACGTTGATATCTTAAAAATAGACAGGATAGGTAATATCATTGCATATAAAAAAGGTAAAAGTACTGATAAAAGATTAATGATTACAGCACATATGGATGAAGTTGGATTACTCATTAAAGAGATTGATAGTATGGGGCTACTTAAATTTACAACAGTAGGTGGAATAGATAAAAGAATTTTAGTATCTAAACCTGTTTTAGTTGGGAAAGATAAAATTATGGGTGTAATTGGTGCAAAGCCAATTCATCTTCAAAAAAAAGAGGAATGGAAAAGAGCCTTAACATTAGATGAATTATACATAGATATAGGTGCAAAATCTAAGGAAGAAGCCGAAAAATTAGTTGCTATTGGTGACTATGTTTCCTTTGCATCTGATTATGTAGAATTTGGTGAAAATTTAGTTAAGGCAAAAGCACTTGATAACAGGGTTGGATGCTCCCTTTTAGTTAATCTAATTAAAGAGGTAAAAGATATTAGTTTTTATGCTGTTTTTACAGTAATGGAAGAAATAGGATTAGTAGGAGCTGGGCCAGCAGCTTATGAAGTTAATCCAGATATTTCATTAATATTAGAAGGAACATTATGCTATGATATGCCGAAGTTGGATACACATTTAGTTCCCACTTATCTTAACAAAGGGCCTGCTATATCGCTAATAGATAGAACTACAGTATATAATCATAAATTTAGAAGAAAAGTAGTCAGTATTGCAGAGAAGAATAATATCCCATATCAATATAGAAAAACTTCTATGGGAGGAAATGATTCTGGGAAAATTCACACTACTAGAGAAGGCTCACTAACCACTACTATATCAGTTCCTTGTAGATATATACATTCACCAGCATCTGTAATGAGTAAAGAGGATTACAACAATACGTACTTGCTTTTGAAGGCAATTTTATCTGAATATGAAAGGGAGGAATTATAATGAGTATGAACTTTAGCTTGTTAAAAGAATTAGTTGGAGTTTATGGTCCGGCAAGCAATGAAAAATTAATAAGAGAATATATTTTAAATGAAATTAAAGATCATGTGGATGAAATGGAAATAGATGCTCTAGGTAATTTAATTGCTAGAAAAAAGGGTAATGGGAAAAAAGTTATGATTTCTGCCCATATGGATCAAATTGGACTTATGGTAATTGATATAGATGAAAAAGGATTTTTAAGATTTACAAATGTAGGTGGTATTTCCCCAATAGTTTCTTTAAGTCAGCAAGTTATATTTGAAAATGGCACTATTGGAGTTGTTTATGCTGAACCTATTGAGGATATATCCAAGTTAAAATTAGAAAATATGTATATAGATATTGGTGCTTTTAGTAAAGAAGAAGCAGAGAAAAAAATAAGTATAGGTGATATTTGTATATATAAATCTGAGTATATAGAAAATGAAAATGTTGTATTTACTCCTTATTTAGATGATAGGGTTGGATGTTTTATTGCAATTGAAGCTCTAAAATCAATAAAGAATCCAGTCAATGATTTATACTTTGTTTTTTCAGTTCAAGAAGAAGTAGGACTTAGGGGAGCTAAGACTGCGGCATATAGAATTGAACCTGATATAGGGATTGCCTTAGATGTAACTAGCCATGGTGATACTCCTAAGGCTAAAAGATTTGCTATTGGATTAAATAAAGGAGCTGCAATTAAGGTAAAAGATAATTCTATTATCTGTCATCCAAAAGTAAAAGATTTATTAGTTTCCTTAGCTAAGGATAATAGAATTCCTTATCAAATGGAGGTATTAGAATTTGGTGGTACAGATTCTGGAGTTATCCATATTAACAAAGAAGGAGTTCCGTCTGGAGTAATTTCTATACCTACTAGATATGTTCATTCTACTATAGAAATGGCATCTAAGGATGATATTATTAATTGTACAAAGCTTTTAGTAAAGTTTTTAGAGGATAAGTTAGATATATAAGAACTTGAGTGTGGTATAAGTGATATTAATAAATTTCCCATTGTATATGTTTAATATATATTGCAGTAGATAGTAAACAGCCAATAATTGAGATGTATTTTCCAATTATTGGCTTTAATAATAAAATCCATTTTTACCGTAATCAAGATGGATTTTATTATTTTTCATCGACAATTATATATATAAAATACTATATGTTTTTTATAAAATATTAGGTTTTTGTTTAACTATGAAATAGTATATTGAGTTTTGTATTATTATGAAATAATTTGTATGAAAAAAGTTTTTAAAAAATAAAGGATTTATAATTTGTTTATAGAACTATATATTAGATAGAGATTGGATTCGAGGGGGATATATTATGTTGGATTTGAATCATGAATACACTATATCGGAAGTATCTGAACTAACTGGATATGCTCCACATGTCCTAAGATATTATGAGAAAGAATTTGAAATTGATATTCCAAGAAATAATTCAAATCATAGGTATTTCACATATAAAGAGATTGAATTAATACAATATATAAAGACTTTGCAGGATAAAGGATTTACTAATAAGCAGATAAAGCTTATAATACAATCTCCAGAAATTATGGTGAACAATCATGAAGAAACAGATATTGTTGCTGTTGAAGATAATATGTTTTTTGATACATATCAATTAGCAAAAGAAATAAGTATGACTTTGGAAGAAGAATTCTTTGATAAATTATTTAATCATATTAATGAAGGTTCAGAAAAAAATATTAAAGTAATAGAAGAATTAAGAGATGAGGTAGCAATGCTTCGAAATGAATTGAATTCTAAGGAAAGAGATGTTTTAATATGTGAAAATGCCAAGCTTAAAATGAAAATAAAGGAGAAAACCTTTGAAAATATAGAATTGAATGAAAAACTAAAAAAAATTGAAGAAAAAGAAGTAGGGTTTTTTAAGAAGATATTTAAAAAGAAATAGTATAAGGGTATAATAAACTCTTATACTATTTCTATATGTTTAGAATGAATTTTATTTTATATTATCTTTGAGCCTCATATTTTCTTAAAAGTTTAACAAATAATTCAGGAACCTTAGCCATGTTTTCAGGTGATTCAACAAAAGAAATTCTGAACTGAGTTTTTCCTGGATTTTCTTCATCATTTTTAACATCATAGAAACCCTTCATTGGTGCTACAAGTAAAGTTGTTTCAACTCCATTCATATCAACTGAACCTTCCCCTGCACAATATAGAACGAAATCAATTGAATCAAATCCTGGCTTTACAACATTTCTTACATCTATTACTGAATAAATTGATGCATCTGGACTTGAAACAATAAGATTAGGTTCTTGTTCTTTAAGACCATTATAAACTTTTACTATTAAATCTTTATAATAATCTCTTTGTTGTTTACACCATCCAAGAATACTTTCTTTGCTTTCATGAGCTAATGCTCCGAAAATATATTGTCCAATTACATTAGCACAAAGATTAGCTGTATATTCAGCAACGGAACGGTTGTTAAATTCTGCATTATCTGTAATAACGGCACCTATTCTTAGACCACATGCATTCCATACCTTTGAAGCAGTCTCAATACTAATTCTTCTTCCTTCAATCCCTGGGACATCTGCATCTGTTAATCCCCAAATACTTACAAGTTTTTCTTCTTCATTATAATATAACTCACGATAAGCTTCATCACTTACCATCCACATATTATACTTAACACAAAGCTTAGCAAGGTCTTTTAAAATATCATATGTGTAATATTGTCCTGTTGGATTATCATATGGAATTATTAAAAGTGCTCCTGGATTATTTGATTTGATCATTTCTTCAACTTCATCCATATCCGGTAAATTAAACTTTCCATCTTCGCCCATATGACGTTTTATAGTTACAGTTTTACGACCAATTCTTTCTGCAAATGAAATATAGTTTGTATAAGCAGGGTCAATCATCATAAGAGGTCTTTCATCAGTTCCAGCTGGTCCGCAAACCCCTAGAAGTAATAATTCCATACCAGATGAACCACCATCTGTTACTTGAACATAAAGATTACTTGTATCAAAACCTTCACTCTTTAAGATATTCTTAAAAGCATTTTGTGCTTCTACAGTACCTGCTGTTCCTGAATATCTAACAACTCCATTTGCAAAAGGACTTTCAGATGAATTAAGTCCAAACATTCTCTTTTGCATAGCTGGATTTGTTGGTAAAGATACGTTTCCTATTCCAACATTAATTACTGCTTGAGGTTTTACTTTACGTTCGTCATATTTCATTTGAGCTAAACGAACATCTGATGGTTTTCTTGATTCAAAATGTGCTGATAGTATTGGTTTACTCATTATAAATTTCCCCCTCTTTTATATTTTATATGAATTTTTGCCAATAAATTTAATTAGTCTACTTACATCTATTATACACTAATTAAAAAATTTTTCATCCTATTCTTAATTTTTAGGATAAATTATTTACTTTATTGTGAGTTAAAGTTAAATCACTTAGTTTAAACATTTTATAGACTTCTAGTGTATTCTATTAGTTTTATGGTTTTAACAATAGTTATAATTATGCTATAATATATTTAATATAAAAATTAATGAGGTGTAAAAATGAAGGAAAGCAAAAGACAAAAAAAGTATCTCATAAAAACCTATGGTTGTCAGATGAATGAGCATGACTCTGAAAAAATATCATGGATTTTAGAGAGAATGAACTATATTGAAACTGAAAATATAGAAGAGGCAGATTTTATAATATATAATACTTGTTTAGTTAGGGAAAATGCTGAATTTAAAGTATATGGAAACTTAGGTTCATTAAAGCAATTAAAAAGGGAGAAACCTGATTTGATGATTGCAGTTTGTGGTTGTATGATGCAAAGAGAAGAGGTTAGGAAAGTTATATTGTCTAAGCATAGACATGTAGATATAATATTTGGTACTCATAATATTCATAAGTTGCCTCAACTAATTAATAACCATATGAAAACTGGTGAAACTATTGTAGACATACTTGAAGATGGTAGAGAAATAATTGAAGATATAAATTCTAATAGAAAATATTCTTATAAGGCATTTGTTAATATTATGTACGGATGTAATAATTTCTGTACTTATTGTATAGTTCCGTATACTAGAGGAAGAGAAAATAGCAGAGAGCCAGAGAATATAATTAAAGAGATAGAGGAATTAGCTAAAAATGGATGTAAGGAAGTTACTTTATTAGGTCAAAATGTAAATTCTTACGGAAAGAATTTAAAGAGAAATTATAACTTTACTGATCTTTTAAAGGATATTAATAAAATAGACGGAATTGAAAGAATTAGGTTTATGACATCCCACCCTAAAGATTTATCTGATGACTTAATTAATTGTTATGCTACTTTAGATAAACTATGTCCCCACTTGCATCTACCTGTTCAATCTGGTAGCAATAAAGTTTTAAAGGAAATGAATAGAAATTATACTAAGGAAAATTATTTAAAAATTATTGCCAAGTTAAAAGAATTGGTTCCAGAAATAGCTATTACAACGGATATTATAATTGGATTTCCAGGGGAAACAGATGAGGATTTTAATGAGACATTAGACTTAGTTAAAGAAGTAAAGTTTGATTCGGCATTTACTTTCTTGTATTCTATTAGAGAAGGTACTAAAGCCGCCAAAATGGAAAATCAAATAGATGAAAAATTAAAACATATTAGATTCGAAAGATTAACAGATACATTAAATGAAATTGCCTTAGGTATAAATCAGAAATTATTAGGTAAAACATTGGAAGTCCTAGTGGAAGAAATAAGTAAAAATAACACTGAAGTTTTAACAGGAAGAACAAGAACTAATAAACTTGTACATTTTAAAGGAAGTAAAGAACTTATAGGTTCTTTAGTTAATATAAAAATTGAAAATGTTAAAACTTTTACGCTTGAAGGTAGTATAGTTTAATTTTTACTGCTTAGAAGGGGGAAATTTTTTGGAAAATTTAACACCAATGATGCAACAGTATATGAGTATAAAACAACAATATAAAGATTGTATCCTCTTTTTTAGATTAGGAGATTTTTATGAAATGTTTTTTGAGGATGCAATAACTGCATCTAGAGAATTAGAGATTACCTTAACTCAAAGAGATTGCGGAATGGATGAGAAGGCTCCAATGTGTGGAGTACCTCATCATGTTTCTGACTCTTATGTATCTAGATTAGTTGAAAAAGGTTATAAAGTAGCTATATGTGAACAAATAGAAGATCCTGCCTTAGCTAAGGGAATAGTAAAAAGAGATGTAATAAAAGTTGTCACTCCAGGTACTATAACGGATCAATCTATTTTAGATGAAAAGACTAATAATTACTTAGTATCTATTTATTTAGATAATTTGGGAATTGGCATCTCTTATGTTGATAACTCAACAGGAGAAATGTATACTACTGAATTTATAGGAGAAGATGATAAAATTAATTCTTTTCTTATAGATGAACTCGGAAAAATACTTCCTTCAGAAATCATATGTAATGAAATGTTTAGTAAAAACACAAAGGTTTTAAAGGTTTTAAAAAATACTATTAACCCTTATATTAATATCTATAAAGAAAACGAATTGGAGAAGAAAAACTGGAAAACTATAGTTTTGAATCATTTTAATATATCTAATTTAGAGGCATTAGAATTAAATAATAGAATATACTCTATTATTGCAACTGGAAAGCTAATAGAATATTTATATACAACACAAAAATCTTCACTGGATCATATCAATAATTTATCCTATTACAAACCAAATAATTATATGATATTAGATATAAGTACTAGAACAAATCTGGAAATACATGAAACAATTATAAAGAAGGATAGAAAAGGAGCTTTAATTGGATTATTAGATAAAACCTCTACTTCTATGGGGGGGAGACTTCTAAAAAAATGGTTAGAGCAGCCTTTAGTAAATATAACTGAAATAGAAAAACGAAATAGTGTAGTGGAGCATTTTTTAAATAATATTGTAACAATGGATGATATTAAGTTTATTTTGAAACAAATATATGATATTGAAAGACTTACCAGTAAGATATCTAATGGAAATTGTAATGCAAGAGATTTAATGTCTTTAAAATCTTCAATTTCTGTTTTGCCAGATTTTAAAGGGATGTTAAAAGCTTCTGATAATATAGAATTAAGCAATATGGGAACAAAACTTGATACATTAGAAGATATTTATTTGATAAAGGAATTAATGAAAATCCTCCTATATCTTTAAAAGATGGTGGATTAATAAAAGAAGGATATGATGCTGAGCTAGATGAAATTAAAGAAGCTTGTACAAGAGGAAAAGAATGGCTTGCAATGTTAGAAACTAAAGAAAGAGAAAAAACTGGTATTAAAAATTTAAAAATAGGATTCAATAAAATTTATGGATATTATTTTGAAGTAACTAAATCTAATATTTCTTCAGTTCCTGATTATTTTATAAGGAAGCAAACCTTAACTAATTCTGAAAGATACTATACAGAGGAATTAAAAAATATGGAAAGCAAAATTTTAGGTGCTGAGGTCAAATCATTAGATTTAGAGTATCAAATTTTTAGTGATATTAGAAATGAAGTCAAAAAAAATATTGAGCGAATCCAAAATGCAAGTAGAATAATTTCTCAAGTTGATGTATTAAATGCATTTGCGCAGGTTGCATATAAATTAAACTTTGTTAAGCCAAATTTTAATAAAAAAGGAATAATTAATATTAAAGATGGTAGACATCCAGTAGTAGAAAGTAATATTGAAAATAATTTATTTATACCTAATGATACCTATTTAGATACAAAAAATAATATGGTTCAGATTATTACAGGGCCAAATATGGCTGGGAAATCTACTTATATGCGCCAAGTTGCTATTATTACTCTTTTAGCTCATATAGGCTCTTTTGTTCCTGCTAGTAGTGCGGATATATCTATAGTAGATAGAATATTTACTAGAATTGGAGCTGCAGACAATCTATCACAAGGTGAAAGTACCTTTATGGTGGAAATGAATGAAGTATCAAATATTATAAAATCTGCTACTAATGATAGTTTAATTATTTTAGATGAAGTAGGTAGGGGTACTAGTACCTATGATGGACTAAGTATTGCTTGGGCTATAGTGGAGCATATTACAAATAATATAAAGGCAAAGACTCTGTTTGCAACTCATTATCATGAGCTAACTCAGCTTCAAGAAAAAAATAATGGTATAAAGAATTTAACAATAGTTGCCCAAGAAAAAGGAGATCAAATTATTTTTTTAAGAAAGATAGTTGAAGGCAGCACAAATAAAAGTTATGGAATAGAAGTTGCTAAATTAGCAGGAATTAATAGAGAAGTCATTAATAGAGCTAATGAGATATTGTCATTAATAGAAGGTAACCATCAAATAAATATTAATAATATACCGAAAGAAGAACCAAAGCAGTTAAATTTAGTAGACTACAAAAAGGATTATTATCTTGATAAAATTTTAAATCTAGATATAGATAGTATAACACCAAGGGAGGCCTTAAATATCCTGTATAATTTAAAAGAGGATGCTAAAAAATTAAGGAGAGATAGTAATGGGTAGAATTAAGCTGCTAGATAATACAACTATACAAAAAATAGCTGCAGGTGAAGTTATTGAAAGACCATCATCTATAGTTAAGGAATTAATAGAAAACTCTTTAGACGCTAACTCAAGTAATATAACTGTGGAAATTAAAAATGGTGGCAAATCTTATATTAGAGTTACTGATGATGGAGATGGTATTGAAGCAGATGATTTGAATTTAGCTTTTAAAAGGCATTCTACATCAAAATTATCTTCTGTTGAAGATTTATATAGAATAAGATCTTTGGGATTTAGGGGAGAGGCTTTAGCTAGCATATCACATGTTTCTATGGTAGAAGTCATGACTAAGACTAAAAATGGGGTTGGAGGTATTCAGGCTATAGTAGAAGAAGGAGAAATCATTTCTAAAGAACCTATAGGATGCCCAAAGGGAACTACTATTATTGTAAAAGACTTATTTTATAATTTACCTGTTAGAAAAGAATTTTTAAAATCAGATTTAATCGAATCTAATCAAATTTCTGATATAGTATATAGAGTAGCTCTTGGGAATTTAAAAGCTTCTTTTAAATTTATACGAGATAATAAAGTTGTTTTAAAGACTTCAAAAAACAATAATATGGAAGCTCATATATATAGCATTTTAGGAAAAGAATTTTCTAAGAATTTAATTGAGATTGAGTTTGATGACTATGGAATTCATCTAAATGGATTTATATCTAATAATAATTTATACAGGAGCAATAGAAATCATCAATATATATATATTAATGGAAGATATATAAATAATATAAATATATCAAATGCTATTGAAAGTCATTATAGATCTATTATTCCATTAAATAGGTTTCCGTGCTTTATTCTCTTTATAGAATTGGATCCTAGTAGTATAGATGTAAATATCCATCCAACAAAACAAGAAATCAAATTTGTTAATCAATCTCAGATATTTTCAGTAATAGATAAAGTTATAAAAAACGCATTATATCCTTCAATATCTGTTCCTAAGGTAAATTTCAAACAGACAACGGAAATAATTAAGGAAGAAAATCCTCCATTATTGTTTATGCATAAAAATACTGATATACAAGATGATATTATAGTTAAAGACTTTACTAAAAATAAAATAATTGAAGATAGAACTTTAAATAAATCTGTTGAATTAGATGTAATTCCAAAAAATGAATTTTTAATTAGTGAAAATATTAATAATGAAGAACAGTTTCCTGAGGAAGTTATTATTGAGGATAAAGCTACAGATATTAAAAATATTCTTTCTGATATGGAGCCAATAGGAGTAATATTTAATACTTATATATTAGCTGAAGATAAAGTAAATCAAAAATTATATTTTATTGACCAGCATGCTGCACATGAGAGAGTTATGTATGAAAAGTATTTAGAGGAATTTAATAATGAAAATATAATTACTCAACAACTTTTAGTACCTGAAGTTATAGAATTGACAAACTCTGAGATGAATAATTTTATAGAAAATAGATTAATTTTTATAAAGCTAGGATTTGATATTGAAGGATTCGGAAATAATAGTGTAGCCATAAGATCTGTTCCTCTGCTCTTTGGAGTACCAAAGATTAAAGAATTATTTTATGATTTATTGGATAATATCAATAATATTAAAAGTAATTATGATACTAGATTAGATAAAATAATGAAGATTGCTTGTACTAAGGCTGTTAAAAGTGGAGATCATATGAGTAAAATTGAAATACTTAGTTTATTTAAACAACTGAAAAGATGTAATAATCCACATAGCTGTCCTCATGGCAGACCAACTATTTTGGAAATGAGTAAAACAGATATAGAAAAAGCTTTTCTAAGAATTATGTAGAAGGATGATTTTATGAAAGATAAAGATAATTTGTTTATTTTAATAGGGCCTACAGCCATAGGGAAAACGGCCTTATCTGTAGAATTAGCTAAAAGAATAAATGGGGAAATTATTTCAGCGGATTCTATGCAAATATATAAGTATATGAATATAGGTTCAGCTAAAATTACTAAAGAAGAAATGGAGAACATTCCTCATCATTTAATAGATATAGTATTCCCAAATGAAGATTTTACTGTAGCCGATTTTAAGAATAATGCTGTTAAATTAATTAAAGATATTAATAGTAGAGGTAAATTACCAATTGTTGCAGGAGGAACAGGATTATATATTAATTCTTTGGTATATAATCTAAATTTTACTCAAGTTGCTCCAAATGAAGAAATTAGAGTTAAACTTGAATATTTAGGAGATAAATATGGAAATGAATATTTACATCAACAATTAGAAAAAATAGATATAGAAAGTGCAGAGAAAATAAGTGTTAATGACCGAAAAAGAATAATTAGAGCAATAGAGATATTTAAAATTACAGATAAACCAATGTCACAACATAATAAAAATTTTAGAATACCAATAGAAGATTATAATCTAGTAATGATTGGACTGAATATGGATAGAAAAGAATTATATAATAGAATTAATCTTAGAGTAGATATAATGATAGAAGAGGGGCTTATAGAAGAAGTCAATAACCTTTTAAAAATGGGATATAATAAAGAACTTGTGTCTATGCAGGGTATAGGATATAAAGAGATTATAATGTATTTAGAAGGTAATATTTCACTAGAAAAATCCATAGAGTTAATTAAACAGGGCTCAAGAAATTATGCTAAAAGACAGTTGACATGGTTTAGAAGAGATAATAGAATTAAATGGGTGAACGTAGACGAATTTTCTAATCTTGATGATTTAAGCCAATATATAATTGACTATTCTAAAGATAAGATTATAATTAATAAATAAGGGAGGGATAAGTATGAAACAGAATATAAGCTTGCAGGATGTTTTTTTAAATAAATCTCGGAAAGATGGAATTGGAATAACAATATTTTTAGTTAATGGTTATCAGATAAAAGGTCAAGTAAAAGGATTTGATAATTATACTATAATTTTAGAAAGTGAAGGAAAGCAACAATTAATATATAAACATGCTATTTCTACAATAATACCTATGAAACAGATAGACTTAGATAACTAATTTTAATATTTTAGTTTTGCAGATGTCTCTGAAATTATCAGAGGCTTTTGTATTTTAAAAACAATGGAAAGGTGAATTGAATGAATGAGTTAACTATAAATAAATTATGTCAACAATTTGATTTAGATAAAGAGATTATTGAATTTATTAATAAAAAAGAAAATTTAATTTTAGATAAATTTGATGGAGTTAATGAAATTAAAGAATATAATCAATATAAAGTTATAAATGCAATGCAAAAATGTAGATTATCTTCTACGGATTTTAATTGGACAACAGGTTATGGATATGGAGATATAGGAAGGGATAAAGTAGAACAAATATATGCTCATGTATTTAATACAGAAGACGCTCTAGTTAGACCTGCTATTGCTTCAGGAACTCATGCTATTACTTTAACCTTGTCAGGTCTTTTAAGGCCGGGAGATGAACTTATAGCCATAACAGGAGCACCTTATGATACACTTCAAAAGGTAATAGGATCTAAAGGTAGTATGTCAGGCACTTTAATGGATTATGGGGTTATATATAAAGAAATTCCTCTAAAAGGAAATCTTATTAATATTGAAGAAGTGATAAAAAATATATCTAAGGATACTAAAATACTTATGATTCAAAGATCTACTGGATATAGCGATAGAAGGGCACTGACCATTGAAGAAATTGAAAATGCAATTAAGGTTATCAGAAAATATAACAAAGGTTTAATCATTATGGTTGATAATTGTTATGGAGAATTTCTTGAATTTAAAGAGCCAACTGATGTTGGAGCTGATATTATGGCCGGGTCATTGATAAAAAACCCAGGTGGAGGAATTGCTTTATCAGGAGGATATGTTGTAGGAAAATCAAATTTAGTAGAACAAATAGCAAATAGATTAACTGCTCCAGGATTGGGAAAAGAATGTGGGCTTACTTTCGGTACTACAAGGAGTACATTACAGGGGTTATTCTTAGCACCTCATATAGTATCTGAAGCAGTTAAAGGAGCATTATTAGTAGCAATTGTATATAAAGAACTAGGATTTAATGTGGTTCCTGATGTTGATGACTTAAGATCAGATATAATCCAAGGGGTGCAGTTAAATAACCCTGAAAGGATTATTGAGTTCTGTAGAGGAATTCAAGCTGCTTCTGCAGTGGATTCATATGTTGTTCCTGAAGCTTGGGATATGCCTGGATATGAAGATAAGGTGATTATGGCAGCAGGTGGTTTTATAGAGGGCTCATCCATTGAGCTTAGTGCTGATGGACCTATAAGAGAGCCGTATTTTGCATATTATCAAGGTGGTTTAACATATGAGCATTGTAAATTAGGTGTGATGAAATCTTTAAGCAATTTATATAGGACAAAGTTAATTGATGAAATAAAAATATTTGAATAATAAAATAGCAGGATATTAATATCCTGCTATTTTACATTTTTCTAAATAATCCTATGACTTTGCCTAAAATAGACACATCTTTTGCATAGATAGGTTCCATGAATTGATTTTCAGGTTGTAATCTTATTCTATCTTTTTCTTTAAAAAATCTTTTAACTGTAGCTTCATCTTCTAGTAAAGCTACTACTATATCACCATTTAATGCAGATTTTTGTTCTCTAACTAAAACTAAATCCCCATCTAGAATACCTGCATCAATCATACTTTCTCCTTGGATTTTAAGCATAAATACATCATGGCCTTCAACAAGTTCCAATGGCACAGGATAGGTATCTTCAATATTTTCTACAGCCAATATAGGGGTGCCGGCAGTTACTTTTCCTAAAATAGGTATATCAACAGTTTTCTTAGATATAAGCAGAAAATCATCATTTCTATCAAGGATTTCAATAGCTCTAGGTTTAGTAGGGTCTTTTCTAATATAACCTTTGGACTCAAGTTTTTCTAAATGACTATGGACAGTTGAAGTGGACTTCAAATTAACACCTTTGCAAATATCCCTTACAGCTGGTGGATAGCCTTGTCTTTGAACCTCAGATTTTATATATAATAAAATTTCAATTTGTTTCTGAGTCAAATCTTCATACATAAAACACACCTCTCATTCATAATATATATTTAATAGTCTAATTTTGATTTATTATATCATATTATCAAAAATATTTCAAACAAAGGTTCGTTTTATTTCGTAAAAACCATTGACAAAGAACCTACGTTTGTGTAAAATGTTTTTAGAACGATTGTTCAGAACTAATGTGCGAGGTGGAATTATGAAGAAGAGATATAAAATAATTAACAAAAAAAGATTTTTCTTATTTATTACTTCCGTATTTGCTTTTATCTCAATTATTTTCTTTACTGTATTATTAAAAAATAAAGCCTATAGTTCAGTTTATCAGACTAGTTATATGGAGGTTAAAATTGTAGAAGGGGACACGCTATGGAATATTGCATTAAATTATCTTCCTGAAAAAACTGATGTAAGAAAAATGGTATATGATATTAAAGAATTTAATGAAATGGAAGACTTTTATATTTACCCAGGAGATAGAATAAAAATTCCAGTTATAAGTAAATAACCAGTAAAAAGAGCTAAAAAAAGATTTGATTTTTAGCTCTTTTTACTGGTTCTAGTTGACAAAGGATTACTTTTTACTGCATCTCTAAGTCTTTCGTTATCAATATGCGTATATATTTGAGTTGTAGATACTGATTCATGTCCTAAAATTTCTTGTAAGGCTCTAATATCTACATTTCCATACTTATACATCAGTGTAGCAGCTGTATGTCTTAATTTATGCGTAGAATAGATAGAAGTATCTAATCCAGCCTTTTCTAAATACTTATCAATCATATGTTGAATAGCACGATTACTCATTCTGTTTTTTCTTTTACTTATAAACATAGCTTTTTCATCTATTGCATTTTTAGGCCTAAGGGCAAGATAATCTTGAATAGCTAATATGCATGCATCATTTAAAAAAATAGTTCTTTCTTTATTTCCTTTACCGATTATAGACAAAGTATCATTTTCTTTAATCTTATCTATATCTATACTAGATAATTCTGATAATCGTAAGCCACAATTTAAAAATAACATAATTATTGCATAATCTCTTTTACGATATTCTTCATTACTGTTTTCTAAGACTGTATTCAATAATAGCTCTGATTGTTCTAATGTAAGATAAGCGGGATGCCTATTATCTTTTTTAGGAAACTCTAATGCTTCAGCGGGATTTTTTTCTATTAAATTTATTATGGAATATAAGTAATCAAAAAAAGATCTAAGGGACGCTACTTTTCTTGATTTAGTAAAATTTTTATTATCTCGTTTTTTATCAGCATATGAGATATAAGCATGTAGATCTTGGATATTTAATTTTTTTATTAATTCTAAATCAATATCAGATATATCAATTTCGTCAAAAGGCTGCTGAGAATCAACAAGCCTGTATCTTAACTTAATGAATCTGAAAAATGTTCTCAAGTCAAAGAAATATTCCCTTACTGTATTAGGAGAAGAACCTTTAATGGTTTCCATATAATTTAAGTAATCTTCAAGAATTAATGGTATATTATTCATTATGTACCTCTTTTCATTAATTATTAGTCACAAAATAGTTATTTTGTGACTAATAATATTTTACACTAAAATTATCCAAAAATCAAATTTAATATAATATTTAAATGATAATATTTTTTTGTGGATATTATTATTTTAAATCAATATTTTTATTTTTAATAATGCATAATAAAAAAATAGTCTATTTAACCTCAGAAAATGATATAATCAGCTAAATAAAGTAAAAGTTGTAACAAAAATTACAATCAATATCTTAAGATTCACAAGAACAATATTTAAGCCATATAACGAGCTTATGATGATTCTATCTAATCATTAACATAAACCATTAGGAATTAAAACTAAGCTCCTTAAAATCGATTTCGTGAGGTCGTTTTTAAAGTCTGTAATCAAAAAGGAACTAATGTTAATTTATCCAGCAAAGTTTATATTGATAGTTAGTATGAATCCATGACCATTTGGTTATTATGATTACCACTTATATGAACGTGTAAATTCCCAAATCAAGTTTGCATAATACAATTATGTAAACTTGATGAAATTGAAAGCTATAATATTATAAAAAGGTTAACATAAATATAATATGTTAACCTTTTTTATAATTTGATTTTTTACTCTTCTACTATTTGTTTTATTCTTTCTAATCCTTTTTTAATATTTTCCATGGATGTTGCATAAGATAATCGTACATATTTATCATCTCCAAAAGCTATACCAGGTACTACTGCTACTTTACCTTCTTCAAGTAATAAACTTGCGAAATCTAAAGAAGAATTTATTACTTTACCTTTTATTGTTTTGCCTAATAGTTGTGTAAAGTTTATCATTATATAGAAAGCACCTTGAGGTTTTCTACAGCTTAACCCTTTAATTGAATTTATAGTTTCAACCATATAATTTCTTCTTTCTACAAAATGTTTTTTCATTTCTTCTACACTGCTTTGATCTCCTACTAAGCCTTCAATACTTGCATATTGAGATATAGAACAAGGATTAGATGTTGCATGACTTTGCATATTGCTCATTACTTTAATTATATCTTCGTGAGCAGCTGCATATCCAATTCTCCATCCAGTCATTGCATATGCCTTTGACATACCATTTATAAGTAATGTTAATCTCTTTATATCCTCATTAAATGATGCAATACAAACATGTTTGTTATCATCATATACTAATTTTTCATATATTTCATCAGAAATAATAAAGATATTATTTTTAACAGCCCATTCTGCTATATGTCTTAATTCTTCTTCAGTATAAATAGAGCCTGTTGGATTGCTTGGACTATTTAATATAATGGCTTTAGTTTTATTAGTTAATACTTTGTTTAAATCATCTACATTAAATTTAAAATCATTTTCTTCCTTTGTTTCTATATGAACAGGAACACCATCTGCAAGTCTTACTAATTCAGGATAACTTACCCAATATGGAACGGCAAATATAACTTCATCACCTGGATTTAATATTGCCATTAAAGCATTATGTATAGAATGCTTTGCACCACTGGATATTATAATATTACTTGGTTTATATTCTAGACCATTATCTCTCTTTAATTTCTCACATATAGCTTTCTTTAACTCAACTATTCCAGATGCTGGAGTATATCTAGTTAGACCTTCCTTTATTGCTCTAATACCTTCCTGTTGGATATTTTCTGGAGTATTAAAGTCTGGTTCGCCAGCTCCAAAACTAACAACATCTATTCCAGATTCTTTCATAGCTTTTGCCTTTGCAGTAATCTCCAAAGTAATTGAAGGTGTTATCCTTAAACCTTTTTCTGATAAATTAAAATCCATAAAAATCATACCTCCAAAATAATATTTGTTTTATAGAGTTATATTCTTTCCCCATATATATCTTTTAACACATTTTTAACAATAAGTAAAGAATCTTCGAAAGAAGTTTTATTTTGTAACAACAATATTTTATAATGTTTTTTTCCTTCGTCAGTTATTCTATATCTTCTTATAGACCTTTTATCAGGTTCATCCCACCATCCTTCAATATAACCTTCTCCTTCTAACTCTCTGAGAAGAGGATATATCATTCCTGGACTCGGTTCCCATCTATCATTTAATCTAGTTTTTATTTCATCCTTAATTTTATTTCCATAATAAGACTTTTCATTTAATAGATGTAATATATAAAGTTTAACAAAAGAAGTAGTACTTATTTTTGTCGGAAATTGTCTTTGTCTTTCTCCCTTATATATAGTCAATTATATCCTCTCCTTAAATTCTGGGATTGTATTGATATTAATAAAATATTTACCCAGTATTAATTCTCCATTTATTAAATCACCATGAAAATCAGAACCGCCGGTAATTATTAAATCATTTGACTTTGATATATTAATCAAATAATCTGTATCTTCGTTACTATGTTCAGAATGTATGCACTCTAATCCATCTATACCCAATGAAATACAATGATTTATTATATCCTTATTCTTTAGAATGCCTGGATGAGCTAAAATAGCAATACCTCCAACGTTTTTTATTAAAGATATAGTTTCATCAATTGTTATTCTATATCTTTCAGCATATGCTGGTTTACCTCTATCTAAATATTTATTAAATGCTTCTAGGATATCTGTTACATAACCTTTTTTAATCAATGCTCTAGCTATATGAGGTCTACCAATATATTCTTCTCCACAAAACTCTCTTACTTCATCTAATGAAATTTCAAGCCCTAATACATTAAGTTTCTTAACCATTTCAACTCCTCTAGTTAATCTTGCATCTTTTAACTTATTTGTTATTTTAATAAGGTTATGATCCTGATAATTTATAAAATATCCAAGGATATGTACTTCTTCATCTTTGAATGTACAACCAAATTCAATTCCTGGAATCACGATAAAATTATTATATCTATTCGCATATTTAATAGCTGATTCAATTCCGGTTATTGTATCGTGATCAGTAATTGCTATCCCATTTAAACTTGCTTTAACCGCTAAATCAACTATCTGTTTTGGTGAAAATATTCCATCTGAATGATTTGTATGTACATGTAAATCAAAAATCATCAAATTCCTCCTTTATAATAAAGTATATTGATGATAGTATGCGCGAAACGAGTTATAAAAAACCTGCCATACTGGCAGGTTTTTTATAATATTATCTTGGCTCAATAATCAACTTTATAGCTGTTCTTTCTTCACCATCTATCATTATATCTGTGAAGGCTGGTATACAAATAAGATCGATTCCACTTGGAGCAACAAATCCTCTTGCGATAGCTACTGCTTTTACGGCTTGATTTAAAGCACCGGCTCCTATTGCTTGAATTTCAGCAGCTCCCTTTTCCCTTAATACACCTGCTAATGCTCCTGCAACAGAATTTGGACTTGATTTTGCTGATACTTTTAATACATCCATTAAATTAGCCCCCTCTAACTAAATTTTTTAAATATATTTTTATATTATTTACTTCCATATTTGGTTTTTATTTAAAAAATTATTATTTAGCGTATTCAATAGCCCTAGTTTCACGAATTACATTTACTTTAATTTGACCTGGGTAATCCAACTCAGATTCTATTCTTTTTACAATATCTCTTGCCGTATGAATTATCTGATTTTCAGAGACTTCATCAGGTTTTACTAAAATTCTAATTTCTCGTCCTGCTTGAATTGCATAAGATCTTTCTACTCCATCGAAGGAATTTGCTATTTCTTCAAGCTTTTGCAATCTTTTGATGTAAGCTTCAAGGGTCTCTCTTCTAGCCCCTGGTCTTGCTGCTGAAATAGCATCAGCTGCTTGTACTAAAACAGCTTCAACTGTCTGTGGCTCACAATCACCATGATGAGCAGCAATACCATGTAAAACTTCTTTGGACTCTTTATATCTTCTAGCTAAGTCTACTCCTATATCAACATGTGGCCCTTCAACTTCATGATCCACAGCCTTTCCTAAATCATGCAATAGACCTGCTCTTTTTGCTATCTTAACATCAGCTCCTAACTCTGCAGCCATTATACCTGCAAGATGTGCTACTTCCACAGAATGTTTTAGTACATTTTGTCCATAACTTGTTCTGTATTTTAATCTACCTAGAAGCTTAACTAATTCTGGATGAATTCCATGAACACCTGCATCAAATGCAGCTTGTTCACCTTCTTCACGAATAATATTATCTACTTCTTTTTTCGCTTTTTCTACCATTTCTTCAATTCTAGCAGGATGTATTCTACCATCAACTATAAGTTTTTCTAAAGCTATTCTAGCAACTTCTCTTCTTACAGGATCAAAACCCGATAGAACTACAGCCTCTGGAGTATCATCAATAATTAAATCTATTCCAGTTAATGTTTCTAAAGTTCTAATATTTCTTCCTTCTCTTCCAATAATTCTCCCTTTCATTTCATCATTTGGAAGAGCTACAACTGTTACCGTTGTTTCAGCTACATGATCAGCTGCACATTTTTGTATTGCCGTAGATATTACCTCTCTTGCCTTTTTATCTGCTTCTTCTTTAGCCTTATTTTCCATTTCTTTAATCATAATAGCAGATTCATGAGCTATTTCTTTTCTAATTTCATCTAACAACAATTCCTTTGCTTCATCTGAAGTCAAACCAGAAAGTCTTTCTAGCTCTAGCACTTGATTTTTGCAAATTTCATCAATTAAAGTTTCTTTATCTTCAACTTCTTTAATCTTTTTGGCTAAGAGCTCTTCTTTTCTTTCAATCGCATCACTTTTTCTATCAATACTTTCTTCTTTGTTAAGTATTCGTCTTTCAAGTTTCTGAAGCTCATTTCTTCGTTCACGATTTTCTCTTTCTGCCTCATTTCTAAGCTTATGGATTTCCTCTTTGACTTCTAATAAAAGCTCTTTTTTACGAGCTTCTCCATCCCTTTCAGCATCTTCAATGATTTTTTTAGCTAACTCTTCAGCATTATTTATTTTGCCTTCTCCGATAGTTTTTCTTATAAAATAACCAACGAGAATTCCAATAATTGGCCCGAGAATTGCAATTAAAATTTCAATAACTAAACACCTCCAATTGTATAAAATTTTCAAGTTCCATACTACATTTTCATTTTCATTAAATATAAGCATATCTTACAAGCTTAATAAATTAAAATAATAAATTGTATAGAATATACCACATAACTTAATTTTATTACTTTTACAATATAATGTCAAGATGTTTAAGATGTTATCCTTGTTACAGTACTCTCAGAACCTTTCATATCTACCTTATATGCATTATTACCTATAGCTGCTAGATGATGATTATGAGTTACCATAATTATTTGTCTATTAAATAATTCAGATGTCTGCTTTAGAAAATCAGCAACATTAAAAATAAATTCATCACTTACATGCTTTGCAGGTTCATCTAGAATTAGCGGTCCTTCAATTTTAGGTTTATGAATTTGTAAAAAAGCAATTCTTAAAGCTAAAGAAACTATATCAACAACACCACCGCCTCTTGATAATTCAGGCTTAGTTTTAATTAATATATCTTCCGCTTTATTAATTACATAAAATTCAGCATTTGATTTTCCCCGTTGTTCTTCAATTTCAACTAAAAATTCAATATCAGATTCGAATATAAATTGCAAACATTTAGTGACTAAAGATTCAATTTGATTTTTAGCCTGTTCTCTAGCAAATTCTGAGGTTTTTTGAAATAGTATACTTACTTTAGATAGCAGTTCTATTTCTTTTTCTATATTTTGAAGGTTTTGTTTTTCCATTTTTAATTGTTCTTTGATTTTATCTCTCTTTCCTGATTCCCTTGCAATATACTCTTTTGACTTAATTAAATAAGCATCTAATTCTTGTAAATCTTTTATCATCTCATCACTTCTTTTCTAATAAGTCTTTTGGCAGTAATTCATTAGCTTCTTTAAATAATCTATCTATTTCTAATGTTAATTTATTAATCTCATTTTCCAATTCTTTTGGCTCAACACCAAGACTTTTCAATTCCTTTATTATTTCTTCTTCTTGCTGTGTTAATTGCTCTAATCTTGCTTCAGCTTTATATTTTAAATTTTTAGCTTTTTCAAGATTTTCTTTTAAGCTATTAAGTTCTTTCTCGTAATCCATACTATACCTCCTAATTATAATGACTTATAATATGCTCAATTTTATCATCGTCAATTATGCTAAAACACAGAGGGCAAACCTCTTGTTTTAATAACAGTTCTCTATAGTTTGATATTTGAACTTCTACTTCATCTTTATATTCCTCTGTTAAAAGAGTTGTTCTTATAAATTCTTTTTTATTACAGCTATAGTTAATGGATAAAGTCTTTAATCTTGTCAAAAGATTTATCTTTTTTTGTAAGTCTATGTAAATTACAGAGATGTTATCTATTTCTTTCAATTTTTCAACATATTTAATTCCTATAGCTAAACTCTTTTTTAAGAATAACTCCTTTTCCTTTATAATACTAAGTTTACTTAGTTCATAAATATTATTATGAATTATGCTTATATTATCTTGTAATATGTCAAGACCATTTAATTTAGCTGATATATTATTAAACTTATTGATTTCATACTGTACTAAATCAAGCTTAGATTTATAATTTGTTAATTTCGATTTCAAATTGTATAATGAAATCATTTTTAAAATATTATTTTCAGCTATGTTAATATTTTTTAAGGAGTTAATAATATTTGTATTTTTTTCTTTATATAAATATAGCTCATTTATAATATTATTTTGTTTCCTAAAATAATTGATCATATTAATATTTAAAGAAATATCTTTTAAAATACAGTCTGCAGTAGTTACTTTTTTAAGTTTTTCTATATATAAACTTAAGTTTCTCTTTTCATGTAGAATAGTTAAAAATTTATGTAACAATTCTTTATATCTATTTATTATTCTATCTTTTTCTTTTATTTCATCTTTAATTTTTTCAACTTGATCAATTCTATTTTTTATTTCATCTAGATAACTATATTCCAATAATTCTTTTTCTAAGTGAATAACACTATCTTCCGTATTTTTTTTCTTATTAGATAGATTACGATTATCTCTTAAGGTTTCACGTAAAGCGTCATCAATTATATTGACTCCTACAAGCCTTCCAATGGAGCTTGCCCTAGTAGAAGCTCTTTCTGACAATAGAAAAGCTCCTTCCAATTGATCACTTAAGTTAATTGAGCTAGAAAGCTCGCTATCTAACAATATTTTTTTAATTCCTATTCTATCAATGATTTCTTGTGGAACATATATCCCAAAACCTTCAAATTTAGTTTCATTATCATCAGCATCATAAAGAAAATAAATATTTTTGCTTTTGCTTCTATATCTTTTTATCTTTGTACCATCATTAAACATAAGAGTTACGCTACATTCACTAGTTCCCTCTCTAATAAAATAATCTCCGGAAGGTTCATTATAAAGAGCCCATTTAATACCTCTAAGAATTGCGGTTTTACCACTATCTGATGGACCAATAATTACGTTTAATTGATTATCAAATTCTATAATTGAATTCTTATGTGATTGAAAATTCTTTAAGATTACCTTTTCAATATATTTCATATTTAATCACCAGCTAAACCTTTCATCTGAATAATTGCAATCCTTCTTAAAGCCTCTATCTTAACTTCATTTTCCACATGTTCTGCATTAGATACTTCCATTAATACTTCATTTATATCCATTTTTTCAAAATCTAAAGCTGCATCTATAGTCTGTTTAAACTCAAATATTCTTTCACGCTTAAACAGATTATTCTCTATTTCTTTTCTGTCCAATACTTCTTCTCCAGGTAATGCTGTTTTTAAAGGAATCTGCTTTATTATTATACTTTCCTCCAAATCTATTAATACTGCTTGTGGAATTCTTTCAATTTCTTTTAAACTATTTGTTATTCTAACTAGACTACCGGGATTAATAAAATATTTCCCATCAATATTGGTAAGTTTAAACCCTGCATGGTAATGACCAGAAAGAGTAATATCTGCTAAAGTATCTTTTATATCATCAATTAAAGTATAAGGAATACCTTTTATGAAAGGTCTGTCTAATAGCATACCATGAACCATATGTATGGAATAGTTTACATCATCATCCTTTTCTTTTAACAAATAATAATCTAGATGATCAGGTGTATCAATATCATATACATATGGTTGTCCAGTCAATTGTACTTTAATATTATCTTTTTCAAGAATTATTTTTTCACCATTTTTAATTAGTTTAACTACTCCTAATGCATCTAATAGTCCTAACATTGTTCTATTTATTGTTTCGGGATTATGTCCATAGATATCATGATTTCCACTTATTAAATAAAGTGGAACGGGTATCTTATCTAAAATCATCGCAAATCTACTTGCAACAGTTATAGATATATCTGGTCTATCAAATAAGTCTCCTCCATGAAGAACAAAATCTACATTATTCTTTTTAATTATATCAATAATTTCTAGCAATTTTTGTTCAATTGTATCTACAAATATATCTTTTCTATTTTTTGGTGTAGTTCCCCTAATATGAGTATCAGTAAAAAATAATAACTTCAAGTATAACACCTCACAAATAGACCTCCTTTGATAGGAGGTCTATATTTCTTTATTTATCTTGCTCCTCAGAATCTTTAGATATATCCATGGAGTTAGTATTATCTTCAATTAAACCAAAGTGTACACGAACTTTATTTTCAACTTCTAATAATATATCAGGATTTTCTCTTAAGAAATCCTTAGCATTTTCTCTACCTTGCCCAAGTTTATGTTCATTATAACTATACCAAGAGCCCGATTTATTGATAATATTAGCATTAACAGCAGAATCTAGAACATTACCTTCTTTAGAAATACCAGTACCGTACATAATATCAAATTCTGCTTGTTTAAAAGGTGGTGCTAACTTATTTTTTACAACCTTAATTCTAGTCCTATTTCCAAGAATATCATCGCCTTGTTTTATTGAATCAATTCTTCTAACATCTAAACGGATACTGGCATAGAATTTTAATGCTCTACCACCTGTTGTTGTTTCAGGACTACCAAACATTACTCCAACTTTTTCCCTAAGTTGATTTATAAATACTACAGTTGAATTCGACTTATTAATGGTACCAGCTAGCTTTCTAAGAGCCTGAGACATAAGTCTAGCTTGAAGTCCAATATGACTGTCTCCCATCTCTCCTTCTATTTCTGCTTTTGGTACAAGAGCAGCTACAGAGTCAATTACAACTATATCTATTGCTCCACTTCGCACTAAAGCCTCTGCTATCTCCAAGGCTTGCTCTCCTGTATCTGGTTGTGATATTATAAGATTTTCAATATCTACACCTAATCTTTTTGCATATGAAGGGTCTAAAGCATGTTCAGCATCTATAAAGGCAGCAATGCCACCTAACTTTTGGGATTCTGCAATCATATGAAGTGACACAGTAGTTTTACCTGAAGATTCTGGGCCAAATATTTCAATTATTCTGCCACGTGGAATCCCACCTATTCCCAAAGCAATATCAAGATCTAAGGAACCTGTTGGTATTACATCTATATTTAGTTTTGCATCTTCACCTAGTCGCATAATAGAACCTTTTCCAAATTGCTTTTCAATCTGGCTTAAGGTTAAATCTAAAGCCTTTTTCTTCTCTGTATTATCGATCATAAGTATTCCAGTAGAACTGGATTCACCCCTTTCTCTTTTCGAACATTCGTTCTAATTATATATTACAACATAATTTGAATTAAGTCAATCATTTATTAACATAAATTTTCTTAATTCAAAAAATGCTCTTATGGATGCTTTATTTTGTATAGATTGTCTATTTCCATTGAAATTACATTTAATAGGTATAGATATACCTTTATGTGCAATACACATATATACTAATCCCACTGGTTTTTCTTCAGTTCCACCATCTGGACCAGCAATTCCTGTTATAGATAATGCTAAATTCAAGCTATTTCTAGTTAATAATCCATTAGCCATTTCTATAGCAGTTTCCTTACTCACGGCGCCATATTTTTTTAATGTATCAGAACTTACTCCAAGTTCCTCTTTTTTCGCATTATTACTATAAGTAACAATACTTCTGTCAAAAACTTCAGATACACCAGGTATACGACTGAATTTACTACTAATTAATCCTCCCGTACAGGATTCACAAAAGCCAATCTTATAGTTTTTTTCTTTTAGTAAATTAAATACTATAACTTCTATTGGAACATTGTCAAAACCATATATATACTCATCAAATCTATCTTCTAGTATTTTGATCATGTTATTTACTTTATTTTCAATAATATCTTTATCTTTTCCTTTACCTACTATTTTAATCTCAACCTCTACTTCTTTGGCAAATGTTGCAATTTTAATATCTGGATCCTTATTTATCAAATCCTTTATTTGCATTTCTAGCTGAGATTCACCCATACCTATTATATTAATAGATCTATTGATAATATTAAAATCTTCATGAAGAAGAGGTATTACTTCATTATTAAGCATTAATTCCATCTCATTTGGAGGCCCAGGTAACATTATTATCATTTTATTATCTTTAGATAAAAAAATACCAGGTGCAGTGCCAATAGAATTTTTTAAGAACTGACTTCCTTTTGGTTTTAGAGCTTGTTTTAAATTATTAGGAGACATTGCTTTATTTAAATTGCTAAATAAGCTTCTAATATTATCTTCCATATCTTTATCTTTAACTAGCTCTAAACCTAATGCTTCAGTTATGACCTCTTTTGTCAAATCATCATCTGTAGGACCTAGCCCTCCTGTTGTAATTATAAGATCCGCTCTTTGCAAAGATATTTTTATAATATCCTTAACCCTAGTTTTATTGTCATCAACAGAAGTGTGATAATAAGTTTCTATTCCAAGTTCTAATAGTTTACTAGAAATGTATTTACTATGAGTATTTAAAGTACTGCCCATAGTAATTTCTGAGCCTATTGTAATAATTTCTGCTATCATTGTAATCACCTTTTATTTAATACCCATTTTAAGGGCAGATTTATTTTTATATATATAATCTATTCCAGATATTATTGTAAAAAATAATGAAATATATAACATAATATAATCAAAAGGAAGATTAATTAAATTAAATGGAAAATTATTCAGTAATAAAGCAATTATAGCTACTAATTGTGTAATAGTTTTTATCTTACCTAATGAACTTGCAGCTATAGTTATACCTTCTGAAGCCGCAATTATTCTAAAGCCAGTGATAGTAAATTCTCGTGCAATAATCAACACTACAACCCAACCAGGAACTTTACCTAATTCCACTAAAGAAATCAAAGCAGCTGATACCAAGACCTTGTCAGCTAGCGGATCTACAAATTTTCCAAAATTAGTAATCATATTTCTACTTCTAGCAATATATCCATCCAAGGTATCTGTTAAGGATGCAATGATAAAAATTGCAGCTGCCAAATAAGTATTATATGGAAGATTAGAATATAATACAAACATGAATATTGGTACTAAAAATACTCTGAAAATAGTTATTTTGTTTGCTAAGTTCACTAGATTACCTCCCCTATTAAATCATACTCTAAATAATCAGTTACTTTAACTTTTATAAAATCACCTATCTGTAGTTTTTTAATAGAGTTAACATAAACAACACCATCAATTTCGGGGCTATCCATATACGTCCTACCAACATAAGTATTATTACCACAAAGTTCTTCTATTAATACATTAAATGTTTTTCCAACCTTGCTCATCATGATATCCTCGGATATATCTTTTTGAAGTTCCATAACTTTATCTCTTCGGTATTCTTTTATTTCTTGTGAAACTTGGTTTGGAAGATCATAGGCAGGAGTATCTTCCTCTTGGGAATAAGTAAAAACACCTAATCTCTCAAATTTTATATTTTTAATAAAGTTTAATAGATCATTAAAATGTTCTTCAGTCTCTCCAGGAAATCCTACAATAAATGTTGTTCTTATAATTATTTCAGGGATTTCTTTTCTCAATTTATCAATTAATAAAATAATATTCTCCTTGCTTGTTCTTCTATTCATTTTTTTTAGAACATTATTATTTACATGTTGTAATGGAATATCTACATATTTAACCACTTTTTGATTGTTTTTAATTGACTTTATTAGATTATCATTAAAATTATCAGGATATAAATATAGTAATCTAATCCAAGTAATACCATCTATATTATTTAGTTCATCTAACAATTTATATAAGGAATATTCTCCATATAAATCAATCCCATAATCAGAAGTATTTTGACCAATTAAAATTATTTCCTTTACCCCATTAGAAGCTAAATACTTTACTTCTTCTATAATGTCTTCCATTTTTCTGCTTCTATGCTTTCCTCTTAACCTAGGAATAATACAATATGTGCAAAAGTTATCACATCCCTCAGAAATTCTTACATATTCCGTAATATTAAAATTAATTCTTTTTACTTCTTCTAAGTAATCTACATCTATATTTCCTGTCTTTTTAATTCTTTGAGATTTTAATTCTAATTCTTTAATAACTAAGGAAATATCCTTTATATTTCCAGTACCAATTACGGCATCAATATCAGGAATTTCATCCATTAATTCTTGAGAATATCTTTCAGCTAAACAACCTGCTAATATTAAGTATTTACAATTACCTTCGTTTTTATATCTAATCATTTCCCAAATAGTTTCTATAGATTCTTCTTTTGCCTTCTCTATAAACCCACATGTATTTACAATGATAGTGTCTGCTTCCTCTAATGAACTAGCCACTATATAATTACTTTCCCTTAATATACTTATCATTAGTTCCGAATCTATTTCATTTTTTGAACAACCTAAAGTAACAACGTAAATTTTTTTTGTTTTCATTCTATCTCTCCTTAAATGTTGACTCTAAATCTTCTGGTGATAATAATACCTTTCTAGGCTTACTACCTTCATATCCTCCTATTACACCCCGTTCTTCCATTTCATCTACGATTCTCGCAGCTCTAGCATATCCAATTTTTAATCTCCTTTGTAACAATGAAATTGAAGCCTGTCCTTCTTCTACAACTAAAGATATTGCAGTTGGTAATAATTCATCACTGTCAGTAAAGGATATTTCCTTTGAATTTTCTACTACTTCAATAATATCTTCATTATATTCAGTTATATCCTGAGCTTTAAGAGAATTAACTACAGCTTCTACTTCTTCATCAGATATAAAAGCACCTTGTAACCTAGAAGGTTTCGAATAAAAAGATGGATAAAATAACATATCACCTTTTCCTAAAAGTTTCTCTGCTCCTGCCATATCTAAAATGGTTCTAGAATCCACTTGAGAAGATACAGCAAATGATATTCTTGAAGGTATATTAGCCTTTATAGTACCAGTTATAACGTCTACAGATGGTCTTTGGGTGGCCACAATAAGATACATTCCTGCAGCTCTAGCCATTTGAGCAAGTCTACAAATATAATCTTCTATTTCTTGAGCTGCAACCATCATTAAATCTGCTAATTCATCAATTATTATAACTATTGTAGGTAATTCTTCATCTTCAGTATCTTTAGTCTTGTTATTATAAGATTTTATGTCCCTAACATTATTTTCAGCAAATAGTTTATATCTTTTCTCCATCTCAGTTACAGCCCAGTTAAGTGCAAAAGCAGCTTTTTTTGCATCAGTTACTACTGGAATTAATAAATGAGGGATACCATTATATATACTTAATTCTACCATTTTAGGATCTATAAGTAAAAGTTTAACATCTTCAGGAGAGGATTTATATAATATACTCATGATTATGGTATTGATACAAACTGATTTTCCTGAACCAGTAGCTCCCGCTATGAGTAAATGTGGCATTTTATCAATAGTAGACACTATCACATTGCCTGATATATCTTTTCCAAGAGCTAAAGGTATAGGAGAATCAATAGTATTATATGTTTCAGAAGTAATTATTTCCTTCAGAAGTACACTACTTTTTATTTTATTTGGAACCTCAATACCTACGGCTGCCTTACCAGGGATAGGTGCTTCAATCCGAATATCAGAGGAAGCCAAACTTAAAGCTATATTATCAGATAAAGATACTATCTTGCTAAGTTTGATCCCAGGAGAAGGTTGCAGTTCATAACAAGTAATAGTCGGTCCTTTATTAATTTGAGTAATTGTTGCATCAATTCCAAAGTTTTTCATTGTTTCTTCAATTATCTTAGCATTATTTAATATCTCTTTTCTATCATCACTGTCTTGATTTGATGTTGGAGATTTTAGTAAGGATAAGGAGGGTGTATTGTATGTAGAAATATGATTCTTATTTTGTTTGTTTTTTATTTCAGTATCTATATTATTTATTTCTTCAATATTCATTTCTTTTGAATTTTCTTTTTTTTGATTTTTTACATAATCTAAGATTTTAATATCATTTTTAATATCTTCTTGATTTAATTCGGGTTTTATCTCATTTACTATTTTAAATTTAGGTTTATTTCTTTTACTTTCTGCTGTTTTCTTCACATTTTTAGATTTCAAAAAAATATCTTTAACTTTAATATTGGTTACAATTAATGTATTTATAATAATAATAAATCCTAAAACAAGATAAGAACCTATTGAACCAAATAATCTATAAATAAAAAAACCAAAAAAACTACCAATTATACCTCCGCCTTTTCCAATTTTACTTAAATTAATGGAACTATTAATCCTATCAATAAATTTATAATCAAAAGGATTTATTCCATCAAGCATAATTAATATGCTTAAAAGTATAAACCCCATAGATAAAATCATTCTTCCTTCCATATGCTTATAATCATCTAAGAAAAAGATAATTCCGGAAGCTATTATGATTAAAGGAAAGAAATAAGAGCCAAACCCCATTAAAGAAAAAGTAGTACCTTTAATTATAGAACCTATTATCCCCATATTAGAGCTAAATAGACTTATCATTGATAATATACCTAATGCAATTATAATTATTCCTATAATATCTTTATTATATTTATTTTTTTTTTGAGTTTTTTTAATAGTTTTCTTTTTAAGGTTCAAAAAACTCCCCCCTTTTTAAAGTATATGCTGTAGTTATTATAGCATAATTTGGAATTCTATTCTATTTATTTTTATCCTCTACCATATTATCAAGTTTTTTTAAAGCGGTTGAAAAACCTCCTACTTCATCAATTAATTTATATTTTACTGCTTCTTCTCCAACTAATATCGTTCCTACATCATTTGCAATTTCATCTGTTGAATACATTAACTCGTTTAGTGTTTTGCCATCTATTTCTGAAGTTCTTAATATAAAATTGATTATTCTTTGCTGCATCTTTTGAAAATATCTAAAAGTTTGTGGCACACCAATAACTAAGCCAGTAGTTCTAATGGGGTGTATTGTCATAGTTGCAGTAGGAACAATAAATGAATAATCTGTTGAAGTAGCTAAAGGTACTCCAATGCTATGTCCTCCACCTAAAACTAAAGATACTTTAGGTTTATCCACTGAATTTATTAATTCAGAAAGAGCTAAACCAGCTTCTACATCTCCACCAACAGTATTTAAAATAATAAAGATTCCCTCTATTTTAGGATCCTGTTGAGCTGCTATTAGTAAAGGAATAATATGTTCATATTTAGTAGCTTTTTTGTCATTAGGGGAAATTGTGTGACCTTCTATTTCCCCAATAATAGATATAAATTGAATATTATTTTTTACTTCCGGAATATTAGTAGTACCTATTTCTTTAATATTTTCTAGTTTTTCCTCTTGAATTGGGGAATTGTCATCTTTATTTTTCTTATTCATATTTTCCTCCTAAAATAATTAATATCTATAGCATTTACTTAAAAAAACAATAATATTCCTTATACAAAAAAATACATATATCTTATTGAGATATATGTATTAAAAGTATAATAATTATTCAATTTCAATAATAATCATATCATAACCTATCTTTCTAATTGTATCCCAATGTATTTCTATATCATTACTTTCTAAACCTAAAATTCTTAATCCTAATCTTTTTTCAGGCACTAATAAAGAAATAATTTTACCAGTTTCTTCATCAATTAAAAGGTCACTATCTACTATCATACCAAGTCTACCACCATTATTTAAATTTACAATTTCTTTTTGACCTAATTCGGATAAACGCATAAAATCTCCTCCTAATTCTTTATATTATATAATATTATAGGAATTTGAGTAATATACGTTATCATTTATGATAACATCTTATTAGATATCAATACCCAGAATGACCAAATCCTCCCTCGCCTCTAATAGTCTCATCTAAATCATCAGCTATTATTAAGGTAGCTTTTTCATATTTAATGAATACCATTTGTGCAATTCTATCACCTTTGTTAATGATATATGACTCTTTACCAAGATTAATTAAAATCACTTTGATTTCTCCCCTATAATCACTATCTATTGTGCCAATTCCATTGGCTAATGTTATTCCGTGTTTTAAAGCTAATCCTGACCTACCCCTAATTTGAGCTTCATATCCTTCTGGTATTGAAAGAAATAATCCCGTTGGTACTAAAACCCTATCTAGTGGTTTTACCTCTATAGACTCATGAATATTAGCTTGTAAATCCAATCCCGCTGCTCCATTTGTCTTATATTCTGGTAATTGAAACTGAGACTTATTAATTACTTTTACTTTCATGCTAACCACACTCCATTAAAATAATATATTTTTTATTTTTTGTTCAGTCATATCTTGATTTTTAATATCTCCTACATATGCAATATTAATGGCTTTTTTGTTAAATACGATTTTTATTATTTCTTCTATATCACTTAAATTTACTTTATCAATTTTATTTAATATTTCATCAGGAGATTGTACTCTATTAAAAAGCGATAGAGATTTTCCTATTTCATACATTCTACTAAATGTTCCTTCCATTCCAAGAACATAACTGCCTTTTAGCTGTTCTTTAGATTTATCTAATTCATCTTTTGAGATTAATTTTTTTCTAATATCATCAATTTCTTTTCCAATATGTTTTATAGTTTTTAATAGTTGGGATGGATGTAATCCAGTGTATATACTTAATATACCTATATCTTTATAAGATGATGGATATGATTCAATAGCATAAGCTAAACCTAAATCTTCACGTATTTTTTGAAACAATCTCGAACTCATACTACCCCCGAAAATATTATTTAATACTAATAATGCCTCTATGTTTTGAGAAACAATTGGCAAACCTTCCATTCCAATGCAAAAATTTAGTTGTTCTGTGTTTTTATTGATACCTTTTAATTTATTGGTGAAACTATAAATATTGTTGATCTTATCATCATTTTTATTAGAATTATTAAAGTTGCCAAAATAATGATTTAACATTTTGAAAACTTCTTTGGTGTCAATATTACCTGCTAATGATATAACTATATTTTCAGGCCTATAATTATTAAAAAAATAATTAATAAGTTCATCCCTATTTAAATTCTTAATACTTTCTTCTATGCCTAATATGGGATGACCAAGAGGTGTATCTTCAAACATTATATCATTTAATAACTCACTGACCATATCCTCAGGTGAATCTAGATACATATTTATTTCTTCTATTATTACTGTCTTTTCCTTTTCTATATCTGATTCTAAAAAATTTGAGTTAGTCAACATATCTGCTAATACATCTATAGCTATATCTATATGATTATATAAGACCTTAGCATAATAACATGTGCTTTCTTTACCAGTAAAAGCATTTAATTGACCACCTATATTATCTATTGCTTCTGCAATATCTTTAGCTGTTCTCTTTCCTGTACCCTTGAACAACATATGCTCTATAAAATGAGATACCCCATTATTATGCTTGTCCTCTTTTACAGAACCATTATCAACTATAATTCCAATGGAAACAGAGTTGACATAGGGAATCTTTTCCATGACAACTCTTATACCATTATCCAATTTATCTATTATATACATATTCTCCTCCAGTATTACTAATTGTTTTTTATTACATCACTTATTGTACCAATTTTATAACCATTTTGATATAGGTAATTTATTATTTCTGGTAATGCTTTAACTGTTTCTTCAGTAGGATGCATTAAAACAATTGCAGAATTATGTATCTTTGGAATAACCCTATTAATGATTACATCTTTTGTACTATCTTTTCTCCAGTCAATCGTATCTATACTCCACATTATAAGTTCATATCCTAAATCTTTTGTTGCCTTTACAGTATTATCATTGTAAGCACCTGATGGCGGTGCAAAATATTTTGAATCAATATTCAAGGTTTCCTTAATTATATTATGAGCTTTCACTATTCCTTCTTTATTTTCATTATAGGATAATTTATCATAATCTACATGACTATAACCATGATTCCCAATTTCATGGTTATCATTATATATCATTTTTAAAGTTTCCTTATTTTTTTCTGCCCATTTACCAGTTACAAAATATGTAATTTTAATATCATTTTCTTTAAATATCTCTAACATATTTGGAATGTTTTCATCTCCCCAGTCTACATTACAAGCAAATGCGATTATCTTTTCATCAATATTCCCCTGATAGTATACATCTGAATTAAAAGTTTCTTCTGTCTTATTATAGACTCTTAAAATAGATAAAGTTATTATAACTAGTATTAAAACAATTAAAATGGTAAACAGAGTCTTTTTATTCACAATAACTAATTTCATATACATCCCTCCAATATCTTATATATCTATATATATTCAAAGGGTTAGTAAATTATCCTAAAAAGTAAATTAGGGAAACCATTTTCATAGGTTCCCTTTATTGATTAATTATTATAAGTTTACATATTATCATTTATGATAACATCTTATTAGACATTAATATTGAAAATAAATAGGTCTATATTAAACTTCCCTATACTAAAGTGTTTCCATTATTGCTTTTACAATTTATGAGACACAAAAACATGAACCTTATTTTGGTTCATGCATTAGTATTTTATTCTTCTGTTTTAGTTTCTTCTGGAAGTAATACCTTTCTAGATAGATTAACTCGACCTTGATTGTCTATTTCCATGACTTTAACTAATATTTCATCTCCTAAAGCTAATACATCCTCTACCTTATTGACTCTTTCTCTAGCTATATTAGATATATGAAGCAGTCCTTCTTTTCCATTTAAAACATCTACAAAAGCACCAAAGTTAGTTATACGTGTTACCTTACCTAAATAAATATCCCCAACTTCAACTTCTTTAACTATTTTATTTATCATATCCATAGCCTTTTCTCCATCTTCTTGGGTTATGGAAGAAATAAACACCTTTCCACTATCATCAATGTCAATTTTTACGCCTGTTTCATCTATTATCTTGTTAATCATTTTTCCACCAGGTCCAATAATATCTCTTATTTTATCTGGATTTACTTGCATTGTATACATCTTAGGTGCATATGGTGATAAATTTCCTCGTGGAATTGAAATAGTTTCTGCCATTTTATCCAAGATATAAAGTCTTCCTTTTCTTGCTTTTTCCAAGGCTTCTTCTAGAATTGGTTTATCTATTCCAGCTATTTTTATATCCATTTGTATAGCCGTAATTCCATCTTTAGTACCAGCTACTTTAAAGTCCATATCTCCCAGATGATCTTCCATACCTTGTATATCAGAAAGAATAGCTAATTTATTACCTTCTTTTATTAATCCCATTGCTATCCCGGCTACAGGAGATTTTATAGGTACACCTGCATCAAGTAAAGCTAAAGTACTTCCACAAACACTAGCTTGAGATGAAGAGCCATTTGAACTTAAAACTTCGGATACAAGTCTAATAGTATAAGGGAAATTATCTTCTGATGGTATAACTGGTTCAAGAGCTCTTTCTGCCAATGCGCCATGACCTATTTCTCTTCTTCCAGGTCCTCTTAAAGGTCTAGTATCACCTACTGAATATGGCGGGAAATTATAATGATGCATATATCTTTTAGATTCTTCCTCTCCTAATCCATCAATAACTTGGGCATCACTAATAGCACCCAAAGTAGCAATGGTGAGAACTTGAGTTTGACCCCTTGTAAATAATCCTGAACCATGAGTTCTTGGAAGTAAACCTACATCTGTTGTAATAGGACGTATCTCATCAACCTTCCTATTATCTGGTCTTTTACCATCCTCAATAATTAGTCTTCTTACTTCTTCTTTTAACATATCTTCTATTATCCCATTAATATCTTGTTCTGATTCAGGATATTCTTCTAAAAACACTTCTTTAATTTCTTTATTTACGTTATCAATATTATTTAATCTTTCTTGTTTCTCAAAAGTATTAATAGCATCAATTAATTTTTTTCTACCAAATTCAATAATTTTTTCTCTAATTTCTTCATTTGGCTTAAATAAATTATATTCTTCCTTAGTTTTTCCTATTTCCTCTGCGATATCTTCAATAAATTCACATAATTTCACAATTTCACCATGTGCTGTTAAAATACCTTCTAGCATTACCTCTTCTGTAATCTCATTAGCACCTGCTTCCACCATCATTATAGCATCTTTAGTCCCTGCCACTACTAAATGTATTTCAGATTTATCTCTTTCTTCACTAGTTGGATTTATAACAAATTTTCCATCTATTAAGCCAATTAATACTGAACCTGTTGGCCCATTAAATGGTATATCTGATATGGATAATGCTATTGAAGAGCCAATCATTGCAACTATTTCTGGTGAATGATCTTGGTCAACTGATAAAACAGTAGCTATGACTTGTACATCATTTCTATATCCATCTGGAAATAATGGTCTAAGAGGCCTATCTATAAGTCTTGAAGTTAAAATTGCTTTTTCACTTGGTCTACCTTCTCTTTTAATAAATCCACCTGGTATTTTACCTACTGAATATAATTTCTCTTCATAGTCAACGCTAAGTGGGAAAAAATCTATACCTTCTCTTGGTTCTTTAGAAGCTGTAGCAGTCGCTAAGACTACTGTATCACCATATTGTACCATACAAGCTCCATTAGCCTGTTCTGCTACCTTACCTATGGTTACAGTAAGATCTCTACCAGCCAATTTATACTGGAATTTTCTTTCCATGCAATACCTCCTTAAATTTTAATATATTTATTATATCCTTATTTCATAAAAAATATCTAGAATAAATCAATAGAGCGGGATAATCCCGCTCTTATTAACCTCTGATGCCTAATTTTTCAATTAAAGAACGATATCTTTCAATATCATTATTTTGTAAATATTTTAAAAGGCCTCTTCTTTGACCTACCATTTTAAGTAATCCTCTTCTAGAATGGTGATCCTTTTTATGAGCTTTTAAATGCTCATTTACAGAATTAATTCTGTGTGTTAAAATTGCAATTTGTACCTCTGGTGAACCTGTATCACCTTCGTGCAATTTATAATCATTAATTATTTGTTCTTTAACTTCTTTTGTTAACATAAATACACCTCCAAATTTTAATATACTCCTATAGCTTTGTAAGACGCCGAGGATACGTTAAACATAGCAATAGGTAATGTACCAATATTATAGTATCATAATAAACAATAAATGTAAATATTATTGTCTTAATTTAATCATTCCAATATCAATTTTCATTTGTTCTATCAAGGCTTCTTTATTTTCAAATTTAATATCATTTCTAAGAAAATCTAAAAATTCAATTTCCAGTATATTTCCATATACATCCCCATCAAAATCTAGAATATAAGTTTCTATCTTTAGCACATCTTCATTAAAAGTAGGATTATATCCAATATTTGTAGCCGAAACATATATCTTACCATCTATTATGGTATTGGTCATATATACTCCATTTTTAGGTATTACATAATTATCAATAGGTTCTATATTAGCTGTGGGAAATCCTAATTTATTTCCTCTGTTTTTTCCTGGTATAACTTTTCCTATAATAGAATATGGTCTACCTAGCATTTTTGAAGAAAGAGAAATATTTCCATCTGCTATTAAACTTCTAATATTAGAACTACTTATAATATCTTTATCCCTATAAATTGGGTCTAATACAATTACACCTATATTATAGTCTTTTCCAAGTTTCATCAAATACTTAGAATCTCCAGAAGCTTTATATCCAAATCTATAATCAAATCCTACAACAAGTAACTTACCATTCATTTTATTTATGATAATATCCTTAATAAAATCTTCTCCTGATAATTTCATAATTTTATCATCAAAATTTAATATATAAATAATGTCTACACCTAAATCCTTCGCAATCTTAAATTTTTGTTGATTGTTGGTTATCATCTTAGGTTTACTATTATTTATTATGGATTTAGTATGACTTTTGAATAGTAAAAGTGAAGACTTTATACCTAATTCTTTTGATTTAGATATCATGGTTTTAATTAGTTCCTGATGTCCTATATGAATTCCATCAAAATTTCCTAAGGCTATAGCCGTATTAAATCTTGTTTCATTATAATTTGATAGTTCTATAATCTCCATGTATACCACCTTATATTATTAAAACTTTATCCATCTTTAAGTAAAATTTAGAATCTATATTACTAATTTTGCCTATTCCAATAAATATATCTTTACAATATACTCTAAGTAATTTATCCACCTTACTTTCCTCCATAGAATCAAATCGTAATACCACTCCATTTATTAATTTTGAATATAAATGTTCTGGAACAATAAATTCTTCTAAATGATATAATGCCTTGTCCATAGGAGTAATGATTTTAGGAATCTCTTCCGAATTTAATTTTCTAATATATTCAATACTATATGAATTATCAATCTTAAAATTTCCTACACCTACCCTTAGTAAATATGACATATATCCGTAGGTGCCTAAGTCCACCCCAATATCATCACATAATGTTCTAATATAAGTACCTCTGGAGCATCTTGTATAAAACATAACTTTCTTACAATCTTCCATGTTCAATATTTTTTGTTCATATATTATAATATTTCGGGGATTACGCTCAACAGTTTTTCCCTCGCGTGCCAATTCATAAAGCTTTTTTCCTTTATGTTTTAATGCTGAGTACATAGGCGGCAATTGAGATATATGTCCATTATATTTAGACATGACAGTTATAATATCTTCCTCATTAACACAATTGTTAGAAGAAGATATTATCTTTCCATCTATATCTTGAGTATCAGTTCTATATCCTAATGTTAGCTCTCCTATATATTCTTTATCACTATCAAGAAGATATTCAGAAATCCTAGTAGCTTTGCCTATACATAAAGGCAATACTCCAGATGCATTTGGATCTAAAGTTCCTGTGTGTCCAATCTTTTTAGTTTTTAATGTCTTTCTCAATAGATTTACAGCATCATGAGAAGTCATTCCCCTAGGCTTAAAGAAGTTTATTACACCATTCATATAATCACCTAAAACACTTTCTTTAATTCATCTAAAATTAATTTTTCAGTAACATCCATAGGAGAATTAATTGTACAGCCTGCTGCTCTTATATGTCCTCCTCCATTAAAGTTAGCACAAATAGCAGATACATCTATAAATCTTTTACTTCTCATGCTAACTTTGATTTCATTCTCTTTAAATTCTTTAAGTATAATTCCTACCTCAACAGGAGCAATTTCCCTTATGAATGAAACTATACCTTCAGTATCTTCCATCTTAGCATTAGCCTTATTAGCCATATCTTGAGTTACTTTTATTAAAGCAACCTTATTATCAAAATATAAACTCAAAGTTTCTAAGGATTTTATGAATAACATAGTTCTCTCTAAGCTTTTATTCTGATATAAATTTATATTTATATTACTTTTATCAATTCCTATATCTATTAATTCTGCAACAATTTTATGAGTTTCTGCACTAGTATTATCATACATAAAACTGCCAGTATCCGAACTTATTGCAGTATAAATACAAGAAGCTATATCTTTATCTATGGGAATGCTCATTTTCTTTATTAAATTATATACTAATTCACCAGTTGCTGCCGCGTTACTATCTACAATATTTATATGTCCAAAATTTGTATTACTAATATGATGATCAATGTTAATTATAGTTTTAGCTTCATTTAATAATTCTTTGTTTTTGCCTAATCTATTTTCATCACTAGTATCTAAAGCGATAAAAACATCTATATTATCACTATTATTAAACTCTTTAATCTCATTTAAATTTGGAAGAAATAGAAAATCAGAAGGAATATCATCAGTTTTGATGATATAAACCTTATGATTTATCTTCTTAATTGCCATCCATAAAGCTAGAATAGAGCCAATATTATCACCATCAGGGTGAACATGAGAAGCAATATATATACTTTTACTTTCTTTGATTTTTTTAATCGCCATATCAAATGAAAATTCAATATTATTCACCATTTCTATCTTCCTTAAATAAATTAGAATCCTTGTTTACCTCTTCAATTAACTTAGACATATAAATTCCCTGCTCTATTGATTCATCTAAGATAAAAATTGGTTCTGGAGCATATCTTAAATCAATTCTACTGCTTATTTCTTTTCTTATAAATCCTTTTGCACTTTCTAAACCTAATAATGTATTTTCCTTTTCTTCTTTGTTTCCAAATACTGAAACATAAATCTTTGCATATCTTAAATCCCTAGTTACTTCCACCTTCGTTATAGTTGTCATGGAATTAACCCTTGGGTCTTTAAGACCATTATAAATTAACTCCGAAACAACTCTTTTTACTTCTTCGGAAATTCGATTAAGTCTTTTATTATTCATTTCCCCACCTCTATTTCTCAACTTCTTTCAAAACATATGCTTCTAGTAAATCTCCCTCTTTAATATCATTATAATTTTCTAAGCCTAGTCCTGCCTCATATCCTGATAATACTTCTTTAGCGTCATCTTTAAACCTTTTCAAAGATGATACATCTCCTTCAAATACAACAATATCATTTCTAAGAAGTCTAACTTTCCCATTTCTAGCTATCTTACCATCCAATACATAAATACCTGCTATAGTGCTTCCATTAGGTAATCTAAATGTAGCCCTAACTTCAGCTCTACCTATTACTTCTTCAATAATTTTTGGTGCATGCATCCCTTTAATTGCAGCTTGGATATCTTCAATGGCTTCATAAATCACTCTATATGTTCTAACATCTACCTTTTCTCTTTTAGCTACTTCAATAGCATTTAAATTTGGTCTAACGTTGAAACCAACAACAATAGCATTAGAAGCAGAAGCAAGCATAATATCAGATTCAGTGATTCCGCCTACACCACCATGTATAATATTAGTTTTTACTTCCTCAGTATCAAGCTTTTCTAAAGATTGTTTTAATGCCTCAATTGAACCTCTAACATCGCCTTTGATTATAATATTTAAATCTTTGATTTCGCCTAATTTTATTCTTTCAAATAAATCGTCTAGTGAAACCTTTTGATCAGATCTCATCTGTTCTGCTCTGACAATTTCCTTGTTTTTTTCAGCTAATGATCTAGCTATCTTCTCATCTTCCACAGCATATAATAAATCTCCTGCATTTGGAACCTCAGACAACCCAAGTATTACTACAGGCATTGATGGTCCAGCCTTTTTGACTCTTTTCCCTTTGTCATCTAACATAGCCCTAACCCTACCAAAGGAAGAGCCAGAAACAACCATATCCCCTACTTGTAATGTTCCTTTTTGAACTAATACAGTAGCTAATGGTCCCTTTCCTTTATCAAGCTGTGCTTCTACAATTGTACCTACTGCATTTCTATTTGGATTAGCTTTGAGTTCTTGCATTTCTGCAACAAGCAGTATCATTTCAAGCAATTCTTCAATTCCTACGCGATTTTTTGCAGATACAGGTACTGTTATAGTATCTCCACCCCAATCCTCTGGAACCAAAGAATTTTCTACTAACTCTTGTTTAATTCTATCTACATTGGCTGTAGGTTTATCCATTTTATTAATTGCTACAATTATTGGAACATTAGCAGCTTTTGCATGATTTATTGCCTCTATAGTCTGAGGCATAACCCCATCATCTGCTGCCACAACTAATATTGCAATATCAGTTACCTGTGCACCTCTAGCACGCATAGATGTAAAAGCTTCATGACCTGGAGTGTCTAAAAAACATATCTTTTTATTGTTAATATTTACGGCATAAGCACCTATATGCTGAGTAATTCCCCCAGCTTCTGATTTTGTAACACTAGTTTCTTTAATAGCATCTAATAAAGACGTTTTACCATGGTCAACATGCCCCATTACTGTTACTATAGGTGCTCTAGTTTTTAAATCCTTTGGATCATCTTCATAATTCAGATTAAATTCTTCTTCTAATGATATATTGTTATCTTCTAAAACTTCTTTTACTTTTAATTCAACACCAAATTCTTCAGCAACTATAATCGCTATATCTGAATCTATTGCTTGATTTTGATTTACCATTACACCTAATCCAATTAATTTAGAAATTATTTGTGATGGACTTACATCTATTTTATCTGCTAAATCTTTTACAATGATATTACTTTCGATTTCTATAACAACCTCATTCCCTTCTTTACTAATTATATTGTTTTCTTTATTCATATTATTATTCTTTAACTTACTTTTATTTGACTGCTTCTTATTCTTATGTTTTTTATTGTTTTTATCTTCAATTATTTTTTCTTTAAAACTTTCTTCATGTTCCTTAGTACTTATGTCCTCATCAGTATTATCAGTCTTTTCATTTGAACTATCTTTTTCTTCATCATTTGATAATAATGATCTTATTATTTCAGCTTCTTCATTTTCCAAAGTACTCATATGATTCCCTACATTTATATCTAATTCAGAAATCTTTTCAATTAAATCTTTACTACTTATTCCCAATTCCCTTGCCAATTCATATATTCTAATTTTCTTCATATTACATACCCCCTATTATATTTAAAGGTGATATCTCTTATTTCTCTAATTTCGATTGAATTATATCTTTCAGTTCTTCATATATATTAGTAGTTATTTCTACTTCTAAAACCCTAGAAAATTTTTTACCCTTTTGTGCAAGTTCCAAACACTCAAGATTAGAGCATATATATGCACCTCTACCATTCATCTTCCCAGTTATATCAATATTTACTTCATTCTCATTGCTCTTTACAACTCTTATTAATTCTTTTTTTGGTTTACCCTCACCACAAGCAATACATTTTCTTAAAGGAACTTTTTTCTTTTTCAAACAATCACCTCTTATTCAATATCTTGATTGTATTGTGATTCCGATTTTATATCTATCTTCCAATTAGTCAATTTTGCTGCTAATCTAGCATTTTGACCTTCCTTGCCTATCGCCAAGGAAAGTTGATAATCTGGTACCACAACAACAGCAGATTTCTCCTTTTCATCAACTATTACATTTAGTACCTTAGAAGGACTTAAGCTATTAGCAATAAATTCTCCTATATCCTTACTCCAAATTACAATATCTATTTTCTCACCCTTCAATTCATCGACTATAACTTTTACCCTACTACCTTTAAATCCTACACAAGAGCCAAGAGGATCTACATTGGGATCCTTTGAAAAAACTGAAATCTTAGTTCTAGATCCCGCCTCTCTAGATATAGAATATATTTCAACTATTCCATCATTGATTTCAGGAACCTCTAATTCAAATAGTCTTTTTACAAGATTAGGATGAGATCTAGATAATGTTATTTGAGGTCCTTTTGTTGTCTTCTTAACTTCAGATATTAATAGTTTTAGTCTATCACCTTGTATTTGCTCAGAAGGTGGCAATATACCTTCTGTCTTACCTAAATCCACATATACATTATTTTTACTAATACGCTGAACTAATCCAGTAATTATTTCATTCTCCCTATTTATAAAATCATCATAGATTACATCTCTTTCAGCATCTCTTATTCGTTGAATAACAACCTGTTTTGCAGTTTGTGCAGCTATTCGACCAAAATCTTTTGGTGTAATCTCTATTTTTATAATATCACCAATTTGAAATCTATCATCAATTTCTTTAGCATCATTTAAATCTATTTCAAGATATTCATTTTCTACTATATCTACTACTTCTTTTAATGCTAGCACTTTCACCTTTCCAGTAGTTCTATCCATTTCAACTTCAACATTTTGAGATGCATTAAAATTTTTTTTATAACTGGAAATAAGCGCAGATTCTAGGGCATCAAATATTATATCCTTAGAAATGCCCTTCTCTTTTTCTATTTCATGAAGGGCATCAATAAAATCTCCATTCATTCATTAAACCTCCTTAAAATTTAACTGCCAATTTAATTAAAGCAATGCCTTCTCTTGATATTTTAATAATTTCATTAATTTCTGTTTTTAATACAATTACTTTTTCTTCGTATGATTCTAAAGTCCCTTCTATTATCTTTTTACCATTCACCGGCTGATATAGTTTGATTTCAATTTCTTTTCCTAAATTTCTTTTTAAATCTTTGTCAGTTTTTAATGGTCTATCTAGTCCTGGAGATGAAACCTCTAAATAATATGGTACAGTAATAGGATCTTTCTCATCTAATTTATCGCTTAATAACTGGCTCATCCTCTGACAATCATCTAAATTTATTCCACCAGGCTTATCTAAATATACTCTAAGAAAATTGTTAGAACCCTCTTTTACAAACTCTACATCCACTAATTCATATTTTAACTCTTCTACTAATTCTTCAGATATTTCTTTGACAACCCCTATAATTCCCTTTTTATTCAATTAATTCACCTCCATAATAGTTTATTTATATCAATAGTTAGTTTAGAATAAAAAATCAAGAGTGGGTTAACCCACTCTTTCCCAGAAAAAATTTATTTTTGTCAAATTAATTATATCACAATTTAAAGAAAAATCAAATATTAAAAAGGCTTATTTGATTACTTAATGGCAAATCACCTAAGCATCCATGATTAGTTAAAACTTCTAATACAGGTTTACTTACTTTACCACGACTAACTAAATCTTCTATAGATATGAATCTAGAAATATTTCTTTCTTCGACAATTTTTCTGGCAACATTTTCTCCAAGGCCTTCTAAGCTTTTAAGTGGTGGTATAATTCCATTTTCATCAATTATAAATTTATCACTATCAGATTTATAAAGATCCACCTTCTGAAATTTATAACCTCTAGAATACATTTCTAAAACAACTTCTAAAACTGTTAATAAGTTTTTTTCCTTTGCTGTTACATCATTGCCTAGTTTTTCTATTTCTTGAATCTTATTTTTTACGAATTCTTTACCTTTTATAACTAAATCCGCATCAAAATCATTAGCCTTAATAGTAAAATAAGTTGCATAGAAAGCTTCCGGAAAATATACTTTAAAATACGCTATTCTAAAAGACATCATCACATAGGCAGCAGCATGAGCCTTTGGAAACATATACTTTATTTTATTACATGAATCTATGTACCATCCTGGCACACTTAAGCTCCTCATTTCTTCTTCCTCTTCACCTGACAGCCCCTTACCTTTTCGAACCTTTTCCATGATTTTAAATGACTTTTTCTTATCCATTCCTGCATTAATTAAATATAACATAATATCTTCTCTAGTGGAAATTACTTTACTGAGAGGAGCTATATTTTCTTTAACAAGATTTTGAGCATTGTTTATCCATACATCTGTACCATGGGATAACCCACTAATTCTAACTAGTTCCGAAAAGGTACTAGGCTGAGTGTCAATAAGCATTTGCCTTACAAACTTAGTTCCAAACTCTGGAATTCCTAAAGTTCCTACTTCGCAATTAATATCCTCTTTAGTCACTCCCAAGGATTCAGTACTTGTAAATAATTTCATAGTTTTTGGTTCATCAAGAGGTATCTTAGTAGGGTCAACTCCAGTAATGTCACCAAGCATTCTTATTATAGTAGGCACATCATGACCAAGAATATCTAGTTTTAATATTCTTCCACTAATAGCATTATAATCAAAATGAGTTGTGATTACACCTGAGTTCTTATCATCTGCTGGGTATTGAATAGGAGTAAAATCCAAAATATCCTTATATTTTGGAACAATCATAACTCCTCCAGGATGTTGACCTGAAGTCCTTTTGATTCCAGTACATCCTTGAACCAACCTATTAATTTCAGCTGCATTGACACTTATATCTCTTTCTTCAAAATACTTTTTTACAAAGCCATAAGCAGTTTTATCTGCAATTGTTCCTATGGTTCCTGCCCTGAAAACATAACCTTCTCCAAATAATTCCTCCGTATATTTATGTGCCACAGCTTGATACTCACCTGCAAAGTTTAAGTCAATATCTGGTTCTTTATCACCTTCAAATCCCAGAAAAACTTCAAAAGGAATATCATGACCATCTTTATTCAATTTAGCTTGGCATTTAGGGCAGATTTTATCTGGAAGGTCTGCACCTGAAGCTATAGAGCCATCAACAAAAAATTCATTATATTTACAATTAGGACAAACATAATGTGGAGCCAACGGATTTACCTCTGTAATACCACTCATAGTAGCTACGAAAGATGAGCCTACAGACCCCCTGGAACCTACTAGATAACCATCTGCCAAGGACTTCCAAACTAGTTTCTGAGCAATTATATACATAACAGCATAACCGTTTTTAATTATAGAACCAAGTTCTCTTTCTAAACGTCTTTCCACAATCTCTGGCAAAGGATTACCATATACTTCTACTGCTTTCTCATATGTTATTTTTTTTAGCTCTTCCTCAGAACCTTCAATAATTGGCGGAAAAGTTCCATCTGGAATTGGTAACATCTCATCTATAATATCATTTATCAAGTTAGTGTTTTTTATAACTACTTCTTCTGCAATTTCTTCCCCTAAATATGAAAACTCATTTAGCATCTCCTCAGTTGTTCTAAAATATAAGGGAGGTTGAATATCTGCATCTTGGAATTTTTGTCCAGACATTAATATCCTTCTATATATTTCATCCTCTGGATCTAAAAAATGTACATCCCCAGTTGCTACAACAAGTCTTTTATTTTCTTTCCCTAAATTATATATTTTTTTGTTTATTTCTCTTAACTGCTCTTCATTCTTTAATATTCCTTCTCTAACTAAATACATATTATTTTCAATAGGTTGAATTTCTAAATAATCATAAAATTTCACAATATCTTTTATTTCATTCATACTTTTGTTTTTTATTATTGCTTTATAAAGCTCTCCAGCTTCACAAGCACTTCCTATAATTAACCCTTCCCTATTTGCTTCTATTAGGGATTTTGGAATCCTTGGTCTTCTATGAAAATACTTCATATGTGATTCTGATATCAATTTATATAAATTTTTGAGTCCAATTAAATTTTTTGCAAGTATTATTATATGAAAACTCTCATCCTTTAAAAGATTTTTATTAGTGTTTAAAGCATTTATCTGTCTAAAACTTATTATATTTCTTTCCTTCAATATATCTAAAATCTTAAGTAATATTTCAGCTGTAGCAGTAGCGTCATCTACAGCTCTATGATGATTTACTAAATTTACATTTAAATGTTTTGCAATAAGATTTAATTTATGACTCTTTAAAGAAGGAAATACAGCCCTGGATAATTCTAAGGTATCCAGTACTGGATTATTTAATTCCATATTAACTAACTTAATCTTTTCTCTAATAAAACCAATATCAAAGGTAGCATTATGCGCGACTAAAACATCATCTCCAATGAAATTTATAAAATCTAAAATAATTTCTTTAATAGTCGGCTTATCCTTTACCATTTCATCTGTAATACCAGTGATCTTAGTGATTAATTCCGGTATTGGTCTTTCTGGATTTATCAATTGACTATAAGTATCTATTACCTTTCCATCTTTAATTTTAACAGCACCTATCTCTGTTATCATATCATTTATGGGTGATAAACCAGTGGTTTCTATATCAAAAACTATATAAGTTGAATAATCTTTATTTTCATCAAAATCAGTCACGATTTCCTTTTTATCATTTATTAAATAACCTTCAACTCCATAGATGATTTTTAAACCTAAAGACTTACCTAGATTCATAGCATCTGGAAAGCTTTGAACAACACCATGATCAGTTATAGCTAATGCCTTATGTCCCCACTCCTTAGCTCTAGTTGCAATCTTTTTCAATGATGAAACTCCATCCATTGAGCTCATCTGTGTATGTAGATGTAGTTCTACTCTTTTTTCTTTTGCATTATCCTTTCTTTTCTCTCTATCAATTTTATTAAGTGAGTTTAACATTATAACCATACTTTTAGAGTAGTTATCAAAGATTACATCACCTTCAATTTTTACATAAGAATCATTTTCTACATTTAAAAGAAATTCTGAGGATTGTTCTTCGGATAAAAAAACTTTTACTGTAATTGAATCACTAAAATCCGAAACACAAAAAGTAACTAAAGTTTTATTATTCCTAATTTGTCTAGTTTCAAGCTGAAAAACCATACCTTCTACTATACACGAACCTGTCTGCATAGTAATATCTTTTACTTTAATGGGTAATTCTACTATTTGCTTTCCGTAAATATAATATTTATTAAACTTACTTGAAGTATTATCAGAAGAATCAGACTTAGGATTTTCAGATATATTGTTAACAATATTAATTGCAATCTCTTTTTCTTCAATAATTTTTTTATCAAGAAAATCTTCTTCCTCTTTAAAATTATCATCAGATATTTTAATATCTAAGTTTAATCCTATTTCTTCTAAGATTATATTGTTAATCTTCTTTATGATTCCATTTCTTTCTAACGAATAATAAGCTACCTTATTTGGCGGAAAAATTACAAGGGAGTCATTGCTGATCTCCCATTTTAAATCTTGGATCCAAGAACTACTAGATTGAATTTCTGATTCAATAATCTCTAAAAGTTTTTTTTCATAAAACCTTATTTTTTCCTCTGTATTTCCTGTAATATTATACTGAATTCTTATGACTATTTGAAATTCAGTAAATTTTTCTTTCAAAATTTTGTTTATTTTGACGGCCATTACATTATTTATTAAATTAGAAGATTCAAGATATACTATTAAAGACATTGTTTTTTTAATTATTTCAATCTTATTAATAATAACTTCTAAATCCTTAATATCATTGAATTCTTCTTTTGTAATCAATTGAGAAAGATATAATCTATTATTATTCATAGGTATTTTATACCCCCTTCTCCTTTCAATGGCATACTACTATATTAAAGTTTTTCTATTTCATTTAATAGTTCATCAAGTAAATCTTCTTCTCTAACCTTTTTTATTATCTCTCCTTTTCTAAATATAAGTCCTTCTCCTTTTCCACCAGCTATTCCTATATCTGCTTCTTTAGCTTCGCCAGGACCATTCACTGGACAGCCCATTATTGCTACTTTTATATGTTTGTTAATTCCTTCAAGTCTTTTTTCAGCTTCTTCAACTATATTAATTAAATTAATATTTGTTCTTCCGCAAGTAGGGCATGATATTATTTCTAATCCTTCATTTAATAGATTAAGTGATTTAAGAATTTCTCTACCCACTCTAATTTCTTCTACTGGATCTCCTGTCAAAGATATTCTCACTGTATCACCTATACCCATTGACAATAAAGAACCTATACCAACAGAGGATTTTATTGTTCCTCTCCATATTGGCCCAGCTTCAGTAATACCTAAATGTAATGGATAATCTACCATATCAGACATTTTTTCATATGCCTTAATGGTTAGAAGTACATTACTTGCTTTTAGAGAAATCTTTATATCATAAAAGTCCATATCTTCTAATAATCTAATTTGTTCTAAAGCACTATAAACCATAGAATGTTCATTTACGCCATTATATTTTTCTAAAAACTCCTTTTTAATAGAACCAGAATTTACACCAACCCTGATAGAAATATTATTTTCTTTACAGGCTTTTACTACTTCTCTAACCTTGTCTAAAGAACCGATATTACCTGGATTTAACCTTAATCCATCAATTCCATATTTAATAGATTCTAAAGCTAATTTATAATCATATTGAATATCAGCAATTATAGGAATATCAATTTTCTTCTTTATCTCTTTTATAGCTTTTGCATCTTCTAAATCTGTAATTGCAGATCTAACTATATCACAACCTGCATCTTCTAACCTCTTTATCTGACTAATAGTAGAAACAACATCTTTAGTCAGAGTATTCGTCATGGATTGAACTGAAATGGGGTTATCTCCCCCAATTAATACATTACCAACTTTAATTACTTTAGTTTTTTTTCTCAACAATTTTATCACCTACTAAAAATATTAAATTTGATTAAATCTCTATAAGTAACAATCAACATTAGAGATATCAATAGAACGAAGCCAACAAAATGTATAAAACCTTCCTTCTCGGGATCTATAGGTTTACCTCTAACTAATTCTATTAATAAAAAGACTATTCTGCTTCCATCTAAAGCTGGGATAGGTAGTAGATTGAAGAATCCTAAATTCACACTAATAAAACCTAAAATATATAATAAATTATATATTCCAAGTTTTGCCTGTACCCCTACTTCATGAATTACACCAACAGGCCCAGATAAATGATTAATCCCTACCTTGCCTTTAAAAATCATTCCTATAAACTCAAACATTAACTTTAGAAACATAAAAGTATTTTCAAAACCACCTTTTATTGCAGATGATATTGATTTTTCATATTTAGGCACTATACCAATTATGGTTTTTCCTTTTTCAGTTATTGGTTTCACCATGATTTTTTTGATTTCACTATCTCTTTTAATATCTATATCTATTTCTTTATTAGGATCAGATTTATTTATGGAGTCAACAGTAGTTTCCCAATTATTTATTTCTATACCATTTATATTAATTATAGTATCACCTGATATCAAACCACTTTTCTCTGCTGGTGATCCTGGTACTGTATTATCTATAATATTTGTGGGCATACCTATTCCATAAGAGACAATAGTTAATATAACTATGGCTAAAATAAAGTTCATGATTGCCCCAGCAGCTACAACTGCTATTCTTGATAGAACAGACACTTTATTGAAACCCCTTGGATCATTGGAGGCTTCATCTTCACCTTCCATTTTCACATATCCTCCAATTGGCAATGCTCTTAATGTATATTCAGTTTCACCTTTTTTCTTTTGAAATAATTTTGGTCCCATGCCTATGGAAAATTCATTTACTCTAATGCCTACTATTTTTGCTACAGCAAAATGACCAAACTCATGTACTAATATAACTACCAAAAAAACAAAAACTGCTGATATTGCTGTTAACATTTAAACACCACCTATATTTTAAATTAAAAACATACTAATATAGTAGTATATTACTGGAGCAGTAAAAATTATACTATCAAATCTATCTAATACACCACCATGCCCAGGCATTATGAAACCATAATCTTTTATTCCACAAACTCTCTTTATTTTTGAAGCCGCTAAATCACCTAATT